>JAVKDJ010000030.1:0-93178 GCA_040222275.1 Cyclobacteriaceae bacterium
CCTGATGCCCAATCCGTGAGGGTTTTCCAAAGGGTAAGATTTGATGAGCTCTGGGCTTTGTAAATTTCTGATGTCTATTACGTCCAATTGGTCATCACCCGTTCTGCACAGATTTCCCGACCTTAAAGTAACGAAGGCTAGCGTATCTTGGGCCACCACCGGATCGCAGGAAACAGCATGTTCGAATTTGGATAGGTAACTGGGCATTGAAGGCTCGGAAATATCAAACATCTGCATACCGGTTTGGGTACCGATGAAGACAATAGTGTCCATTGCAAAAATGGTTTCGACACCCCTGCCAATTTGATGCACATTGGTTTGTTGGGGATTCATAGGATCGGCCAACGAAAAACTCAGCAGCCTGGAATTATCCACCGCATATAAGTAGTCCCCTGATATTGTAAAGCGTGCCAATGAACCACCTGTACCTACAGTGTCGGGGCTCACATCTGTGTCAGAAGCGCAGGAAGAGGTTATAAGGACAATAATGGCTAATAGGTACTTTTTCATGTTCATTTATTTATAACATGGGTAATCAACCGAATCTGCTGTCCAGCTTACAACCACGCCCAGAGACGGATTGGAACATTCGTAGTACAAGTCTTGCCCGGGGGGAGAAACATCGTAAGAAGCATGGTTCTGAAATGCGTTGGAAACCAACCGTTTGTCGAGGATACTGGAAACGTCTTCCATTTTAACAATCATCATGTTGCGGAACTGATCTGCATACATAATGTTATTTTTTATAGCTATATCGTTGCTGCCGAGTAACTTTAGAAAGCTGAGTTGCTTCGGGTTTCTAGGATCGCTATTGTCAATGACGTGTAAGCCCTGTTGGGGTTCGTTGATGAGCAGATACTGCTTGTAGCTGTAAATCTTGCCCAGATGCTTTAATGGCCTGGGTGCTTCAAGGGCAATGATGTCTTCAAGCTCATTGGAGTAAACAGGTTTGAAACCCCACTCTTTTTTTTCGGGTGTATCCAGATAACAATTTTCCAATGAGAGGAGCAATAAACCACCCAAGAGAGGGAAGGAAAGCTTTTTGATGAGTGAATACATGAGTTGTGTTTTATGTATTGAGGTTGCCGTGCTACATAAATCCCTTAGGTCACATCATTAAAGACAACATTTTGATGAATAACCCTCATGTGCTGCAAGTTATTTTGGTGTTTTTTGAAATTTAGAATAATACCTTGTTGTCCTCCACATTCGAACCAGTGGCCTCTGTGGAAGGGGAGGATGGCAACAATGTGGCCCACCAGTATTTGAGCATAGTGACCATTACCATTTAAAAGCCGGGATATGTGAACGTTTACCTGTAGGAGGAAAGTGCCGCATTCGGAGTGTTCTTTGACAATATTGCAGGACCCAAACCAATACCCCATTGTACAGAAGTATGGATGCTATTCTTTTGGGAGATCAATAAACCATTATACCAAGCCGGATACCGTTCATCAAGCACCACAGAAGGCTATTTACAGAATAATACGGAAGGTCTAAAAGAGGAAGTTGAAAAGTTTCATCCGTTGAGGAAAAACTATGCTTGTAAAGTTTGCGTTGAATTCAGTATATTTGTACCATATTGGTACATAAAAACACAAAACAATGTTAGTGATAAGTAGTAGGGAGTTTAGGCAAAATCAAAAGAAATATTTTGAAAGAGTAGATAAAGGAGAACATATTATTGTTCAAAGGGCAAAAGACAAAGCTTATGCATTAACTCCTATAAGTAAGGATGATATGTACTTCAATGCTGAAATGGTTGATAAGATTAAAAAGAGTATTTTAGAAGTTCAGCAAGGAGAAGTTAAAAAGGTATCTTCTTCTAAGGAGATAAGTGATTTATTAGGCCTGTGAGTTACACATTAGATTTTTCTAAAACTGCCTTAAAGGATATAGAAAAACATAAGAAATCAGGAGATAGGCCTACACTTAAGAAAATCGAAAAACTGCTTAATGAGCTAATGGAGCATCCCATGACAGGAACTGGGCAACCTGAAATGTTGAAACATGATTTAGCAGGCCTATACTCTCGTAGAATCAATAAAAAGCACAGATTAGTTTACTCGATCAACGAACGAATCGTTACGGTATATGTGTTGAGTGCCTGGTCTCATTATCGAGATAAATAAACCACCGTACAAGCAAACCAACTAATCCGATGGTGTGGATTTGTAATCCGTTACTACATCAAGTAGCTAGATATAGAAGGAATACAAAGCCTCCCTTAGCCTTAGCGTCCCACTGAGGCCAAAAGCCAAGCGGCTTGTTGCCAAGAAAAACCGAAACCCCAACCATCTTTTACATCCATTGGCGCATTTGATATACCGTGCCAGCATAGAATAACCGAATGAGCCAGAGTACATGTGAAGTAATGTGGATTCCGGGTTCAACATCTTTACAATTGCAAAGCGGATCGTCCCCACATCAAGTGTGCGGCAGGCTATATAAGGATTCTTACTGGCACGATGTTTATTTGCTTATCGGGTTCATGTTAATAATTGACTATTACTTCCCAATGGCCCGGGGTATTGATAACGGCCTCAAAATCATGAGCACCTGATACAATAAACCTAAAGGGATAGTCCACGGCCAGGATAGATTTCAATCTGGATGTTTGGCTGATATTGGAAAATGAACCTTCGATTTTTACCAGGCTTATATTTTTCGAATCTACGATTTTGCCGTATTGAGACATCATCATGTCAATCTGGTTCGAATCGCCATCCTTGTACCTAAATTCAACCCTGGTAATCTTACTATTTTGCCTGATGACCTGATATTTCTTGGCAAATTGCCCTATGTAGTCATTGTGCTCCCAAAACCCGGTTTTTTCTTTTCCATCACCGGTAGTAAGTTTTCCTTCCCCATGCATTTTTCCTTTGTTGAACGCGCCATCAAAAACGTCCCCGTTGGCATAGGTATATATGCCATTTCCATGAGGCAAGCCTTTTTTGAACTCCCCTTCATAGGTGTCTTTACCAACCGATTTTCCTTGCCCTTCGGCCCAGCCTTTTTTGCAATCCCCTGTATATTGACCAGCAATGGCCTTAGATTTTACTTTGCAATCCTGCCCCTGCACGAAGCAGGTGAAGGTAAGTATGAGAATAGTGAATAATGTTCCTGTTTTCATTTGTGTAATTTTAAAATTGTGCTTTGTGGTGATAAAGGCTAATGTTCTCTGTTTAGCAATCCTCAATGGTGAATGACCTGGAGTGAAGGAATAGAACCCTCATGACCTATGGTTTTACGCTTGGTATTTTAGGAGTTAAGAAAAAAGATGTAACCAAACCAAAAGGAATAAAAAATCCCTTCGCCGTAACTGTTAAGTACTTAAGAAGGGATTTTTTTATATACAAACTAAATAAACTCGATCAATCGATTATTGCCATCCCGGGTTCTGTGCTATGTTGGGGTTTTGTGAAATAACATTGGTCGGTATGGGCCATAAGTAGTGCTTTGCATCGTTAAACTCCGGCTCCCAGTCTGTGCCTTTTCTCACATCTATATAAGGCTTGCCATCTATCATGGTAGTCTCTACATTGGCTCCCGGATACCTAGCCTCGGCTGCTGCATCCCAAAGCATGCCATAGTCGCTCATGGCCAAATACTTTCCTTGTTTCCACCTGCGCAAATCATGGTATCTGTGCCCTTCCAAAAACAATTCTATCCTTCTCTCCCGTCTCACTTCAACTACAATGGCCGAAATACCATCACTGGCATACCGTGGATCCATGGGAGGGTTGATGTCCAAATGGGCCATATTTACACGGTCTCTCAGTAGGTTGATGCTGATATCGAGATCACCCTGTGTAAGCGTTCCCAACTCAGCTTTGGCTTCAGCAAAATTCAGATAAATCTCGCCCAACCTGAGGCATGGGGGTGAAGCTGTATGCTGGTTACGTGGTGAACCTTCATCGATAGCATTCCAATGCTTCACTACATGGTATCCGGTGTTGGATTTGTTTCTCCCGCCGTTCATGCCGGTAATCCTGGGATATGTATTGGCAGCATCCCGGGCATAGTCCCATTTTTCCTGATCTTCAGGGTGTAGTACACATTGCCTCAACCTCAGGTCGCGGTTCTGGAAAAGTGTTTCGATATCCGCATCCCCCTGGTAAAGTGGGGATAGTGAAATAGGCAAACCATCTTCACACAGCGCATCTTCAACGAAGCTTTTGGTGGCGCCACCGTTGTAGTTCCAAAACAAACGAGATGCAAAATGTCCATTGACCAATGCCTCATATTTTCTCCAATAGATTACTTCCGGGTTTCCTTCCTGGGTAAGTGCCGACATGTGATGCCTGTAATCTTCATCTGGCTTGCCAGTGCTATAAAGTGAAAACCCTCCATCGTCCATCAATTCTTTGGAAGCATTCACCGCCTCGGTCAACCATGCATCTGCATTCGAGCCACCATGGTATTTTCTCCAGGTTCCTTCGAAAAGGGCATACCTGGATTTAATTGCCAGTGCAACCCACTTATCCATTCTCCCAGGGTTTTGCCCATCACCCCATTCTTCGGGCAAATTGGCTATGGCGAAATCCAAATCTGCCAACACATTGTCCATTACCTGCTCCCTGGGAGTTCGGGGGCCATACAGCTCCTCCGACTCGATGGTCAATATTTTGTCTACCCACTCCACATCACCAAACTTTGACACTTTTTCGGCATAAAACCAAGCCCTGAAGAGGCGTGCTTCCGCTTTGTATCGGTTGATAATGGTTTCCGAAATTTCAGCCCTGTCGTAATTTTCAAGGCCAAAATTGATATCCCGGATAAGGTCCCAACCCTTGTAGCCGGTCAGCCGTGGTGCATTGCTGATTTGATGCTTGCCAGCCCTGATCTCGAAAAATTCCCGGGCCCTGCCGTGAGTTGGTGCCAGGTTGTCACTCATCTGGTCTTGCCACCAGATTCCCTCTTTGAAATTAACCCCGGCCCCCCGGCTCAAGCCCAACATAATGGGGTAATTGTCATCATGCTTTACCTTGTCATAGAGACTATTGTTGTAGTTTCTAAGGTCTGCCTCGTTTCTCCAATAGGTTTCGCTGCTGAGCGCATCCAGAGGATAGCGTTCCAGAAAGTTTTCCTGACATCCGAATGATATCGTCAGAAGCAGTATTAAAATGTTATATTTTATAATAAGTTTTTTCATGGCTTCTATTTTAGAGGTTAATAACTACACCCACTGTATAGCTTCTGAATAATGGATAATCGACCGAGCTGTCAAAAATGTACTCGGGATCCAATGGCCTGCGAATGCCTGAGTGCTCCCAAAGATTTTGACCAGCTACATACACGCTACCTGAGCTCAGGCCAATTTTGTTCATCCACATCTTAGGAATGTTGTAGGTAATGTTCACATTCTTCAACCTGATATAGCTGGCACTTTGCATGAACCTGGTTTGGGGTACAAAGTTTTTGCTGTCGGTCTGGGCTTTTGGAAAATATGCACCTGTGTTTTCAGGAGTCCAAGAGTGTGTCACCCAGTTGCGATCTCCATTGAGCGATCTCCATGGGAAGAACCAGGTCCAGTTGCCCCTGGATGGGTAATAGTCGCGCTTGCCTATACCTTGAAAAAACAGGTTGATAGAAAAGTTTTTGTAAGTAACAGCGGAAGTAATGCCGTAAGAATACCTTGGGGTAGAGTTGCCAATTATGCTTCTATCCCCCGGGTCATCCAATGTATTGATCCCGTCGTTTACAAAGCCATCCCCATTTCTATCTACAAACTCTATATCACCAATTTTCCACTCGTTTCCTAGTCGCGACTGGTCGGCAATATTATCCAGTTGATTTTGATCCTGAATGATACCAACAGTTTCATAACCCCAAATTTCGTTCAAACTCTGGCCTTCATAATATTCTCCCAATGCCCCCGTGGGGTTTTCGTATTTGGTGATTTCACTTGTCCAGTCAGCCAGGTTGAAACCTACAGAGTAGCTCAGGTCAGCGGAGACCCTTTTGTTCCAATTGGCTGTAAACTCCCATCCTTTGGTTTTTAGATCGGCTGCATTTTCCAATGGTGCCGATGCTCCAAGTGAATGAGGGTACTCCCTCCTCATCAACATGTCTTTGGTCTCCCTGGTGTACATATCGAAAGAGGTAGTCAGCTTGCCCTCAAAGAATGCTGCGTCAATTCCAAAGTTGCGGGACACTACTTTTTCCCAGGTAAGTGAAGGACTCACCAGGCCCGGGGAACGCACAAATGGTGTGACGCCAGAACCCAATACAAAATTTGAAGATCCCACACCCATAGATGGAATGTAGGGATAATAGTTGCTGCCGAGGAGCTGGTTGCCTAAAGATCCATAAGAAGCCCTTATTTTTAGATTGTCCAAAACATCCCTTGTGCCTGACATGAAATTTTCATTGGATATCCTCCATCCCGCAGATACCGATGGAAAAAATCCAAACCGGTCACCTTTTGGAAACCTTGACGTCCCGTCATATCGGCCATTGAACTCGAAGAGGTACCTGTCTTTGAATATATAGTTGAGCCTGAAAAACATGCCCTGCAAGGTGGCATGTGAACTGCTGCCATCAATGGACTGAGCTCCGGAACTCGCAGAAATGTCGGTAATGATTGGTGACAGGAGGGTGCGGGCCATAGCTTCTACCTTGGAGTTTTTGTCCCACTCCTGGTTGAAGCCTACCATAGCTTTGATGTAATGGTCTTCAATGTCCTGCATCAAATACTCTGCATAAGTATTGAATACGTAGTATTGGTTGTAGTCTCGCTGCGTATTGATAAAATCATCGCCCCAGTCGGTATATGGATTGTCCTGATCCAGGTTGAAAGACAGTAGCTGGTAGGGCAGTCGAACGTCTTCGAACTGCCTGTTGAAGATATTGTAAGAAAAATTGGAATTTACTGTGAGGTTTTTCAATGGGGTGAGGGTAATACCTGATCTCATCCAAACATCGGAAGTGGTAAATTTCTCCCGTCCACCGTTCTCTACCCTGGCATGAAGTGCAAAAGGCTGATCAAAGAATGCCCCTGCAAATTCCTCATAGCCAGGAATTAGTGGCATCTGATATGCTCGTATTGGCTCTACCCTAATAACTGAATTGATATTTCCTGCGGCGGGTTTGTCCGAGTTTTGAAGGTTTGTAGTTATCTGCTGGTCAAATTTCAACCAATCGGTGGCTTGGAATTCTGCCTTCATCAGAATGTTATACCTCTTATAATTGTCATTCCCTTCGTGGTTGATGTAGCCATCGGTGTTCATCACACCGAAGGAAGTATAATAATTGACCCTATCGGAAGCCCCTGATATAGCCACATCATATTTTTGCCTTGGGGAAGTAGAGCTCATCAGGTTGTCTGCCATGGCAGTATATCCGTATTGTTCGAACCTGCCATCAACCATGGCATAGGGGTCGTTGTTTTCCGGGTCATCCCAATAGGCTTTCAGCCTGCCCATGTACTCATCCTGATAATAAGGGTTGCCACCTTGTGCTTCAATGACTTCATTACGAAGAAGGGCATATTCATACCCATTGGTGATGGGCTCCACATGCCATATCGGCTGGTTCCAGGTGAGTTGGGAACTCAACCGTACGTCTATTCCTTTGTTTCCTTTTTTGGTTTCAACGAGTATCACCCCAAATGCTGCCCTTGCCCCATAGATGGCCGCAGCTGCACCATCTTTCAGTACAGAAATGCTTTTGATGTCTTCAGGATTGATCCTGTTCAAATCCATTGGTACCCCATCCACCAATATCAATGGAGAACCTCCGTTGATTGATTCGTACCCCCTGATGTTGAAATCAACATTACTGGTAGGGTCGCCATTGGGCACGGTGATGTTCAGGTTTGGCACCAAACCCTGGAGCCCTTCACCGGTGCTCACTATAGGCCGGTTGGTCAACTGGTCGCTTGATACCACATCAATGGCACCTGTGAGGTTGACCTTCTTTTGTGTACCATAACCCACCACAACGATCTCCTCAAGTGTTTTTACATCCACATCGAGGACGATTTTCAATTCTGTTTGTGAGCCAACCGTAACTTCCCTGGCGATGTACCCTACAGACGTGATGGATAGCACAACATCGCTGCTCTCCACATTGAGTTTGAAATTACCCTCAATGTCCGTGATGGTGCCCTCGGCTTTCCCTTTTATCTTCACTGCGGCCCCAGGAAGCCCGGTTCCGTCTTCTGCGGAGATTACCCTTCCCTTCACAGCTATATCCTGGGCCTGCACACCTTGTGAGGCCAGAAACAGCAGTAAAAGAAATCCTGATTTTAGTAATTTGTAAAATCTGTTTTTCATAATTATTAGTTTAAGTGAATCCCTAGTACAAATAGATCATGAGCAAAAAAAGGAGGACGATCAGGGTGCCTAGAAATAATTCGATGATCCTTTTCTTTTTGTGCATGGGACTAGTCGTGTTTAGAGAAAATATTTATCCCAAATTGACCAATTATGAAAATTCTAAAAGTCCAGAATGTGGGTGTTTTAGTCCAAATTGTACGATTTGGATACCTGGAGGCCGTTTAGGCTAGGCAGTCTCTGTAAATTTTTCGGAGTATTCCTTTGGTGAAAGGTCAAACTGTTTTTTGAAACACTTAGAAAAATAGTTGGCATCTTTGAAGCCTACCTTATTGCTGACCTGGGATATGTTCATGTTGTTTTGTTCGATGAGTTTCGAGGCATATTTCATTCTCATCCCTAGTATGAATTCGTTGGGGGTTTGGTTGGTCCAGGCTTTAAATTTGGTGAATAGGAGGGAGCGACTGGTACCCAACTCGGTACAAAACAACTGAATGCTGAAAAACTGGTTGGAAAGATTGTCCCGTATTATTTTCATGGCCTGATCCATCATCTTTTTGTCAAGAGAATTGACCGAAAGGCCGGAGTGATAGAATTCTCCATGTTCGGAAAACTTTGCCTTTAATTTTTCCTGGGTATTGATGATGTTTTTGCATTTCAGGAGCAACTCTTTTATTTCAAAGGGCTTATTCAGGTATTCGTCTGCACCTGATTCCAGCCCATCATATTTGTACACCAATGAAGTTCGTGCTGTTAAAAGAATGAAAGGAATATGGCTTGTCCTGATATCTGATTTGACACGGGCACAAAATTCTATACCATCCATTTCTGGCATCATAACATCACTAATGATTAAATTAGGCTGTTCGGATATGGCTTTATTATAACCCAATGCCCCATTTTCAGCCAGCACCACCCTGTAGTTTTTTTTCAGCACGCTGCGTATGAATTCCGCTACTTGCCTGTTGTCTTCCACCACGAGAACCAGCTTGTCGGCTTTGTTGTCAGAGTCCATAAAGTCCTCCACATCAAAAGATGGCGCATCTACTTCTGCCGGCTGCTGGTTTTGGTATTGGGATATGTCTTCGCTGTTCTTAAATTCATCAATAACCTCTTCATCAGAGAGGTGTTTTCTCCCGGCTGGCAATGTCACTATAAAGCTACTCCCTTCAGACTCCCTGCTCTCCACTTTTATGGTGCCTTTGTGCAAGTCCACTATGCTTTTTGCGATCGCCAGGCCAATACCAGATCCCTGTTTAAAAGTACCATGATTTTTTTGGCCAGGTACTTCGTAGAAGCGGTCAAATACTTTTGAAAGTTGATCAGCAGCAATACCATCGCCGGAATCTACTACCCTGATTTCCACCCCTGCTGGTGTGTCCTTTATGACAACCTTGATGCTGCCTTTTCTGGGAGTGTATTTAAAAGCATTGGAAATGAGGTTGTACAATACTTTTTCGAATTTGTCGCGATCAAAATAAATATTGAGATCGCTAGTGGTGCTCTCAAAGGTGTATTTGTACTGGCCCATCCTGGCCTGTTGTTTAAATGACAAATAAATCTCCTGGGTAAATTTTACCAAATCCCCTTCTGCAGCCTGCAATTTCATTTGCTTATTTTCTAGTTTTCTGAAATCCATCAATTCATTAATGAGTTTGAAGAGTTGGTCAGTATTTTTTTTGATTACCAACAATTGCCGATATACCACATTGCTCCCTTTGTATTCATGGATGATTTTTTGCAAGGGTCCCAGGATCAGGGTTAGTGGAGTCCTGAATTCATGGGAAATATTGGTAAAAAATTGGAGTTTTTGCTGGTTTGCCTCTTCATGGCGCAAAAACTCCTGCGTTTCCAACTCCAGCTTATGCTGCAATCTAATCCTGGATTGATAAATGGAAATCAATAGGTACAGCGCCGCTGCTATGATCACCGCATAGATTAAAAAAGCCCACCAGGTCCTCCAGGGTGGGTTTAATAAGTTTATTTTCAACCTTGTGGTATTGACTGTATTGAAACCGTCGCTGTTCTTGCCTTTGACTTCAAAAGTATAGTCACCACCCCTCTGAATGGTATAAGAAACAGATGGTATGGAGGTATTGTTCCATTTGTCCTCCAGGCCCAACAGCCGATACTGATAAGTGTTCTTATCCGTTTTGATGAAATTGGGCAAGGCGAAATGTATGGTAAAATTATTTTGGTCATAGTCGAGGGTAATTTCTTCGGTGTATCCGATGGCACGAGTGAGTATTCCTGTGCTGTCACCGGCGTTCAATTGCCTGTCAAAAAGTTGAAAATCTGTAATGGACACATCCGGGGCATAATCGTTGTACCTGCCAAGTTCCTCCGGGAGAAAAGTACTCAAGCCAGATGCACCACCAAAATACACCCTTCCGTCTTTCGAAATCAACCCTGCAGCCCGCATAAACTCATTAGGCTTTACCCCGTCTTTAATGTCGTATAGCCTGGTCTTGTTGTTCTTATAATCATAGCTCAATATGCCGTTAGTAGAACTGAACCAAAGCACCTGGCGCTCATCTTCCACAATAGCCAGCACTGAAGATACCCCGGGTAGCTCCTGGGCTACAAGCTGGTCATCGATCAGGCGAAACAAGCCATTTTGAGTGGTACCCACCCAAATGTTTTTTTTTGTATCCAGTAGCACATCAAACACTTCCACATTATTACTCTTGGAATTGGCAATACGCTCAAATTCGTAAACCGATTTGTCCAGCAGGTCTTTTCGCAATACGTACAATCCGTTTGGCACCCCAATCCAACAATTGCCAATGCCATCTACCAGCAATGATCTTATGGCATTGGCTGGAAGCGATTTTGGGTTGTCAGTTTCTTGGGAAAACCGCTTGAAAGTGTTTTTGTCCGGGTCGAAAAGGTTCAGGCCTCCATTTAAGGTGCCGACCCACAGCTTCTGGTCGAAACCCCTGGCAATGGCCAGCACATTGTCATTGCTCAGGGATGATTGGTTTCCTGGTTCATGTTTATATTGAGTAAATGATTTCGTAATTAAATTAATCCGAAAAAGCCCCTTGTTGAAAGTTCCTACCCAAAGGTCATTGTTATCAATCATCATGCTCTTTACAGAGCCTATCGTGTGCCCCCGAACAAGTTTATTTAGGTGCTCAAATTTGCCGTTTTTGGTGTTTAAGATGCTAATGCCCTCGCCTTCAGTTCCGAAGTAGATATTTCCCCTTTGGTCCTGCTCCATGCAGCTCACCACGTTATAGCTTAGGTGGTTCCCGAAGTTTTCGTTAATCCTGGTGAAGTTTAATTGCTTGTCGTCCCAATAGTTGATGCCTCCGTAGTAGCTTCCGACCCAAACTGTGCCAATATTGTCGGTGTATAATGACCTTATTTTATTTCCAGCCAGGCTGTAAGGATTGTTGGGATCGTGCAATATTTGATGGACATTAAATTCGGAATCGATTACGTTGATACCGTTGTACGTCCCAACCCATAATTGCCCGTTTTTGTCCAATGTCAGTGCACGAATAAAATCATTGGTCAGGGAGTTATGAGCACTGAAATGGACAAAAGTTTCAGAACCTGGTTCAATATAGTCCAGCCCTTTGTGCGTCCCAACCCACAACCTGTGGTTATCATCTTCCATGAGCACATTTACCCGGTTGTTTACAAGGCTCTCGGCGTTTTCGTTGCTGTGCTTGTACCACTCGAATTCATAATCATTGCCAGTGTTTTTAGACAACATGTACAATCCATTTTCTGAGCCTACCCATACCGTACCATTGCTGGCTTGAAATATGCAGTTTACCTGGGTTGTTGGCTTTTCTTGTTCGTGGGGATTCAGAACTATACTTTTGATAGCTTCAGTTCGTGGATTGTAAACAATTATGCCCTGTGTTGTTCCAAACCAAATTTCTCCTGATTGTAATTCTTGAATACATAAAATGCTTGCAGAAATATTGCCATTAACCGAATTCGTTTGAAAGTTTTTTCCAGTATTCGTTACAGGATTGTAAACACTTAAGCCCTGGGTTGTGCCAGTCCAAATATTGCCTTTGGAATCTGTATGAAGTACATAGATGTCATTATGGTATAGGGAAAAAGCATCCCCGGGGCTGTTGGCAATATTTTTCAGGCGCACCCCATCAAAGCGCATAAGCCCCTTCCTGGTACCAAACCACATCATTCCTTTTCTGTCCTGGGTGATAGAGGTGACAGGGTTGAGTGCGAAACCATTGGAAACAGAAAGGTGCTCGAACCTATTGAACCTGGTTTGGGCTCCCGCTTCAGGGCCGTCGGATAATGGCAGCAACAATACCAGGAAGTAAAGAAGGTATTTGATATCAGCTCGATAGTTAGAAACTAATCTATACTTACCCGGATCAAATTTCAACCACTTCATAATTACTCGATGCTGCATATTTTAAGGATCAGTATCTTTTGCTTCTGTATGAAAGCATAAATATTTGAACTATTCGGTTTTCATATAAGTCAAGCTGCCTGGCTAATCTTTCCCGTGATGAGCAGGGGGTAACTTATCCCATCAATGCCATTGGCCTCCACACGCCCCTGGTTGCACAAGCCCACCTGCTCTCAGGTTGTAGCATTTAATTTTAAAAGTTTTGCCAGTCTTGTCCAGATCCATAGCGGTGATTAGTTGTTTTTCAGAACTATCGAAAAGAAGCGTAACCCACTGCCACTTTTCAAGTTCACCCTGAAATTCAACTGCTGTTTTTTTGATTGCAACCTTGCAGAAATACTAAAACAGGTACAAAAGCAAGAAGGAATAATTTGTTCCTTCGTATTTTCATTTTTCAAGGAAATATAATTCCAATAATATATAAAAATAGTGGGTACTTTCCCTAAACCTGTCCTGCACTGTCGGTATCAATCGTATTCCAAACAACACTGCTCCGCACAAGGAGGGTTCTAAATCAAAATTTAACTGCGCATACAATGCTCCCGGTTCACGCGTTTATGTAACCAACCTTACAGCAGGGTTATGTATTCTGGAAATGAAACTATCTCATCTTGCGATAACAACTATTGAAAATAGTTAAGCATTTTATCTTAAATGCTTAACTTTAATTTAAAATAACAACCTGATATAAACGATAGGCCAATTTCTTTCGGACATCAAATGCACTTCAACAATGAAACCATCTATTTACGCTTTAATTGCTGTTTTTTCCATAGGCTTTAATTTGTGTTTGGCACAACAAAGCATCAATATCATCGCTCTGGAACATGGGTCTCGAATGGTGCAGGTACCACCATCCAAGGTGGATGTAACCGAGCGTCAGGTATTGGCCAAGTACTCTCCGGGTGCCCTTTTTGATCAGGGGCCAAATGTTTGGAGTTCGAAAAGTGTTCGGTTTCCTTTTGAGTTTTTGGTGGAATTGGCCGAAGAATATCGGATTCAAAAATTGGTATTCAACAACAAATGTGAGTTTTACCCTGGCATAGAAACCAAAAAAGTGAGGGTTGAGGTGTCCACATCAGGCAAGGATTCGGGTTTCGAATCTGCAGGTGAGTATGAACTTCAAAAAGAGGCCGTCAACGAATTTGACATTACACCAAAGAAAGCACGCTGGATCAAACTGATCATTCTGGAAAACTACGGCAACAACGAGCGGGTACAGCTGGCCGAATTTGAAGCCATCGGAACACCAGCCAATCAGATCAAGCATACTGTGGAGATTGGTGGTGTGTGGCATACCAATTGGCAGGACATCACTTTTGAGCAAACAGGTGATTCGTTTTTCGGATCTTATGTCTATACGGCTGAAAAGCGCAAGTTTAAAGGAAAAGTGCTAAATGGCAAGTTCAACAGAAACTCCGTTGAGTTCAATTGGGATGAGGGGAAAATAGAAGGGTCTGCCAAATTGTATCTCAACGAAGAGGGCAATCAGATGTCCGGCCTTTGGAGGAATGCAGCCAATCCAAGGGATTTTAACCTTTGGACCATGACCAGGACACAGGTGGAAAGCAAGCCCATCGAATATGAAGAACCAGTAGAAGAACCTGTCGCTGAAATAATAGAAGAAGAGGAAGTGGAGGAGGTTGTGGAAGAAGTAGCGGCAGTGCAAGAAGTGGTGCCGGCACCAGTGACCGTGCCTGTACCAAAAGCACCAATCAAGATTGGAGACGATGAGGTAACTGTTGGTAAAGAGATAATTCTCAAAAATGTATTTTTCGAATTGGGCAAGTCAACTGTTACAGCCAGATCGCATGATGAACTCAACAAACTGTTTGAATATTTAACCGAGAATACTAATACCGAGGTGGTCATCAATGGGCATACCGACAAAATTGGGGACAGGAAGAAGAACATGATCCTATCCCAGGAGCGTGCTGATGCCATTAGGGATTACCTGACCGGAAAAGGTATAGAAAAAAAGCGGATCACTACCAACGGCCTGGGCGACACCAAAACTATTTGCACCCCACCGTGCAAGGAAAACCGCCGGGTTGATTTTTTGTTGGTGGAAAAGTAATGTCAATCTAAACCTTCACGCAATGGTTTAAACTGAAAACCATTGTAGGGTCAGTCAACGATGGAAATGTTCAAGATCAACACGTTGACAGGAAGTTCGTTCCTAAAGCTTTTTTATGGAGCAGGTTTTGTGCAGAAATGTATCATTTCACCCTCTGGTAAGGCGTAAAGGTTTCTGTCAGATTCTGATAGCTCATTCACAAAGTTGTCTTCAGCAACGGTAAATCCAGCTGATCGCAATCGATCGGGATAGTCCTTGCCATACAACCGCACATGGTCGTCCTGGCCAAAGCGCTTTTCGCGTTCTTTGGGATCGGTAATGGTCGGATCTTCAAAAGTCACCTCGGGTACCGGGTGAAATATTGGGATTTGAACAATAGCGAACCCTCCGGGTTTAAGCACCCTGTAAATTTCTTTCATTGACTGTATGTCGTCCTTCACGTGTTCCATTACATGGTTGCAAAAAACCACATCGAAACTGTCATTATCAAAAGGCATCTCATGGATGTCCATTTTCACCTTGGCAAGGGGCGACTCCAGGTCGGCGGTGATATAATCATCTTTGTGAAGTCGCTCAAACCTTTCTAAAAAACAAATCTCAGGAGCGATATGTAGCACTTTCAATTGAGAAGAGAAAAAATTGGTCTTTTCTTTCAAAAACAGCCACATGAGCCTGTGCCTTTCGAGTGAAAGGCAATTGGGACAAAGTGCATTCTCACGCGCTTCCCGACCGTATGGCAAAAATTTCCTGAACTTTCTTTCACACACAGGACACTGTACATTGCTTCCACTATAAAAAACGGCCACCACCTTTAGCACCACATGACTGAAAAGCTGCAAATATTTTCTTGGTACATTTCGCAGAAAAAAGCTGATGATTTGTTTCAAGGGCATTGATTTTTGAAGGGCAAATATAGGGTTAAGATTTCAATTATGGCAGGGGCCAACAATAGCCCAATGGATAGAAATATTGCCATGCCATTTTTCCCTTTGCCCCTTACGAATGGCATGTGCTTTTTGCACACTGCACACTGGTCGGTTTTTGCCTCTAACTTGGTATAAAATAACTACTTAGCCTTTTTATTTTGACCTGTTCCTATATCTTTGCGCAAGTTTTTTAGGAAGGGCTTTATGCCCTTTTTTAATTATGCAAATGAACTAACTAAATCTTTATAGAATGAACAACATAATTTATTTGATCCCACTACTGGGGATTTTGGGACTGGTGGTGATGGCAGTCAAGTCGGCCTGGGTAAAAAAACAGGATGCTGGTGACCAAAAAATGCAAGAACTGGCCAATCACATACGTGAAGGTGCCCTTGCTTTTTTGAAGGCAGAATACAGGGTATTGACCATTTTTGTAATAGTAGCTGGTATTTTACTGGGTATTGTATCTTCACTGGTGGCTACTACTCATTGGTTTATTGTAGTGGCATTTGTAATAGGTGCATTTTTCTCAGCGCTTGCCGGCAATATCGGTATGAGGATAGCAACTGCAGCCAACGTAAGGACAACACAGGCCGCCCGTACAAGCCTTCCCAATGCCTTAAATGTTTCCTTTACGGCAGGTACAGTGATGGGGCTCGGAGTAGCAGGTTTGGCTGTATTTGGATTAAGTACGTTGTTCGCAGTACTATTCACGTGGTTTATGGGAGGCGGCTGGACTTCCACCCATGATATGACGATCGTTTTGGAGGCCCTGGCGGGCTTTTCATTGGGTGCTGAGTCTATTGCCCTTTTCGCCCGTGTAGGTGGAGGTATTTACACAAAGGCGGCAGACGTTGGGGCCGACCTGGTAGGAAAAGTAGAGGCTGGGATTCCCGAGGATGATCCAAGAAACCCTGCCACAATAGCTGACAATGTTGGAGACAATGTGGGTGATGTAGCCGGTATGGGTGCCGACCTTTTTGGTTCTTATGTAGCCACGGTTTTGGCTTCTATGGTTTTGGGTAATTATGTGATCCGTGACATGGGCGGTTCCATAGACGATGCATTCAACGGAATAGGGCCAATTCTCCTGCCATTGGTAATAGCTGGAATGGGCATCATCTTTTCCATTTTGGGAACCATGGTGATCAAGATAAAAGACAATAACGCAAAAGAGCAGGAGGTTCAGAACGCTTTGAACAAAGGCAACTGGGGCTCTATTATACTTACAGGAGTAGCGTGTTACTTCATATTGACCTGGATGCTCCCGTCTTCTATGCAGATGAACTTTTTTGGTGAAGGCTTGAAGACTATAACCCCACTTCATGTTTACTTTTCAGTATTGATAGGACTTGCTGTTGGTGGATTGATTTCATATTTCACAGAATACTATACGGGACTGGGCAAAAAGCCTGTACTCAATATTATCAAGAATTCTTCAACCGGTGCAGCCACCAACATTATAGCAGGCTTGTCAACTGGTATGATCTCTACTTTTGCACCAGTTATGCTATTTGCAGGGGCTATTTGGGGTGCTTACCACTTTGCTGGTTTTTATGGCGTAGCAATAGCCGCTTCTGCTATGATGGCTACCACAGCTATGCAATTGGCCATTGATGCTTTTGGTCCAATAGCGGATAACGCTGGAGGTATTGCCGAAATGAGCGAACTCCCGGAAGAGGTAAGGGAAAGAACTGACATACTGGATTCCGTTGGAAATACTACTGCAGCGATAGGTAAGGGATTTGCCATAGCATCAGCAGCACTAACCGCCCTGGCGTTGTTTGCCGCCTATGTTACATTCACAGGCATTGATGGTATCAATATTTATAAAGCCGATGTATTGGCAGCACTTTTTATTGGGGGAATGATCCCGGTGGTTTTTTCTGCATTGGCGATGAGTTCTGTAGGAAAGGCAGCCATGGAGATGGTAAAGGAAGTGAGGAGGCAATTCAAGGAAATTCCTGGTATAATGGAAGGTACCGGCACTCCAGAATATGGAAAGTGTGTGGATATATCTACCAAAGCAGCCATCAAGGAAATGATGCTACCAGGTGCAATCACGATTGTAACCCCAATCATCATTGGTTTTGTAATGGGGCCGGAAGCCCTTGGTGCCTATATGGCAGGAGTAGCCGTGTCTGGTGTGGTGTGGGCGATTTTCCAAAACAATGCAGGAGGTGCCTGGGACAATGCCAAGAAATCTTTTGAGGCTGGGGTAATGATAGATGGTGAAATGACCTATAAAGGGTCTGAGGCCCACAAAGCGGCTGTTACAGGTGATACCGTAGGTGATCCTTTTAAAGACACTTCAGGGCCATCTATGAATATACTGATCAAACTTACCTGTCTGGTGGGATTGGTGATAGCGCCTATTCTAGGGGAAATATATAACGGAACCTCTCATGATGCAAAAGCTGAAGTAGAATTGAAAGCGGAGAAAACTGCACAAATCATAAATGATCTGAAAGAGGAAATTAAAGAAGCTGAAGCTGCCAAATAGAGCTTTAAAATAAGATAAAGAAAAAGCCCTTTCGACACTGTCGAAAGGGCTTTTTTTTGATTGAGTATTTTAGTTTTTAACAGAATTCGCCAAAAACGCCTACCAGGTGATCGCCAATCATTTCGGCGCTACGTCCTTCAATGTGGTGCCTTTCTACAAAGTGTACCAATTCACCATCCTTGAATAGGGCGATGGAAGGGGAAGATGGAGGATATGGCAGGGTGTATTCCCTTGCCTTTTGTACTGCTTCTGAATCTACTCCTGCAAATACGGTGGTAAGGTTATCAGGCTTTTTTTCGCTATGCTGAACGGCCATTTTCACTCCGGGACGTGCAGCACCAGCCGCGCATCCACATACTGAGTTGATGACCATCAAAGTAGTACCTTTATGGTCTTTCAAGTGGTTTTCCACTTCACCGGCCGTTTTAAATTCTTTAAAACCTACAGAGGTCAGGTCTGCCCTCATAGGGGCCACTAATTCTTCAGGATACATATTATTGTCTTTTAATTACTGTGTTTAAATTCAATTCAAAATGTCGTTAAAGCCCAATTTCAACAATTGGCGCTTAAAATGGTCTATTACATGAAACCAAGTTCCAGCTTGGCGCTTTCTGACATCATTTCCGTAGCGTATGGAGGATCAAATGTCACTTCAACTTCCACATCATTTACGCCTTCTATTTCTTTTATATTTTGCTTGATCTCGTCTGGAATAGCCTCTGCCGATGGGCATGCCGGTGATGTCAGTGTCATCAATACATAGACATTGTTTACCGGATATACATTGATTTCGTAAATCAACCCCAGCTCATATACGTCCACCGGGATTTCCGGGTCATATACCTTTTTAATAGCTGCTAAGACTTTGTCCCTTAAATTATCTCCTTCCATGGTAGTTTATGTTTTAGAGGTTTGGCCTCACTGATTCTTGTACGTGGTTGGCTCAGAATTGATTGGTATTTTTGCCGTTAAATCCGCCTGTCTTCAAAAATTGTACCTTCGAGGGATACAACCATAAATCAGGGCTGGTCAATCTCCATTTTCATTTTCAAAGCCAACGCATAGTTTTTCATTTGCTTGATCATGGCTGCAAAACCATTCGACCTTTGCGTACCAATAAACCTGCTCATCCCTATCTTTTCCTTAAAATAAAGGTCCACATTTATAATATCATCGGGTGTTTGTCCGGAAAGTACCCTTACCAGCAAACTCACGAGTCCTTTGGTAATGGCAGTGTTGCTGTCCGCCTGGAACAGCACTTTTCCTTCTGCCTCACTGGCTATCAGCCACACCTTGGATTGACACCCCTTCACGATATTTTTTTCATCCCTATCTGCTTCGGAAAGCTCAGGCAATTTTTCTCCCAACTCCATCAAATACCCTATGGTCATTTCCATGTCGCCATCGAGCAATGAAAATTCTTCTATAATTTCTTCCTGTATTTTATCTATCATAGACTTTTTTGAATGTCAAGCCCATATTTGATATTTATGGACTTCCTCACTTTTATTGGCTCAGGTTAGTTTTTCTTAAACATCCCAACAATAGACTTCAACGAATCTACAAAATAATCGATTTCATCCTTGGTATTGTAAACAGAAAATGAAGCCCGTACGGTTCCTTCAATCTGGAAAAAGTCCATGAGGGGTTGGGTGCAATGGTGCCCGGTCCTCACGGCAATACCCCTGGCGTCCAGCAGTTGTCCCAGGTCGAAAGAATGTACGCCATCAATCAAAAATGAAATAACACCCGCCTTTTTATCGGCTGTGCCCATTGGTATAAAGCCCTCTACCTTGTTGAGCAAGCCAGTGGCATATTTCAGCAGGTCATCCTCATGTGCTGAAATGGTGTCCTTACCTATTCTATCTACAAAATCCAAAGCCTCTTTGAATGCAATCACTTCACCTATATTGGGAGTGCCGGCTTCAAATTTATAAGGAATGTCGTTGAAAGTGGTACCTGAAAAGTGAACTTCCTTGATCATCTCGCCACCGCTCTGGTACGGGGGCATCATTTCCAGTACTTCCCTTTTGCCATAAAGCACGCCGGTACCAGTAGGGCCATATACTTTGTGCGCAGAGAAAGCGTAGAAATCGCAATCCAATGCCTGTACGTCTATGGGAACGTGAGGGGCAGCCTGGGCCCCATCTATCAATACTTTGGCCCCAAATTTACGGGCTTCCCTGATGATGTCACTGACAGGGTTAATCGTACCCAGTGAATTGGATATATGGTTAACACTCACCAATTTGGTCTTATCGCTCAAGAGGTTGAGGTATTCTTCGAAAATAATTTCCCCCTTGTTGTTGATAGGAATTACTTTCAGTTCACAGCCCTTTTCCTGACACAACAATTGCCAGGGTACGATGTTAGAATGGTGCTCCAGGCCTGAAATGATTATTTCATCGCCTGCCTGGATAAAATTCCTTCCAAATGAAGCCGCCACCAGGTTGATGCCTTCTGTGGTGCCTTTGGTGAAGATTATTTCTTCCACCTCCGGTGCATTGATAAATTGCGCAACTTTCTTCCGGGTCAATTCATAAGCGGTGGTTGCCCGTTCGGCAAGTGTATGGATACCACGATGGATGTTGGAATTGTTGAGATTATAATACTCATTCAGGGCATCAATCACACACTTTGGCTTCTGCGAGGTGGCCGCATTGTCAAAATACACCAATGGCTTACCGTTGACCTGCTGATGCAGGATTGGAAATTCCTTTCTTATTTCCCTGACGTCAAAAGCTGTTTCTACCATTGTCTTCTAATTGTACGTGTGCGGACTTCCACATGGATAGATTTCATCTGTCAGGATGTCCGGTATTCCTTTTAACCTACAAACTGAGTCTTTTACTTATTTCTTTTTCGACATACTCTTTCAATCCTTCATAATGGATTTTGTCGATCACTTCCCTGGCAAACGCCCTTAATATCATCGCCCTTGCATGTCCTTCCTCTATACCCCTGGTACGCAGGTAAAATATCGCTTCTTCATCGAGCTGTCCGGTGGTACAACCATGCGAGCATTTTACATCATCTGCCCAAATTTCCAGTTGTGGTTTGGTGTTGATGGTGGCTTTGTCAGAAAGCAATACGTTGTTGTTGGATTGGAACGCATTGGTTTTCTGAGCTTCCTTTCTCACATATATTTTGCCATTAAAAACACCTTTGGAATTTTCATCCATGATGCCTTTGTAGAGCTCGTTGCTGTATGAATTGGGCTGAATATGGTCCACCTCTGTCTGATTGTCCACGTGGGTCTTGCCCTTGGTGAGGTATAGCCCGTACATATTGGCTTCACTCCCCTCTCCATCTATGTCAATGTTGAGGTTGTTGCGCACTACAGCGCCGTTGAGTGTAACAGTGATTGCCGAAAAACGACTGTTGCTGGGTTGATATACTTTGGTTTCACCCACTGCATAAGAGATGTCTGAATCGTCCTGGATTTTGTAAAGCGATCCCGCTGCATTTTCTTCAAGGATAATTTCATCCACCTGATTTTTCAAGGTTTTATGGTTGCCAAGGGATTTGGTGAAGTGGATGAAATCTGCTTTCGAGTTTTGCCCAATCAGGTAAAGGTTTCTGGGGAAACTGACGTTTTCCCCCTCATTGGCATCTGCCACAAAATAGGTGACAACAGGCAATTTGAGTTCGGTGTTTTTTGGGATTTCAATGAACACCCCATCGTTGGTAAAGGCTGTATTCAATGCTGTAAATGCATCCCTGGTGGATTTGGCATGTTTCCCAAAAAGTGACTCCAGTTTGCCCGGTTCATTGGCCGATACTTCCGCAAAAGTCGAAATTTTCAAATCCTTTTCATCAGAAGTTATTTCTGACAGCCCCGGATCATACACTCCATTGACGAATACCAGATGGTTGGCCTCCATGTCGGGAACAAACAAGTTTTTGATTTTTTCTATCGACAAATCCGTTTTTTTGGATTTAAATGAAAAGTCAAAATTTTGGGCAATCTCCTTAGAGATATTGGTGTATTTGTAGGCCTCAGCTTTCTGTGCAGGGAAGCCATTGGTTTTTAGAAAATCCAGCGCTTCACTTCTTGCAGTGCCTAACTCACTTATAGCACTACCGTTCAATGATGCCGCAAATTTTTCTGCTTTTGGGACCAATTCCTGGTCCAGTATATTTTTGAATTTAGAATCCATTCAATAAAAATGTAATTAAGAAATTTGCTTAAGCTGTCTCCAGATTGGCTTCTGCCTTTATCCAGTCGTACCCTTTCTCCTCCAGCTCGAGTGCAAGCTCTTTAGTGCCTGATTTCACGATCCTTCCATTGTATAATACATGCACAAAATCGGGTACTATGTGATCCAGCAACCTTTGGTAGTGAGTTACCACAATGGTGGCATTGTCAGCAGATTTCAATGTATTAACTCCGTTGGCAACAATCCTCAGGGCATCTATATCCAGGCCGGAATCCGTTTCATCCAGTATGGACAGTTTAGGCTCCAACATGGCCATTTGGAATATTTCATTTCTTTTCTTTTCGCCACCGGAAAAACCTTCATTGAGCGATCTGCTAAGTAATGACTGGTCGATTTCCACCAATTTCATTTTTTCCTTCATTTTTTTCAGAAAGCCCACAGCGTCTAGTTTTTCCAAACCACGGTGTTCCCTGATCTGGTTGAGGGCTGTTTTCATAAAGTTGGTAGTGGTAACGCCTGGTATTTCAACCGGATATTGAAAAGCCAAAAAGATCCCGATACGAGCCCTTTCTTCTGCAGACAATTCCAACAGGTCGCTTCCCATGAAATCAACTTCACCACTTGTCACATCATAATCTTCACGGCCAGCCAAAACAGAAGCCAGCGTACTTTTGCCAGATCCGTTGGGCCCCATGATCGCATGGACTTCACCCGCTTTTACTTCCAGATTTATACCCCTCAGTATTTCTTTATCCTCTATACTGGCTTTTAAGTCTTTAATTTTAAGCATGTTCAATATTTAATAGTTGGAGAACGCATCACCGTTGCTCCTTTTTCTTATGATCTTTTTTATTTACTTAATAAGTGCTAACTGGAATGGCTTATCCTACGCTTCCTTCCAAAGTAAGTGCCAGGAGTTTCTGTGCTTCCACTGCAAATTCCATAGGCAATTGGTTTAGGACTTCTTTCGCATAGCCATTCACGATCAAGGCAACAGCACTTTCCTCATCGATACCCCGCTGCATACAATAAAATATCTGGTCTTCACCGATTTTGGAGGTTGTAGCTTCATGCTCTACATGAGCCGACTTATTTTCGATATCTATATATGGGAATGTATGTGCCCCACAATTGTTTCCCATGAGCAGCGAGTCGCACTGGGAATGGTTTCGCGCATTTTCCGCACGTTTCATCACCTGCACCTGGCCTCTGTAGCTATTTTGTGATTTGCCAGCAGAAATACCTTTTGATACGATCCTCGACTTGGTGTTTTTTCCAATATGGATCATTTTGGTGCCGGTATCGGCCTGCTGCATATTGTTGGTGACGGCTACCGAGTAAAACTCACCCGTAGAATGGTCGCCTTTCAATATACATGATGGGTATTTCCAGGTAACAGCCGAGCCAGTTTCCACTTGTGTCCATGAAATCTTTGAATGGTCGCCGAAGCATATTCCCCTTTTGGTCACAAAGTTGTAAATCCCTCCTTTGCCATTTTTATCACCAGGGTACCAGTTTTGTACGGTTGAATATTTCACCTCAGCATCCTTGGCTGCATATATTTCCACTACTGCGGCATGCAATTGGTTTTCATCACGTTGTGGGGCTGTACAGCCTTCCAGATAGCTCACATACGAGCCTTCTTCTGCCACGATCAGTGTCCTTTCAAACTGCCCGGTATTGGCGGCATTGATCCTGAAGTAGGTGGACAATTCCATAGGGCATCTCACACCTTTTGGAATGTAGCAAAACGATCCATCAGAAAAAACCGCGGAGTTAAGTGCTGCAAAGTAATTATCGTTCACTGGTACTACAGACCCAACATATTTTTTGACCAGTTCAGGGTGTTCCTTTACGGCCTCACTGAACGAGCAGAAAATAATTCCCAACTCGCCAAGTGTTTCTTTGAATGTGGTCGCTACCGACACAGAATCTATGACGGCATCCACAGCCACTCCTGTTAGCCTTTTTTGCTCCTGAAGTGATATACCCAGTTTTTCGAAAGTTTCGATCAGTTCAGGGTCTATGTCATCCAGGCTTTCTGGTCCCTTTTTTTGTTTCGGAGCAGAGTAGTACTTAATGCCCTGGTAGTCAATTGGAGGGTATTTGACATTGGGCCATTTGGGTTCAGCCATACCTTTCCATGTTTGAAAAGCCTTGAGCCGCCACTCCAGTAGCCACTCCGGTTCATTCTTTTTCATGGAAATAAACCGAACAATGTCCTCATTCAGGCCAAATGGTGCTTCGTCAGCTTCAAAATCTACCGACCAACCATGTTCATATTCCTTGTTGGTTAACTCCTCTAATATCTGTTCGTCACTACTCATTATGTGAATCCGTAATTTAGACTAATTATAAATAGGCTCAAAGATACAACGAATGCAACATTATAAAGATTCATCGTATAGTTTTTTTCGATGTAGCCATAGGAAGCCTAGATTTTCGTAGGCTTTCAGAGGTATTATCAACATCCAAAACCAACAATAAAAAGAGGTAATTGACCTCCTATCCATAGATAGCCCTGAGTGTGGCTAACGATAAAAAAAACTAAAGAAATATAATTTTTTTCGTGGGATTAAACCTTTTGAACCCTTCCACATCTAAGTGCCGAATTTCTAATGAAAAGGACTTATTATAGAGGTTGTTTGATTGATGTGCAAAGGGCTGTCATAGAGGAGGCAGTCCTTTCACTTATCACTCGGACATAAAAGCATAGGAGATAATGTTGGCTCCCATTTTCAAACCTTCCTGCCGCTTCTCCTCAGGGTCGTTATAGATGATTTGATCCTCCCATCCGTTTCCAAGATCGCTTTCGTAGGAATAAAAACACACGAGCCTGCCTTCATAAATTAACCCAAAGCCCTGTGAAGGTTTGCCATCATGTTGATGGATTTTTGGCAGGCCATTGCTGAACTTGAATTTTTGATTGTATAACTCATGGTCTAAGGGCAATTCAACCAATTCGAGTTCGGGAAATACTTTTTTTAGTTCTAACCTTACAAATTGGTCCATGCCATAGTTGTCGTCTATGTGGAGAAATCCCCCCGACAACAAGTAGTTTCTGAGGTTGAGGGCCTGGTTGGTGGAAAAATTTACATTCCCATGGCCGGTCATATATACATAAGGGTACAGGTATATTTCCGGACTACCAACATCCACAACTTCTTCTTTGGCAGCAATATTTGTTTGAAGGTTTCTATTGCAAAACCCTATCAGGTTTGGCAGGGCGGTTTTGTTGGCATACCAATCCCCCCCACCTTCGTATTTTAGTTTGGCAATTTTTATTTGTGGTTGGGCAGTTGCCCATGATACACCCAGCAAAAGCACCGCCAGTACAACGATCGTTTTATTCATTTTCCTTTGGACAAAAGTTTTCAACCTAAATTTCAGGGAGAATACAGCAGGCACAAACACCTGCTAACTACCTGTATGGGCAAATTTAATGATTTGGATATACTAGAGCCTCCACTTAGAAATTTATTCCTGTGCGGCAAGTATAAAAATGGAGATATAAACTTTGAAATACGCATCATGCACTTGTTGGAGGTATTACGCAATTGTACACCATGTGCTAAATGTAGAAAATTATGTGCATGGGATTTCCAATAAATTAAAAAAATGATTCCAACACGTTTTATCTTTGTATAGAATCATTAACATCATGAGCCCAATTTACTGATAAAATGATACCCTGCTACAAATCGATAAAGCTGCTGACGGATAAGGTTTTCGCCCTGGCCCTGCTTTTTCTGTTTAGTCCACTTATGTTATTTATTGCCTTGGTTGTTTATATGGAGCAACATCGCATCTTTTTTATTCAGACAAGGCCGGGCTACCTGGGCACGCCTTTTAGGATGTATAAATTTTCTACTATGGACAATGACAGGGATAAGCCAGATATTGAAAGGATCACCCTGTTGGGATTCTGGCTAAGAAAACTATCACTTGATGAGCTGCCGCAGCTATGGAATATCCTCAAAGGCGAAATGAGCTTTATAGGGCCCAGACCTTTTTTAATGGAGTACCTGCCACTGTATTCGAAACATCACATGCAAAGGCACCTCGTGATGCCGGGAATAACTGGGTTGGCGCAGGTTACAGGCAAAAACAATGTCGGCTGGACAGAAAAACTTGACATGGATGTGTACTACACCCGCCACATAAATTTCTTCCTGGATGTAAAAATAGTTTTGCTGACTATAAATTATTTTATTCGGGGTTGTCCTGGCAGCTACCCCGCCACAAAATTTGCAGGCTACTATTCTGATCGACATTGAAAAAGGAACGAATATATCTATCGCCACCAGACCTTACTGGTGAAGAGTACAGGCATATCAGTGATATCCTGGACTCAAATTGGATCGCCCCGGTGGGGCCACACCTCGGGGATTTTGAGGCTCAAATAGCTGAGTTCACGGGGTTTCGATATGTCCTGGCCGTAAACTCAGGTACATCTGCGATCCACCTGGCCTTGTTGTGCCATGGTGTGCAGGCGGGCGATCTGGTGATTTCCAGCACACTTACTTTTTGTGGTGCAGTAAACCCCATTTTGTACCTTGGGGCAAAACCAATATTGGTGGATAGTAGCTTTGATGATTGGAATATTGACATCACCTTGCTGGAAAAAAGCATAAAAGGTGCGGCCAAAAAACCAAAAGCCATATTGATCACCCATTTGTTTGGTATGCCCGCCAATTTTGAAGCTATTGAAACAATCGGTCGCAAATATGATATCCCTGTTGTCCATGACATGGCAGAGGCCCTTGGGTGCAGGACTAATAAGAATAAACCCGGCAGGGTTTCAGAGGCGGCCATACTGTCATTCAATGGAAATAAGTTGATTACAACCAGTGGGGGTGGTGCCCTGCTGACCAACAATCCTGACCACTACAAGAAAGGGCTGCTTCTATCTACCCAGGCCAAAACACATGGCACGAGCTACAACCATGCCGAGTTGGGGTACAACTACCGAATGAGCAATGTGCTGGCTGGACTTGGGCAGGGCCAGTTTACTGCTATAGATGCCAAAATAGCAAAAAAGAGAAATATTTTTGAGCGGTACAAAGAGGGGCTTGGGGAGGTAGAAGGTGTAATCTTTCAACAAGAAAGCGAAGGTCTATTCTCGGACCGGTGGCTGACTGCTGTGTACTTCGACCCGGAAGTATTTCCCTCAACTCTGGTACCATCAGTCATAGCTGAACTTGACAAAAACAACATTGAATCGAGGCACATCTGGAAACCCATGCACATGCAACCCCTTTATAAGGATTACCCTGTTTTCGGTGGTGGTGTGTCCCAATCGCTGTTCGAGTACGGACTATGCCTGCCGAGTGGGACGGGGTTGGCAAATCATGACCAGGAGCGTATAATAGATATCATCCTCAATACGCTGAGGGCTTACCAATAATTTTTTCTTTTCTGGTTTTGCCCCCACGGCTTTTGAATATATCCCTGGGTAGGTAAATCTCGAGGCTAAAATTGATGAAAAAATATTTATCGTTGTTATTGGGGTCGCCCCGTAGCATACCGGGTACATATTGTTCGTAAGCTTCTTCGTTTACCACTGGGATTTCGTCTTTTCGGTTGGATAGCCTCGACTGTAGGCTTCCATCTGCAAAAGGCCCACCATACAAAGACGATACATCATCCAGATAATCGGTGAACGTGATCCTGTAGCCAAGATCAAAATTGAGGTTCATAAATTCGTTCAGTTTGGCTTTCACCCCTATATTCAATGGGATGACCAGTGTTGATTTGCCGTATTCTTTGTTTTCAGTTTTGTACTCACTTAGTGTGTACGTTTCACCATCCAGGTCTGCTGTAGGATTGAAAGTGGTATAACCAATACCCACTGCGACATAGGGCTCATAATTCCTTCTTTTGTGGTACATGCCATTGTACCTTTTGAAAAAATACATGCCTTGTAACATAAACTCCAGGTTGTTGGATGAAAAAGAGAGGTTTCTCTGTTGGTGGGCTGAGCTGTCTGCGGCGTTGGTATCCGACCCTTCCAATCTATACCTGCTCACTTGTACCCTGGCCGCAACCCGTGACAACAGTCTTGCCTCAACGCCGAGGTTGACCATGGAGAGCCCTCCTGCCAGCGGCTTGCCATTGGTAAGCTCGCCAAAATAGCCTGCCCTGCCTGCACCGATATAAGCGGAAAAAAAACGGTCGTTATATTCCCAGCCCATAAAACTTTGGGCCAGACAAACAACCGAAAGGGGAAAGACAAAAATTAAGGTAAATAAGAATTTTTTCATTTATACATTTCTAACAAAGTAAAAATAGTATTAATTGGTCAATTGTCCCCGCCTCCAAAAACAAAATCGGTGCTGGCGTAGGAGGTGCCGTAGTTAGATGCCAGTTTCACAACCTGCCTCATGGCGTCTTTGAACTGCTCTACACTAAGTTCGGCCAGGGGGTGGGTGTAGGTGCTCCAAAGGGCCTCATCGTATATGGAATATTTTGCATCCAGGGCTTTGTCGAAATTGGCCTCCAACAGTATCTTATATTCTTCTTTTTTGATCTCTTTCACTGTGATGATTGGGCAAATGATCCGCATCCTGTTGAAGTTGTCGTCAGTGACAATGTAAATGGTCCTTCCGTTGTATTCGGTTTTCCATCGGCCAGAGTCGCCTTCCAGGTTTTCAGTTTCGCGATGCAAAATTTTCCTCATTTTTTCATTGGTCATTTTGTCAAAAGCAGATTGTCCTTGTACTGAGACTGACACGAAAAAGAATAAGGATAAGAAAATGGTTATTCTTAAATCCATAATTTTGAGTTTTTTTAACATTAAACAAATGTCTCCAGAAAAAGCCTTAGCGGGAGGAATTATTTCTACCCTTTTCTCAATACCAATGTGGTCATACACCTTGCATTATCGACGTTGGTGGTTTTCACAGGTTCTTCCAATGTCAATTGATAGTCTGTAGTCAGTTTGCTTATAGCGTCTCTGGTAATAAGATAACGGCAACTACCATCCGGTAGTACAAATTTTCCTTCAGTACCTTTTGGTTTTGCCCCAGTAAGCCCAATGTCTGATGCCATCCGGATAAATAACTGGCCTCCGGATTTTAATACACGGATCATTTCCGCGAACATAGCCCTGAAATGCTGGTGGTCACGCGCAAAATGTAATACGGCACTGCTGATGACCAGATCGAATGACTTTGACGGAAAATCCATGGATTCCACCTTACCTGTAAAAAAATTCTCTTTGGGACATTGAGGATAGCTCGACCCAAGTATAAAATGGAGCAGACGGATGGCATCAGCGTTTTCATCTACCCCAAATACATCATACTTGTTGTTTAGAAAAAAAATAATATTCCTGCCTTCCCCACATCCGGCATCCAGCACTTTCGTCCCGTGAGGATACCGGCCCTTTAGTACCTGGTCCAAAAGGTAGATATCAATGTTGCCCAGCTCCTTGTTTAATTCCTGAATGGTCATTTGTCCTTTGATTGCGCAGCAAAATATTTATCCTTTTCGTTTTCAAAAGCCCTCTTGCCAGTTTCGATCAGGTCGGCGGCTCTGTAAAATTCAAATGTGGAGCAGGCATCTTTGGAGATGTTGACCAAAATTTCCGGGCGGTATTTGTTAATGGTTTGCTCTATGATTCGATCCTGCATCAGGTCTATCGATCGGTTCATAAGATCGAAGTACCCAAGTTTTTTCTCTACTTTGGCCGTTCCGGGAAGGTATTTGCTCCATTTATCAAAAAAGTTGTCAATGGATTTCATATAGGAGTTTTTTTCCTGCTGGGTGGGTTTCAAAGGGCTATAGCCTTCTTTTGCCCCCAAATTCACTACCACCAGGATATCGTCATCGATGCGGGTGATTTTATCAACAGGAAGTGGGTTGATCACCCCACCATCTATGAGTTCCATATCATCACGGTACAATGGGGTGAGCACTGTGGGGATGGACACTGAAGCCCTAAGGGCGTCATACATACTGCCACTGTCAATGGCTATTTCTTTTTGGTGCCTCACATCGGTAGCAATGGCCACAAATGGAATGGGCAGGTCCTCGATTTTTTTATCACTAATTATTTTTTTCAGTTCATTGAACACCTTTTCCCCTTTTATAAACCCCTGCGTACTAAACGTGAAATCAAACAGCTTGAACAAGTCAAACTTGTCCAGGTCAAGTATCCATTTTTTGTAAGTATCCAAATCACCAGAGGCATAAAATGCCCCAACCAGGGCACCAATAGATGAGCCCGAAATCGAGGTAATATTAAAACCGCTCGCTACCAACCCTTCGATCACCCCTATATGTGCCATGCCCCTGGCCCCACCGCTAGATAGTACCAGGGCTACATTTTTCTTCTTTTCCATCAGATGTTGATTTCTTCCATTTTCACAAGACACGAAAATATACAAATTATAACAGTTCATAATTTCTTTGAGAGGAACTATGGTGCCCAGTTTTGCCTATTGTCCCAAAGCCTTTTATTTTCGCACTACATGATTGCAATTAGATATTTATGGTATTATTTCTTTTGGTTGATCGTTCGGCTGGGACTTTCTTTTTATTTTAAAAAAATCAAGATCAGTGGCCTGGGGAATATCCCAAAAGGCCGACCGGTCATTTTTGCGGCCAATCACGAAAATGCCTTCATGGATGCCCTTTTGGTTACCACCAGGGTTGGAAGGTTCACACATTACCTGGTGCGTGCCGATGTATTTAAAAACCCTTTAGCGAGTGCAATTTTGAAGTCTTTCAACATGCTTCCCGTATTTCGTATCAGGGATGGCTTTGGGAGTTTAAAAGCCAATGCCAAAAGCTTTGCACAATGTATTGATGCACTCGCCAGAGGCAGATCGCTTCTCATGTTTCCGGAGGGAAAACATGATATTAGGAGGGTGAAAAGAAAATTGACCAAAGGAATTTCACGAATTGCCCTTGGGGCCATCAATTCTGAACATGGCATGAAGGAGCTCTATGTGGTGCCGGTGGGGTTGTGTTATTCAGACCACAAGGCTTTCAGATCGTCTGTGCATGTTGTTTTTGGCGATCCGATCGAGGTTCATGGGCAGCAAGATGCTGAATCACAAAAAACACTGCGCAATCAAATCAACGATGGATTGATCCATTGTACTATTGCCCTGGAAGAAAAATCCTACAAAGAGCTGGATACATTGATATTCAAAAGTGAAAGCGGATATGATCTGTCAGCGCCGACTCAAATAAACACCCACGCTGAAAAATTGGCAAAGTGCCTAAAACAAACCGAGGGTGACGGTCTCAACCTGGCCGTTGATGAGTTTAACGAATCCATGGAAAGCCTCGGGGCTAAAGCCTGGAATCCTGTGAAGTCAATGAATAGAGCCAAAAGTTTGGTCGTCCTTATAACCCTGCTTCCGTTTTACCTCTATGGAATTGCTCACAATTTTATTCCTATTGTGATCTCAGAAAGTATAATTGCCCTTAAAGTAAAGGATAAAATCTTTACTTCATCTATCAAATTTGCCCTTGGGCTGTTTTTATTCCCTTTCTGTTGGTTATTGGAATGGCAGTTTTTCTTTCCACTTCAGGAAAACCCGTTTTACTCCGTTGTATATGTGATGACTTTGCCGGCCTCTTTGTTGTTGGTTTCACATTATCACATGGAGCTGGGTAAATTTTGGGCCAGGCGAAAATTAGACAAGGATTCTGAACTAAGGAGTAACCTGGAAAAAAGCCTGTCCTACCTTCAGCGGTTTAAGGACAAATGTCATTGAAAGTGCATTCCACTTACGAACCGGTCTTTGCCGTGGAGGTCCTGATGGATAGTAACTTTATCGTAGGCAAAATCAGCTAGCAAGCCAGAAATTTCGCTTCCAAACTTTTCATTGATTTCGAAATACAATCTACCGCCCTTTTTGAGCGATGCACGGGATTTGTCGGCAATGACATGATAAAACAACAAAGGGTCTTCATCATCTACAAACAGTGCCAAATGTGGGTCAAAATCCAACACATTCCAGTGCATGGTCGCTTTTTCACTTTCCAGGACATAAGGAGGATTGCTCACAATGATGTCAAATCCTTTTTCAGGCAATTCCTGGGTAAGTACATCCAGTTTGGAAAATACCACTCTAGCCTGGTGCAAATGATTGTTCCCCTTTGCGATTTCCAGTGCCTGTTCACTCACATCCAGTGCATGGACTTCCGAGCCAGCTATCTCCTTGGCCAGACTACAGGCTATACACCCAGATCCGGTACCAATGTCGAGTATTTTGGGCTCATTTTGCTTGTTTTCATTCACGATCAACCGGATCAGCTCTTCGGTTTCCTGTCTGGGTACCAATACATCAGCACTGACCTTAAACTGCCTGCCATAAAAATCGGCCTCTCCCAGAATATGCTGAATGGGTTCATTCGCCAGTAGTCGGTCTATAGCCTGTTTTAGGAAATTTACATTTTCAGGGGCAAACTCCATTTCGGCATTTACCAGTAAATCGGTTCTCGACGTTCCGAATATTTTTTCCAGAAGCATGAGAGCCAAAGCATCACCTTCATTTTTAGGATAAACCCCGGAAAGAGTGCCACTTATTTTGACTTGGAGGTCTTTTGAAAAAACGGTACGCATCGGGCAAAAATAGGCAAAGAAGCATAACTTTGACCACCTATGAGTGAATCGGATATCATCTATATGAACAGGGCCTTTGAGCTTGCCGCTCAAGGATTGGGGCAAGTAAGCCCCAATCCTATGGTGGGGTGTGCGATAGTACATGATGGTAAAATAATTGGCGAGGGCTGGCATGAAAAATACGGCGGGCCACATGCTGAGGTAAATGCGGTAAACTCGGTGGCTGAGAAATCCTTACTCAAGGATGCAACTGTTTATGTTACCTTAGAACCCTGTGCACATTTTGGAAAAACACCGCCCTGTGCGGATTTGTTGGTAGGCCATCAGGTTAAGCGGGTGGTCATAGCAAATAAGGACCCCTTTCCACTGGTGAATGGCGGAGGCATTAAAAAACTCCAACATGCCGGCATTACCGTGGAAATTGGCGTATTGGCAGAAAAGGGGAGGGAAATAAACAAACGCTTCTTTTCAGCAGTCGAAAAAGAAAGGCCTTATATAATCTTAAAATGGGCACAAACTGCCGATGGTTTTATAGCACGTGAAAATTTTGATTCGAAATGGATCAGCAATGAGCACTCGCGCAGGTTGGTGCACAAGTGGCGGGCAGAGGAAGATGCTATTTTGGTGGGTACCAATACCGCCAGGTACGACAACCCATCCCTGAATGTACGCGACTGGCAGGGCAAACATCCCCTCCGTTTGGTGCTGGATAAAAAGTTGGGTTTGGATAGCAAACTGAATTTATTTGACAGGTCGATTCCCACGGTTTGCTACAACTTGCAAAAAGATGAAGTGTCAGAAAATCTTGTTTTTAAAAAGGTAAGTGAAAAAAATATGATCCCCGATATTCTGTCCGACCTCCATAACAGGAAGATTCAGTCTTTGATTGTTGAGGGGGGAAGCACCCTTTTAAATACTTTTCTGAGCATGGACCTTTGGGATGAGGCTAGGGTTTTCACTTCTAATAACACCTTTGGTAGTGGAATAGCTGCCCCAAGGGTTTCTGGGAAATTACGGAGAAGTGAGCAAATAAAGGGAGATCAGTTGAATATAATACTTAACGAAAAGTAGATGGTTACCTGCCAATATCATTTTCAATAAGGCTCAATGCTATATCGTCCAGCCTCTCGTGCCCTCCATCAAAAAGGGTGATTTGTAGTTTGTTTTTATAGTTTTTCTGATAATAAATATCCCTGTTTCCGAGTGATCCTTCTACTTCTGAAGCACCCCTATAAGTCAACAGGTCTATGATGTCTTCGTTGGAAATCAGCGAATTAGTCTCTGCACCAGCAATATCTGTGACAATTTTATTGTAAAAATTTATAGAATGTGTGATCGGGACTGAGCCCGTGTATCCATCATGCACTCCTGCATAGATGTATAGCTTGCTACTCATTCGTTGGGTAACCGGAGTTTCCATCAAAACAGGGGAGCGTTTTTTAGCTTCCTCCACATCTATGTGGTAATCAGTGTCATCAAACCCCAACCCGGTAGTTGCCAGGGCAATGTCCCTGGAATACTTGTTCTTTCTGCCTTCAGATTCATAGTACCAATCGATAAGGTTGGAAATCGGCACCCAGGCCGAAAAGGTTTTGATGCGGTGTTTTGTTGTCATGTAGGTGAGCAGAGTGGCATACCCGCCTCCACTCACGCCTGTGATATGAATTTCGTTGAGGTTAACATTGGCATGTTTAATGGCATAATCTATGGCATCCTCAATATCGCTCAGGGCCAGCGGACTACCACATGCCTCAAATGTATTGTTTGGACCTCTAAAATCGGGATGGATGTAGTTGTAATCACGGTCAATGCATTGCCAGGAAAGGGTATCCTTTTGGTCATAGCCACCACTCCAGGTGTGCAGGCTTACAATCAACGGTCTGGCAGTACCGCTTTTACTTTTGTAGAAGTAGGCGCGTTGTTCTTTCTGATCCACGGTAGAAGGGATACTCACCTCCTTACATTCTGATGGCCAATCCTTGGATTTCACATCGTCCCATTTTGGGTTTTCCTGCGAGAAGAGGTTAAAGGAAATCAGTAAAACAAATGGGAAGCAATAATATCTTTTCACGTTTTGTCCAGCGGTGTTTGGACTGGCAATATAAAGTATTGGGCACTTTTCATCAAGCCATAAAAAAACCCGCCATAAGCGGGTCTTTACAATTATATCAAGGTATTAATTTTTAGCTTCCACAAGCTTCGCAACCTTCCGGGTTATCAAGCGAACAGGTCATATCAGAGGCTTTTTGCATTGCTTCTTCCTGGAGTTCCACGGCGGTTTTTGGTTTTTCCCGTCCTTCTTTTTCCAGTGTAAATTTGATGGCATCAGCAGCAGCCTTGGTCCTGAGGTAGTACATGCCTGTTTTCAGTCCTTTTTCCCAGGCATAGAAATGCATAGAAGTCATTTTACCAAAGTTTGGCTCTTGCAAGTGTATGTTCAAGCTTTGGCTTTGGCAAATAAATGCACCACGGTCAGCAGACATATCAATAATGGCTTTCTGGGAAATTTCCCATACGGTTTTGTAGAGGGCTTTGATGTTGTCAGGTATCTCAGGGATGTTCTGTACAGACCCATTGGCCTGCATGATCCTGTTTTTCATGCTGTCGTCCCACAGGTTCAGCTCTATCAGGTCTTTCATCAGGTGCTTGTTTACCACGATGAATTCACCAGACAGTACCCTTCTTGTATAGATGTTGGAGGTATAAGGCTCAAAACATTCGTTGTTGCCAAGAATCTGGGAAGTGGAGGCGGTAGGCATAGGTGCCAACAGCAGGGAATTCCTTACCCCGTGTTTCTTCACTTCTTGCTTCAGCGACATCCAGTCCCAGCGGTCAGAAGGGGTCACGTTCCACATGTCATATTGGAATATGCCCTTGGATACTGGCGATCCTTTAAAACTCTCGTAAGGCCCTTCTACTTTGGCAATATCCTTAGATGCGGTCATTGAGGCAAAGTACAGGGTTTCAAATATCTCCTTGTTCAGCACCCTGGCTTCCGGGGAGTCGAAAGGCATTTTCATCATGATGAAAGTATCTGCCAACCCTTGTATCCCGATACCAATCGGCCTGTGTTTCATATTGGAGTTGCGCGCTTCCGGCACAGGGTAATAATTCACATCGATCACCTTGTTGAGGTTTTTGGTCATCACATAGGCAATGTCGTATAACTTCTGGTGGTCGAAAGTGCGTGTTTCCTCATCTACAAACTTCGGCAGGGCTACAGAGGCCAGGTTGCACACGGCTACCTCATCCGGAGAGGTATATTCCATAATCTCGGTACACAAGTTGCTCGACTTGATAGTACCCAGGTTTTTCTGGTTTGATTTTTTATTGGCAGCATCTTTATAGAGCATGTAAGGCGTACCTGTCTCTATTTGAGATTCCAATACTTCAAACCAAAGGTCTTGTGCCTTTACAGTCCTTCTGCCACGACCTTCAGCTTCGTATTTTTCATATAGTTTTTCAAATTCTTCGCCATAGGCTTCTGACAGGCCAGGGCATTCGTGAGGGCACATGAGTGTCCAATCACCATTTTCCTTTACCCTTTTCATAAACAGGTCTGGGGTCCACAGGGCATAAAACAAATCCCTCGCCCTGAGTTCTTCCTTGCCATGGTTTTTCTTCAAATCAAGGAAATCGAAGATGTCAGCATGCCATGGCTCAAGGTAAATGGCAAACGAACCTTTTCTCTTTCCACCACCCTGGTCAACATACCTGGCTGTCATATCGAAGTTCCTTAGCATCGGCACGATTCCATTGCTCACACCATTGGTGCCTTTTATATACGATCCTGTTGCACGTACATTGTGTATGCTCAACCCTATACCGCCGGCAGACTGGGATATCTTGGCGGTTTGTTTCAATGTGTCATAAATGCCATCTATGCTGTCGTCCTTCATCGTAAGGAGGAAACACGAGGAAAGCTGCGGCTTAGGGGTGCCGGCATTAAAAAGAGTAGGCGTGGCATGCGTAAACCACTTTTCTGACAATAAGTTATAAGTTTCGATGGCAGCATTGATATCCTCTTTGTGGATACCTATGGCTACCCTCATCAACATGTGCTGTGGGCGTTCTACAATTTTACCATCCAGTTTCATCAGGTACGACCTTTCCAGTGTTTTGAACCCGAAGTAATCGTAGCTAAAATCCCTGTCGTAAATGATGGTACTGTCGAGTAGCGCTGCATTGTTTTTTACAATACCATACACTTCCTTCGAGATCAAAGCTGCATTTTCGCCAGTTTTAGGGTCTATATAGGTATAGAGCCTTTTCATTGTGTTCGAAAAAGACTTGCTCGTTACTTTGTGCAGGTTTGAGATGGCGATCCTAGCTGCAAGCTTGGCAAAGTCAGGATGGGCTGTTGTCAACGAAGCAGCTGTTTCGGCAGCAAGGTTGTCCAGTTCGATGGTAGTTACCCCATCGTAAATCCCGGTAATTACTTTTTTGGCAATGTCTATTGGCTCTATGTAACGCCCATTAAGGCCATAACACATTTTTTCAATTCGAGCCGTAATTTTGTCGAATTTGACGGATTCCCTTCTTCCGTCTCTTTTTAATACTAACATAGGTGCACAGGTTATTTATATTGTCATTCTGGTGTTAAAAATCTTCATTAAGGCTGAATTTTGGCGAATCATTGTCCTTTTCGTTCATCACGCCGGCCTTTTGGTATTCAGCTACCCTTTTTTCAAAAAAGTTGGTTTTTCCCTGAAGGGAAATCATGTCCATAAAATCAAACGGATTGGTGGTATTGTATATTTTGTCACATTCCAATTCTGCCAGCAAACGATCAGCTACAAACTCGATGTACTGGCACATCAACTCAGCGTTCATGCCAATAAGCTTCACAGGAATGGCATCAGTAACAAACTCTTTTTCAATTTCTACGGCATCCTGTATGATTTTGGTTACTGTTTCCTTTGGCAATTTGTTTACCAGGTGCTCATTGTAGAGCAGGCATGCAAAATCGCAATGCAGGCCTTCGTCCCTGGAGATAAGTTCATTAGAAAAAGTAAGTCCAGGCATTAGCCCTCTTTTCTTCAGCCAGAAAATGGAGCAAAAACTGCCTGAGAAGAAAATACCCTCTACTGCCGCAAAGGCAATGAGCCTTTCCGCAAAGGAGCCATTGTCAATCCACCTAAGCGCCCAGTCCGCTTTTTTCTTTACGCATGGGATGGTTTCCACGGCGTTAAAGAGCTTGCTCTTTTCAGCAGGGTCTTTTACATAAGTATCTATAAGGAGCGAATAGGTCTCTGAATGGATGTTTTCGATAGCCACCTGAAAGCCATAGAAGAACTTGGCTTCTGTGTATTGGACTTCTGATAAGAAATTTTCGGCAAGGTTTTCATTTACTATACCATCGCTGGCCGCAAAAAATGCCAATACGTGGGTGATGAAATGCCTTTCCCCATCGTTGAGGTTGTTCCAGTCTTTAAGGTCCTGGCTTAGGTCTATTTCTTCTGCGGTCCAAAAACTGGCTTCAGCTTTTTTGTAAAATTGCCAGATATCATTCTTTTGTATGGGAAAGAGTACGAAGCGGTCTTTATTTTCTTTTAGTATTGGTTCTTCTTGCAGTGCGTCGTTTTTCATTCTTTTGGCTCGCTGTATTGCTTAAAATTAGGATAATAAAATTCTACAAACAACAAATTCAGAAGCCGCAGGATGCTGCAGTATCTGATGTATTGCTTTTACTTTAACTAGCTGATTTATATTTTTCTTTGGAATACCTGAGAACCCGGCGTAAGATTCTTTGATCAGGCAATACAAATATGATCAAAAGCCGCTAAAAAATCAAAGCTCACTGTGTACTGAAAATAGAAATCAAACGGCCTAAAAAATATTCTTTAATTGTTTGACACTTAATACCTTGTTGATTGATTTTGAAATGAAAACTTCATTTCAAACTGGCGATAATGAAGGGTAAAAAAAAATGAAAAAAAATTAAATTATTTTTTTGGGTGAAAATGTAGTAAGGATGGTTTGTAATTGCAGATCATTTTCATATTTTTGCACTCCATTTTTAAAAACCAAGTATTTAGGTAATTTTTATGTACGCAATAGTTGATATAGCAGGAAAGCAGTTCAAAGTAACGCAAGACCAATTCGTCTATGCTCCGGCATTAGAAGGCGAGGAAGGCGCTTCCGTAGAATTCAAAGACGTATTGTTGATAGACAATGACGGCAAAGTAAAAGTAGGAACCCCTACAGTAAAGGGTTCTAAAGTGACAGGAAAAATCCTGGGTCACGTTAAAGACGACAAAGTGGTCGTTTTTAAGAAGAAAAGAAGAAAAGGATATAAAGTCAAAAATGGCCACAGACAGCCATTGACTAAAGTATTAATTGAAATCATTTCATAAAGATATAATCTCATGGCACATAAGAAAGGAGCAGGTAGTTCTAAAAACGGAAGAGAGTCGCATAGTAAACGACTTGGAGTTAAAATCTTTGGTGGGCAGGAAATTATAGCCGGCAACATCATCGTAAGACAAAGGGGAACAGTTCACCACCCTGGCGAAAATGTTGGAATGGGCAAAGACCATACTTTGTTCGCTTTGACCAATGGCGTGGTTCAGTTTAAGAAAGGAAGACAAAACAGGTCTTTCGTTTCTGTGGTAAAGGCAGAAGCTTAATAAGAAAAAGAAATATATAAAAAAAACACAGTCCGACCGGACTGTGTTTTTTTTTGCCTGTGAAGCAAGAAGTAAAGCGGGTTTAAATTTCTTCTTCCTCTTCCTCCAGTTTGGCAAAATCAAATTCTTTCAGGAAATTTTGGGCGTTTTTAAGGGATTTGAATTCAAAGTCCCTGATCTGTCCTTTGTTGCTATGTATTTCCATTTTCACCAAAGTCACCCTCAAATCCAGCCCTAAAGGATCGTCCACAAATTTGGTGCTTTCTGTTACTTTAAAGTCACTTTCTGATTTCTTTTTGGAAAGCTTGACATTTCGCCTTTTGATCCTTTTGCAATAGGTACATTTGTATTCTTTGAGGATTTCACCATCTTCATGCTCGGTGGCGTGCTTTAGGATTTCTTCCTTGTCCAGCCTCAAAGTCTGGAAACCACACCGGTCACATTTCATGGCATGCAATTTTCCTGCATATTTCTCTATTTTGGTGTCGCCTGTTTCGGGATCCATCCAAACGTCATAATCTACTGAAAATACGTCTTCTTCGGCCTGCATGCCTTCATCGAGATAGGCATCTTCTTCATCTTCGCTCAGGAGTTTCATTTTATTCCCGTTTTTAGGGTTTACCCTTGGCATATACCTTAGCAACTCCAGCTTTTTGTGTTGTTTGGCAGGGTAATAGTATTTTAAAACCAGATGTGCCACATAAGCATATAGAGTACCTATACATATAGATATGAACAACCTGATAAAGAACCATACCACACTCAGTGCCACAGCATCTGATTTGTAGGTATTGAAAAGCAGGAAAATACTGGCTGCTACAGCAATATGTGACGCCAGAAAAAATTTAAGCTCGCGGGTACTAACAAAGTCATACTTTTCTTTGTATGTCTTCAGGGCCTTCAGCCTCACCCTGTAAAATATATAGATAAGTACGGACAACCCAAACACGGCGGGAGCCAGCATATACATTGCCTGGTTCCATAATTCTAAAAATTCACGCATTTTTATTCTTCTCTTTGTTTAACAAGGGTCAAATTTTACACAATTAATACTTACAATATTGATAAATCTTTGGCCTAAATACAACATGAATCAGGGATACCTTCCCATTGGGTCTGTGACTGGGACGATGGGTTGTTATTTATTGTTGAAAAAGCTGTGGTTTATGGCAAATTTCACACCGGACTTTTTTAGATTGGGGCTATTTTCAGGGGCTTTGAAATTTCGGCCTCAGTACGCCAGGATTTATAGAATTGAAACCTTTATAATATTAAAATATGCCAGATCAGTTAAAAGGAAATATTAACCACTCAGTATGCAGGTGGTGCTATGGGGATATCCCATTGGAAAAATTATGTGAAGAAGCGAAAGATATGGGCATTTCCTCCATAGACCTGCTGGAGCCCGATGAATGGGAGGTGGTTAAGAAATTTGGCCTAACCTGCGCCATGCCCAATGGGAGTCCTTTGATGATTGAAAGGGGTTTTAATGACCCACAATACCATGAACAGCTGTTAAAAGACTATGCAGAACGGATTCCTCAGGTAGCAGATTTTGGTTTGAAAACTGTCATTTGCTTTTCCGGCAACCGCAATGGGATAACCGAAGAACAAGGGCTGGAAAATTGTGCGAAAGGGCTGGAACCTGTCGTGAAGCTGGCCGAAAAATATAATGTGGCACTTTCCATGGAGTTGCTCAATAGCCGGGTGGACCATCCCGACTATCAATGTGACCGCACAGAATGGGGAGTAGAGCTTGCCGAAAAAATAGGATCTGAGAGTTTTAAATTGCTCTATGATATTTACCACATGCAGATCATGGAGGGGGACATCATTGCCACCATAAAAAAATACCATAAATACATAAACCATTACCATACCGGTGGCGTGCCGGGCAGGGCTGAATTGGACAATACCCAGGAACTCTACTATCCAGCCATCATGGAAGCCATTGTATCTACAGGATATAAGGGGTTTGTGGCCCAGGAGTTTGTGCCCAAAAGTGGCGATCCACTGGGATCGCTAAGGGATGCTGTAAAATTGTGTGATGTATAGTTAACCGATTTCCACTACCACATCGTCAGTGAGTGGGTGCCCAACACAAAGGAGGACGTAACCTTCGGCTTTTTCCTCGTCAGACAGGCCGTCTTCCTCATCCATTTTCACCTTTCCGGACAGGCATTTGCCCCTGCAAGCAGTGCAAAGCCCGCTCTGGCATGAGTAGGGCATGTCCAGGTTTTGATCGAGCCCGGATTCCAGTATCGTGCTTTTTGGGGATACAGAATATTTGTGCTCTTCGCCATCCAGGATAATGGTAACTTCCCTTTCTACAATGGACTGGCTATCTTCTGCTATAATCTCTTTAGGAGAGGTGTTGCCAGCCACAAAGCTTTCTTTATGTTTTCTGTCGTCTGCAATGCCCATTTCAGAGAGTGTATCCATGACAATGTTCATCATAGGCTCAGGCCCGCAAGTGTAATAGGATACATCGGTGTAGGTGCCGTCGGACAGTTCGTTGAGGGCGCTCCCAAGCTTGGAAGCATCTATCCATCCGGTATAGCCGGTCCAGTCTTGCGGTGGGTTTTCCAGAAAATGTGCCACATTGAACTTGTCAGGATATTGCTCAACAAGTTTGTTTATGGCGTCTTTAAAAATGATGGAATCCAGGTCCCTGTTGGCGTATATCAACGATACCTTGCTTTGATCCTCTTTTACCAGGATGGACTTGGCTATAGAAATCAGTGGCGTAATCCCGCTACCTCCTCCGATCAAAAATATTTGTCTCTTGTTCGACTCTGTAATTTCGGGAGTGAAAGATCCCATCGGCTCCATAACTTCTATGGAATCACCGGCCTTCAATTCGTTGTTTATGAAATTGGACATGGCACCACCGTTAACTTTTTTAATGGTGACGGCCGGGGATTCTTTTAGGTAAGGAGAACTGCATAAGGAATAAGCCCTCCTTATTTTTTTTCCATTTACAGTCAGGATCACTGTAATAAACTGCCCTGGTTTATAGTTGAATTTTCCTGATTCTGGTTCTTCAAATACCAGGCTTACAGCATCGGATGTCTCCCGGACAACCTCTTTGATGGTTAAATTAAAAAACCGGGAATCTGTGGATTCCTTCTTCTTTTTTTTCTTAAATAGACCAAATGCCATTGATATCCTTTTTATTGAGGCGCAAATCTACTTGCTTATCCGATTTTTGCCGAATGATTCAATAAATGTTTTTTATGATTGGATAGCCTTGTTTGATGCCCCTTTGTTCTCCAGTCCGCATTCTCCACACCCCTTGGCGCATCCATTTTTAGCTGAGAATTCAAGAAATATTTTGCGGCCTACAAAGAAGGCTGAGGTCAGAAAGAGTATGGCGATTAAAATTTCCTGCATGATGGATCAAACGATAATCTGTTTTTTCAGTTGGCAAAGCTACCAGTATTTTTTCATCACTTCCATCATTTCTCCATGAATTGAGTTGGCGGCTATGAGTTCCCGGCCAAATATGAAATCATCGCCTCCTGAAAAGTCAGTGACTGTTCCGCCTGCCTCCTGAACGATCAATGCTCCTGCTGCAAGGTCCCATGCATTGAGGTTGTACTCAAAAAAAGCCTCATACCTGCCCATGGCTACATAAGCCAGGTCCACTGCGGCGCTTCCCAGGCGCCTGAGCCCATGGGCATTTTGCATCAGTTCGTTGATGATCTTCATGTATTGTTCTAGCTTTTCAAAATCATAAAACGGAAAGCCTGTGGCCAGAAGGCTGTCGCTGACTTTGTTGAGCCGGGAGACTTTTATGGGTGCCTCATTACAAAATGCCCCACCGCCTTTATGCGCATGAAAACATTCTTTTTTGTTGACTTCATACACCACCCCTACGAGTAGTTCATTTCCATCGATAAGGGCAATGCTTGTAGAGTACACGGGCAAACCATGAATGAAATTGGTGGTGCCGTCCAGTGGATCTATGATCCATTTGAGAGGATTGTCATCTTGTTCCTGGGTGCCTTCCTCAGTGAGGAAGCCAGCCTCCGGCACGATCTTTTTTAGTTCCTTGACCATCCTGATCTCAAGCTCTTTGTCCACATAGCTCACCAGGTCGTTTTTGCCTTTGAATTCAACTTTTGAATAGTCAAATGACAGGGCTTCCTGCTGCATAAACTCCCCACATTCCAACGACAATGCAATGACATCCTTTTTTATTTTTTCGAGTTCCATATTTCAATTGGGTTTACCTGCGACGACTATAACGATCTCGCCCTTGATTTTCTTTTGGCTAAAGTGCTCTATTATTTCTGTCAGGGTTCCCCTCGCTGTTTCTTCAAACAGCTTTGTAAGCTCTCTCGAAACGGAAGCCTGACGATCTTCCCCGAAAAAACTCCGGAATTGTTCAAGTGTTTTGAGCAGGCGATGTGGCGACTCATAGAAAATCATGGTGCGGGTTTCCTCCGCCAATATTTCCAATCTGGTTTGTCGTCCTTTCTTTACCGGCAAAAAACCTTCGAACACAAATTTGTCATTGGGCAACCCCGATGAAACCAGTGCCGGAACAAAAGCCGTTGCTCCGGGCAGGCATTCTACTGCAACGCCATTTTTCAAACAATCCCTCACCAATAAAAAACCGGGATCAGAGATAGCCGGAGTGCCTGCGTCCGAAACCAGCGCCATCTTTTTTCCAGATTGCAATTCCTCAATTATTTTATTGGTCTGATGGTGTTCATTGTGGATGTGATAGCTTTTTAGGGTGTTGTTTATTTCATAGTGTTTCAATAGCACACCTGTAGTCCGCGTATCTTCGGCCAGGACTATATCTACGGATTTCAGCACCTCCAAAGCACGTATGGTAATGTCTTCCAGATTGCCGATAGGTGTGGGTACCAGATAGAGGGATGATTTGAATTCCATATACAGTTAGAAAAAGGCAACCATTAAAAGTTGCTGTTCAAGCCTTGATATTCAGGTTTACAAAAGTGTAAAATAATAAATACTAAGTAATCGAACGGGTTTCTATTTAGGGTATAAATTATAAGGGTAATTTTTGGGCGCTATAAGTTTAGCAGTTTGGCCGAATGGTGAACCGTCAGAATATCTATTCGTTCATTTGTAGCAAGCAGGTAAATAATCCTGTAGTTACCCAAAATCACTTCTCTAATTCTCGGGTTATCAAGTTCGGGCACAATCCGACCTGAGTCTGGAAAGTTAGAAAGTTGTTTTACCCGTTCCCTGATTCTTTTAACATGAAGCTGTGCGTATTTTGTTGAACCCTGAGCAATAAATTCAGCAATCGAGATCAGGTCACTTTTGGCCTGGGAAGTCCAATTTATCTTAACCACTCAGGTAATTCTTTATCGAGTTCTTCGTCAGGAATAACCTCGTTGGTTTCAGATTGCACAAGGCCTCTGTCAATCTTCTCCAAAAGGATAAGTTCATCAATGGCTTGATCTACAGAGAATTCACCCGGAAGTTTATTAATGGCTTTTATTACCTTTTCTTTTGTTAGCATATTCAAAGATACGCTTTTTCCAAATATCAGTTCTCGCCTTTCGCTTGAAGGCATCAAAACAGAATCCCCTTTTTGCCGGGTTTTACTCTGCCAAACTCTCTATTATCTCTGCCAACTTTCTGTCCTTGTCTGTTACCACATCACCTGCGTCGTGGGTTGAAAGTTTAAAGCTTACCTTGTTATACACATTGCTCCATTCGGGGTGGTGGTTCATCTTTTCTGCTTCGATGGCCACTTTCGTCATAAACCCAAAAGCTTCGGTGAAGTTTTGGAAAGTAAAAGATTTGAGAAGTTTGTTGTCTTGTTCGATCCACATATTAATATATAGGTTATTGCACAAAAACAAATGTAATCAAATCTGCCGTTTTATTTTTCCATCAGAGCGGGTAGAAAAGACACTACCTCCGGGAAAAGTATCACTAAAATCAGCAGCAATACCTGAATAGCTACAAAGGGGATGATGCCCCGGTAGAGCTGGCTGGTTTTTACCTCAGGGGGAGCCACCCCTTTTAGGTAAAACAATGAAAACCCAAACGGCGGGGTGAGGAAAGAGGTTTGTAAGTTGAGGGCAATCAATATGCCTACCCAGATCAGGTCAATCCCCAATGCACTGAATATAGGTGCGGCCACCGGCACTATGATGAAAATAATCTCAATAAAATCTATAAAGAACCCGGCGACAAACACCACCAGCAGTACCATGGCCAAAAAAACATTTGGAGACATATTAGCCCCGCTGATGATCTCAGAAAGCAGCTTGTCTCCACCCATTCCCCTAAAAACCAGGGAGAAAGAGGTAGCACCTATAAGTATGGCGAATACCATGCAGGTAAGGAAGGTGGTGTCTTTCATTACACTCTTCAGAATGGCGATACTGAATTTTTTTTGGACTACCGTCAAAATTATAGATCCGATAGCCCCAACGGCTGCCGCCTCAGTAGGTGAAGCAATACCGGCGAAAATAGACCCAAGCACAACAAGGATCAGTAGAAAAGGAAATACAAAGGCGTAAACAATTTTTCTCACTGCGCCTTCCTTCCAAAATGCGCTCCTCTCCTCATCAGAAATACAGGGGGCATTTTCGGGCTTGATGGTGGATGCTACCACGATATAGATGAGATACAAAACAACCAACAATACACCGGGCAATATGGCTGCAGTAAACAGGTCGCCAACTGAAACATTCAATACGCTTCCCAAAAGCACCAGTACTACCGAAGGAGGGATAATTTGCCCCAGGGTTCCGGAGGAAGCGATTACACCAGTAGCCAACTCTGTTTTGTATCCACGCTTGAGCATGGTGGGCAAACTAATCATGCCCATGGTGATCACTGTGGCACCCACGATCCCGGTAGAAGCCGCCAGCATTCCACCCACGATCACCACAGATATGGCCAGCCCCCCTTTCAATTTGCCAAAGAGCATGGCCATGGTTTCCAGAAGGCTCTCGGCCAGCCCAGATTTTTCCAGCATTATACCCATAAATACAAACAGGGGCACAGCCATGAGTACAAAATTGTTCATGGTACCAAAAATCCTGAGCGAAAGCAGGTAGAAGAATTCGACATCAAAATACAGGATTCCGGCAATCACCGACAACCCACCTAACGTAAAAGCTACCGGATACCCAAACAGGATGAGCAGAAAGACCAACCCGAACAAAATAAATGGGATATACTCATTCATGGGAGGTGTCTGTTTTTTTTTGTGAGTAAAATATCCATGGATTTCAGCAATTCAGAAATGGCCTGTAATAATAAAAAAGCCATACCTATAGGGATGGCACATTTGATGATAAATCTGTAGGGCAGCCCTCCGGGATCGGCACTTGATTCCATGATCCGGTAGGAAGCCATCACGAAAGGAATGGAAGTCTTAATGACCACAACGCAAAAAGGAATAAGAAAAAATGCTGTACCCAGTAAATTGACCCATGCTTTTTGTTTTTCGGAAAACCTGGTATAAAACACATCTACCCGCACGTGCTTGTCATATTTATAGGTAAATGCTGCGCCAATCATGAAAAGGATACCAAAAAGATGCCATTCCAGCTCAAACAATGCAGCAGTACTCTTATTAAAGGCATACCTGAAAAGCACATCAAAACCGATGATCAGCACCAGCACTATGCTCAGCCATGATACAAGCAGGCCTGTCTTTTCTGTGAACCGATCAATGAAACTTGAGAGCTTTTTCAAAATGGGATAGAATAAAGGCTCATAATTAATAAACTTTCACCATAAATGAAAAAACACCCACCTCAAATCAGGCATGCCCAACTTTTCTTTATGGCATGAGGCCTTTCACTTTCAGCGTATCAATTGGTAGCTGGCAATAACAAAAGAGAGGTAATAGGAGTTAATTGTTAAAAATGGTTAATCTCTGACAACCATCGGCTTGAAAACAATCGAAAATATCTACTTTAGTAACCTCATGAGAAAGACGAAAGACCCATCATTGGCAAGAAAGAATACTATGAAAAAAATATCCACACACCTTATTGCACTGTCATTGGCATTGCTTGCTTTAGTCCACCCATCTGTGTCATCTCCTACCGATGGCAAGGAAAGCAAGTGGGAAGATGAGAAAATCCCACTCAATCCCAAAGTAAAGCATGGCAAACTGGATAATGGTCTGACCTATTATATCATGCAAAATGCCAAGCCTGAAGACAAGGTGGAGCTTCGCCTGGTTGTAAATGCCGGCTCTATTCTGGAAGATGACAATCAGGTGGGCCTTGCCCATTTCATGGAGCACATGAATTTCAATGGCACAAAAAACTTCAAAAAAAATGAATTGGTAGATTACCTCCAATCGGTAGGGGTAAAGTTTGGGGCACATCTAAATGCTTATACGGGGTTTGACCAGACGGTGTACATCCTGCCGATTCCTTCAGATGATGAGGAGGTTTTGGAAAAGGGGTTTCAGATATTGGAAGACTGGGCCCACAATGCCGACCTGTCTGCTGAAGAGATAGACAAAGAAAGGGGTGTGGTACTGGAAGAATACAGAATTGGGCTGGGTGCCAACAAAAGAATGCTGAATAACTACCTGCCCAAGGTAATGTATGGCTCCAAGTATGCTGAACGACTGCCTATAGGCACCAAGGAGAACCTGGAAAGCTTCGAACACAATTCCCTCCGGGCATTTTACAAAGACTGGTACCGTCCAGACCTGATGGCCGTAGTAGCAGTGGGTGACATAGACCCTATCAGAATGGAGGAAAAGATCAAATCCCATTTTTCGAAGATCAAAAACCCCAAGAAACCGAAAGAGAGAAAGGAATATCAGGTGCCCAACCATGACGAAACATTTGTAGCCATAGAAAGCGACGTGGAAGCGGCCTATTCCAGCGTGAGCCTCATGTACAAAGACCCCAGGCCGGTGGAAGAAGTGACCACCACTGAGGGTTATAAAAAAATGGTGACCATTCAGCTATTTGCCAGTATGCTCAATAGCCGGCTGGATGAGCTCAGAAATAGTGCTAACCCTCCATTTACCTATGGAGGGGGCTATTATGGTGCTTCATGGTCACGCAACAAAAATGCGTTTCAGTTGTATGCCGGAGTGGCCGAAGAAGACCAATTGAAAGGCCTGCGTGCCCTGCTCACAGAGTCCCAAAGGATAAAGCAACATGGATTTCAGGAAGGTGAACTCGAGCGGGTGAAAAAAACGCTATTGGCCAGGATGGAAAAGGCCTTCAACGAAAAAGACAAATCACAATCGGGTTCATATGCCGATGAAATGATACGCCACTTCCTGGATAAGGAGCCCGCCCCAGGGATCGAATGGGAATTTGAAAAGCAGCAAAAGATATTGCCTCAAATATCCATTGAAGATGTGAACGGTCTCATTGATTCTTTTATTTCGGAAAAAAACAGGGTGGTCATCCTGACTGGCCCGGAAAAGGAGGGTCTTGAAAAAGTACCTGAGCAGGAAGTGTTGGATTTGCTTGAAGAAACCGATGCAATCGAATTGGAGCCTTACGAAGACAAAGTGATAGCCAGTAGCCTGATAGAAAAAATGCCTTCACCAGGGAAAATAGTGAGTGCCGAAAGCAATGACGCTCTGGACTATAAGGTGCTTATGCTTGAAAATGGAATGAAAGTGACGTATAAAATCACCGATTTTAAAAATGATGAGGTAATCTTTTCGGGATACGGCTATGGAGGTACATCGGTGTACTCAGATGAGGAGTATGAAAAAACCAACCTCGCCAACAGGGTAATTGCCTCTTCCGGTGTGGGTGCTTTTTCCAATATCGACCTTAAAAAAGCTTTAGCCGGTAAGGTGGCCAATGTGAGCCCCTATATTGATGGCACCAGCGAAGGGTTTAGTGGTAATGCCACCCCAAAGGATTTGGAAACAATGTTCCAGCTCATTCATTTGTATTTTACCGCACCTAGGAAAGACCCGGATGCCTATAACTCCTACGTACAGAGGCTCAAAAGCCAATACGTCAATCTGGAATCCAATCCCGAATACTATTTTTATATCAACCACGGGAAATTCATGTCGAACAACCACAAGCGGGCATTTCACCTGCCAACTGAGGAGGAATGGACCAATACAGACTATGACCTGATACTGGAAAAATACCGTGAGGCATTCGCCAATCCCGGGGACTTCAAACTGTTTTTTGTGGGGAATATAGAAGAAGAAAAATTTAAAACACTCGTAGGTACTTATTTGGCCAGCCTGAAAGGTGTAGAGAGAAAGGACAAAGTGGTGGATATTGGTATGCGCCCACCAGAAGGCAAACACGAAATGATCTACAATAAAGGCCTGGATCCAAAATCATTGGTGAGGATAAACTTTAGCGGAGAAACGAAATATGACCCTAATGAAAGGTACTACCTCAGTAGCCTTGGGGAAATTCTCAGCATCAAACTGATCGAAATCATGCGGGAAGAAAAAGGAGGCGTATATGGTGTAGGCGCACAGGGTAGCATGTCCAAAATTCCTTACGAGCATTTTAGCTTTTCTATTAGTTTCCCCTGTGGGCCTGAAAATGCGATCGAATTAAAAGAAGCGGCATTAGGGGAATTGCAGAAGATTATAGACAATGGCCCTGATGCAAAAGATTTGGAAAAGATAAAAGAGACCCAAAGAAAAGAACTCAAGGAAAAACTGAAACGAAATGGCTATTGGCTCAACAAGCTGGAGGGTGCTTCTTTCGCACAGACTGATCCAAGGACTCAAGGTGAGTTGGAGCAGCGCATAGAAGATTTGGCTGCTGAAGATATCCAAAATGTAGCCGCAAAATATCTTTCAGGTGATGTCATTGTAGGTATGCTGTTCCCCGAGGGGTATGAGCTGAAGGAAGCCGGAGAAACCGGTACTGCTGAACCTGGGGAATAGGGTTTGTTTTGTGAAGCACAAAGCCCTTTCCAGGTTGTATTATTAAAAAGTCAGAAAAATGGAAACAACAGGAAATTCCTGATCGAAGGAACCCTTGGAGCGTTTGCCCCATACCAACAGGTAAGCTAAAAAAGCCCCATCACAGGACAGGGCTTTTTTTATCTTGCTGGATTATATTAGTTCCAGCCACCGCCTAGTGCCTGATAGATATTCACCCAGGCGTTCATTTGTTGCATTTTGGTTTCAATCAATTCGAATTTCGATTCCAGGGCATCCCGCTGTGTCAGCAACACCTCCATGTAGTCGGCGCGGGCCGATGTGAAAAGGTCGTTGGATATATTTACTGATGCAGTGAGTGCTTGTACCTGTTGCGCTTTCAGGTCGTAGCTGCTTTGCAGGTTGGTCATATTCGACAGTTGATTGACAACCTCCAGGTAAGCCCTCAAAAGTGTGCGCTCGTAGTGGTACACGGCCTGTATCTGCTTTGAATTGGCATTGTAATACATAGCTTTAATGGCATTCCTGTTGACCAATGGCCCGACTAAGTCCACCCCAAAATTGTACAAAAAGGATTCCGGTGTTTTTATCAGACTAGAGGGGTTGTAAGCCTGAAACCCAACACCAGCTACCACTCCAAAAGATGGATAAAACCTTGCCCTGGCTACCTGCACATCCAGTTTTGTTGCAGCCAGTAGCTGTTCTGCTTGCCTGACATCCGGGCGGTTTTCCATCAATTGCGATGGAATGCCGGACTGGATTACGTCTGGCACCAGATCGTTGAAAGACCCGGCATTCCGCTCGATGGGCTGTGGATACCTTCCCACTAAAAAGTTGATACGGTTTTCCGTTTCTATGATTTGCTGCTGGATATTGTATTGCAAGCTCCTGGTGTCCAGCACCTGGGCTTCAAACCTGCGGACGGCCAGTTCTGTCACCCTTGTGGCTTGTTTTTGCACTTTTACTATTTCCAGGGCATTGCCCTGGAGTTCGATGTTCTGTTTCACAATGGCCAACTGGTTGTCCAGTGCCAACAGTTCGTAGTAAGAATTGGCAATTTCGGCTATCAGATGTGTCACCATAAAATTTTTGCCATCTATGGAAGACAGGTAGCGCATGTAGGCAGCTTTCCTCGCATTGCGCAACTTTCGCCATACATCCACTTCCCATGAGGCATAGGCCCCAAAGGTGAAGTCCCCAAGGGGTTCAGGAAACTCCTTACCAGCTTCAATCTCATTGTTGGCTTCCAGTGCCCCTTTTCGTGTGTATCTGCCCACTTTATCCACGGCGGCACCCGCACTGACGTCCACGAAGGGAAGGTATTCACCTTTTCTGGCGCGTACTTCATTCCTGGATATTTCTATCTCCTGTAGCGTAATATTCAGTTCCTGATTGTTGCGCAGTGCCGTATCTATGAGGGCGATCAAATGGGGGTCGCTAAAATATTCCTGCCATTTGATGCCAGCGGTACTTACCGTGTCCCGCGATTGCTGATAGTGCTCGGGTGGGGTAATGCCTACAGTTTTTTTCACCGCTAAATCGGGGGTACACGCCGATATGACCCATAAGAAACAGGCCACCCCAAGACATTTAGAAATTATATTACTTGTCATTTTGATCATTGTTTTTTGGTTCACAGTTTCTTTTCTTCATCCTGACCCCCAGTGGTATCATGATGTTGCCCTTGCCGTTCGCTCAACAGCCTGTCCTGTTCAGCCATTGTCTGCACATATTCCTCCGACCAGGGTTCGTCGTGTTCATCTTTGATCAGTTGCCGCCCTTCGATTAGTTTTCCAAATACGTAGTATAGCCCGGGAATAATAATTACCCCGAAAACTGTGCCCAGGAGCATGCCACCCATAGCGGAAGATCCTATGGTTCTGTTTCCCACAGCGCCGGCACCATGCGAAATTACCAATGGCACCAGCCCGGCAATAAAGGCAAAGGAGGTCATCAATATTGGCCTGAAACGTACCCTGGCACCTTCGATGGCTGCCTCAAAAATGGTGGCGCCCTCCCGGTGTTTCTGGACGGCAAACTCTACTATAAGCACTGCATTTTTGCCGAGCAGCCCCACGAGCATGATCAGCCCCACCTGGGCATATACATCGTTTGCCAATCCCATCAGTTTGAGGAGCATAAACGAACCGAATATACCCATAGGGAGCGACAGGATAACGGCCAGCGGCAGGAGGAAACTTTCGTACTGCCCTGCCAGTACCAAATAGACGAATATCAATACCACGACGAATATGAAAACCGCCTCATTGCCCCTTTTGGCCTGGTCGTAAGACAGGTCTTCCCAGGCGATATCATAGCCCCGGGGTAAAGTGGTAGCCGCTACCTCACGAATCGCATCGATAGCATCCCCCGTGGTGTAGCCAGCCCCGGGTAAACCCCGGATGGAAGCTGAATTGTACAAATTGTACCTGGTGATTTCATTTGGTCCCTGTTTTTTGATGATTTTCATAAAGGATGAATAAGGCACCATTTCACCATGTTCGTTTTTTACAAACAGGTCTTCCAGATCAGATGGAAACCGGCGGTATTCAGGACCGGCCTGAACATATACTTTGAAAAACCTGCCAAACCTGATGAAACCCTGCTCGTAGGTACTGCCTATCAGGATGTTGAGGTTTTCCATGGCCCTACCAATAGATACACCCTTTTGCATAGCTACCTGGTTGTCTATTTCCAATTCATACTGTGGGTAGTTGGCGGCAAAGAAGGTGAAGAGGCCGGTTATCTCCTTGCGTTCACGTAGGGCTGCCATGAAGTTGTTGTTGATTCTTTCAAATTCATGGTAGTCTGTTGAATTTGTTTTATCCAGCATCCGAAGGGAAAACCCACCGGATGTACCAAAACCAGGTACTGCTGGCGGCTCGAAAAATTCCACTATAGCCCCAAGGTCCCTGGTTTTTTCTTCCAGATCTTCCATTATCTCATGTACAGATTCGTGCCGATCCGACCAGTTTTTCAAGTTGATCAGACAAGTACCTGCATTGGATCCACGGCCCTCTGTCATGATTTCATAGCCCGCAAGTGCAGAGACCGACTCAATGCCTTCCATTTCTTCACAGATTTTTTGAAGCTGTAGCGCTACCTGATTGGTGCGCTCAAGAGTGGCCCCCGGGGGTGTCTGGATAATGGCGTAGATGGTTCCCTGGTCTTCATTGGGTATAAACCCGGACGGGAGTATTTGGTTTTCGAAATATATCCCTACGCAGAATGTCAGCAGCACCCCAAATGTGACCATGCGCCGGTTCACAATCAGCTTTAGCAACCCAACATATTTACCGGTGATTTTTTCAAAGCCACTATTGAACCCATTTAGTAACCTATTGATAAGGGACTGCTTTTTTTCTTTGCCGTGGTTGTTTTTCAGCAACATGGCACACAATACAGGAGTAAGAGTGAGTGCAACAATGGCCGAAAGAATGATCGAACTGGCCATTGTGATGGAAAATTGCCTGTAAAAAGTGCCGACCGGCCCTGGCATAAAAGCTATAGGAATAAATACAGATACCATCACCAGAGTGATGGCGATAATAGCACCGCTGATTTCACCCATCACGGCTTTCACTGCTTGGTACGGTGAAAGATTTTTCTCATGCATCTTGGCATGAACAGCCTCTACCACCACTATGGCATCATCCACTACTATACCAATGGCCAATACCAGGGCAAACAAAGTGATTAGGTTGATGGATAGTCCAAAGACCTGCAAGACAAAAAATGCCCCAATAAGTGAAACAGGTACAGCTATAATAGGAATAAGTGTAGATCGCCAGTCGCCCAGAAATATAAATACTACCAGGGCCACCAGGATAAAGGCATCCCGAAGGGTGTGAATGACCTGTTCGATAGAGGCATCCAGAAAGTTGGAAACATCGTAACTGATCTTGTAGTCCATTCCGGGAGGGAAATATTGTTCCATCTCCTTCAACTGGGCTTTGACTTCTTCTATCACTTCAGAAGCATTACTGCCTACGGTTTGTTTCAGAACTATGGAGGCTGCCGGGTAACTGTCCAGGTTGGAGTAAATATCAAAAAACTCACTGCCCAGCTCTACTGTGGCTATATCCTTCAGGTGGATATTTTGTCCCTCTTCATTGGCACGGATGATGATGTTTTCGTATTGCTCCGGCTTGTTATACCTTTCCTGATAGGTCAAAACATATTCGAGTGACTGTGCCTGTTTTCCCGAGCTTCTGCCCAGCCGACCAGGCCTTCCGATGATGCTTTGTTCCTGCATGGCTTCCATTACTTCTTCAGCCGATATTCTGTAGGCGCGCATTCGGTCGGGTTTCAACCAGACCCTCATGGCAAATTGTCTGCTGCCCAATATTTGTGCCCTGGCAATACCGTTGATCCTTTGGATTTCGGGTATCATGTTCACATTGGCATAGTTGTAGAGAAACTTCTCGTCATCGTCTTTATTGGTGCTGTACAGGTTTACATACATCAGCATACTCGGCTGGATGGGGGTGATGATGACCCCTTCCCGCTGAACGAGTGGAGGCAGCAGGGGCATTACCTGATCTACCCTTGTTTTTACCCTTACCACTGCCTGGTTAGGGTCGGTACCGGGTTCGAAAATGACCCGTATGGTGGCCTCACCTGCACTTGTAGCATCGGATGAAATGTATCTCATCCCCTGAACCCCGTTGATGGCCCTTTCCACAGGAATGAGGGTGGAATTGACCAAAACCTCTGCACTTGACCCGGGATAAGCGATGAATATATTGACTGTGGTGGGGGCTATTTGAGGAAACTGCGATATGGGCAGGTTGTTGATTGCCAGCGTACCCGTAAACAGGAGGACAACCGATATGACTATCGCCAAAACCGGTCTATGTATTATTCTACTGAAAAACATGATTGATGTCTTTTTAGGTGAATGAAATTACTCGGCATGGAGTTGTAGCCCGGAAATGGCGATGGCAGGATCCACATGCTCACACGTGATTTTGTCACCATCTTTGATTTTTCGCAGGCCTTCCAATAGGAGCCTGTCTGTTTCCCTGAGCCCGGCTTTTACTTCATAAAGGTGTGGCAGTTCTGCCCCTACCACAATTTGCCTGGAGGTTACCATGCCATCATTGTCCACCACAAAGACGTACTTCTTGTCCAATATCTCAAAAGTTGTTTTTTGTGGAATGAGCAGTGCATCTTTGAGTGGTGCTTCAACTAGCACATTGCCCGTTTCCCCATGCCTCAAGAGCCCTTCGGGGTTTGGGAAAGTGGCCCTGAAGGCTATGTTTCCGGTTTCATTGTTGAAGTCGGCTTCTATTGTATTCACCTCTCCCATGTACCCGAAAAATTTGTTGTTGGCCATCAGGAGTTTCACCTTCAAAGGGTTGTCTGCATCGATTTTTATTTTGTAGTCCAGGTATTCAGCCTCGGGCACATTAAAATAAACCCACATTTCGTGGTTGTCTGAAAGTGTGGACAGGAGTTCGCCTTCCTCAACGAGGCTTCCCAGCCGCACATGAAAGTGGTCCATAATACCATCAAAGGGAGCCCTCACCTGTGTGAAGTCCAGGTGAACTTGCGCCAAAGATAATTCTGCCTTTGCCTTGTCAAACTTGGCTGCTGCCAGCGCCAATTCATTTGGTGCCACAATGTTTCTGTCCGCGAGTTTTAAGGTATTCTGATACTCTATTTCAGCAAAGTGCGCTTCTGCCTCGGCTTTTTTGAGCTCTGCCTGATAGAGCCTCGGCATCACCTGAAACATAAGTTGGCCCTTTTTGACAAATTGGCCTTCGTCCACAAATATTTTCTCCAAATACCCCCTTTCCAGGGCCCTGAGTTCAATGTGTTGAACCGAGTGTATCTGGCAAACATAGTTTTTGCTGACAGACGTGTCCATTTTGACGGGATTGGTGATTAAAAATTTGGGTGTTGTTTCTAAATGTTCTTTGTGTGGTTGACAGCTTGTATGCCACAATAGGGCGCACAGGCTTATAAGCATGAGAGTTCTTTTCATGAGAGTTAATATTTAATGTTTGTGTGATTAATGCACTCCGGGCTACTGCACAGGCAAAAAGCCTATGATCCTGTTGGTGTGGATAAAGCAGTATTGGCCAATCAAAAAACTATTTTCGACGGGGAGTTAATTTAAGGTGGTTGGAGAAATTAACAATGCAGGCGAAGCTGGCAGTGCAAAAGGAACAATCTGGGGTTATTGCCTAGTGCCAGTGGTTGGAATGAATTGCCATGCTTGACAAAACCCGATGAGATGTTTTGAAATAAAAAGGTGTAGTGGTTTGGAAGGCAGCCGCTGCTGAGGAAGTGTTGCTTGTGCTCTAAAGACAAGCCTTTTGACGACTCTTCTTCCGCTTCCTTCTCTTTTTCAATCTCGAGTTCGGCTACTATCTGGTCGTCCAGAAATAGCTTTTCCCATACATACCCCGATACTGCGAAAGCAAGGAGTATAGCAAGGACAATATGTGCGAACCTGCGATTCATGGCGTGCAAAGCTAATAACTTTTAATTGATAAAAAAGTTGCAGGTAGTTGAGCGTTTGTTTCCTGTCCGGCGAATAAACTTGTTTCCACTACATGTGACACCATTTAATAGGACATTGGGCATCCATTACTTTTAGAGACTACTCTCTTCTTTGCTATGAATGAAATAGAAAAATATGAAAAACACATTTCCTAAGCCTCATCCAGCTTCCAAATGACAGTCGAATTTTGTTTAGAAAGCTGGGCACAAGTGAAAAAAGCTTGCGTCAGAGTATCAAAGAAGCATGAGATGTTTCACTCCGTTCAACATGACAAGGCTGGTTTTTTATCCACCATCGCTAGCTTTGTCACCCTGACGAATGAAGGGTCTAAAGTAGGAAACAGCAAGCGATCCAATCGATCTCAGTTGTTTGATAGTAGTAGAGATTTGTGCGGAAAGATTAAGTACAAGCAGAAAACCAGCCCAGACCTGAGTTTAAAAACAACGCTCCAAGAGTTGTCTCCATGAAGGGTACGAAAAACTGAAAGTAACAGGAGTTTTTAGGCGAAGGAACCCTTGGAGCGTTTGCTTATTAAATATAGGAACCCCATCTTCTATTGGAAGCTGAAGTATAGATGGAACCCTGGCCACAAGTGAAAAATACCAACGTCAGAGCATCGAAGAAGTATGAGATGTTTCACTCCGTTCAACATGATAAGGCTTTTTTTACCTACCACCACCAGCTTTGTCACCCTGACAAAGGAAGGGTCTAAAGTAGGAAACAGTAAGCGAGCCAATTGATCTCAGTTGTTTGATAGTAGTAGAGATTTGTGCGGAAAGATTAAGTACAAGCAGAAAACCAGCAAAGACCTAAGTGTAAAAACAACGCTCTAAGGGTTGTGTCATTGAAAAGTTAGTAAAATAGAAACAACAAGAAATTCCTGGCCGAAGGAACCCTTGGAGCGTTTGCTTATTAAATGTAGGGAACCCGGCCTTCTATTAGAAGCTGAAGTATTTATGGAATCTCGAGAACAAGTGAAAGACATTAGCGTCAAAGAAGCATGAGATGTTCCACTCCGTTCAACATTACAAGGCTGATTTTTTACCCACCACCGCTAGCTTTGTCACCCTGACGAAGGAAGGGTCTCTTAATTTCTCTCGTTTGGAAAGTTTTTTTAAAGGTGATTTTTCTGACTCAATTTAATATAAACTCCTGAAACGTTTTTGATCAATTATATCGGTTACTGCACCTTCAGATCCACATTTTTTGGTGCCATGATGGCGGGGTGTATGGAGGCAAGAAAAGTAATAAGGATGATGCAAAGGGCTGTATATACAAAATCAGTCAGTTGGATCTCCACAGGGTAGGCTTGTAAGATTAGCGACTGCCCTCCACCCATGGATATCAGCCCAAAAGTGTCCTGAAGCCAGGCCACTACCAGCCCCAAAAGAAGTCCTAGTCCAGCACCTGAAAAGGCTATGATCGCCCCTTCGGACAGGAATATCCTCCTGATCTTTTGGGCAGGGGCACCCATGGCCAGCAGCACGGCAATATCCCGCCGTTTTTCTATCACCAGCATCGAAAGGGAAAAGAATATGTTGATGGATGCTATACCTATAATGAGCGAAAAAATAAGGAAAACCAGCAATTTTTCTATCCTGAGTATTTTGTATAAGTCGGCATGCTGTTGGTCGCTGTTGAGCACCCTGAAGTCCGGGCCAAGGAGGGCAATGAGAGCCTCCTGAACATCGGATATGGATGCATCGTGTTCAGTGGAGATTTCCAGGCTGGTGCGCTTTTTCCCATAGTTGAGCAGGGCCTGGGCAAAGCTGAGTGGTACAAATACATACTCATCGTCATAATGTTGCTCCAAACGAAAAACCCCACCGGGCATGATGTTGGCCCGACTGAAATAATTGGATGGGTCCAGTGCCCCGGGCTTCACATTTTTTGGGTAAAAGAACTGTAGTGGATAGAAGTCATCCTTGATGTTGATCGACAGGGCATGTTTGATGCCATTGCCCAATATGGCATATTGGATGCTGTCTTGATGAAAGGCAAACTCCCCCTCGATGACATAGGGTGCCATGTAACTGTGTGTAATAAAGTTGTCGCTGAGACCCTTCATCTTTACCAGTTTTTGAGCTTCGTTGTATTTGAGCAGCACATTGTCCTCTATTACTTCGGTGATATTGACCACCCCCTCTACCTGTTGGATGCTGTTGAACAGGTCGTCCGTCAATTCAAAGGACTTACCATGTGTGGGGGAAATAGACAGCTCTGCATCAAAAGAACCATAAATAGACCGCAGTAGCCCCTCCATGCCGTTGTAAACAGACAAAGCAATGATGAGCGCCGCTGTGGCAATGGCGACCACCGCCATGGAAATAATGGCTATCACATTGATGAAATTTTTCTTTTTTCGGGAGAAAAAATATCTGTTGGCAATGAATAAAGGAAAATTCATGAACGATTACCGTTGGTTTACCTGGGTCAAAAATATCCTAATTCCCTGAATCTTCCTGCTCTTCGGGAGGGATATCCAGTCCGGCCAGCAGATCTTCTATTTTTTGGGCTTGGTCTTGCGTTTCGTCGAGGAAAAAAGCTATTTCTGGAACGATCCGCACCTGCTTTCCAATTTTATTGCCCAGGGCCTTTCTGATCTCTTTTTTGTGATTTTCCAGAGTAGTCATAAACCGCTCTTTATCTTCGACCATCATCAGGCTGATGAATATTTTTGCAAAGCCCAGGTCGGGGCTTACCTCCACTCCCGTAACAGTCACAAAAGCATTGCCTATCAGGTGCCTTACATCCCTTTGGAAGATTTCGCTGAGGTCTTTTTGTATTAATCCGGCGTATTTTAGTTGACGTGTATAGCTCATGGTTTCTTTTTGGGAATTTCTAAAATTAAAAGTTCATCATCGAATCACCAAACTATCCGATCGCGGATGGGACCACTCCCAATGAGGGCCAGGGCAGGGCAGGAAACATCGGGACTCGGTAGGTTTAACACAATTGATCCCTGGAAATGGATGCTGCCGATGCATGAATCCAACGCAAATATCCTTATAATTTTATATTTATTTTAATATTGGTGTAAATTCGTTTCGGGCTCAATAAAAGTAACAGAATATTCCTTCAGAATGTTTCTAAATACAGGTATTGAGTACACTTTTGCACATAATTTTAATCCACTCATTAACCAGTCCTGACTGCACTGCTTTGCTGAATTTTTTCAAAATCAATGATCCATATCGCCTGGCATTTGTATTTCTACTTATGCTCCTTATCAGGGTGCCACTGATTTATACTGGCATTCCCTTGATTGCACCCGAGTTGAAATGGATGATAATAGGTGAAGCCCTGGCCAATGGCAAGGACATGTACAAAGATATTTGGGACTTCACCGGGCCACTTTCGGCAGGTATCTATGGGTTGGTCCATCTGCTTTTTGGAAAAAGTGTGATGGCCTACCGGGCCTTGTCAATGGTATTGGTGCTGATCCAATGTGGTGTTTTCAACAACCTCCTTCTTAAAAACAAGGCCTACAATCAAAACACCTACATTCCTGCTTTGATGTATATGTTGTTTATGCATGTGTCATTCGATTTTCTTACGCTATCACCGGTGCTGATGGGGATGACTTTGGTGTTGCTTGCGGTCAACAATTTATTTCAGAGAATGGACAATCTGACCAGGGACGACTTGTTCGTACAAATGGGATTGTACCTTGGCCTGGCTACTTTGTTCTACCTTCCGTTTTTTCTCTACTTCGTGGTAATTATAGCCTCGTTGCTGATCTACACCGGCTCTGTCATCAGGAGAATGTCGCTCATGGTCTATGGTTTTTTCCTCGTATTGGTCATTGCATCATTCTACTATTTTTGGTTCGATTCTTTTGCCATGTTCCGAGTGGCCTATTTTGAATCCATATTTAGCATAAAGCCGCAACTATACATCACCAGGATTGAGTTTTTGGGGTTGGTGTTTATTCCATTGTCCATATTCGTGGTATCGTTTGTAAAATCACGGTCCATTGGAAGGTACATCAATTTTCAGATTAAGATCCAGAACGTGATGCTCATGTTTATGTTTGCTGGAATATTTTCAGTGTGGCTTTCCAGGGAATTTTCTGTGTATCAGCTGATATTTGTTGTGCCTGGCCTGGCTTTTTTTACTTCGCATTACCTGATCGCCCTGAAAAACTGGATAATGGCCGAAGCAGTGTTCGTCATCATTGCACTGTTGCTTTTGCTCAATATGCTGTTTCCCCTGAAGCGCTGGCTGTTTGTTGACGAGTTTATTTCTTTTGACCAGCTCATGGTTCAGGAAACGCCATACGACACCCTGACAGAAGGAAAAAAGCTGTTGGTGATTGGGGAAAGCATAGATGCGTATTCAAATAGCTCCCTGGCCACTCCATACCTCAACTGGCAATTGACAAGAAACCATTTCCAAAACCTGGGATATTATGACAACCTCAGTGAAACCTATCTGCATTTCACTGACAATCCGCCGGACGTAATCATTGACGAAAAGAAAGTAGTTCCAGAATTGTTTAAGAAGGCCCCAACGGTAGGTTTAAAGTACACACCTCACTACTCCATAGAAAATGTGTATTTGAGAAAAGGCGATTAGATATCCGGCCTCAAAAAAAATCATGAACCTTACAAGATGAGTTGATCTCAGCAGGAAATTTTGCTTACCCTTCTTTCATGCCTTCCTCCTTCAAACTCAGAAGATATAAAGGTTTCTACCATGTTTTCGGCTACCGCATAATCAACGAAGCGCTCGGGTATGCAAATCACATTGGCATTGTTGTGTTGTCGGGCGAGGGCTGCCAGGTCGGTATTCCAGCACAAAGCTGCCCTTATGTCACTGTGTTTGTTGGCTGTCATCGCCACACCATTGCCACTGCCGCAAATCAATATGCCCAGATCAAATTCATCGCTTACTACGGCATCTGCCACCGGATGGACAAAGTCAGGATAATCCACAGAATCAGGACTGTATGGCCCGAAATCTTTTACCTCTATGCCCTTGCCATTCAGGTATTTTGAGATTTTTTCTTTGTATGTGAATCCGGCATGGTCGCCACCTATTGCAATTTTCATGGTGTTTATATCTTGATGATTAGTCTTCCTCTTTTTCCAGATTTTTATAAGTTCTTTTAGATATAACCATACTAAACTGGTACAGTCCTATCAATGGCAATGCGATCAAGACCTGACTAAAAGGGTCGGGCGGTGTAAGCATGGCCCCCAGGAAGAAAATAACTACAATACTATGTTTTCTATACGTTTTCAAAAGACTTGGGGTCACCAGTCCGGTTTTAGTAAGGAAATAGACAACCATCGGCAATTGAAACAGAAGCCCGCAGGCCAGGACCAGGGTGGTGATGGTGGAGACGTACGACACAATATCAAATTCGTTGAGAATGCTCGGGTCGATCTGGTAATTGGACAAAAAATTGATCGATAGAGGCGCAAGGATAAAATATCCGAAGGTCACACCTATCATAAACAACAAGCTCACATAAAAAACAGCCCCCCTTGCTACTTTCCTTTCCTTGATATACATGCCCGGGCTGATAAACCGCCACACTTCCCAAAAGGCGTATGGAAAAGCACAAATCAACCCAACGGCAAACGATGAAGTGATGTGCATGGTAAACTGGCCTGTCATCTGACGGCTCTGTATTATGAATGGAAGTTCGTCAATACAAAGGCCTGAGGTGCCGATCATATCAGCAAGCCGGCACATCATTTGATAGGTCCAGAATTCAGTTTTTGACGGCCCAAGTATTATTTTACCAAAAACAATACTTTTGGCAAGGAATGCGCCAATGGTAAATACCCCTATGGCTATAAATGCCCTGATGATGTGCCACCTGAGTTCTTCAAGGTGGTCGAGAAAAGACATTTCAGGCTGTTCTTCCTGTGGCTTTTGCTGAACTTCTGGTAAATCGCTCATTCAATGACAGTTTATACCAGTTCTCTGTATAATGGAAATTCATGCATCCATTCGTTTACCTGCCGCTTGACACTCGCAATGTTTTGTTCGTTATCGGTATCAGAGAGGATGGAGTCCATCAGGTCAACTATTTTTTCCATGTCGGCTTCCTTCATGCCCCTGGTGGTCATGGCGGCAGTTCCCACACGCATGCCAGAAGTGACAAACGGTGATTTGTCATCGAATGGCACCATATTTTTATTTACTGTAATGTCTGCTTTGATCAATGTATTTTCAGCGAGCTTGCCAGTGAGCCCTTTGGACCTGAGGTCTATCAGGCAAATGTGGTTGTCTGTACCTCCCGATATTACATGATATCCTTTGTTCACAAAAGCCTGGGCCATGGCGCGTCCATTTTTTTGGACCTGAATTACATATTCCATATACTCATCAGACAATGCTTCGCCAAATGCGACTGCTTTGGCGGCAATCACATGCTCCAAAGGCCCTCCTTGTGTTCCGGGGAACACTCCTGAATCCAACAAGGCACTCATTTTTCTCAATTCACCCTTAGGGGTTTTCAGTCCGAAAGGATTGTCAAAATCCTCCCTCATCAAAATCATGCCACCTCTGGGGCCCCTGAGGGTCTTATGGGTGGTGGTGGTTACGATGTGGCAATGCTCCAATGGGTCGCTCAACAAGCCCCTGGCGATAAGGCCGGCGGGGTGTGAAATGTCCGCCATCAGGAGTGCCCCTACTTCATCAGCAATAGCCCTGAATTTCGCATAGTCCCAATCGCGGCTATAGGCAGAAGCCCCACTGATGATCAATTTTGGTTTTTCTGTAAGGGCAGTTTCTTCCAGTTTTGCATAGTCTATCGTTCCTGTTTCTTTATCTACACCATAAAAGCTGGTTTGGTACAATTTTCCTGAAAAATTGACAGGCGATCCGTGGGTCAAATGCCCGCCATGCGACAAATCAAATCCTAATATTTTATCTCCTGCATTCAATGCAGCCAGCATCACTGCAGCATTGGCCTGGGCACCAGAGTGTGGTTGAACATTGGCCCATGTGGCGCCAAATAGTTCCTTGGCCCTGTCCCTTGCGAGGTTCTCCGTTTCATCGACTACTTCACATCCACCATAGTATCTTTTTCCAGGCAGGCCCTCTGCATATTTGTTGGTCAATACACTGCCCTGGGCCTCCATTACCTGTGGTGACACAAAATTTTCCGAGGCAATCAGTTCCAGTCCTTCTTCCTGTCTTTCCTGCTCTCTTTTAATAATGTCAAATACTTGTTGATCTCTTTGCATTTTAATCAGTGGTTCATTTGGGCGGCAAATTTACCTTATGAGAAAGTTTTTAGTATTATCATTCACGATAAAATTTGGAACTGTTTCAAATTAATTTATTAATTTGAAAGGCAAAATGATTCTTCATGGCCAGTAAAACCCGAAGACCTGATGATGGTTTACAAGACCTGATGCTACACGAACCGGTATTTCGGATAGAGAAGCACACCGGGAAGATATTGGCCTACATGGGGCCGGAGAATATTTTCGGCCATCAAAATAGCAGGGATTCCATTGGCCAACCATTTTACTCCTTAATGGCCAAAGGTAAAAGGGGGAAATCCATGGCAACCTTGAAATGGAAAGAGGGGCTCATTCCCGAAGAAATGGTAATTGAGGGGAGTACTTATCAGATAAAGGTAGTTGGGGTCTCAGAAGGTGACTGTACGGTCATGCTTCAGAAAACGGAGGATCAGCTGGGAACGATATACCAGGCGGGGAAAAACGAAAAGGCTTTTGGGGATTTCTTCGCTTCCATAAGTGATGTTTATTACAAAACCAATGCCGACAGAGTAGTGGAAACTATGAGCCCTTCCATAGAGCGGTTGACTGGTATGAAGCCCGATCAATTTTTAGGCAAGCGGACCGACAGTCTGATCAAAAAGGAAAAAGCTGATGAACTATTTGCCGAACTAAAAAAGTCCGGTCGGCTTGAGGATGTCCGCTTAAACTTCCGTCTGCCGGGAGGGAACACCAAAGTACTCTCATTCAATATTCAGGCGCACTATGATAAAAAGGGAGCAGTGATAGGCACCACGGGTGTTATCAGGGATATCACAAAGCAGGCCCTTCGTGAGAGGGAGCTGATAAGCAGCGAAAACAAGTTCAAGGAAATTTTCCACTCTATTTCAGATATTTATTATCGAAGTGATAAGGACTCCATTGTGAAAATCATCAGTCCATCAGTAGAGCTGGTCACCGGGTACAAACCTGAGGAGGTATTGGGCAAATGCGAGAGGGACTTTTACAAAGACCCGGTAAAGAACGACCTTCTAATCGAGCACCTGAAGGAAAAGGGAAGTATCCGAAATGTGCACGGCGAAATTCTAGGGAAGGATAAAAGTACTATTTATGTATCGTTGACAGCTTCTGCCCATTTTGATAAAAAAGGGAATTATATAGGCTCAAATGGCATTATTCGGGATATCACCCGGGAAAAAAGACACAGCCAGACTACCCAGCTCACCAAAGAGATTCTGGAAAAGGTGGCAAAGGGAAGTGATCTCCTGGAAATAATGGACTTTACCTGCCGTGGTATTGAGCAAATCATGCCAGGTATGTATTGTTCTGTTTTGCTTTATGAAAAGGAGAAGGGTTGGCTGGTGGACGGGGCGGGACCGAGCCTGCCAGAGGCATATCGAAAGTTGATCCATCAGGCACCAATAGGGCCACAAAATGGCTCCTGCGGTACAGCGGCCCATACAAAAGAAACAGTAATAGTATCGGATATTGCCAACGACCCGCTTTGGTCATCCAATCCTGGCCTGGCGCTGGATTTCAACCTGAAAGCTTGTTGGTCGGTTCCGGTTCTGTCTATGGAAGATCAGGTGTTGGGTACTTTTGGGGTGTATGGCAATGAGGTAAAAGAGCCCAATAGGGCCGAACTGGAACTTATACAGGGAATAGGCAATATCCTGAGCCTTGCCATCGAGCACCACCTGAGAAAAAAGGAGCTCATATCTAGTGAGAAGAGGTATCGGCAACTTGTCGATAACTCACCGGTAGCGATTTTGATCCATACCAATGGTATCATCAAATTCGTGAACAAAGAGGTGTTGAGGATAGGCAAGGCCTCCAGCGAAGATCAACTACTGGAGAAAAATGTGATGGATTTCGTAAAACCCAGTTTTAAAGACCAGGTACAGAAGAGGATGAAAAAACTGGCAGAAAATAAAGTGATGCCTAGGGTAGAGGAGCAGTTTATTACCCTGGATGGTAAGCTGATAGATGTGGAAGTGATGGGTACATCCATTTTATACAAGGGCCAGCAATCCACTCAATTGGTTTTCTATGATATTTCTGAGCGCAAAGGCCTGGAAAAGGAGCAAAATAAATTGAACGGCTTTTTGATCAAGCAAAATAAACAGCTGGAGGAGTTTGCACACATTGCTTCGCACAACCTGAGGGCGCCAATTGCCAACATCCATTCGCTGTTAAGTTTATACGAGCTGGATAATTCGGAAGAAAACGTAGCGTTCGTGCTCAAGCAGCTCAAAAATACTTCCACCAATCTTTACGAAACCATAAAAGAACTGACAGAGGTGATCAAAACTTCATGGGAGTTGAACAAGCAACAACAGAAAATGAGTTTTTCTGAAACCCTCAAAAAAGTGAAGCAGGACGTTAGTAGTGAAATAATCAAAAAAAATGCAGAAATTGTACAAAATTTTGATCAAATTGACTTTATAGAATATCCCAAGGTCTATCTTGAGAGTATCGTTCAGAACTTATTGTCCAATGCCTTAAAGTACAGCCACCCCGACAGGCGGCCGGTAATAGCTGTTTCGACAAAAATCGAAAATGGCCAGGTATTTCTGAGTGTGAAAGACAATGGCCTGGGGATTAATCTAAAGAAATATAAGGATAAATTGTTTGGGTTGAGAAAGACTTTCCATCACAATGAAAATGCCAGGGGGGTGGGGTTGTTTATTACCAAGGCGCAGGTAGAATCCATGGGTGGGGAAATCGATGTTGAAAGTAAAGTTGGTGAGGGCTCAGAATTTGTGGTCAATTTCGGATTCAACAAATATATGAAGGATATTTAGATAATATGAAAAGGATAGCAGTGATTGATGATGATGAAGTTTTTCAGTTGATCATCAAAAAACAAATTGAAATGAAAAACATCACCTGTGAAATCATGAAGTTTTTCAATGGTGAAGAAGCCATTAACTATTTAAATGCCAACATCCAGGAGCCGGGCCAATTACCGCATATGATCATGCTGGATGTGAATATGCCCATTAAAGACGGTTGGGAGTTTTTGGAAGATTATGAAACACTTCCTTCGGAGGTTAAAAATTCAATCACGCTTTATATGGTCACCTCTTCTGTCATACAGTCAGACATTGACAAGGCCAAGAAAGACAATAACATAAAGGATTTTATAAGCAAGCCGATTCCCAGCGAACGATTGGATATGATGTTTCAATAGCGACTGCCCAGAAGGTCGCTTAGCTTTCTTCCTCAAAATACAGTTTGTAGTAATTTTTTTGACGGCCTGAATCAAACCCTTTTTCGATTTGTTCTCGGTTTCCATGCACATAGACGTGGAAGTTTTTGTCCAATTTTATCACAGAGCGAATAAATTTTTTACTCTTCTTTACAGCGGGTTTGGAAATGGGCATTTCTTCTTGCTGCATCACTTCATTTTCAGGCGATTGTTCCTCTCTGAATGCCTCATACGAACGCATCAGGTCTGGTTCATGAAGTACCTGCTCTTTGAAACCCTCATGGCTAAACGTTTCATTGGACTTGAGGTATTCCATAGATTCGTTGAACAAAGCGATTTTACCTGGGGCATCCTCTTTTGGTACGGTGCTGTTGATAAAGTCCTGGCACAGGTGTACCAGTTGTTTGGTTTGATAAAACTCATTTTCGACCTGTTTCAGGTTTAAGAAAGTCTGGTTCCAAAACTGGGCGGCATTTCCTTTGTTGGTATTGTCGATTGAGAATACCGTATATCCATTTTCCTTTTCCGTGTTAAAAATCAACGTGCCTTTGTCTATTTTGCTCACATTGATGCCTTCCTGAGGGTCCACACCGAATACTTCGTTATCGGAATAGATTTTTAGAAAAGTGTTTTTGTTTTCAGCTTTAAACAAGCCTACAACTTCCACAATTTCGTCATCCAATACGCAATCTTCAAAATAGACTGTAAAAAAATCCCCTGGTTTTATATTGGAGTGGTCTGAGGTTTCGAACAACCTACGGGCCAGTTCCACAGATTTTTCATACAACAATTCGGGTTGGTCAAAAATGGTGCTTACCGAATGGAATACCGGGTTGGATTCCATAGAGTCAAAGCCGAAACGCTCTTCATCTTTAAAGGAATGGAAAAAATAGTTGACCAGTACATCCTTGAGAAAATCGTCTTCAACGGCAATTGAATTTTGGGACAGCCGGATACCTTGGCCATTTACTTTGTGGATGGTCAGGTTTTTTAGGTGTACGTTAGATGATATTATCATGTGAAGTCAATGTTCGTTGTGCCTCACAAAGTTCCTACTTTGTAGGCCCGGTTAAACAGAATAGTCCCGATATTCCCCTGAAGCAATATGCTCGAGCCATTGGCGGTTTTGCAGGTACCAGTCAATGGTTTTTTCTAAACCCTCTTCAAACTGCAACGAAGGTTTCCAGCCCAATTCTTCAGACAATTTAGTGGAGTCAATGGCATAGCGAAGGTCATGTCCGGCCCTGTCGGTCACGTAAGATATCAATTTCTCTGATTCTCCTGTCTCCCGTCCTAGTTTTTTGTCCATTATGCCACACAACAATTTAATGAGATCCAAGTTTTTCCATTCATTAAACCCGCCAATGTTGTAAGTTGCTCCAGTCTTTCCATTATGGAAAATAGTATCAATAGCTGTTGCATGGTCCACCACATACAGCCAGTCTCTTACATTTTCTCCTTTGCCGTAAACGGGCAATGGCTTTTTATCAATTATATTTTGGATAAAAAGTGGGATCAGTTTTTCTGGAAACTGATTGGGGCCATAATTGTTGGAGCAGTTGGAAATTATGTAGGGTAGCTTATATGTATTGCCATAGGCCCTAACGAAATGATCTGAACTTGCTTTGGAGGCAGAGTAAGGCGACTGTGGATCGTAGGGAGTAGTTTCCAGGAAAAAACCACCCTCATCCAATGAACCATATACTTCGTCTGTCGAAATATGATAAAACAGCTTGTTGTTCAAATCGTCTTTCCATTGGTCTTTGCAAACATTCAGCAGGTTCACCGTGCCAAAAACATTCGTTTCTATAAACGCCATGGGGTCTGAAATGGATCGATCCACATGCGACTCTGCTGCCAGGTGGATCACCGCATCGAATTGATACTGGCCAAAGAGCTTTTCCAAGAAAGGTGCATCGCAAATGTCGCCTTTCTCGAAGTGGTAATTCGGCTGGCCCTCAAGATCAGATATATTCTCCAGGTTTCCAGCATAGGTCAATTTATCCATGTTGACTATGGTGCAGCCTGGATAATGTTTTACGAAACGGCGTACTACGTGGGAGCCAATGAAACCGGCTCCCCCAGTGATCAGTATGGAATTAAAATCAGGCATTTTGAGGAGCCCTTCCTATGCTAAAGTAAGTAAACCCGAGCTCGGCCATGGTTTCAGTATTGTACAGGTTGCGGCCATCATATATGATATTGTTTTTGAGCAGGTCTTTTAGCCTGTCAAAATCTGGGGTTCTGAAAACCGGCCATTCCGTCATAATCATCAATGCATCGGCATCTTTGGTAGCTTCATATTCGTTGGCTGAAAATTCTATTTTGTCGCCGATCAGCTCCATGACATTATCCATAGCCTCAGGGTCGTATGTTTTTACTTTTGCGCCGGCATCTAAAAGAGCTTTTATATTGACCAGGGCGGGTGCCTCCCTTACATCATCGGTGTAGGGTTTGAAGGCAAGCCCCCATACTGCGAAGGTTTTGCCAGTCAGGTCGTTTCCGAATTTTTCTTTTACCCTGTCAATCAATTTTAGTTTTTGGGTCTCATTGGTGCGCATTACAGCTTTTAATATGCCAAAGTCATACTTTACTTCTTCGGAAGACTTGGCAAGCGCCTGTACATCTTTAGGAAAGCAACTGCCACCATATCCGATACCAGCAAATAAGAACCTCTTCCCAATTCTGGAATCTGTGCCAATACCCTTTCGGACCATGTCCACATCCGCTCCAACCAGTTCACATAAGTTGGCAATTTCATTCATAAAAGTAATTTTTGTGGCCAGGAAAGAGTTGGCGGCATATTTAGTAAGTTCAGCTGACTTCTCATTCATAAAAATGATGGGGTTGCCCTGCCTCACAAGAGGGGCGTACAACTCTGCCATTATTTTGTTGGCCCTCTCGGATGAGCTTCCAATCACCACCCTGTCAGGTTTCATAAAATCTTCCACAGCTACTCCTTCTCGAAGGAATTCGGGGTTTGAAACAACGTCAAATTCTACATCGCAATTATCGGCTACAGCTGCTCTTACTTTTTCTGCAGTACCCACAGGGACAGTGCTCTTGTCTATCAGTACCGTGTAGTTTTCCAATATGGGGCCTAAATCCTGCGCAACTTTCAAAATATAACTTAAATCTGCAGAACCATCTTCACCCGGAGGTGTAGGCAGTGCAAGAAATATTGCCTTTGCCCCTTTCACGCCTTCCGCCAGATCGGTTGTAAACTCCAGTCGGCCCTGATGAATGTTTCGTTCGAACAACGCTTCAAGACCAGGCTCATAAATTGGCATTACCCTGTTCCGAAGTTTTTCAACCTTTTTTTCATCGATATCTATACAAGTCACATGATTTCCTGTTTCTGCAAAACAAGTACCTGTAACCAGTCCTACATACCCTGTTCCTACAACTGCTATTTTCATTGCTAATATTTACTGTTTATTTCCTTTTCGTTTTAACCGCGGCAAAAATAAGAGAAATTAGAAATTAAGGCTTATCAATCTCCGGTAAGTTGGCTTTTGACCTTGTTTGCCTGAAATAAAAAAATATACAGAATTGAAAAGAAATCGGAATATGTATTGTAGGAATTTAGCGAATGTATTTTGTATATTTGTCGTTATAACCTGAAAATGAGAAAGTTAATATGAATGAAATTAGCGAAATTACGCAAGAATTGGTGAGTGAAAACCAAGCTATGATTTCTGATATGATCAGGGATTTTGGGCAAAAAGAAATCAGGCCTCACATGATGGATTGGGATGAAGGTCAAATCTTTCCGGTTGAATTGTTTAAAAAACTGGGTGGACTAGGTTTGATGGGGGTGTTGGTGCCACAGGAATATGGGGGCAGTGGGTTTGGATATGAGGAGTATGTGACTGTCATTTCAGAAATAGCCAAAATTGATGGGTCAATTGGTTTGTCAGTTGCCGCACACAACTCACTTTGTACCGGGCATATTTTGCAGTTTGGGAGCGAAGGGCAAAAGCATAAATGGCTTCCAAAATTGGCTTCTGCAGAATGGATAGGAGCCTGGGGCCTTACTGAACCCAATACAGGTTCGGATGCGGGCAATATGAAAACCACCGCCAAAAAAGAAGGAAATTATTGGGTAATTAATGGAACCAAAAATTTCATTACACATGGCAAATCAGGAGATGTCGCTGTAGTTATAGCCAGAACTGGTGAGCCAGGGGATTCACATGCGATGACGGCTTTTGTTGTAGAGAGGGGCACCCCAGGATTTGGGGCTGGCAAGAAAGAAAATAAACTTGGAATGCGTGCTTCCGAAACTGCGGAAATGATCTTTAATGATTGTAAGGTACCTGAAGACAATGTTTTAGGAAATATAGGGGATGGGTTTGTCCAGTCGCTGAAGGTTTTGGACGGAGGAAGGATTTCTATTGCCGCACTTGCCCTTGGTATTGCCAAAGGTGCATTTGAGGCAGCAACGGCCTATTCCAAAGAGAGGCACCAGTTCAACAAGCCGATTTCAAGTTTTCAGGGGGTGTCTTTCAAGCTGGCGGAAATGGCTACTAATGTAGAAGCTTCAGAATTACTCACCTATCGGGCTGCCCAGATGAAAAATCAGGGCAAGGATGTGAAAAAAGAATCTGCAATGGCCAAATTGTTTGCCTCTGAAACAGCAGTAAATGTTGCCAATGAAGCTGTTCAGATTTTTGGTGGATATGGCTATGTCAAAGATTTTCCTGCCGAAAAGTATTACCGTGACGCTAAACTTTGTACCATTGGAGAAGGTACATCCAATATCCAAAGACTGGTGATTTCAAGGTCAATACTAAAATGATTTACCAAAAACCCTTGTTTGGAGCTGCTCTGCGAAAATAATTTTCCAATCAAATTCAGCGGTCATAGTCATTGTTGTGAAGTAATAATGATATCTTTGCGGCTTAATTTTTCAAAGAGATGTCAGAAATCAGAAATGTCGCCATTATAGCGCACGTTGACCATGGTAAAACTACCCTGGTTGATAAAATCATTTATGCCACCAATAGCCTGAACAGAAAGCAGGACAACAAGGAACTCATCCTTGATAGCAACGACCTGGAACGGGAACGTGGAATTACCATTTTATCAAAAAACGTTTCCGTAGAATATAAAGGAGCCAAAATAAATATCATCGATACCCCGGGTCACGCCGATTTTGGAGGTGAGGTAGAACGGGTGTTGAGTATGGCGGATGGTGTTATTTTGTTGGTTGATGCGTTTGAAGGGGCCATGCCGCAGACAAGGTTTGTACTGAGCAAAGCACTTTCCCTTGGCCTTAAGCCAATAGTAGTGGTGAACAAAGTGGATAAGGAAAACTGCCGACCTGATGAAGTACATGAGGAGGTTTTCGACCTGATGTTTAACCTTGACGCTACAGAAGATCAACTGGATTTTGAAACACTCTATGGTTCTTCCAAAAATGGCTGGATGAGCCATGATTGGAAAAATGAAACTGATAGCATAACCCCACTTCTCGATACAATCATCAAAGTAATCCCGGCCCCTGAAAAAAGGGAAGGTGTACTTCGTATGAAAATTACCTCGCTTGATTTTTCTTCTTTTACCGGGAGAATTGCTATTGGCAGGATACATCAGGGTACCATCAAGGAAGGGCAAAGCCTTGGATTGACGAAGAAAGATGATACCATCAAAAGGGTGAGAATTAAGGAACTGCATATCTTTGAAGGCCTTGGAAAAAGGAAAGTAGAACAGGTGGAATGTGGGGATATCTGCGCTGTGACAGGTATTGAAGATTTTGAGATTGGTGATACGATCACAGATTTTGACAATCCCGAACCATTGGAAAGGGTTGGAGTAGATGAGCCAACCATGAACATGCTCTTCACCATCAACAATTCCCCGTTCTTCGGCAAAGAAGGAAAATTTGTCACTTCCAGACATTTGCGTGACAGGCTTTTTAAAGAAACTGAAAAGAACCTGGCACTGAGGGTAGAGCCTACGGATTCAGAAGATAAATTTTTGGTATATGGCCGTGGTGTTTTGCACTTGTCGGTACTGATCGAAACCATGCGAAGGGAAGGCTATGAACTTCAGGTAGGCCAACCTCAGGTGATCTATAAAGAAATAGACGGACAAAAGCACGAGCCCGTGGAACATTTGGTCATTGACGTGCCCGAAGAGTCATCCGGAAAGGCGATTGAACTTGTCACCAAAAGAAAAGGCGAACTGACCGTAATGGCACCAAAAGGTGATGTGCAACATTTGGAGTTCAATATTCCTGCAAGGGGATTGATTGGTTTACGAAACCAAATACTGACAGCTACCGCCGGTGAAGCAGTGATGACCCATCGTTTCAATGGGTATGAGCCCTATAAAGGTGATATGGCAGGCAGGCAGAACGGCTCCCTTGTATCTATGGAAACGGGCCCAGGCACAGCCTATTCAATTGACAAACTGCAGGATAGAGGTATATTTTTTGTTGATCCGGGCGAAGATCTGTATATAGGGCAGGTGATAGGCGAGCATTCAAGGTCCAATGATTTGTCTATTAACATACAAAAAGGAAAGAAGCTCACCAACATGCGGACTACCAGCTCGGACAACAACGCCAAAATTGTGCCGGCCAAAAAGTTCTCATTGGAAGAAGCTTTGGAATACATCAATGATGATGAGTATGTAGAAGTAACTCCTCAATCATTAAGGATGAGAAAGATAGAATTCAGGCCTTGATCCGGGTTTGAAAAAAGCGAAACCAGAAGCCCTTTTGATATTTTATTGAAAGGGCTTTTGTTTACATGAAAGGTGAAGTCCAGCTTTATTCCACGTAATTTACGTAGTGTTCCCACTTTTCTATGACTGACCGAAAGTCCTCCGGCAACTCCGAATCGAATTGCATGAATTCGCTCGTTCTGGGGTGAACAAAACCCAACGATTTTGCATGCAATGCCTGCCTGGGCATCACCTTAAAACAGTTGTCAACGAACTGTTTGTATTTGCTAAAGGTGGTTCCTTTTAGGATTTTGTCACCTCCATAAGTGGTGTCATTAAAAAGGGGATGCCCAAGGTACTTCATGTGGGCCCTGATTTGATGGGTGCGTCCTGTTTCGAGGTTGCATTGGATTAGGCTAACATACCTCAGGTTGTTGAGCACTTTATAGTGAGTGACGGCAGTTTGCCCATAGTCACCCTCAGGGAAAGCAGTTGTTACCCTTCTGTCTTTAAAACTCCTCCCAAGGTTTACATCGATGGTGCCACTTTCGTTTTCGGGCTCGCCCCATACCAGGGCATAATAGGTTCTTTCTATGGAATGATCAAAAAATTGCTTCGCCAAATGGGTCATGGCCGGCTCTGATTTGGCAATGACCAACAGACCGGAGGTATCTTTGTCTATTCGATGAACCAGGCCAGGCCTACCATCGTTATTGGGCATGGTTGGGAGGTTTTGAAAATGCCAGGTAAGGGCATTGACCAATGTACCTGACCAATTCTGGTAAGCAGGGTGCACCACCATGCCAGGCTCCTTGTTTACTACAAGTACATCGTCATCTTCATAGACGATATTCAATGGGATATTTTCAGGAATTACTTCCGTATCACGAGGAGGTTCAGGAAGCGAGACCGTGATGATATCATCTGGATGTACCTTGTAATTGGGCTTGATCTCCTTATCGTTGACCAGCACAAAGCCATCCTTTATACCCCCCTGAATCTTATTTCTGGTTACGTTGGGTAGCCTGTCCATGAGAAACTTGTCAATCCTAAGCAGTGTCTGGTTGGGGTCGGCCACTATCCTGTGGTGTTCGTACAATTCGTCTCCTGGTTCGTCTTCCTGATTCATCGGCCAAAATTAGCGATTAGTAGGCAACAAATCGGATGTTTGCAATAAAACTGATTGCTACGGGCACAAACACCCATTGCTTATGGCGAATTTGTAAATTGCGACATGTTTGATTTGCAACAAAAAACACCGCTCGATAAAATTGAAGATGATCTGTTGTTATCCAGGCAGGTCAACCTTTATTTGAAGCGGGACGACTTGATTCATCGGGAAATCTCTGGAAATAAATGGCGGAAATTGAAATACAACCTGATGGCGGCACGGGAGCAGGGATGTGGTACACTGCTTACGTTTGGTGGTGCTTTTTCAAATCACATAGCGGCCACTGCAGCGGCCGCACGTGAATACGGGTTCAAGGCTATAGGCATCATTAGGGGAGATGAGCTACATCCTGCCTCCAACCCGACATTGCAACATGCTCATGAATTGGGCATGCTATTGAAATTTGTTTCCAGGGAAGAATATAAAAGGAAAAATGAAGAACATTATCTGGACCAACTGAAGAGAGAATATGACGATTTTTATCTAATACCAGAAGGTGGTTCAAATACCCTGGCTGTGAAAGGATGCAAGGAGATAGTAAGGGAGATAGATGTTGATTTTCAGGTAATTGTGAGTGCTGTTGGTACGGGGGGAACCTTGGCCGGCTTGGTTTGCGGTTTGCCGGGCCAGGCCACAGCACTGGGTATATCAGTGCTCAAGGGGGCAGGCTATCTCCAGGAAGAGGTTGGCCGATTGGTAAACATGAATAGCAATGAAAAAAGGGCGGACTGGGAAATAAACCACGAATACCATTTGGGGGGTTATGCCAGGTTTAATGACAAATTAATAGAGTTCATCAATCAGTTTAAGGCTAAGCATAGCATTCAGCTAGACCCGGTATATACGGGGAAAATGATGATGGGCATTTATGACCTGATAAACCACAACTATTTTGAACCCAACACCACGATTGTAGCGTTGCATACAGGGGGATTGCAAGGCGTTGAAGGGTACAACAAACTGAACAAATATAAAATCGAATAGCAGAAGTGAAGAGAAACTTTGTTACCTGGATGTGCATCCTTCTGGCTTGGGAAATGGCAGGCTTTATGTTCACCATTATCGGTACCGCTTACTTTCGTACCATGGTAGGCTTGTCAGGTGTTGGGGTTCAGCAACAAAGCAATGAATTTTTCATATATGCCCAATCGCACCTTCCGTTTCTGGAGGGCGCCCTTTTTGGCTTTTTCTATGGCAACCTTTTTTATGTTATTTATTGGTTAACAGAAAATACAAGGTTGCGAAACCTGTCCTTTGGCAGGATCATCCTGATCCAGAGTATCCTGTATATTCTTGCTTTCGCTGTGGTGTCGGTTCTTATCTTTTTCTCCATGTCAAAGGTGGAAATATTTCCGGTCGATGATACTGACGCCTTTTTTTGGCTGCTCAGGGAAAACCCATCCCTTTTGATTGCTTTTTTGATCTACATACCAGTTGTGATCATCATTGTGAATTTTTTTCTGGAAGTGAGTAAAAAATTCGGACCTGGCAATTTATGGAACCTTTTCATTGGGAAATACCATACGCCTATTGTAGAAGACAAAATTTTTATGTTTCTGGATCTAAAAGATTCTACCGGCTATGCCGAAAAACTCGGACATATTAAATACAGTCGCCTTATTCAAAGCTGTTTTCAGGATCTCAATACAATAGTAAGCAAACACAATGCTCAGATATATCAATATGTAGGAGACGAAGCAGTGCTCATGTGGGATAAAAATGAAAATGGTGCCGCGAGCGACTGCATACAATTGTACTATGCGTTTCGCGCCCTGTTGCTAAAAAAATCGGACAAATATGAGAGCAGATATGGTTTCGTTCCCGAATTTAAGGCTGGAATAAACCAGGGTACAGTGACCGCTGCTGAAGTTGGCAATATCAAAAGGGAGATAGCCTTTCATGGCGATGTATTGAACACAGCTGCCCGTATCCAAAAAGTCTGCAACCAATATAAAAAGGATTTACTGGCATCAGAATCTTTTGCCGAACTGATTTTAGAAGTAGAAGCATACAGGAAAGTACTGATCGGCTATATACCCCTGAAAGGCAAGTCTATTCCTGTAAATGTTTATAGCATTGAGTTGGCCTGAATTTCTTTCGGATAATATAGTCTCCCGACTAATTCTGCCATTCAATTTTTGGTTTAAAATCCATGCAGATATTCGTGATGCCAACAATCCGATAAATTACTTCCTTTAGATTGTTAAAGAATCTATGTAGTTCTTAAATTCGCCATTGGAAAAACACACCGATGGCCACAAAAGAAAAAAAAGAAACCCCCCTGATGAAGCAGTACAATGCCATCAAGGCAAAGCACCCTGGGGCTTTGCTGTTGTTTAGGGTCGGCGACTTTTACGAAACTTTTGGGGAGGATGCCATAAAGGCCAGCAAAATCCTGGAGATCGTTTTGACCAAAAGGGCCAATGGATCTGCCTCCCACATCGAATTGGCAGGTTTTCCCCACCATTCACTGGATACATATTTGCCCCGTCTGGTCAGGGCTGGCAACAGGGTCGCCATTTGCGATCAGTTGGAAGACCCTAAGTCAGTGAAGGGCATTGTAAAAAGGGGGGTGACCGAACTGGTTACGCCGGGATTGTCTATGAATGATAATGTGTTGGACCAACGATCCAACAACTACCTGGCGGCACTTTCTTACGGAAAAGACATCATTGGCATTTCACTGCTCGACCTCAGCACTGGGGAGTTTATGGTCTCACAAGGCAATGAAGATTATATAGATAAATTGCTTCAGGGCTTTAGTCCATCTGAGGTCATTTATTGTAAGAAGTTTAAAGAACGTTTTGAGTCTGGTTTGCAGGACCAGTACAATACCTATTGCCTTGAAGAATGGATTTTCGGGCTTGACTATGGCTATGAAAAGCTCACATCACATTTCAATACTGCCAACCTCAAAGGGTTTGGGATTGAAGAAATGCCGGAAGCCATCTGTGCGGCAGGGTCGGTGTTGTATTACCTCGAGGAAACGGAACACAGGGAAATAGGCCATATATCGTCCATTTCCAGAATTGAGGCCGACAAATATGTGTGGTTGGACAAGTTTACCATCAGAAACCTTGAACTGCTCTTCACTCAGCAACCTGACGGTACGCCACTTATCGATATTCTGGATCAGACCCTGACCCCAATGGGGGCACGCATGCTGAAAAAATGGCTCGTATTGCCGTTGAAAGACAAGTCAGTGATAGAAGAGCGCCTCTCAGTGGTGGAAGCTTTTGTGGAAAATCAGGAGTTGCAGGAAAACCTGCTGGCACTGCTAAAACAAATTGGTGACCTGGAGCGGTTGATTTCAAAAGTCTCCGTATTACGCATCAACCCCCGGGAACTGGTGCAGCTCAAGCGGGCTCTTGGCAATATTAGCCCTATTGTTTTGGCACTGAAAGCCTCAGGAAACAAAACCCTTGAAAAGTATTCCGATCTGCTAAATCCCTGTGAACACCTGCTTGGCAAAATAGAAGCCGAATTAAAGGATGACGCACCTGTGTTGAGCAACCTTGGCAATGTGATCAAAGACGGGGTACATGACGAACTGGACGAACTAAGGAAAATAGCTTACTCCGGCAAGGATTTTCTATTACAAATACAGAAAAGGGAGGTTGAAAACACAGGTATTTCTTCATTAAAAATAGCCTACAACAAGGTGTTTGGCTATTATCTGGAAGTGAGCAATGCCCATAAAGACAAAGTGCCACCAGAGTGGATTCGCAAGCAAACCCTGGTAAACGCAGAGAGGTACATCACCGAGGAACTGAAAACCTACGAGGAAAAAATCCTGACCGCCGAGGACAAAATACATGCAATAGAGCAAAATCTATACAGGGATTTGGTACTGTTTGCAACGGATTATGTGGCTGAAATACAGCAAAATGCCAAGACCATTGGTACGATCGACTGTCTGTCTTCCTTTGCAGAGATAGCTGTAAAAAACAACTACTACAGACCGGGCATTACCGAAGAAAACCTGATTGATATAAAAGAAGGCCGCCATGCGGTGATCGAACGCCAACTTCCGGCAGGCGAGCCATATATTCCCAATAATGTCTATCTGGACGATATATCCCAGCAGGTGATGGTGATTACCGGGCCAAATATGGCTGGTAAATCTGCCCTGTTGCGACAAACAGCCCTGATTGTGCTTATGGCACAGATGGGGTCGTTTGTGCCGGCTTCTTATGCCAAAATCGGTATTGTGGACAAAGTATTTACCCGTGTGGGCGCTTCAGACAACCTCTCGAAAGGAGAATCGACCTTTATGGTGGAAATGACCGAAACGGCCAGTATCCTCAACAACCTTAGCAATAGGAGCCTGATCTTAATGGATGAAATTGGCCGTGGTACGAGTACTTATGACGGGGTGTCCATTGCCTGGTCCATCGTGGAGCACCTTCACAACCACCCTAAGGCCAGGGCCAAGACGATGTTCGCTACCCACTATCATGAACTCAACCAGATTGCGGAAGATTTTCCAAGGGTAAAAAATTTCAACGTATCTGTAAAAGAACTTGACAACCGGGTGATCTTTATGAGGAAACTCAAGGAAGGTGGAAGCGAACACAGCTTTGGTATCCACGTGGCACAAATGGCAGGTATGCCCAATGAAGTGGTGATCCGGGCCAATGAAATCCTTCACCACCTGGAAAAGGACAAAATCAAAGAACAACATGGCCAGAAGATAGAGAGCCTGCCCAAAAACAACTTTCAGTTGAGCATGTTTGAATCAGACCCCCATTATGAAGAAGTGCTGGGCCTGCTCAATAAACTGGACATCAACACCATATCCCCGGTAGAAGCCCTGCTGAAACTCAATGAAATCAAAACTATTTTGAAAGGGAAGTGAGCCTCTTTGTTTCCTGAGTTCTGTTTGATTTTTTAGTTAGTCTCATCTAAAAACACTTGATGCAGTTGTCAATCAGTCCAAAAACTATTTCTTTGCTCCTACTAACCTGAACGATTAAAAAAGCACGTTAAAAGAGAGAATAACGTCATTCCAGAATTTTTCTTTCCAAATTTTTAAAGGGAAAGAAAAATATCAGGAATCTCTCTGGTGAAAAGCTAAGATTCCCGATAAATATTGATCTTTTTGAAAAGTAGATCAATATTTTCGAGCCTGTCTGCCGAAACAGGCAGGAATGACGAGCATATAATAACCGGGTTTAGGTTGCTGTGTCCTATAAGAACAAATGAACATGAACAAGGTAATACCATTCTTTCTATCAGTTTTGCTACTTTTTTCCTGTGCCGAAAAAAAACCAAATTTCGTGTTTATCCTGGTGGATGACCTGGGATGGGCAGATTTGGGTTACTCCGGTAGCACCTTTTACGAAACCCCTAATATTGATGCCCTAAGCAAAACAAGCATCCGGTTTACCCATGCATACGCTTCCGGGTCGGTATGCTCACCATCAAGGGCAGCCATCATGACAGGCCGACATCCGGCACGCCTGGGGATCACAGACTGGATTCCCGGTTCAATGCCCAAGAATGAAAAGCTCTTGGGTCCTGCTATACCTAACGAGTTGCCTCTGGAAGAAACTACTATTGCAGAAGCCTTAAATCAAAATGGGTACAGTACTTTCTTCGCTGGCAAATGGCATCTGGGTGACGAAGGTTTTTTCCCTGAGCACCAGGGTTTTGAAACCAATATAGGAGGCCATCACAGGGGCAGTCCCCCGGGTGGGTACTATAGCCCTTACAAAAACCCCAAACTATCCGATGGGCCTGAAGGTGAATACCTGACTGACCGCCTGACCAACGAATCGATCAATTTTTTGGACAGCATTGGCGACACCCCATTTTTCCTGTACCTCACTTACTATACTGTCCACACGCCCATTCAACCCAATAGGATGTATGTGGAGAAGTTTGAAAAAAAACTAAAAGGGTTGGAAACCGAACCCCGCGGACTCAGGGAAGAGGGCAAGGGAATGACCAATCTGGATCAGCGCAATCCAGCTTACGCATCGATGTTGTATGCACTTGATCAGAATATTGGTCGGTTGGTTGCTAAATTGAAAGAAGAAGGTTTGTATGAAAATACCTGCCTCGTGTTCACATCAGACAATGGCGGTCTTTCTACACTACAAAAAGACAGAAAGCAGCCTGCCCCCACTTCCGTTGTGCCTTTGAGGGGTGGTAAAGGTTGGTTGTACGAAGGTGGCATAAGGGTACCCTTGCTGGTAAAGCCATCAAACTATTCAAAGCAAATGGAGCAATGTCCTGCCCCGGTAGTAGGGCATGATTTTTACCCCACCATTCTTGCCCAGGCCGGGATAGCTCAGAAGGAAAGTGTAGCGCTGGATGGGGTAGATTTAAGCCCGCTATTGAAAGACGCCAGCAGCGATTTGGACAGAACGGAACTTTTTTGGCACTATCCACATTATCATGGCAGTGCATGGACACCAGGGGCCGCAGTATTGCAGGGAAACTGGAAGCTGATTGAATTTTATGAATCCAATACGGTTGAACTCTACAACTTGTCCGAGGACATTTCAGAAGAAAATGACCTTTCTATGAAATACCCGGAAAAAGTAGCGGCACTACGCCAGCGGATGAAGGAATGGAAACAATCGGTGGGCGCCCGGGATGCTGTGCCCAACCCGAGCTTTGATGCCGTGGTATCAAAGGCTGAATAGTGTCATCTTAAAACGAAAAAATGAACACCGAACAAAACAAGCAAAATGCCATTGCCTTTTATAAAATGGCCTACGAAGGAAACCCGCAAAGAGCAGTTGACCTCTATGTGGGTGATCAATACATCCAGCATAATCCGCTCGTCGCTGATGGAACGGCACCATTTATTGAGTATTTCGAGCGCATGCAGCATGAATACCCCGATAAATCCATAGAATTTGTTAGGGCCGTGGCAGAAGGTGATTTGGTGGCATTGCATACCCATCAAACCTGGCCTGGAAATGAGGAATACGTTACAATGGACTTTTTCAGGTTCGATAAAAATGGGAAAATTATCGAGCATTGGGATTCCATTCAGCAAATCCCTGAATCGGCGGCTAACGACAACAAGATGTACTGATACAATAATTCCACGCACATCCTTCCGCATTCTGCCTTAAATACGCGACTTTTGCATCTTCATTAAGCGAGCAGTGATTTGAAGACGAAAGAAAGAACTAAGGACAAAGTGAATATTGTGACCCTGGGTTGCGCCAAAAACCTGGTGGATTCCGAGGTAATCCTTACCCAGCTAAAAGGCAACCAGATAGATGTGGAGCACGAATCGGCCAAAAACGATTCCAATATTGTAATCATCAATACCTGTGGGTTTATCGAAAATGCCAAACAGGAATCCATTGAAACCATCCTGAAGTATGCAGAGGCTAAAGAGCAGGGCCTGATCAAAAAAGTATATGTGACCGGATGCCTGAGCCATCGCTACAAAGACGACCTGGCCAAAGAAATACCCAATGTGGACGACTACTTTGGGACTACCGATCTGAAACAGTTGCTGGCTCGGTTCAAGGCCAACTACAAGCACGAACTAATTGGCGAAAGGATAACTACTACGACTGCCCACTATTCCTACCTGAAAATATCTGAGGGATGCGACCGGCCTTGTTCGTTTTGTGCCATTCCGCTCATGAGGGGCAAGCACATTTCCAAACCCATCGAGGAGTTGGTGCTGGAGGCCTCAAACCTTGCAAAAAAAGGAACCAAAGAGTTGCTTCTCATTGCCCAGGACTCTACCTACTATGGGCTGGATCTGTACAAAAAAAGAAACCTGGCTGAACTGCTGGACAGGTTGTCTGATGTGGAGGGTATCGACTGGATACGTCTGCATTATGCCTTTCCTACGGGTTTTCCTGAGGATATCCTTCAGATTATGAATGACAGGCCAAACATCTGTAAGTATCTGGATATCCCCCTTCAACATGGCTCTACAGAGATGCTGAAAAAAATGCGGCGAGGTACCACCAGGGAAAAGACCACCGAATTGATAGCTAAAATCAGGGACAAAGTGCCCGGCATAGCTTTGCGTACTACCATGATCGCAGGGCATCCTGGTGAAACTCAACAGGATTTCGACCAGATGCTTGATTTTATAGAAGAAACGAGGTTCGACCGTCTGGGTGTTTTCGGATATTCCCATGAAGAGGATACCCATTCTTTCACATTTGAGGATGATGTGCCAGAGGAGGTTAAACAACAACGAGTGGATGAGGTGATGGAATTGCAGGAGGGGATTTCCATGGAATTGAATGAAGAAAAAATTGGTACTGTACAAAAGGTATTGATCGATAGAAAAGAAGGCGACCAATTTATAGGCCGTACGGAGTTCGATTCGCCGGAGGTGGACAATGAAGTGCTCATAGATGCCAGCGAGCATTACCTGAGAATTGGAGATTTTACGAAAGTGAAAATAACAGGGTCAGAAGCCTTTGATTTGTATGGGGAACCGGTGTAGCAACGCAGTGTTCAGGAGTTCAGTGATATTATTAGGAAAAGTACAAATCTAAATCCGTTTTCTCCCGTATGAGAAGGCTATGTTTATCCTTTTACCCTATAACCCCACTTGTTGCTGATGAAGGTAGAAAAAATCGACCTTGAGGAAACCAATGCGTTTTCACCATTCTTTTTAGACTATATATCCAACAATAAAAAGCTTGCCCCTTTTTACGGCCAAAGACCGGAAATTGGGAACTTTCAAACCCAAATAGACCAAAAGGTTTTTACTGCAGACCAACGGAAGGTCCTGCATGACACATTGCGGGATCAATACAGCGAGACCCATCCTGTAGTACAGCGAAACATCGACAGCCTTTTGAGCCAAAATACCTACACGGTCACTACCGGCCACCAGCTCAATATTTTTACCGGCCCTTTGTATTTTATATACAAGATCGTGACTGTGGTCAATGCATGCAAAACCCTGAAACAACAATATCCGGAGAATGACTTTGTTCCGGTTTACTGGATGGCTTCTGAGGACCATGATTTTGATGAAATCTGCTATTTCTATCTGTTTGGTAAAAAATACAGTTGGAATTCCGACCAGAAAGGAGCCGTTGGCCGGTTTGATACAAGCGGGTTGCAAGACTTGCTGAATGAATTGCCAGAAAAGGCAGAAATATTTGAACAAGCCTATACACGTCATTCCAATTTGGCAGATGCTGTGAGGTGCTATATCAACGAACTTTTTGGCGCAGAAGGGGTAGTAGTGCTGGATGCAGATGACAGACAGTTTAAAAAGCAATTTTCAAAAGTGATCGAGGATGACTTGTTCAACCACCATGCCAATGATTTGGTGGAGGAGGCCAGCTCCAAATTGTCCGGTATGGGGTATGGGGCACAAGTGTTTCCGCGAGCGATCAACTTTTTTTATCTGGATGGGGATATCCGTGAGCGGATTGTAAAAGAATCATCCAACTGGAAAGTCCTGAATACTGACCTGTGTTTTTCGGAAAAAGAAATACAGGACCTGATAGTCCATGAGCCTGAAAAATTTAGCCCAAATGTGGTAATGAGGCCACTTTTACAGGAAATGATCCTGCCAAACCTGGCTTATGCCGGCGGGCCTGCTGAGGTCGTGTACTGGATGCAGCTCAAGTCTGTGTTTGAGTATTACAAGGTACCCTTCCCCATATTGATGCCAAGAAATTTTGCCCTGTTCATCAACAAGCCATCCATGAAAAAGATGGAGAAAGTAGGGCTTTCCAACACGGAAATTTTCCATGACACCCAAAAGTTGATTGAAGACTACATGAAACAAAACGGCAACTCGGCACTGGGCTTGAGCAAGGAAAAGGAGGATTTAAAATCCCTGTTTGATGGAGTGGCAGAAAAAGCCAGTGAGGTTGATGGATCGCTGAAAGGTTTTGTTGGGGCTGAACTGAACAAAGCAATGAAGAGCATGGAAAATATCGAAAAAAGGTTGAAAAAGGCAGATGAACAGAAACACGAAGTGACGCTGAACCAAATTACAGGGCTAAAAGAAAAACTCTTCCCAAATGGAGGTCTTCAGGAAAGGCACGACAACTTCCTGAACTTTTACCTCAACCAGCCGGATTTTATAGCCGGGCTGCTGGACTGCTTCGACCCTTTCGATTTTAGGTTCAATATCCTGAAAGACGACTGATTGGTTTTTATAGTGGGCCAGTCCAGATTGACCCCAATTCAGAAAAGTGCTCGAGAGTACTGGAATCAATCGACTGATCGAATATTCCGAAAACAGTTGAGCCAGAGCCTGTCATTGCAGCATAGGCAGCACCCTTGGTGTACAGATCTTCTTTGATTCGAGTGATTTGGGGATGTTTGCCCCCAATCGGTTTCTCAAAATCATTTTGTAGCAGTTCTTTCCAATTCGACATAGGTTGGGTGATTACATGGTCGATTGGTAAATCGGTCTGGACAGGAATGATGCCAGCATAAGCCTCTGAAGTTGGGATGTGCAGGTTCGGATATACCAGCAGGATGGTTTTTCCTGTCAGGTTTAGGTTGACCGAAGCAAATTCATCTCCTGTTCCGGAAACCATCACCGGTTGGTTTTGGATGAAAAAGGGACAATCACTGCCCAACATTCCGGCCTTTTGCTCCAAATTTTTATTGTCCAGGCCAAGGGAAAAAAGTTCGTTGAGCATGGTGAGGGTGAAGGCGCAATCGGCAGAACCACCACCAAGACCGGCCCCAATCGGGATCACCTTGTGCAAGTGTATATGGACCGGGGGGATTTTGTGCTCCTCGTTCAGAAGGTGGTAGGCCCGTACGCAAAGATTGTCAGAGGAAGCACCTGGGATGTCTATGCCCGATGAGGTGAATTTTAATCGCTCTGAGGGGATAATTTCCAGTACATCGCACCAGCCCACCGGATAGAAGACCGAGGAGATGTTGTGGTATCCATCTGGTCTTTTAGAGACTATGTTTAGCCCCAGGTTTATTTTTGCGTTTGGGAAGGAGACCAACTTAAAAATGGTGTTTAGTAATTTGACATTTAGTTAGCTCAATTACCAGGTTATTTTCCGAGCAGTTGAAGTCTGCCCTAAATAGTTATATGCGGGTCAACAATTATTCAATTCGACGAGCAGAGTGGTTAATATTACTTTCTGGATTTCTTCCACTCCTCGAATTCTTGTTTTTGCTGCCTGTAATACTCTTGTCGCTGCTCTAGTGTCATAGATTGAAGTTTCTTATCGATGGCGTTTCGGATGTCCCTCATCATCTTAACAGCGTCAAATTTCTTTGTTACCTTAGTTTCCATGATGTAATAGTTCTCTGGGCGTTCGAATTTCTATTGTCCTATAACCTTCCCTCAAATTTACTGAATTATATAGTCTTATTTTATCCAGGTTAACGATATGTTTAAAGTTCCAGCTAACGAGTACTTCCACATTATGAGTAGTTGAAGTGGCAATATGCTGGCAATCGGACAAGCTTTTGAATCCAACTATTTTTTCCTCCAAATAGAGATTGGCGAGTTGTTCAGCCTCTTCGTTGAGATTAATTGTAACAATTTGATCGTTACTTAGTTTGTTCAAATAGTCTTTTACCTTAATTGGGGCATTTGCCAATTCCATTAATAGTATGTCTGAAACGGCAACCTTATAATTGCCCTGAGTTACTTCTTCAAAAAACAATTTCGTCCAAAGTTGAAATTCTTCATCGAATAGTCCACCCACAACAGAAGTATCGATATAAGCGGTTCGAATCATGAATTAGAGGTTACTGTTTGCGTTCAAAATATCTCGTGGCGATCTGTTTGGAAAAAAGCCCTATCAGTTTTGTTTCAAAACAATAGGCTATCTCAAAACCTGGATAATAGCCCGATTTATTACCTCCATCAAGTAATCACCTGGCAACTCCTTATCCTTTGTGAGATGGCCTATCATTCTCGATATAAATATTTCGATTTAACCATAATTTGTTCTTGGCGCCAATGTTTGCGATGTTCGCAGACAGGCTGATGTCCCCACAAACATTCTCAAATATGATTCCCGTTTGTGCGATAGGCATCCCTTCGGGGTGAAGACCTGCCTCACCTGGCAGGCACACCATGGGGACGAAAGTTTATAAAATAACAAAGTGAGGTTAACTCAACTTGTCAATGAGTTTTTGAGTGATGCCAGATGATGAAAAGCCACCATCGTGCATCAGGTTTTGCATCGTTACCATTTTGGTCAGGTCAGAAAACATGGCCACACAGTAGTCTGCACAAGTCTCGGCACTGGCATTGCCCAGGGGAGACATTTTGTCGGCATAATCAAAGAAAACGTCAAATCCTCCGATACCTGTACCCGCGGTGGTCAAAGTTGGTGATTGTGAAATGGTATTTACCCTGATATTTTTCAATCGGCCCAGCCTTTCCCCATAGCTGCGGGCAATGGACTCTAGCACGGCTTTGGATTGTGCCATATCCGAATAGTCAGGGAAAGTACGCTGTGCTGCTATGTAGGACAGGGCAAGAATAGACCCCCATTCGTTCATGGCATCCTGTTTTTCAGCTACCGCCATTACTTTGTGGAATGAAAGCGCAGAGATGTCAATGGCTTTCATCATCCAGTCGTAGTTCAACTCATTGTATTGTTTTCCTTTTCGAACGTTGGGGCTCATGCCAATGGAATGGAGTACGAAATCCAGTTTGCCTCCGAGTATTTCAGTCGATTTAGTGAAAAGGTTTTCCAGGTCCTCCATGGAAGTAGCGTCTGCTGGCACCACCTCTGCGCCGCATTTTTCAGCCAATTCGTTGATGGCACCCATTCTCAATGCGATAGGGGCGTTGGTTAGTACAAATTCCGCACCTTCTTCTTTAGCCTTCAAAGCCACCTTCCATGCGATCGATTTTTCATCCAAGGCACCAAATATGATTCCCTTTTTTCCTTTTAATAAATTGTAAGCCATATGTCAGATTTTATTTTTCTGGTGCAAATAAAACCCAATGAAGGGAAATTACCATAGCCTGACATGTTTATCGACACGTGCCGGCTTATCTCCTTTAGGCCCAGCAATCATATTCTGTTCACCTGCCACATAATAAAACCATAGAAAAGAAAGCGTCCGATCCTGAAAATGCCCAGTAGTAGAAAGTGGGTAAAGTTGAACCGTGCTGCCCCGGTGAGCATGCAGACGGCTGAGTAGGGTATAGGTGTGAGGGCAGCCACAGCAATCATATATCCACCAAACCGCTTTACGTTTTTTTCAAACTGGGCAGCAAATTTATCGCGCAGGTTGATGTATAATGCGGTTTTTCTAAACCTCAACCCGAAATAATAACCAATGACACCTGCCATATAGGACAAAGCGGCCAAAGCGGCCACTATCATGTAATAACTGCCCTGGCTGCCCTCTTTGGCCTTGAGGGCCCAGATCATAAACAATTCCGGAGGAATGATCCCAAACATTACTTCTGAAAGGATAAAGACAAGAAATACCAGGAGAGGTTGGTCGCTAATGGACTCCATAAAATCCTGATAGACATCCCCATAGTATTTTTTTACCACAAGAAAAATACCTATTATCACCAGCAGCCACAGTAGTCCCTTTCCAAGGTTAGAGAGCAGGTATTTAGTCTTGAAGGAAGTCTTTTTATTCATACAGTTGAGTCCTTACGGGTGAATAGTTGATAGAATAGATCGGAAAAGATATCAATAAAATAGAACTATAGAAACCTAAAATGGCTTATAAAGGTTTAACTTTCTTTAAAAGAAAATAAAATGGAAGAACCGGTACTAAAAAAATTGCTGAACAGTATTCCCCAGGTAGGAAAGGTAGAGTGGATAGGGTTGAGGCCTGCGCCAAAAAAAGAGGTACAGGTAGTGGGTGCAGCACAAGCCGAGGTTGGTAAAGGGTTGATTGGGGACAGGTTCAAAAGTAACTATTCTAGCAAACGGGAAGTTACCCTCATTCAGCACGAGCACTTGATGACGGTGGCTTCAGTTCTTGGTAAGCCAGAAGTGTCACCGAAGCTTACACGGAGGAATATTGTAGTCAGGGGGATAAATTTACTGTCTTTGAAAAACCAACGATTCGTTATTGGCGAAGCAGTATTGGAAACTACCGGTTTGTGCCATCCATGTTCCAGAATGGAGGAAAATCTTGGGGCAGGTGGGTACAATGCTATGCGGGGGCATGGTGGTATTACTGCCAGGGTAGTGAAAGATGGTGAAATAAAGCTGGGTGATCAGGTTTATTTGGAAGGTAATTTGGTCGATGCACCTGCTGAAGGTTCTTCTTTTTGATCTTTTGGCTGGGTTTTTTCTTTTTTGGGGGTTAAGGTTTCTTCTACATCTTTTTTACGCGCCACCACCCAATATGGGTCCTCCAGGTCATCATATTTATTGTTGTACTGAGTGAGCATTATTTTCACCGCATAGTTGAGCCTGTTGAGCGCATCGGCACGGTAGTCGTCCCTGTTTTTTGGGTGGAACAAAAAGAACTTGATTAGGGGGAATGATTTTTTTCTTAAATCACCCAGTATGGAAGATATCCTGATCTCTCCCTCACTTTGTGAAATGCTGTCCAATGCTTCCTGACAAAACGTACTCAGGCCATTGAGCAGGTGAAGGTAGAGCTGGTTGATGCTGCTGTCTTCTTCGTTTTTCTCCGATACATACTCATCACAAAACACCTTTAAAATGTTGAGTTGGGGCAGGCACAATGAAGGTTGGGTATAGACGTTGGGTTGCCAGAGGATTTCCCTAAAAGTAAAAATAGAAGGCAGCAGTTCTGTGTCGTACTGCTCATCCTGCTTGAGCTGAAGGACATCATCTGAAGAAAGGTTTGGAAATTTAATGTCACCAGCAACCAATGTATATGACCAATGCCATCCTTCGTTATTTCGTTCCGGGTTGGGTGCCAGCTCTATAAAATTCCAAATTTCTTTAAGATCAATCTTCATTCTTGTTTGGGCTTTCTTCACCGATTCCAACAAATATATAGTAATACATCAAATTGCATTACTTATATCGTTCCAGATTTCTGTTATTGTCGAGGCAGGCCTATGAAACCACCTGTAAAGAGCGGGGTTGCACTTTAATAAGGGTTTCCTTTTCTACCAAAACAGGCTCCCCGTCTATCTGGGCTTCACTGTCCTGATGGGTTATTGTCAGGTTGTCGGCTTGGTATGTTTCACAATATGGGGACTTGTCGAGGGTGCCCATAAACATCCTGATGGATACCCCTATTGCGCCAAATAAGCCTGCAGGCTTCAGCACCACCACATCCAGTAGTCCATCGTCTATGAGTGCATTAGGGGCTATAAAAGCATTGTTGCCAAATTGGGAGGAGTTGGCCATCGTAAGTAAAAAGGCCTTGGTCTCAACGGTAGATCCATTCATGTCTATCCTGTAGGTTTTTGGTTGGAACCGGAAATACTCCCTCGCAGAAATATACATATAGGACAACAGCCCGCGCTTGCCAAATACATCAAAGGCGGCACTCACCCTTGCATCAAAACCCAGGCCAGCCACACTCAAAAACAGTTTGCCATTAAAAGTGCCAGTGTCCACAGCACGCGATTGCGCCTGGTTGATCAGTGCTATAGCCTTGCCAGGATCATGTGGGATGTTGAGGTAGTTGGCAAAACCATTGCCAGACCCCCTGGGGATGATGCCCAGCGGAATCCCGGTATTGACCAGCCCTTGGGCTACTTCATTGATGGTGCCATCGCCCCCGACAGCAACGACCATGTGAAACCCCTCATCTACAGCCTTGTGCGATTGGGCGATAGCATCGCCCCTGGCCGTGGTAAAATGAAGTTTGGGCTCGTACCTTTTTTTGTCAAGGTATCGGTCTATCAACTGGTCTAGTGGTATTCTTTTCTTTGCTCCCGAGATCGGGTTGATGATGAAAAGGACTTTTTTCTTATCGGACATTCAAAAAATCAAATCTCAATGCAAATTTCGTAAGGCTTTCAATTTAGGCCAAAGGCTTTTGGGTTTTTAATTGTAGCTGGATTTGCTTCACAGTCAGCGTATCTCCATCCGGGCTCCAGCCGGGAGGCCCAAAAATGTACATGAATTTGTCTTTTAGCGTTTTGGCTTTTTTCACATCCTGCCAGATGCTTGCATACTCATGCGTAACGATCACCAGCGGATTGTACGAATTTGGGGGTTTGAGGATGCCAAAATTGGCTTTGTTTTTATGGTCCAGATCCAGGAAAGTGCCAAACATCCTGTCAAAAATATTGAGAAAGCCGCCATGGTTTTTATCCAGATATTCGTAGTTTTTTGAGTGGTGTACCTGATGTTGGGTAGGAGTGTTCATGAATTTCTCCAGAAAACCCAGATTGGGCACAGACTTGGTATGCAGGTGAAATTGATAAATGGCTTGAATGCCGAGACAGGTGGCAATCATAAAAGGGTGGAAACCAATAACCGCCATCCAAATCCAAAACATGGGTTTGTAAAACAAAGTGAACCAACCATTCCTAACACCACTACCGAGGTTGAAGTTTTCGGAAGAGTGGTGCACCAAATGGGCAGCCCACAAAACCCTTACCTCATGGCTCAAACGATGGTACCAATAATAAGAAAAGTCATCGGCAAACTGGCAAATGAGCCAAACATACCATGCCCACCCAAAATGCTCATAACCAAACCAAGCTACTCTGAGTGGTTTGAAAAGTTCAAAAAAGAAGAAAAACATACCAATGGCGGCTGCTTTGGTGAAAATGGCCAATACACTGGCACCTGCCCCAACGGATAGGCTGGCCCCCAGGTCTTTCCATTCATATAAGTGTCGCTCGTGCTTGATGCTCAGGTACAATTCTATAGCTATTAGCGCTATGAAGACAGGAAGGGCATAAACCAGGGGGTTGGTAATGCCTAGGTAAGTTGGGTTCATTGCAGTTGAGTTGGTGAATAGGTACGCAATTATAATACAATTGGGCTTTATGAGTAATGCACCATTAGTTTTATTCTTAAATATTCGTAATTACAAATATTGTAAAAACATTAATCTTGGAGTTGCGTATGAAGTTGTAAGTTTTGTGTGGTAGGAATGAATACCACATTGAGTTTACATAATTTTAGTTAATCAAAAATTTAAAGTCATGTCAGTACAAATTATAAAGAAGCAAGAACAAGCTACCGGCGCTTTCGATTTTGGTAGGATATTGGAAAACAAGCCATTGGGATTTCCACATGAAGGAGGGTTGACCAAACCTTTTTCAAATCTGTTTTATTGGGCCCATGCCTGGTCAGATACCGGCGGATTGATAGGTGAACATCCACATCAGGGATTTGAAATTATGTCTTATGTGATTGACGGCACCATCTCACATTATGACAACAAAATGGCAACATGGAAGAATCTATCCAAAGGAGATGCCCAGTTGATAAAAGCGGGAAATGGCATCACCCATGCGGAGAAATTGCTTCCAGGTGCACATATTTTTCAGATATGGTTCGACCCAAATCTGAGGGAGTCCCTGAAAAAACCAGCCAATTACATAGATATTACAGCAGACAAATTTCCTGTAGAACAAAACGACTCAGTAAGCCAAAAAGTGATTGTGGGAGAGGGCTCCCCATTGGATTTGGATAGTGTTGGCATAGGCATTACCGAATATACGGTGAAGAAGGGTGGGTTTTCATTGCCGGTTTCGCCAGGCTTTCGTTATGGGGTTTATACTATTTCCGGCGAGGTAGAAATCGATCAGGGAATCATCTCCGCAGATGACTACTTGTTGGTAAGTGGGGAAAGTGAATTCAATGTGCGGGTAAATGAAGATGCAAAGCTTTTCGTAATCGCCGTTCAGGATGAGGTGGACTACAAAACCTACGCCCAGAGCCAGAGGGTTGGGTGATTGGGTAGAGGGAAATTAAAAAGAGGCTGTCTCAAAAGTCTAACAAGCCGTCCCCGCATCCAGTGTGGGGCAGGCTATCACGAGACCTAATTTTTGGTCAAGTCAAACACACAAATTGAAATGACGGTAGTATGTGTCAATGCGCTGGTGGGGGCCGTTTGGTGGGTTGTGGGTTTTTTTTTTAGATCCAAATCCGCGCACCCCCCAAAACACAAGCAA
>JAVKDJ010000031.1:0-36844 GCA_040222275.1 Cyclobacteriaceae bacterium
TATGGCATAGCAAAGAACAACTGGCAAACCAGATAATCCAATATGTCGATACCTACAACAAAGAAAGGGCCAAGCCGTTCGAATGGACTTATGACGGAAAACCAAAAAATAGTTCGGCAAACAACCAATCTTTACACTAGGGAAAATTCATACCTATCGCATTGCCATGTGACCAATCAGCCCGCCTCCCTGTTAGAATGAACCCCCTTTCAAAACCTTTTGTAATTACATAATCTTGCGTTTTAGAGCAAATATTACTTTCAAAACCTTTTTTATTTTATTTCATTAACCTACTTTTGTGAAAGTAAGGTGCTTTCGTATTCTTTCAAAAGTGATCACCAACATGGTGTTGATGCTGATGAACGAGCCCCTTTCTAAAGCCCAAACAAAACGATATGACCATTTAGTAATGAATAAAATGTTGAAGAAGATTGGCCCTGGGATCATTACAGCAGCACTCATTTTTGGGCCTGGTAGCCTTACGATCAATACCAAACTGGGAGCGGGCTTTGGCTACTCCCTGCTTTGGGTAATAGTAATGGCCATCATACTGATGACTGCCTTCACGAACATCACCACCCGGATCGGGCTTTCGGGCAACCAGTCACTTATTGCCTTAATCAAAGGGAAATTTGGCAAACCATTGGCTTACGTTGTTGGTCTGGGTGTATTTCTTACTACGGCATCATTTCAGGCTGGCAATACAGTGGGGGCGGGGGTCGCCTTTTCAGAACTGTTCGATACTTCCTTGCTGTTGTGGCTGACAGTGTTTAGTTGCTCAGCCATCGCCCTGCTATTTTTCAAATCCTTTTACCAGATACTGGAAAAGCTCATGATTGCCCTGGTAGTGTTGATGTTGGGTGCTTTTTTACTCACCATTTTGATGGCCATGCCCGATATATCCAGGGTATTGAGCGGTCTGGTACCAGATGTGCCCAAGGGGTCGGAATACTTGATTATTACATTGACAGCTTCCAGTTTTTCCATAGTAGGGGCATTTTATCAGTCTTACCTGGTAAAGGAAAAGGGCTGTAGTGAGTCGAATCTTTCAGAGTCCCTGGGGGAAAGTCGCACTGGTATTATCATTCTGGGTTTATTGTCCACAATGGTTATGCTCTGTGCTGCTGCTGTTCTTCATGGCAGAAATATTGAGGTGAGAAGTGCTGCCGATTTGGGACTTGCCCTGGAACCATTGTTTGGTTCATTTACTTCCAAAGCCTTCATGATAGGGTTTTTCGCAGCTTCATTTTCTTCTATGGTTGGCAATGCGACCATTGGAGGGGTAATATTGGCCGATACTTTTTTCTCCGAAAACCGGCTAAGTAGTTTCAGGGTCAGGTCGATGATCATTCTGGTAGTGGTCATAGGCGCAACCGTAGCTTTCATATTTGGTGCACTGCCCCTGGAGTTGATCATTTTTGCACAAGGCATCACCATACTGATAGTGCCTGTAGCCGCGGTGGCAATACTGCTGATCGCCAACTCGGAGGTCATGTCAACCAACCTGAAGAATACCACTTATTTGAATACCCTGGGCATATTGGGAATTGTTGTATTGCTGTGCATGTCAGGTTACAGCATCAAATATTTACTTTTTTAAAAATGGAACAAGTGATGATTAGCAATGTAAAGGAATTGGACGAGAAGTTGTCCGAACCGGGAGAGGGGTTGATAAATGATATAAAAAACCTGGATGGCGATATTTTGATTTTAGGTTTGGGAGGAAAAATGGGGCCCAGTCTGGCGTTGCTGGCTTTGAATGCTATCCGGAATTCAGGTGTCAGCAAGAAAGTCATTGGTGTGTCGAGGTTTTCAGACAAAAAAATGGAAGCCGAACTGCAACATGCCGGAGTGGAAACTATTGCAGGCGATCTTTTGGATGATGCCTTCCTCCAAAACTTGCCAGATTGCAGGAATATAATCTACATGGCCGGCAACAAGTTTGGCACGGCGGGAAATGAACATTTCACATGGGCCATGAATGCCTATTTGCCAGGCAGGGTGGCTGCCAGGTATAGCGATTCCAGAATAGTGGTCTTTTCCAGTGGCAATATTTATCCGTTTATGCCAGTGGGTAGCAAAGGGGCTGACGAGAGGGTCGCCCCCAGTCCCATTGGTGAATATGCCCAGTCGTGCCTCGGCAGGGAACGCGTTTTCGAACATTTTTCCATAAAGAACGGTACACCTATGCTTATTTACAGGCTCAACTACGCCGTTGACCTGAGGTATGGAGTATTACTGGAAGTGGCAAAAACGGTGTTCAATGGGCTGCCTGTTGACATCACAACAGGTTATGCCAATGTCATCTGGCAGGGGGATGCCAACAGCTACGCTTTAAGATCTCTGTTACATTGCGAAAGTCCGGCAAAAAAACTGAACATCACCGGACCGGAGGTAATATCTATACAATGGCTTGCGCAGAAATTTGGGGAACTAATGGACAAACCTGTCCGGCTGACCGGCAAACCGGCAGCTACCGCTTTACTCAATGATGCATCCCATTCCTTCGAACTATTTGGTGCCCCTTCTGTAAAGCTCTCCGAGGTAATTGAATGGACGGCAAATTGGGTAATGTCAGGCGGTGAAGACCTTGGCAAACCCACACATTTTCAGGAACGAAAAGGTAATTTTTAATGATGGAGTTATCAAAAGAAATAAAAGAGCTATTGTTTGAAGGTACGGTAATACCAGCCCATCCACTGGCCCTTACTTCAGACAGACAGCTTGATGAAGAGCACCAACGCTTGTTGACAAGATACTATGCTGCATCTGGTGCAGGGGGTATTGCAGTGGCAGTCCATACTACACAATTTGAGATCAGGGATCCCGATATCAACCTCTATGAAACGGTGCTGGCTTTGGCTTCAGATGAAGTAAAAAGGACAAACCTGGACAGGCCATTTATCAAAGTAGCTGGTGTAAGCGGCCCAACTTATCAGGCCGTGAAGGAAGCTAAATTGGCACAAAAACTCGGCTATGACCTGGCTTTGGTGAGTATCAATGGACTGGGCGACTGGCAAGAAGAAGACCTGCTCAACCGTGCCCGGCAAATAGGCCAACACATACCTTTGTTTGGTTTCTACCTGCAACCCTCGGTAGGTGGCAAGGTATTGACTGAACAATTCTGGAAGGAGTTTGCCGAGATACCATCGGTAGCAGCCATTAAAATAGCACCATTTAACCGATACCAGTCACTGGAGGTGGTGCGAGCGGTTTGCCAATCCTCCAGGTGCGATGATATTGCCATATATACCGGCAATGATGACAACATACTCAACGATCTGTTGACCACCTACCAAATACAAACACCAGGCGGAATAGTAAAAAAAGAGATAGTAGGAGGGCTGTTGGGGCATTGGGCGGTGTGGACACAAAAGGCGGTGGAATTGCTCAATACTGTGAAAAATGTGAAAAAGGAAAACCAATCAATGAATCGTGATTTGCTGACAAAGAACATTCAGATTACGGACACCAACGCTGCGTTCTTCGATACGAAAAACAATTTTGCGGGATGTATCGCCGGGTTGCATGAAGTGTTGAGGAGACAGGGGCTGTTGAAAGGCATTTGGTGCCTCAATCCCGATGAGGGGCTGTCTGTTGGGCAAATGGAGGAAATTGACAGGGTGTATCGGGAATATCCGGAGTTGAACGATGATGAATTTGTGAAAATGAACCTTGAAAAATGGAAGCAGGAAGTAAAAAAAGAATTGGTATAACCACTGCAATTGTATTTGCCTGTTTGCTGAAGTCTGGCGAATTATTGGCACAACCTTTCCAGGCATATAAAGATGTGATAAAGCTGGGAAATGAACAGGTTGAATTTCGGATGGTACCGGTATCGGGGGGGCAGTTTCCAATGGGCAGCCCGGATAGCGAACAATACCACAATGCCGATGAGGGGCCTGTACACCATGTACGGGTGGACAGCCTTTGGGTAGGGGAATATGAAGTTACCTGGGATATGTACGAACTGTTTTTAAAGAAAGACATCACCAGGGAGAGTTCTTTGGATGAGAATACACGCCTTCAGGTGGATGCCATTTCCCGGCCCAGCCCGGCGTTTGAAGATCCCAGCTTGGGCATGGGCAAGGAGGGGTATCCGGTGGTCAACGTATCACCTTATGCTGCCCTTACTTTTTGCAAATGGTTGTCCACCGTTACCGGCAATTTCTACAGGCTGCCCACAGAAGCTGAATGGGAATATGTCTGTAGGGCTGGAACGCAAGAGGCTTACCACTTTGGCAACCAGGTGTCTCAACTGGATGATTATGCCGTGTATTTCGACAACAGCGAGGGGCAATACGCCAAAGTGGGATCAAAAAAACCAAATGCCTGGGGTTTGTACGATATGCATGGCAATGTGTCTGAGTGGACGCTGGACCTTTACCAGCAGGATTATTACAGCAAATGCACAGGCAACCCGACAAGTAACCCATGGAACGTACCTTATGTAATCCACCCCAGGGTATATCGGGGTGGCTCCTGGGATGACGACCCTGAAGACCTGAGGAGTGCTGCAAGAAACAAGTCAGGGCTGGGCTTGCAACGTGGTGATCCCCAGGTGCCTAAAAGCTTTTGGTGGTACACCAATTCCGAATTCATAGGCTTCAGGATAGTGAGGCCCTACAAACCAATAAAGGAAGGGGAAGCCAAAAGGTTTTGGGCAAAAGTATTGGACGAGTAAGCTGGAAAAAGCTTTAAGACAAGAAGTATAGTTTCGATCTAAAACAAACACAGACATGTCAAATAATAATAAAGAAATTCAAAATCAAAGCAGAAGGTCTTTTGTTAAAACCAGTGCTACTATAGCCGCCGGCGGGACACTGTTGGGAAGCCTCCCAATGGTATCTTTTGGAGCTGCACCGCAATCAGATTTAAAAATCGGGCTTGTTGGTTGTGGTGGGAGGGGCACAGGTGCTGCACATGAGGCCCTGAAAACTGCCCCCAATGTGAAACTGGTGGCAATGGGTGAAGTATTTGAAGACAGGCTTTCAGGTTCTTACCAGAGGCTTAAATCCACTTTTGATGCACAGGTGCAGGTACCATCTTCCCATCAGTTTATCGGTTTTGATGCCTATCAAAAGGTAATTGACAAGTGTGATGTGGTGATTCTCGCAACACCACCACCATTTCGTCCCATACACCTCGAAGCAGCCATCAAGGCCAATAAACATGTGTTTGTAGAAAAGCCATTGTTCGTAGATGTGCCCGGATACCATAAAATAATGGAGTGCAACGAACTGGCCAGGCAAAAAAATCTCCACGTGGCGGTTGGTTTGCAGCTTAGGTATGAAACCGGCTTTCAGCAAATGATGGACAAGATAAGGGAAGGGGCGATAGGTACCATTACTTCCCTGGATGTGTACTACAATGTAGGGGCACCAAAGATTCACCCGCGCCAACCGGAACAAACCGAGATGGGGTATCAAATGAGAAATTGGCGTTATTTCACCTGGCTATGGGGCGGTCAAATGGCAGGCCAGGCCATTCACCAGATTGATGTGATGAACTGGTTGATGGACGATTTTCCCGTTACTGTCAACGGCATGGGAGGCCGGCAGGTATTTAGCGGGCCAAACCAGGGCAATACTTACGACCACCATTATGCGGAGTTTGAGTATGCGAATAAAGTAAAACTCCATGTGCAGTGCCGCAATATCAATGAAAATTGGACAAGGCAGGGTTTTCATATACAGGGCACTAACGGCTATGCGGATGAAAAATCGCGAATTTACGACCCTGCCGGTAAAATAGAGTGGCGATACAGGGACAGGGACGAAACCATCGGGTCTTCACAAAGGTGCCAATCCCTGTTTATCAATTCGGTGTTGGACAATCAACCTGTAAACCATTTGGAATATGGGGCAAAATCAACACTTACCACTGTGATGGGGAGAATGGCCGTACATTCCGGCCAGGTGATTACCCTGGACCAGGCACTGACTTCACAACGCAGTATCCTGCCTACGAAGTTTACATGGGATGCCGACATGCCGGATAAACCAGGGGCGGACGGCAACTATGCTATACCCATGCCAGGAAAAACCCAGGTGCTTTAAACAAATTGAGAAATGAGGAAATTTATTGCGGTATTGGTATTGAGTTTAGGGGTTGGTGGGGCTTCCGCCCAGGAGGTGTACAACCTTCTTCCTAACAGTGAAATATCAGTGAAAGGAACATCGACCCTGCACGACTGGGAGGTGAAATCAAGTGAATTTGAAGGTGGGTTGGAATTGAAGAGCAAACGAAAGGCCATAAATAGTGGGTCAGCCAGCGGTGAAATAATCGCAGGATCATTGAAAATAAAGGTTGAGGGTTTGAAAGGGGAGCGTGGAGAAACCATGAACGCTAAAATGCACCGTGCGCTGAAATTTGAAGAACACCCCACCATCGATTTTCAACTTTCCACAGCTTTTTATACCCACGAAGAAACTAGCATCGAGGGACAATTGACCATTGGTGGTACCTCAAAAACACTGACCTTTCCGGCTGCATTGTTGGTGAATGATGGAGAAATAAATATATCGACAGAAAAATCGATCAAAATGAGCGACTTTGGAATAGAACCTCCAACTGCCATGTTTGGGCAGATTGTTACTGGTGATGAAGTTACCCTAGATTTGAAACTCGCTTTTAAGGTAGCCGATCAATTAAAGTAACCGATAATCGGGACTTGAGTGATAAAATAAGAGAATCGTCCAGGTCATATTGATGGGGTTTTCATGCTATAGAATGGTGTGAAAAAATATGGCTATTATTGACCCATGAAAAAGGGTTTTGATATACTGGTCGTAGGGGATGCCAATGTGGACATTATAGTAAAAGGAATCAACGGAAAACCAACTATGGGAAAAGAAGTTTTGTGTCGTGATTTTACCACCACTGTAGGCGGATCTGCCTCCATTTTTGCCTACAACGCCAGTAGGTTAGGAAGTAAAGTGGCTATGGTGGGCAAAATTGGGAGAGACCATAATGGTGATTTTTTGCTCCGCCAACTTGAATCTGCCAATGTTGATATCACACATCTGGTGCAGCTGGAAGAATTCAATACAGGAGCTACCCTGGTGATGGAAGGGGAGGAAGATAGGGCCAATGTTACCTACACCGGGGCAATGGAATACCTCTCTATGGATGATGTTCCGTTGGATATGTTTATGAATACCAGTCATTTGCATGTGTCAGGTGTATTTTTTCTTCCTGCATTAAAACCACATCTGGTGGACCTGTTTGGTTATACCAAAGGGGCTGGTTTAACTACCTCACTGGATCCCCAGTCAGATCCGTCAAATGAGTGGGATTTGGAGCTGGACAAACTGCTGCCCTATGTGGATATATTTTTGCCCAACGAGGCAGAACTGAAAACCCTGACCGGATATCCGGATATTAATTTGGCACTGAAATCATTGAATGGCCTGGCTAAATGCACCATAGTAAAAAGAGGGTCGAGAGGCTCCCTGATGTATGCGAACGGAAGCACCATTGAACACCAGGCCTACCTCAGTGATGCATTGGTCGATACTGTTGGAGCAGGCGATAATTTTGATGCCGGGTTTGTCCATAGTTTCCTTAACAAGACACCACTGGCTGATTGCCAGGATTTTGGAAACCTGTGTGGTGCCGTTTCCACCACAAGGGCAGGAGGGGTAGGCGCTCTAGAAAGTTATAGGAAAACTATTGATTTTGGGAAAAAGCATTTTGGATATAAACATAATGTAATGGACACTAAAAGTTAAGGTGAACTCGATGAATAATATAACCGTCATGCCAGAAAAATATGCCTTAATTTTCCTAAAAGGCATATTTTATCAGGCCTGCCTCGCCGGACAGGCGGGCATCTGAAAATGAGATTACGCCTGCATGCCGCAGGCAAGGATATTTTTATCCTTTTTAAAATTTAAGGATAAAATTTCCGAATGACGATCGTATTTTATTGATTATAAGTATGTTAAATCTAGAACTCGCATGAAAAGTTAAGGTGCAGGAACTGGAGAAGCAGACTACTTGTTTTCCAGCGCCATGAAATAGATGACAAATTCAGATAAAAATTGGACCACCGGCCTCCGAAGTATTTCGCAGGATGCCAAAAACGAAACACACCCAAAAGCGGCAACACAGAGTGATGTGCAGCTTTGGGGAGCTTTCAAGGATGGCAATGAGTCTGCCTTTATCACTATATACAACACCTATTTTCCCATGCTTTACCGCTATGGTTTTCAATACACAAAGGACAAAGCACTGATCAAAGATGCCATTCAGGATTTGTTTGTGGAGTTGAGGCAGAAGCGGAAACGCTTGTCCCATACCACCTCCATTAAGCTGTATCTTTACAAATCCATAAGGCGCAAAATATTGGGCCACAAAGAAAAGGCCATCAACAAAATGATGAGCAACCAGACTTTGGATGGTTATGATTTGAAGTGGTTTTTTCTATAGAAAACCAGTTGATCTCCCAGCAATTGAATGAAGAGAATATTCACAAACTGAACCACGCACGGGAGTACCTTACCAAAAGGCAAAAACAAGCCATTTACTATTTTTACTACGAAGACCTGTCATACGAAGAAGTGTCTGAAATCATGGGGCTAAACAATGTCAAATCCACCCGCAATCTGGTGTATAAAGCCATTAATATCCTCAAATCACATATGGGGTAATATTTTTATCCGATCGATCTGATGGTGTAGCCTGCCCGCTGTAGGTGGCAGAAGCGCACCAGTGAGTGAATAGCTCATTGGCCGTCTACTAGGTTGGCAATCTTTTAGTGTACGTCAATTCCATCGAAATATATTTCCGTTATAGCAGTGTCTTCGAATTTGGCTCCTTTATACACCTCCGTTATTTCGAATTTCAGTTCCCATTTTGGTGCTGACTGTAGTGCTTGTTCATCCGCTCTGTTCGCATTCCCAATTGCTGAAACTAGAAACGATTGTTCTGCATATACATCTTGCAAGTTTAATATTGCATACAGTTCGTTATTCAAGTAAAGTTTGAGCTGTTTCGCTCGAGAGTTGCTCACGTATGAGTTTCTACTTTTAATGTAGCCGTTGGCTATTATGATCTTCGTGATTCTAGGTTGTTCAGGTGAAAATTCGTATGTAAGAGATTCTCCAATTCCATAACCATCCACACCTTCGACCCAAGCAGTTTGATAGTTAAAATCAAACGCATTTATCGGTTCGTATGTGTAGTTAGAGGATGAGTCAAGAAATGAGGTAGATGATAGATTGGTTTTCTTCAAACCACAGTACCAACTACAACCGTCTCCAATAATATCCCAAACGTCGGACTTAATTTCGTCACAATATGAAAGTAACTTTTTGTCGTCATCGCTTAACTTGTCATAGTTCGCCCAACCATCCATTTTGTCATAAATTTTCTCGCAATCAGAAAAAGCTTCAGGTGTATTGAATTTTTGGATTCGTTCTTTAGAAAAATCATACTCTGCACCAATAGTTGGTTCAAGTGTTTGTACTTGCGCAAAGGCTGATGAAGTTGAAATCAACATAATGATCAATAAATTCTTCATTTGCTTAGTTGTAATTGCTAACGACCAACTATGATGAGTGGGGATTAGAAAGCACTAACCTCTCGTCTCGCACAAAGCCAAGTCTTGATTTAAATTTAATACTTGTGGCGGACTTTCCAAGCCCTACGAAAATATCCTGACCGATGATACCCCATTCATACATAGTATGTTATGCACCTTTAGTTTCTTCGTTCTTACTATGTTGAGCAATGATGTTCGCCATTTTTTCATCTTGTGCCTGTTCTTTCTCCTTCCGGAATTTCTTCACCCAGAAAGCGATGGCAAAAACTGGAATTGAAAATGTTAGGAACCAAGGAGCGACTAACCCTGACTTTGAAAAGCCTGCTCCCAGAAGTTGGAAACTTATAAGTTGAAAATCGAATTCACTGGTTGTCCAGTTGAGTTTGAACTTAATAAAAGTAAACAAGATTCCAACAATCCAAAGCCATTTTCGATTCATTGGTGTTCTAATAGCCGTTATTAGAGTGAAAATAACGAAACCAACGGAGGCAATAGCCAAGACGAAAAATATGTAGTTAATAGCAGGCTTTGCTGAGAAAGTAAAGGCATGAATTTTCGACAAGGGTGCTTCCATCCATCTTGCGTCAAATCCTGTTGCCGTTAGCTTGTTCCCTTCTTTCAGAATATTGAAGAAAAAATAGATCGACTGATCATCAAGTTCTTGTTCGTATTCGACAATATAATTTGTTGTTGGGTTGTCACCCATGAATAAAGTATATCGAGCATTTATCATGTTCAGCGAGTCCAACTGTAGTGAGCTGATTCCAGATGCAACGTTCGACATGAAGGTTCGGCCTTCTTCGTTCTGCATGTTCTCAGCAACTTTGGTTAGACATTCGTCAATTTGATTTTGTTGAATATCTGTGATGAATGTTCTGGCAAACTGATCTATTTCGGTTGGGACAATCTTGCTCAGGTCAATGTTCGGATTGCAGGACATCAGAGTTCCCAGCATTAGGGCGGTTAGTATTCTTTTCATTAATTCGTCTTGTATTTGTGGTGCATAACGCAGAGCTAGGATGAGTGGGGATTAGAAAGCACTAACCTCTCGTCTCACACATAGCCACGCCTTGATTTAAATTTAATACTTGTGACGGACTTTCCAAGCCCCACGAAAATATCCTGACCGATGAGACCCCATTCATACTATCTGAGTGTGCCCGGCATGGGCATCAGCGGCTTTCTACTCAATTGGGCGTTGATTACTTATCTGTGAGACTGTTTAGATATTCATCTGGTGTCATTACTGGAATATCAGAACCTTTAAAGTCTTTCTCATTTCGGGTTATCAATATGTTGCAATCTAGTTTTATTGCACAATGATATTGTAAAGCATCCTCAAAATCAGTAAACTTTGATGATAGTCCCTTATCTATTATTCTATCAGTCAAATCAGAGGTTTCAGCAATCACCTTGAATTTGCGAAGTTTTTCTTTTACAATATCATTACCCTCAAATTTTGACAATAGATAAAATATTGTCGGATAGGAAAGTGCAGATACAACCAGGTTAATTTTTCCTTTGTCAGCAAGTGTAGCAATCTTAGCAGCAGAATTATAAAAAGGCTCACGTTCTCCCAACAAATCAAGGACTACATTTGTATCTACAAACAGCCTATCCATTATTTATACTTCTCTGTTAAATAGTCACCATAAGCATTTTTGTAATCAAAATCTGCTGGTATTTTTACCCCGGTTTGCATGCTCTTAATAAAAGGTGAAATCTCAAAATCATCCTGAGTTTTATTAGAATTCTTATCAATCAATGATTTTAGATAAGACTCAATCATTCTTGAAAGACTTTTTTTGTGCGATGAAGCATATTCCTTTGCTTTATCAATCACCAACTTATCCAATTTTAATGTCAGTTTAGCATCCATAATCACGAAACTTTAAATATACGTACAAATGTATAATATGTATCCGTATTCATCAAATTACTAAGTCGCTGTGATTTACGTTCAACGTCCAACCATCATCCGTAAGCTGGACTTTTCAGATTTCTACTAAAGTATCCTGCAGCATTACTTCCATTCGCAAATAGCTCAGCTAGCTTATGGATGATACTTTGTTGTACACCGTTTCATTCTGTTTTGAAGTACCAAGGATCAAACTTTTTTTGTGTAAACAGACCTTTTACCTTCTTCTTTTTGACATTCCCGTTTTTGTCAAAATTATAGAGTCGTTCCTTTCTAAATAATAATTTTGTAGGTGCATAATCTGGGAGTTGACCTCCGGAAGTTATTTGGTCAATCGCAAATTGTTCAGCACTAATCCGTTCAGAAATCATGTTTGAAGAAAGCACCAATGAATCAGCAAATGAAGTTCGTGTCAAGGTGTCCATAATTGGTGTTGGAGTCAGGTCAATAATATCCCCTTGTCTAACCCAAGTTCCAATTGCCCAACCTGATGCCAAGTCATATTGGTAATTGAATTCATAGGTTCCGTCTTCATTAAGCTTGATCGAATAACCAAAATGATCTCTGTATTTACCAACTAAACTAGTTTGAGACAGACACCAGAAACTTTGAAGTAGCATTAGGGCTGTGATAAATACTTTCACTAGCATATCATCCACCAAAGTTCAATTTCTTTTAAAAGTTCCTCGTTAAAAGTAAATATCCAACCACAGCTACCTTCGCCTTCGTAGGCGGGTAACATCTTCACTTTCATTCGACCTTTCTCGTTGTATCGTTGAATTTTGTTGTTCAAAGAGTTAAGAGCGTTCGGAAAGATTCGTTGGAGGTCGGTTTTTGAAATTCCCGATTTAAGTTGTGTACCTTCAAAGTCGAAAGAAAACCCATTTTCTTCAAAGTTCAGCCGATGCAGTAGTGATGTTCCATTCGATGATATAAACCTTGTTCGTCCAAAATATAATACTCTAACCGTCTCTTCAGAATCAATGTAGTTTCCACATTCCCAGCTTTCTACAACAACAGAATCTGGTTGACCCAAGAATTCAATAAGTTCAGCGTCAGTCAACATTAATGGAATTTTGTTGTTCAGCCGAACAGAGTCAAAGTGTAGCTTTTCAAGACAAGATTCGTTCGGGCAGTCGGAGGAGTCCTGACCAAATGTTAACTCAATAGTCAGGGTTAAGAGCAGAAGTATGCAGATTTTTGCTTTGTTCATGCCTTCACGTGATGCAGTCTGGTGTACAACGACCCGATATGCTGCGGGGCGTTTTTAATAAATTAATATTTCCTTACGAATATAGCCGAATCTGTGATTCGGCTCATAACTTTTTGATTCTCATGAGTCGCAGCGCAGAATCGGCGGGGCTTCCAAGAACCTCCAGCACTTCCTATTCCGCAGAACAGCCATGCATCTCATATCTGATGTTACCAATATTTTATTCCAGCTATCTGTTTAAGCTTTCTATTCGGTCTTGTCGACCAATAATTGTCATAATTTCAACAATGTTGTTGTTAATTCGATAGAAAATAGTGTCGACACCACATACGCATTTTCTATAGCCAGTTTTGATAAACTCTGCTGATTCGAAGGAATATGGTCTATTTGCGATTATTTCAAATTTCTCGAAGAAGCTGTTAAAATATCTATCGGCTTGTACCTCTCCAAACTGCAGAGTACCGTAGTGATGAATTCGGATTAGGTCTTCTTTGGCGACTTCACTAATTCTGTATTCCGCCATTATTGAGATTTTGCTTGTCTCAGAATATCACTTTGAGAGTCATTGGTGAAACCCGAATTTTCTGCTTTCTCAAGCTTCATTCGTATATAGTTAATCTCTCGTTGCTGATTTCTTGCTTGCCGCACCAAGTCGTTAACAAGTTCGCTTTTGCTTGAATATTCCTGGCTCTCAACTTGTGCTTTCAGCCATTCATCATTTGGCTCTGTAAAGGAAATACTTTGTCGTCCCATGATTTTTATGTTTGGTGCGAATTTACACCAAATATAGCAAAATTGAGAACGAAAAACACGTGATCAGTAATTATTGGTAACGCCTGTGTAGGACGATGTGCCCTCATAGCTTGATTAAGGCAGAAAGATAACCGATCCGCACACAACCACAAAAGTCTGTTTAGCCATTAGCCTAGATTTGGAATGATAAGGACTCCACGAATGCGTTATCGGTATTCTATAGATTCCGCGAGGAGCGGTGGTGCTGATTCTGGCATTGGTTCGGAAAGCTCGTAAGGGCATTCGTGCCTACACCATGTTATCCTTATTTTTTCGTTAGTTCTAAGAATTTAATGTCAGCTGCTTTGATAATGATATTTTTTTCTGCTGGAATGTGTCGCAAAAAAATAAAATTGGAAGTCTGCCCTACAAATAATAAAGTGGAATCTGTAGTTGTAATTGTAGTATCGGCCAAAGTCAGTTTTGCCGAATATTCAGGTTTTCCTTCAAGAATTGTCTCCGCATTTTCCTTTTTGTTCATTCTAAGAAGACCTATAAACAAGGTTATAATGATGATGTTAAAAAAGAAGTTGTAAGATGATTTGTAGGATTGATTTTTTTGTGATTCAATTTTCATGAACACTACTATTACCCAGACAATTCCGAATAAAGTGTTAGTGCCAGCGCTGAATTTTGGTGTTTCTGAGATAAAGCCATCTATAAATGAATAAACATATGCTACCAGCAAGATGTTTACTGTGATACTTGTGAGAAGAAGGGTAGTTGAAAAAACAGCACTTAACCAAAAGGATGGTGACGTCCATCGAGGTTTAAGGCTAATTAAATGATTCCATGCAACTGGTGTTGAGGTTAAATGCTGAAACAAATCATCATTTATATCATGATTAGTTCCATCACCACCTATTTTTTCAGGGCGTAATATAATTATTGCTGACCCAAGAGAGAATACGGCAAAAAAAACAACTACAAGTAAAAATGGTATTGTCAATGGTAGAAAACTAAAGATCAACTCGGTAGTTGATAAATACTTATGAATCTCAATATCGAATTCAGAAAAGTAGAAATGGTAGTTGAGATAGCCTAAGAATATAAAGGCAGCAGAATATAGTGGTATGCTTGATTTTATATTATCTATCAAAATACTCAGTTAAGGATAACGACCAGCTATCGGGCGTATGTCCGCAGCTAGTGAATAGCACTAAAGTAGTGAATCTTTAGATCACGAGGGGAAAAGCGCATGGAAAAGTGTATGAGTAAATCTGCCGAAGCTCACAACGGTTCCAAGTGGCACTGCATCCTGAAAGTCTAAAAATCCTGCGAACTGAAGTCGATAGAAAGCACTGATCTTTCCCAGCGGCGGATTCATGGTGAAGTTCGCACTAAGTGTGAAGGGGCAATATCAGTTGGTAGTATCGCAGAAAGCATGGAAGACTCTGAAGCGCAGGTTGAAGGATATATCCAGAAAGACCAGACCAATGAGTATCACAGAACGATTTCAAAAGCTGTCGGAAATGTGGAAAGGTTGGGTGAACAATTTTCGCTTGTCGAAAATATCAGCCAAGCTGAAAGCACTGGACGAGTGGCTGAGGAACCGCCTGAGATACTGCATCTGGCACGACTGGAAGAAGCCTGACCGCAAGCGCAAGAACCTGATCCGGCTGGGAATGGACAAAGACAGGGCATATGCCTATAGCAGGACGCGGTTGGGAGGCTGGGCTGTAGCCCAAAGCCCCATCCTGAGGACTACAATTACACTATCCAGACTTAGGAGGAGAGGGTACGAATCGATGCTTTCCTATTACCGTAAAATGCAACCTGAGATTCAGTGAACCGCCGTATACCTGCCCGTCCGGCAGGCGGGCGAGACCCGCATGGCCTGTCCTGACGAAGGAAGGATCTGGTGGTGTAGCCTGTTCGCCGTAGGCGGAAGAGGCGCACCGGTGAGCTTAACCGCTCATCGGCCGTCTACTCGATTAGCGTGATTCTATTTCTTGTTCAAAAGTAAGATCTCCTTTTGAATGATCAGGGATTAATATCTGAATTTTGTTGTTCCCACTGTTGAGGTCTTCATCCTGAAAAGTCGCAAAAATAGTATGATCAAATGCTTTCTTTTTACCATTAATAATGAGCCAAGGTTTTATTACCTTGAAGCCAGCTGAAATAGTTGTTAAGTATCCAGTATCAGTCTTAAACGTAACCATCTGGAGAGTATCCATTAATCTGAAGTTCTGAAGAATAAACTGGTAATACTTTACGTAAATGGCAAGTTCTACTAACTCAATTTCGCTGTTAGTCTGAGCACTCAGAACATCCTTAGATTCAAATTCGATTGAACGAATTCGATTTGCAATTTCGTTCTTCAAACGGAGTTCTTCATTGTCTGCCGCTGTTTCAAACTTATCAAATTGTTCTTTAATTCCTTCTAGCTCTTTATGAAGCTGAGCTCCCCAAGGTTGGTATCCTGAATATCCAATCAATCCAATACAGAGGTTGTACTGATCCCTTGCAAAATCTTGATTAAAAGTTACCCTTGTTGTTTCCTGCTCGGGAGAACAGTTTAATAGCCATATCAATAGAGGTAGGCAATATTTCATTTTGCAGTAATTCACGCTAACGCTAAGCTATGATGAGTGGGGATTAGAAAGCACTAACCTCTCTGCTCGCACATAGCCCTGTCTGCCGACAGGCACGGCACACCTTGATTTAAATTTAAAACTTGTGGCGGACTTTCCAATCCCCACGTAAATATCTTGACCGATGAAACCCCATTCATTCATTTGTTGGAGTGCGTTTCTACTCAATTCCTCCATATTTGATTGTTCGGATGCTATCCAGACGGGTTAGTTCGAAAGTCCCGTTGTTCAGGAGTTCGATCTTAGTAGCAATAGAATCAATCTCGTAGGTTGTACTATCAGTGTAGTAATTTATTATCTCAGTTGTTCGGATGTCAAATCTTCGATATTCGTTCCCCGAGATCATATTGGTATACATTGATTGTTTGCCTACAATCTCCGTATCGCCTGCTTGTTCCAACAGGTCAGACCAAGAATCCGAAATTGGAATCTGATCCACTAGTTGAAGTTCTTCGTCAATGGTTACCAAATGAAGTTTAAACCAGTCATCGGCATTTACTTTTAGGGTTAGCACGGCATATTTTTCTTGTTGAGGTTGGACTGAATAGAGTTGTGCCGAATACAATCTTCCCATGTCCGTCTTATATGGGACAAACTTGTCCGTCCAGTTCGAATACTGAGTTGAATCAAGATCAAAAGTTCGATCAAGTTTATCTGTTACGTCCAGAGTTTGTTGATTCGAGAATTTGGAGTTGAATGTTGGAAATTCTACGGGTTCGGGTCTTGACTGTTCGCTGACCTGTTCTTTGGTGTTGTTCGCAGTACAAGCTGTCATAGCAAACAGAAGGATTATGTAGAAAGATTTATGGTTCATCTATGCGGTTCGATTATGCACTCCAACGCCCAGATATAGCATGTGCCTCTGGACTCATTTAATATCTACTAAAGTATCGGTTTTGCATTTCAGTTTCAAGTATCCCTCTAGAGGCATGTGCTATATCGTTTGTTACCAGATTTATACTCACACAGATCAGAAAAAATCATTTGGCACATTAAAGAACAAAGTATCCTTTTCTTTCGAAAAGTGACTTTGATCGATTTCTAATTTTTTTGACGATTTTGATAATTGCAATGTGAAATTGCTCAAATATGAAATATTATTTCCTGTTAAAAATGCCCTTGAACTATTGATGTCCTTTAGATTTTTTATTTGTCCGTTCTTGGAGTCAAATGTGAACTCAAACTTTTTGATATGCAAAGTCAATTTCTTTTTGAAAAAATCAATTTTGGCTATTGAAGGGGCATACAGTTTACTTTCAGGATCGTAGTTATTGTTATTCAACCCAAATCTTAACCAATCGGTCTCTTTTATAAAATTTACCTGAAGAAATGGGTTAAGGTATATACTTGCTAAGGACTCATTTCCTGATTGAGGCCAGTACTCTGATTTAAATGAAATTGTAACATCCTTAATAGAATCTTCACTAGAATTAAGTTCAATGTAAAGTTTTTCTGGATCGTAAAGGCCATAAAATAGATTATCTTTTTTTGTTAAAATTATTTTTACAGAGTCTTCATTATTGACTTGTCTATCTATTGTGGACTTCAATCGGTCAAAGTATTTTTCACTGAATAGTATATCCTCGAAACTAAATTTAAAAGTTGCTGAAAATGCAATAGTAGAGATAGGGAGCTGCGAACCTTCAAGTTCTTCCTTCAAAACCTCTTGGCCTTTTAAGGTGTTGCTAACGACATCTAGAACATTATCTGTTTTGGCAGCAATTCTGCTCTGAGTTTCTTGTGAACTAGTGATTAGATCGAGCAATTTTTGTTGTTCTATGAGGCTACCATCAAGTTGACTTAGGGTTTTTAGAGAGTTCGAAATGATCGTTTCTTGCCTTTTGATATTTTGGGCTAGGGATTTTTCGTTTTCCAGTTTGGACTTATTGTTTTCAATGTATTCAACAATATGTATAGTTAAGCCAAGAAATGTGGATGTTACAACTCCTACAATTCCTATTTTGCCCCATTTTGTAATCTTACCATTTTTCTTAAAATCAGTTAAAACACCAATGGCTGCAAAAACACCACTAAAGCAGAGTGCTAAAAGTTTGATAATATAAATCAAGGAAGCCATTATTAGGGAATTTCAGTGCTCGTAGATGTTTTAGGAAAATTAGCAAGATCTAGTTATTTCTGGTAACATTTCAGCATATACCACAAGTGGTATATACATGCACTATGTTAGCATCAAATCTAGTGGATTTTTTATACTGTTCATACCCTGCACTGTTACATGTGTATATATTTCTGTGGTTCTAAGGGAATTGTGTCCCAGTAAAGTTTGGATTTGTCGTAAGTCAGTGCCGTTTTCAAGCAAATGGGTAGCCAAAGAGTGCCTTAACATATGAGGCGTTACCCTGCCAATTATCCTGGCCCTGCTGGCCGCCTTCTTTACTATTTTGGCCACACTTGTTGGACTATAAGGAAACCCTTTCTTTCCTTCGAATAAGTAAGTGGACGGCCTTTCTCTAATGTAATATATCCTTAAATTTGACAAAACCCTTTCACTTAACAAAGTGTACCGGTCTTTTCTACCTTTTCCCTGGTTTATGCGAATCAACATTCTATCACTAATAATGTCGTCAATCTTTAGGTTCAATAATTCCCCCCGTCTGAGCCCTGCCGAATACAACAAAGAAATGATACACTTATGTTTGATGTTTTTGACAGATGTAATCATTTTGTGTACTTGCTCCTTGCTCAAAACTTTGGGCAAGGTCTCTTTGGGTATTGGCCTTTCAATACTATAAAAACGATTTGGCATGCCTTTCACCACTTCGTAGTAAAATTTGATGGCGTTGATCGATTGATTATGTTTTGAATATTTGGAGAAATCAAATGAACTCCATGGGTCTTTCTCTTGATCTTTCACCAGTGCCAAAAAAAATAATAAAAAAAAAGATCATAAAAAATGATGTCATTTGGGGAGTCCTCCTTTTATATAATTAGAAGGCTGATATTATGGACTATAAAAATTACGATACCGAGCATTTCATTCGTGATGAGGAATTTAAACGCTGGGTAAAATCACCGAGCCAGGAGGATCAGGAGTTTTGGCAACACTGGTTGGTTTGCCATCCTGAGAAAAGGGGCGATGTGGCCCTGGCCAGGGAACTGATTATGAGTATCTCGCATCAAAACGAAACACCTTCCGATTCAGACTCTGAGGAAGTACTCCACCATATATTGAAAGCAGGCAACAACGAAAACGACCGATTCTTCCTTTGGAAGTACCTCGAACCTAAAAAAGGCCTCCTGGCCGTGGCAGCAGCGATTGGTTTGCTATTGGCAAGTATATTCCTCTTTGGTGATTTTATGGTAGGGGAGGCGGCAGACGGTATATCCAAAACCATGCTGGTGAAAGAAAACCCACAAGGGATCAAATCTCAATTCAAATTGCCTGATGGTACCCATGTATGGCTCAATTCCGGGAGCAGGGTTGTCTATCCGGAATCTTTCGCTTCAGGGCATAGAAGCGTAGAACTTCACGGTGAGGCATTTTTCGATGTGGTCAAAGATAAGTCAAGGCCATTTCAGGTAAAATCCGGAAATGTCACCACCACGGCGCTGGGTACATCCTTCAATATCAGGCAAAACGGGATAGCACAAAAGGTAAAAGTATCCCTGGCTACAGGAAAGGTAAAAGTAGATGGCTTTTCCGAAGACAATGAGCTCAGGAACACCCACTACCTGGCACCCGGGCAGGAATTGTCTTTCCATGAAGGACAGGTACCTCAATTGACTGAATTCAACTGGGAAGAAAGCTATGGCTGGAAAGACGGTATTATTTTGTTTAAAAATGCCAATAGGGACGATGTAGTGGAAACCCTTGAGTCGTGGTATGGTATATCAATTGAAATCCAGGGTAAAACAGAAGTGCCGTGGAATGTGACGGCACGATTCAAAGACCAGTCGCTGGAAAACATCATGGAAAACATCAGCTTTACCGTTGGGTTCGATTTTGTGTTGGATGGAAAAAAATTACTGATTAAATCAGGTAAATAAAAGAATAATGGAATACTACAACACTAGTTAAACAAAAACAGCAATGCTCCAGGAGCACTGCTGTTAAGTTTCTTTCCTTTTGAAATAAAATGTTTAGCGGCACTCTTATTTCAAATGGACAGAAAAGTCTTAATGCATTTTACACCACATTAAAACATCGTAAAAATATGAAATTTAATCTATTACTCCTATTTAAGAAAGTTGTAATGATGTCATTCTACGGATTTCTGTCTCAGGTTTTGTTGTGTACAGCGCTTTTAGCGGCTGGCACCACCAATGGGCAAAAAGTAGAAAGCCTGAAAATGGTCAATACAACAGTACGGTTCGACAATGACAACCTTACGTCTGCCTTCGAAAAAATCGAAAAGTCGTCGGGTTACAGCTTTGTATTCGACAAGAAAAACATCGACAAAAAAATCAGGCTCAATGGCAAGTACCAGGATGAAGCCCTTTACAACATCCTTTTGGCCATTTCCAAAGAGGCAAGCCTCAGGTTCAGGCAGGTAAACAACCACATTACAGTGAAGAAGCTCGACAGGTCTAAGCATGCCCCGGGCAGTGCCCAATTGGTAGATGTGCTGGTGGATATTGACATTTCTGGCAAAGTGATTGACGAAAACGGTCAGGGTTTGCCCGGAGCTACTGTTGTGGTAAAAGGCCTTTCATCCGGGACCACATCGGATTTGGATGGCAATTACAAATTGACGACTGCCCCTGAAGATGGTATTATAGTAATATCGTATGTTGGGTATGTTACCCAGGAGGTTCCCACTGGTGGTCGGTCTGAAATCAACATAGAAATGACCCCTGACGCACAGCAATTGTCTGAAATTGTGGTGACTGCCTTTGGTATAGAAAGGGAAAAGAAAGCCCTGGGTTATTCCGTACAGGAAGTGAATGGGGATGAACTCGTAGAGGCAAGGGAAATCAATGTGGCCAACTCACTTAAAGGAAAAGTAGCCGGTGTTTTTGTCAACTCTTCCTCAGGAGGGCCGGGAGGTTCATCCTTTGTTCAGATCAGGGGCAGTAGTTCCCTTGGAGGGGACAACCAGCCTTTGTATGTGGTGGATGGGATTCCCATCAGTAACGACAATCTGAACCAAACGAACATATTTGCAGGCCGTGATTTTGGGGATGGCATAAAGGACATCAACCCGGACGACATTGCATCGATTTCTGTTTTGAAGGGTCCAAGTGCTGCCGCATTGTATGGATCGCGTGGTGCCAATGGGGTGATACTGATCACTACAAAATCTTCAACAAAAAAGGGAATTGGAGTCTCTTACAACTCCAACGCAACTTTCGAAACCATCAATGTGATACCCAAATTTCAGGATAGGTATGGACCTACCTATGACGATGACGACAGAAGTTTTGGTACCACCACCATTGATGGCCAGGACTATGACGTTATCCCTGCCTGGGCATTGGATAACTGGGGGCCCGAATTTGATGGAAGGCAGGTAGTATTGCCATTGTTGTCTGATCTTGGGCCTGTGCGCTATCAGGCACAACCAGACAATATCAGGGATTTTTACAACACAGGATCTACTTTTACCAATACCATTGCCGTAAACGGTGGCAATGAAAAAGTAAATTACAGGGTGTCGGCATCCAATATGGACAACAAGGGTATTGTTCCTAACTCTGAGTTCAAAAGGCGCACATTTAGTGCCAGGTTTGCAGCAGACGTCACAGAAAGGTTGAGTATTACGGCCAAGGCCAACTTCATCAACAGTGTTGGGAAAAACAGGCCAATAGCAGGAGTGTCCAGCGGGCGAAATGTTGCCGGGTCATTGAACCTCATCCCTCAGCATATAGACCTCAACTGGCTGAAGGATTATAAAAACCCTGATGGCAGTCACCGAAACTGGAGGTCGTCACCAACAAACCCATACTGGCTGGTGAACGAACTCTCAAGCGAGGACAACAGGGATAGGCTGATCGGCTTGATGTCGGCCAATTACAAACTGACGGACTGGCTAAACATACAGGCCCGTATCGGGAGCGACTCTTACACAGAAAGCCAAAGACAGCAGTACAATCAGGGAACCCCCGGAGGTGCTTATGTAAATGGCCGTGTGGATTTCAACCAATACCGGGTAAACGAACTGAACACAGACCTACTGCTGACAGCTGATAAAAATTTCTCCCAGGATTGGAAAGGAACCCTCTCACTTGGCGCCAACCGTTTCACAAGAAGCTGGGAGAAAGTAGCCACTGTAGGTAGAAATATGGACGTACCCGGCTTATATACCATCGAAAACGCCAATTTGGTCATTCCTTCTTACGACATTATAAAAAAGGAAATCCAATCGGTTTACATGACCGGGCAACTTGCCTATAAAAACTACATCTTCCTGGATTTGACAGCCAGAAATGACTGGTCGAGCACCCTGAGCAATTACTCTTTCATGTACCCATCGGCCAGCCTGAGCTATGCGATAACGGACGCCCTGGAAGTAAATTCCAACATCTTGACATTTGCCAAACTGCGATTGTCTTATGCACAAGCGGGCAATGATGCCGACCCTTACAGGACCAAGGGCGGCTACAATGTACAGTCGAAATTTTTCCAGGGTCAAAGGTTCGCTTCGATACAAGGAACTGTTCCTCCAACCGATCTGAAAAATGAGTTGTCAAGTTCCTTTGAAATAGGTACTGACGTGCGGCTGTTCAACAACAGGGTCTCCATCGACTTTACTTATTACGATTCCAAAACGAGCAACCAAATCCTAAATGTAGGATTGTCGCAAGCGACAGGATATGGTGCGCTATTCCTCAATGCCGGGGAAGTGTCCAACAAAGGGATTGAGCTATTTGTGTCTGCTACCCCGGTTAAATCTGAGAATTCTTTCAGTTGGGGTATAGATGTCAATTTTTCCAAAAACCACTCAAAAGTTGAAGCACTTGTGGAGGGCATAGACAGGTTTGATTTTATTTCTACTGGAAACGCCAGTATAGTAGCCATCCCCGGTCTCCCTTATGGAACCATCTATGGTTATAAATACAAAAGAAGCCCTGATGGGCAACCGGTAGTTCATGAAAGTGGCGATTACTACGTGAGGGAGGATGACCAGTCCGTTTTAGGCGATGTTCAACCAGACTGGTTGGCTGGTGTCACAAACACCATTTCCTACAAAGGGATAGTATTGAGTGCCTTGCTCGATATCAGAATGGGGGGCGAGATATATTCCTGGAGCAGGTCTGATCAGAATGCCAAAGGAACCGGCGTGTGGACCAATGACAGGGACAACCTGATAGTGGAAGGCGTGATTGACAATATGGATGGCACCTATACACCTAGCTCTAAACAAGTACTTTCTCAAAATTACTGGGCACAACGTTCCTGGGGCAATATCGGCGAAGAATTCGTGATTGATGCCACCTATGTTTCCCTGAGGGAAGTGACACTCGGCTATAGTTTCAGCAAAGCCTTGTTGGCAAACACGCCTTTCAGTACTGCCAAGTTTTCGGTAGTAGGCCGTAACCTGCTCTACCTGCAGCGGGATGCCAAATTTGAAGAGATGGGCATAGCACCCGAGACGGCATTTGCACCGTCAGCAGCAGCACAAGGGTATGAAGCCTTTTCCATGCCGACTACCAGGAGCCTTGGTTTCAACCTGTCACTCACATTTTAAATGATGAAAGTTATGAAAAAGATATATAAAATTCCGGTAGCTATTTTGATGTCTATAGCACTGTTTATTCCCTATTCGTGTACCGATGATTTTGATGAACTGAACACCAATCCCAAGCTGGTGACCGACGAAATTATCAAACCAGGATTGCTGTTTACCAAAGTGCTCAAAGAGTCAGCTTTTGAAATCCTGAACATGGCAAGGATAGGGGAGTATTCCGGTTACTCGTCCAGGGGCGATTCCGGACAGCCGCTTACCTTCAACATTTTCGGGCCATTTGACAATTACACCAGTCATATCGTCAACTTGTCTGCCATCATCCGGCTTACTGAAAACGACCCTGCCAGGAAAAATATGACCGCCATGGCAAGGATTTGGAAAGTTTGGGTTTTTCATAGAATGACGGATGCTTTTGGCGATATCCCATATTCTGATGTGGCCAAGGCTTTCGATGAAGTAGTGGTGTCCCCAAAGTATGACGCACAGGAGGCTATCTATACTGATATGCTGAAGGAGCTGAAAGAAGCTGCGGCCCAGCTCTCGTCTGGTGCAGATTTGGAAAGCTTTGGCGCTGCTGATGTAATGTACAGTGGTGACGTTGATGCATGGAAAAGGTTTGCCAATTCTTTGCGCTTGCGACTGGCCTTAAGGGTTCGGTACGCTTCACAATCCCTGGCACAAACCCATGTTTCGGAAGCACTGAGCAGTGATCTGATTGTTTCGAATGAGCAAAATGCAAGGATAACCTCTGAAGGGGAATCCGCTGAAGACCTGACCAATACGAACCCCTTGTACCAGAATTTTGTGAACGGCAATGCTGGGGCAACCAATGCCACTGTAGTAGGTCTGGCGCTGGTTGAAAACCTGAAAAACAATGATGATCCGAGGTTGTCTGTTTACACAGACCCGAACCCGCAAAGTGGGGAATACATCGGACGAGCCATCAATATGGATGCTGATGAAAGGGAAGCCTACCCGGGACCTGCAAGATTGGATGAAGTTTTCATACAGGCACAATACGATTTTAACGCACTTTTAGCTGCTGAAGTGAGTTTCCTGAGGGCTGAAGCTGCGCTAGCAGGTCTAAGTTCGGAAAATGCGAATAATTTGTACAGGGAAGGTATCCAGTTGTCTATGGATCAATATGGTGTTGATGCAGGAGATGCAACTACTTTCCTGGCCACTGCTGCGGGTACGCTTTCGGGGAGCACTGAAGAACAGCTGGAGCAAATCATAGTTCAAAAGTACCTTGGCCTGTTTGGTGATGCTTACGAAGCATGGACCGAGCATCGCAGAACGGGATACCCACGTCAATGGATTGGTAGCCTTTCTGCACTTGATGCGGATTTTGCCATGCCAAGAAGGTCCCCATACCCATTGGCGGAATACAACCTCAATGGCGAGCATGTGAAAGAAGCAGTGGCCCGGCTTGAAGGTGGGGATAAACTGAGCAGCAGGATTTGGTGGGACAAAAAATCTGGCGTCCCATTCGACCATCCAAAGCAAGGGGTTTTTCCTCCTTATGACTGAGAATAGTTTCCCTTATAATTTGAGATCGGCTTAAAATCGACCTTAGCAGGGAATGACAAGCACACAATAACCGGGTTGAGGTTTATATGTAATTGTGATAAAGTTGTGGGGATATCCCCACAACTTTATACGCATACCCCAGCCTGTTTCAACAAAATTTGATTGCACAGATTTAACAGTCCTGACCGGGCTTCTTTGTCAGCGTTTCTTCTTTCCACCACCTTGAAATTGTCCTCTAACTTGTTTGATAGGGTTTATTATTTCCTGAGTAGAAAAGCATCTGCCTGGGCTTTATGTTTTCTGGCTGGTTTCGTGTTGGGCAAACCACTAAGGGCGCAGTTTGCTGAGGTAAGCGAAAATGCTGGCATTTCACATTTGACTATTGACCCAACATTGCTTAGTGGCGGTGTGGCTTTTTTTGATTACCAAAATGATGGTTTTGAAGACATATTCCTGATAGGGGGCGATCGCCCAAACAGACTGTATGAAAATCAGGGTAACGGGACTTTTACAGACGTTTCTGAGCGGGTTGGTTTGCATAAAATTGATCATATACGGACTATGGGAATCTCATGTGGAGACCTGGATAACGATGGCTACAAAGACCTCTTGATTACCTCAATTGATCAGGAGGGTATTTACCTGCTGTGGAACATGAAGGGAATGTATTTTGTGGAAGGAAGTAAGGATGCCAACATCACTGCCACTTTTTACAGCAGTTCCTCTGCATTTGGAGATTATAATCAGGACAGCTACCTGGATATCTACATAGGCAATTATAATTCCGGGATGCCTGGTGACCTTTTGCTTAAAAACAACGGGAATCGCACGTTTAGCGACCAAAGCCACTTGCTTGGTAATCACCACGGAGGAACAGCATTGGCAGTGGCATTCTCAGATTATGATTCCGATCATGATGTGGACATTTTGGTTGGCAATGATTTTGGGTATTTGTACCAGCCCAATCGGTTGTTCGCCAATCAATTTCCCCAAACCGGGTTTACAGAATTGTCGGAGAAAACGGGTTGGGATATACGAATCAATTCTATGGGAATTGCCATTGGGGATTATGACGAAGATGGTGACCTGGATTATTATGTGAGTGATATTGGCGACAACTACCTTTTCGCCAACCAAAAGGACCGCACTTTTATGGAACAGGCCCACGAAACAGGTGTTGACAATTCAGAATCTACAAGCTGGGGTACTGCATTTCTCGATTTTGACAATAACAGTTTTTTAGACCTCTTCGTGTCCAATGGGCTGTTTGAAGTAGGTAGCAGAAAACAGGAAAATAAGCTGTATAGGGGTAATGGCCGTTCGTTTGAAGATGTGTCAGCCCTTCAGCAGGTAGCAAGTAGCTTCAGGAGTAGGGGCCTTGCTGTCGGGGATTATAACAACGACGGCCATCAGGATCTTTTGGTTGGCGTTGTTTTCAACCGTCCTCATGCCGGCTACCATACCTTGTTGTATAAAAACCCTGGAAACGAAAACAACTGGGTCAAGTTCAACTTGATAGGGACCAATAGCAACCGTGATGCCATAGGCAGTCTGGTTAGAATCTACTTTGAGGGAAGAAGCCTGGTTCGTGAACTGAGTGGTGGAAGCAGTTATCTATCACAAAACAGCCATATCATTCATTTTGGGGTAGGAATTACTAATTCACTCGACAGTGTATTAGTCACCTGGCCAAATGCTGATCAGGAGGTGTTTAGGAATCTTGAAACCAATCAGCAATATGAAATAGTGGAAAGGGGAGGCATCTATCGGACAACCGCAAGTGTAGCAACTGTCCGCAACGATGAGGGACTTTTCCTTCAGGACCAATGGAGGTACACAGAAGGGGTATATGTGGATACCATACATTTTGAAAGCCAAATCGATGAAATAGTGAAAACTAAATTGGTGATAAATGAGGCTGAACCATTTCTCGCCTCTATTGACACCAATCCAAAATTTCATATATGGCCCAATCCATTTGAGCAGCAAATCAATATAGCTGGTCAAAGCATCAACACGGGACACCCGGTAAAGGTAACCGTATATGATCTCCTCGGACAGGTGGTGTACCAGAAAGAAAGAACTTTCAGGAGCAATACAACCATTGATTTCGGCCCATTGAAGTTGACCCGTGGTGTATATGTGATCCAACTCAACGATGGTCGGTTATATAAAAAGAGTCTATTTAAAAATTAAACACATGAACGAAAAAAACAATTTAAGAATTCGAAAACTGAGCCATGGCATTGCCAGGTTTGGAGGCAATATCCGCATCAAAGCAATCTATGCCGTTTTCATTATTTTGGTTGGTTTAATGTTTTCGTGCAATACTGACCTCCAGCATGAGGACGGTGTTGGAACAGAAACAAACCCGGATGCTGCCGGCAAGGTAATCCTCGCTGTATTTGCCCATCCCGATGATGAATTGTCCATAGGGCCGTTGATGGCAAAGTACGCCAGGGAAGGGGCAAAGGTGCAGTTGGTGACGGTAACAGATGGCAGGTATGGTACCGGGCAAACTGACCTGAAACCAGGCGATGAACTGACAGCATTAAGGCATAAGGAAGTGGACTGTGCCGCTTCACACATGGGCATTGAAAAACCTATATGGCTGGGCTATCACGATCAACTGAAACTGAAAGGAGGCTTTTTTGGACACGTGCCATACATTCAGGATTTGATGAGGGATTTGGATAGCCTCGTGGCTGAAATAGAACCCGATGTAATCATCACATGGGGGCCGGATGGTGGCTCCAACCACATGGACCACAGGATAGTGGGGGCATCCATTACCCAGGTATATTTGAGCAAACCCTGGGACAAAACCAAAGCCCTGTACTATGTGGCTACACCATCATCGCATCTTGAAGATGAGGACAGAAAATTGTTGAGAGGTGTTGCAGAGGATTACCTCACCACCAGGATATCGTTCACGGAAGCAGACAGGGAAAATACTATAAATGCCATGAGGTGCTACAAAAGCCAGTTTGCTCCAGACCTTATGGATTCAAGGGCAGAACATTGGCGAAGTGGCGATAAAAAAGTATATCTAAGACCGCTGGTCAAAGCGGCCAAAAGCAGTGAAAACGTTTTTGCCAATCCCTATTAACCTATAGTAATTCACAATGAAGCAATATGCCGTCTTGAACCTTGTTTTGGAATATTCGTTTTTGTCTGATAAAAATGTAAAATCAATAGTTCACAACTGAAATAATAAGGTTATGAAATATATATTATTATTATTGAAAGAAAACATAACTAAATACTTAATATTGTACTATACAAAACAGGTATGTTATGTATCTAAACCTGACCATTATATTTCCCATAAAAAACTGAGTGCGAAGTAAAGACAATGAACCAAAAAGAATCGGATGTTGTGATCATAGGGGGAGGGGTAATCGGCCTCTTCTGTGCCTACTATTTGTCGAAAGAAGGAAAAAGTGTGACTGTGCTGGAAAAAGGACAAATGAAAGAGGCCTGCTCCTTTGGCAATTGTGGTTTGGTGAGCCCAAGCCATGCCTTGCCTTTAAATAATCCGCAACTCATACTGAAGTCGATCAAGTGGCTTTTTCAAAAAGATTCCCCTTTTTATATCAGGCCCCAGCTGGATATGAAGTTTGTCAGCTGGATGTTGAATTTTGCCCTCAATGCTTTCGATAAGAAGCAAATTGAGCGCAGTATGCATGGTCGGAACAACCTATTGATAGATTCTAAAAACCTCTATAATGCATTGTTTGCCTCTCAGTCATTTGATTGCAACTGGGCCCCAAGTGGTATCCATTTTGTGTTTAGTAAAGAAGAAACATTTGAAAGCTATCGGGTAAAAGACACTAAACTTTCTACTATAGGTTTGGAGGCACAACCTATTACAAAACAGGAGCTTAAAGATATGGAACCTGCGCTAACAGACCATGCCTATGGATCATGGTTTTATAAGATTGATGCTTCGCTCAATCCTGGCAAACTGATGTCAGAATTGCGAAAACAGCTGTCGGCAGATGGGGTGAACATAGAAGAATCCTGTGAGGTAAAGGAATTTAAGAAAGCCAAAGGCAGGATTATTGAAGTAGTGACGAACAAGGGAAGCATCAAGGGCAATGATGTGGTATTGGCAACAGGGGCATGGTCTCCCTGGCTTGAAGACCAACTTCACTTAAAAATACCGATAGTACCGGGCAAAGGCTACAGCATCACCATGAAGCGACCAAATCTCAGCCCAATATGCCCACTGATATTTGAAGAAAGAAAAGTAGTGGCTACACCCTGGAAAGACGGTTACCGCCTTGGTGGCACCATGGAATTTTCCGGCTATAACACCACGCTGAATAGAGGCCGGTTACAAAGCCTGAAAAGGGCAGCAACAGAATATTTGAAAGAACCTTTCACTGAGGAAAATGTGGAAGAATGGTGTGGCTGGAGGCCAATGACCAACGATGGTATGCCCATCATTGACAAATCACCCAAACACGAGAACCTATACATGGCATGTGGTCACAACATGTTGGGTTTAAGCATGGCGCCTTCAACAGGTAAGCTCATTTCAGATTTGATTACCGGGCATGCCCCTCGAATAGACCACAAATTTTACTCATTTGACAGATTTTGATTGAAAATACTATTATGAACATAAAAAGAAACAGTTTGTTGGCATGCACGATTTTGATGCTAACAATGGTCGTCAGACCATTTCAAAATGATTGCCAGGCGTCAAAACTATCCGACCTGGGGCTGCACGTAATACCCTACCCGCAGCAGGTGGCCATGGGAGGAAACGACTTTATATTGAAAAGCCCTGTGAACATAGTGGTGGACAAAAATGCCTCTGCCATTGACCGCAAAACTGCTGAACAACTGAAAAGTGAGCTGGAAGCAAAATGGGGCCTAAAAGCACTCATCACGCAAACCAGTGGAGCAAGTAATATACTATTGACAAGAAAAGGGGCACCAAAACCTTTGGCAAAACAGGGGTATGTATTATCTACAGATACTGGTACGCTGAACATCGCTGCTCAGGATGAAGATGGGTTGTTTTACGGTGTGCAGACACTTTTTCAGTTGATCAAAAAGACCAGGGACAATGTCATGGTGCCAGGAATGGAGATCACCGATTGGCCCGATGTAAAAATCAGGGCTGCCCATTACGACACCAAACATCATCAGGACAAAGCCAGCTATGTGAAAGGCTTTATCAGGGATTTAGCCAAATACAAAATCAACATGCTCGTATGGGAGTGGGAAGACAAATTGGCCTATCAAAGCCACCCTGAGATTGGTGCACCCGGGGCATTCACCATCGAAGAGATGCAGGAGTTTACCCGCTATGCCAGGGAGTACCACATCGAATTAACGCCCCTGGTACAGGGCCTTGGGCACGTAAGTTTTATTCTAAAATGGCCACAATATCAAGAATTGAGGGAAGTAGAAGGCTCAGATTGGGAGTTTTGTCCATTGGAAGATGGCACCTATGATGTACTTTTTGACCTCTGGAATGAAGCCATCAAGGCCACACCAGGATCAGAGTACATCCATATCGGATCAGACGAAACTTTTGAACTAGGGGTTTGCGACAAGTGCAGGGAAGAAGCCAAAGAGATAGGCAACAGCGGCTTGTACCACTTGTTTGCCAGCAAAGCAGCAAAGCACCTGAAAAAATCAAGAAAAGTGATGCTTTGGGAAAGGCCAATGGGTTGGAAAATGAACCGATCCCCCATCATGAATATGGAGCCGGATACGGACTTGGTGCTGACTGAAAGCTATCACTATGAAACCCCGGACTACCAATATGCCAAAGAGTCGAAAGCGATGGGTTTTGAGGTTTTTATGTATGATCCCAACCCAGGTTTGGAGCCTCTTTTTCTTCCCTATCATTTTAGAAAAAGGACCATTGGATGTATGGAAGACTCCTACAACCTGCTGACTACTGCCTCAAAGTCCGGTGCATTTGATGGTATGATCAATACTTCCTGGGACGATTCCGGGCTGCACAACCAGATGTGGATGCTCAGTTTTGTTACTTCAGCACAGTACTCCTGGAATGCTACTGCCCCTGGGCTGGACGAATTTGAGGACTCTTTCTTTAAAAGCTACTATGGGGCAGAAGTACAGAATATGAAAGAACTGTACGAGCTGCTAAACGAAGGTGCCTACTACTACACAGAAACTTTGGAACGAAACATTTGGCATCATGGGGAAATTGGAAAAACACATATCCCGGATTTACCAAGAGGCCAACATCTCGAGTATGACCCATATTGGAATACCGAGTACAAAGAGATGGTGAAAAGGTCCAGAAAACAACAAGGGCAGATGCTGAGGGCTTTGCAGATTATAGAAATGAACAAAAACCTGGACATTGACCATGCCTATGATTTTAAAGTATATGAATCTATTGCTAAGTTGATCGAGCATACCTGCCTAGTTTACAGGGATTTATCCGATTTAGAATATGCCATTACAGAAGCCCATCGGAAGGCGTTTATCAATCGGAAAGAGGCACAAAACAGCCTGATAAAGGCTGAGAAAATTATAGAGGAAAGCCTGGAAAGACGGCATCAGGTCTATACCAGTCTTGTTAAGACCTGGGAGAAAACCAGGTTGCCAAAAGGTATGTCCACTCCGGATAAAAAATACTTTTACAAGATGGATCGTTCTCGACATTTCGCCAACCGGACAGCTGATATGAGTTATTTGATTTATGACGAACAGTTGCTGGACCTGGAAGGTTACCTTACAAAACTAAAAGAGTATAGAAAATCATTGCAACTCAAATTTTAAAAATGCATCAAGATTGATATTTATTGAGCTTCAACTGTGTTTTATTTCTCAAGCAATTTTACAAACCAAACAATATGACTGAATATCCAAAGAAGGTGTACTTGAATGGTAAAATATTAAATCATTCGGAGGCGAAAATATCTGTCTTTGACAGGGGTTTTCTTTTTGGAGACAGCATATACGAGGTAGTTGCTCAAATTAATGGTAAGTTCTTTTATGGACAAAAGCACTTTCAACGTCTAGATAAGAGTCTGAAAAAGGTCGATATTACTTTTGATAAGAGTATATTGGAATCCTCAATTCATAAACTTTTGGAAGCTTCTGATTTGACTGGACAAGATTGTATTCTCTACATTCAAGTCACAAGGGGAATTGCACCAAGAGCGCATTCTTATCCTCAAAATGTAGCTCCAACCCTCATGATGTATGCTTCTCGAAAAACACTACCGGATATCAATCAGACACATGCTTCGGTAATTACGATACCTGACCAGCGTTGGCTTAGATGTGACATTAAAACGACCTCACTGATAGGCAATGTGATGGCCAACGACCATGTGACTAAACAAGGATATTATGAAGCTTTGTTTGTAAGAAATGGTGTGATCACAGAGGCATCTCATTGTAATGTTTTCTTTGTGAAAAACAACGTCATCTACACACACCCAGCAAACGAATTTATATTAAATGGTATTACTAGACAGATTGTTTTAGAGATATGTAGCGATCTTCACTTAGAAGTACGAGAAGAAGCTATTCAGCAAAACTCAATCAACCAAATGCATGAGGCATTTTTAACTGGAACGACTGTCCAGATAGCCTCTGTCAGACAAATTGATGACCATATATTTTATGATGGTGAAGAGTCTGGTGAGGTCGTAAAAAAGCTTCAGCAAGCGTTTCTGAAAATAAAAGACAAGCAATAATGGAATAGTAGAACTAATCTGATTCGCCAAACAAAATTAACCTTGAATAGAAATAAAAACAAGAACTAATTATGGACATAAAATTAGAAAAAATTGCAATTCTTATAGTTATATGTTGCGTGTCGCTTTCATGTTCAAATGAAGGCAAATACTACTCGCTGAATGACTTTGAAAAGGTAGAAAAAATGGATGTCCATATTCATGTTGGTACCAACCGTGATGCTTTCGTAAAACAAGCAAGACAGGACAATTTTAAATTACTCAATGTAGTAGTGGATGTATCCAGAAGCCCCGGTCAAATTGAAAAGGAATACCAATATAGGTATGATCAAAAAGCAAAACACCCGGAGGAATTTGAGGTAATTACAGCTTTTTCTATGGAAGGATGGGACGAACCCGACTGGGTATCCAATACCATCTCATGGCTTGATCAATGCTTCGATGATGGAGCAATAGGGGTGAAAGTTTGGAAGAACATTGGCATGGTGTTTCGTGATAAACATGGTGCTTTGGTAAGAATTGACGATCCTAAATTGGATACAGTTTTTGACCATATAGAGAAACGGGGCAAAGTATTGATGGGACATTTGGGCGAACCTCTCAATTGCTGGCTGCCACTCGAAGAAATGATCGTCAACAACGACAAAAGCTATTTCAACGAACACCCCGAGTACCACATGTATTTGCATCCGGAAATGCCCTCTTATGAAGATCAGATAGCAGCCAGGGATCGTATGCTGGTGAAACACCCCAACCTCACTTTTATGGGTGCGCACATGGGCAGCCTTGAGCACGATGTGGATGAACTGGCCAAACGGCTGGACAGGTTTCCCAATATGTCTGTGGATTTGGCTGCTCGGATTGGGCAGGTTTTTTATCAGACCATCCAAGACAGGGAAAAAGTCAGGAACTTTTTCATCAAATATCAGGACAGGTTGATGTATGCTACTGATATGGGCGATAGCGGGAAAAGGGATGCTGAGGCACTCAAAAAAGAAATGCACGATACCTGGATGTTGGATTGGCAGTTTTTGGTTACAGACGATTGGATGGCCAGCGACAGGGTAAACGAAAAATTTCAGGGATTGAAACTGCCTAAAGAGGTAGTGGATAAAATTTACTCTGAAAATGCCAGGAGATGGTTGAAGATGTTTGCTGCCAAATAAGTTGATCATGAAGAAAACGTACCTGATTATACTACTTTTCGTTGGGTTAAGAGCCTTTTCCCAACCCTTTCCTTATGCTGTCAGCCCGGATTTTGACCAAAACAATAACATCCGAAGTTATCTGGGAAGGGTGGCCAGCGAAATCACGCACAACTCATTGAGTAACATCAATAACCTTAATGATTGGGAGGCTGTTAAAGACCAAAAGCACACCGAATTTCTGGAAATGATGGGATTGCAAGGCAAACCTTTTGAAGGCAAACGATCTCCATTGAATGTAACCAAAACCGGAGTAATCCAAAAGGAAGGGTACAGGATAGAAAAGTTGTATTATGAATCTCTCCCGGGCTTGTACGTTCCTGCCAATTTGTATATTCCTGAGGGCATCAAAAAACCAGTTCCCGCTGTATTATATGTATGTGGGCATTCACACACTCAAAAGCACCATTACCAGGCGCATGCCAGGAGTTTTGCCCAAAACGGGTTTGTGGTGCTGATCATAGAAACCATTCAGCGTGGGGAAGTGAAAGGGGAGCATTTGGGTGCGGAATCCCTGGGTTGGTTTCATTGGTACAGCATGGGATACAACCCCGGTGGGGTAGAGATATGGAATGGTATTCGGGGCTTAGACTTGCTCAGTGAATTGCCGGAAGTTGACAAAAACCGGCTGGGGGTTACCGGAATTTCAGGAGGGGGGTCCCAGAGCTGGTACTTACCTGCCGCCGACCCCAGGATAAAGGCAGCAGCAGCGGTAGCAGGAGCAGGATCGCTAGAAGGTCAGATTTGCCAAAAATCCATTGACGATCATTGCGATTGCATGATGCCTATCAATACCTATGGTATAGATTTTACCGATATAGGTGCGCTTATAGCCCCAAGGCCATTTATGATAGCCCAGACCACTCAGGACCAGTATTACTCCATAGAAGCCGTACGAACGCTTCATGAAAAAATCAAACCTGTTTACAATTGGTATGACAAACCGGAAAACCTGATGATGATGGAAGCGGGAGGGGGGCATAGCTACGGATCGAAAGAAGAATTCAGGCCTATTATTTTGTCTTTTTTTATGCAGGAACTGATGGGTAAAAAAGTGTCCCCGGAAAATTTGGGACCAATTGATGTTTCGAAAGAGTTGTCCAATGAGGAATTGGCTGCTTTTGTGAATGGTGTTCCTCCGGATGATAAAACCAAGACCATTCAGGAGACTTTTGTAGAAGCTGCCAATCCACCAGTTGTTCAAAGCAGGGAGCAATTAGAGCAATATAGAAGCGAGGTGGTAGGGTTCCTGAAAGAAAAGACTTTTGGGGCTTTTCCGAAAAAAGCATCTTCACTCGATATTCGCCTGGACTATAGATATGCCAACAAACAGGGCAGTGAAAGTGAGGTGTACAGTTTCGTTCCTGAAGATGGATGGCGCTTGAAGTTGGAATTGAAAAAGGGGCAACCTACCACAACTGCGAAACCTGTGGTGCTGGTATTGAAAAACCCCAATGCAGCCAGGTGGAGTGCTTACGGTTTGACTTCTGGTTTGCCAGAAAATACCATGGTGGCCACTTTTGAAGCCCGGGGGATTGGCGATACGGGCTGGGCTCCTGGACTGCAATGGCATGTAAGAAGGGCTGCAGCCTGGACGGGAAGGACTGTTGCCTCCATGAGGGTGTACGATGTACTCAGGTGTCTGGAGGTGTTACGGCAATTGCCTGGGGTGGATATCGAAAACATCAGCATCATTGCCGAAGGAGAGATGGCAGCAATAGCTTCATACGCATGTTTGATGGATGAAAAGGTGAAATCACTTTGGCTCAAAAACCCTCCTGCTACGCAAAATGCACCGGGACAGCCGGACGGCACGGGCATGGCTATAGAAATGCTCAATTGCCTGCGCATTACGGATGTCCCACAGGTCACAGGGCTCATGTACCCTCGGGAATTGGTAGCCATAGGGGAGTGGCCTGCTTCTTACGATTGGGTTAAACAAGTCTATGAAACACTTGAAAATAGTGCTGCATTCAGGGAAATTGAAAAGATTTCAGAGTGGAAATCAAAGTGATTACTTTCAGTGCACCTGATATGTACAGCCCCTCTGTAAAAACACCCCGTCTCTGCAAATGGAGCGATAGCAGCTTGCTCATCAACACCCCGTCACTGCGAATGAAGCGCAGCGGAATGAAGCAGTCTCTCAGGGTTAAGTCCGTCTAAAAAATTACTATAGCAAGTGAAATTAGCACCCAAACAGATTGCTTCGTCGTACCGCCTCGCAATGGCGGTTATTCATGGGCCTTTGTGCTATACCATATTCGAAATCAATTGGGGGTAAAGCAGCTTGCCCATAAACACCTCGTCACTGCGAATGAAGCGAGAGCGGAATGAATCAGTCTCTTAGGATTAAGTACTGCCCGAAATAAATACTATGCGGAGTTGGATAGAACCCAAACAGATTGCTTCGTCGTACCTCCTCGCAAACGCGGTTGTTCATGGGTTTTTCTGCAATACCACATTCAAAATCAATTGGGAGTGGGGCAGCCTACCCATAAACACCTCGTCACTGCGAGACCTAATTTTTGGTCAAGCCAAACACACAAAATGAGATGACGTTTATAGCGTAGTGCAGACTGCACAAACTGGCCGAGGCTAGATTAGTGCCCAGTGCCTGTCTGCGAGTATGGTTCGGAAGAAAGGAGTCACAAATTATGGTACTTTCTGGGATACCAGAAATGTCCGGTCGGTAG
>JAVKDJ010000032.1:0-816 GCA_040222275.1 Cyclobacteriaceae bacterium
CAACAGATGGTGGTGCCAATTTTGAAAAGCCTATCCGCATCGATGAAGGCAAGGCCATCGGGCGGGTTGACTTAGTTATGGTGGATAAGGACAATGCCATGGTGAGTTGGATGGAGGGTACCGACATCAAAGCTGTAAAAGTAAATCGTGATGGATCGAAAGGAACGCCCGTTGTAATAGCCTCCACATCAGACTCCCGTTCCAGTGGATTTCCGCAAATGACTAAATCTGGTAATGAATTGGTTTTTGCGTGGACGGACGATACAGAAAAAAAAGTGAAGGTGGCTAGCATAAAATTGTAGGCTAGCCCCTTATATCACCCTAAACTCAAAGTGAATTAGTGCTTTCTACCCCTGGGAGTAAAACATATAAACTAATCATTTAATTGTATAATAGAATTGACAAGAAAGAAGGGAATTTTGGCTATTCATAATTAACATCAAAATGATGCAACACACCTATCAAGTATCAGGAATGACCTGCAATGGCTGCCGAAGTCATGTCGAAAAGACGCTTAGCAATGTTGAGGGCATAGAAGAAGTTTCAGTGGACCTGAAAACTGGAGAAGCCGCGCTGAAAATGAAAAGCCATGTTCCTTTGGAAAAGCTACAAAAGGCAATGGCAGACGATGGCGGTCGCTATAGCATTTCAATGCCAGGTGATCACTCCGACCACATTCACCACCAAAAGAAATCGTCTCAAAGCACTAAAGGAAAAGGAACAGGCACCTACTACTGTCCCATGCATTGCGAAGGTGAAAAAACCTACGACCAACCTGGAGATTGTCCGGTCTGTGGAATGGATCTAGTAGAAGAG
>JAVKDJ010000033.1:0-887 GCA_040222275.1 Cyclobacteriaceae bacterium
TATGGAAACGAATGGTGCTTATCCCCAGAGCAATCTTTGCTTATCCATGCTGGTAATTGGACCGTTCCACCACAGCTCTTAATACGGTCAACCAAAGCAAACAACAACATAACCAACCTCCTACACAACACATCAATCTTCGATCATAAATCAAGGCTGCCAGATGAAAATGAAGTCATAGATAAAAACGGATTAAGAATATTATCCCTTACTGCTTCCTTAATCAAGTGTCCTGAAAGTATATTCAGAAGCCATCCCATAGATGTACGGACAACCTTGCTATCAGTAAAGGACTCTTCAGATGTATTGAAACCACTACTCGATGGAAACCATACCGTAATCGCTGGTAGATTGGCTGGGGCTTTTCGGAACATCGGCAATCACCGAATTGCAGATGATATTCTCAAAACGATGGAAACGGCAGGGCATAAAATAAGGGAGTATGACCCTTTTGACTCAAAACTAACTCAAGACATATCCATAAGGGAAAAATCTCCCTACATACAACGTATCCACCTTATGTGGTACCAAATGCGGAAAACCATACTGGAACATTTTCCCCCAGCTCCGGGAATCAGCAAAGATAAAGTCAGCTATATGAAACAATTGGAAGATATTTATACCGCTGATGCTTACCATTCACTTTCCATAGAAGGATATCAGGTTTCCCCGGAACTCATAAACCATGTTAGGAGTGGTGATTGGAACCCTGAAAACAACCCGGACGATAAAGAACTTAGAAATGCCATGGCAGCAAGAGGGTATTGGCAAGCGTTTCAAGTGGTAAAGCAAAGCATTGAAAAAGTACTCGACAACCAAAACTCAGGGAACATAGTTGACCAGGATCATTCCACCTGGTACCGCGAACTTTTCGGGCCAAGTGTTAC
>JAVKDJ010000034.1:0-149415 GCA_040222275.1 Cyclobacteriaceae bacterium
TCGAATGGTGCACCTTATTGAGGGCGAAATTGAATAACAAACAGATCGCTTCGTCGTGCCTCCTCGCGAAGACGGCAGGACTATACGCCGCTATTCGTATTATATACTAAGACAAGTGAAATTTTACTGTAGTTAAAAAAATTCGGGAGCATGGCAGCCCAACCTTCAATGCACGTCTCTGCGAATGAAGCAGTCCCTATGGGTATAGGTCTGCCTAAAAGTTGTAGGTAAACGAAAGAGGTGGTCTGTAGAGACTTCTGCCTGTCGAATGTGGATCAAGCGGAATTTCTGTGGGGTATCCAGAAAAAGTCTAATTTAGCTTTCATAAAAGATGTTTGAAGGTTTGCACCAGTTTCGGGAAAGTCATTCCGCAGCTAAGCGGAGGAATCTTTACCAATTGGACAGTTCTTTATTTCGGTAAAGATGTCTCCATTGCATTGCGACATGACGCTTTGAGTGGTCTTTGGTAAAGTCCTAATGGACATCCTGCTTTCTAAAAAGGGTTCCTAAAGGTTTATGCCTATTCTGGACGAGTGTCATTGCGGAATGAAGCAGTCCCTATGGGTTTAGATGCTGCCTAAAAATGGTAAGTGAACCAAAGAGGTGGTCTGTAGAGACTTCTGCTTGTCGAATGGTGCACCTCATTGAGGGAGAAATCGGATAACAACAGATCGATTCGTCATGCCTTCTACCGATGACATTATTAACGAAAGTGTTGATTATAAACGGGTTGCGTTGGTGCGAGCCTTTGGCTCGTATCCATCAAAACCAGATACGAGCCAAAGGCTCGCACCAGCGAATTAGCACATCCTACCGTCATTTCAATTTATGCGTTTTGGAAACCAGAATGTTAGGTCTCGCGAAGACGGCAGGACTATACGCCAGTATTTTAAAAAAAGCTGTAATTTTTAGGAATTAATTAGAGGCCCAACCACATCTATCTTCTCCATGGATATAAACACACGATTTAACGAAGCATTAAGTATAGGATACTTTTTCCTGATTTTTCTGGTTTCATGCCAACAGAATAAGGGTGTACAATACTCTGGGAAAAACTGGCCCTCTTATCTTGGGGACAAATCAGTATCCCATTATTCCCGACTGGACCAAATCTCTAAGGAGAATGTCCATTTGTTGAAACAGGCCTGGGTGTACAATGGTGGACATGACAGCCCGAAGAACCGTTCACAAATACAGTGCAACCCCCTGGTGATCGATGGGGTACTCTACGGCACATCGGCAGCTTTAAAACTTTTTGCGCTGGATGCAGGTACAGGCAGAGAACGTTGGGTCTTTGACCCCAACAAAGATTCGACACTGGCTTCCGGGGTAAACCGGGGCTTGGTGTATTGGCAGAATGAAAACGAAAAAAGGTTGTTTTACGCTTCAGCTTCCCACCTGTTTGCCATCGACCCTGATTCAGGGCAACTCATAAAAAGCTTTGGCGATGATGGAAAAATCAACCTCAAAAAGCAACTGGGCCGAGAGGTGGATGACCTTTATTTTTCCAGCAATACACCCGGCATCATCTACAACGACCTGTACATTTTGGGCGGGCGCCTCAGCGAAGGTAGCGGCCATATACCCGGTCATATCAGGGCCTATGATGTTGTCACGGGCGAAATGAAATGGATTTTCCACACCATTCCCTACCCTGGTGAAGAAGGCTATGACACATGGCCCGAAAATGCCTACCTGAAAAGCGGTGGGGCCAATAGCTGGGCCGGGTTTAGCCTGGATGAAAAAAGGGGGATAGTCTATGCCCCTACCGGTTCGGCTTCCTTTGACTTTTATGGAGGGGACAGGCTTGGATCCAACCTATTCGCCAACTGCATCATAGCATTGGACGCCCAAACCGGAAAAAAGCTTTGGCACTATCAAACCGTGCACCACGACATCTGGGACAGGGACCTGCCCGCTCCCCCCAACCTGGTGACCATCGAAAAAGACGGACAAGAAATTGATGCGCTGGTACAGATTACCAAGTCAGGGTATTTGTTTGTACTCGATCGAGTAACCGGCGAGCCACTATACCCCATAGAGGAAATCGCAGTGCCTCCATCAGCCCTAAAGGGTGAGGAAGCCTGGCCCACACAACCCGTACCGACTGTGTATCCCCCTTTTTCGAGGGTCAATGTCTCCGAAGAAGACCTGGCCATCAGGTCGGAAGAAGCCAGGGCATTTGCGAAAGCCCTGTGGGACAAGAGTATCAAAGGAGCACAATTTCTTCCCCCATCTGAGCAGGGCACCATCATTTTTCCTGGCCTGGACGGAGCAGGTGAGTGGGGAGGTGCCGGCCTTGATCCCGGTTCCAACACATTGTATGTGAATTCGAACGAGGTGTCCTGGGAGCTGAAAATGCTCCCTACCGTAAAAACTTCACCTGGAGCTGGCGTATATCAAAATAATTGCCAGAACTGCCACGGTGCAAAACTACAGGGGTCTGACATGTTTGGTAATGTGCCTCCCCTTACGGGCATCAAAGACCGGCTGAGCCGGGAACAAATAACCGAAACCATCCTATCCGGCAAGGGCGTGATGCCCTCCTTTAAAATGCTGGGTGAAGAGAAACTTAAGCTGGTGGTTGATTTTTTGACCGGAGTAGAAGAAAACACCTCCTCCACCCAAAACGACTGGCCATACCCCTATCGGTTTGCCGGATATCATAAACAGCTTGCGCCTGACCGCCTGTCCATCTTCAAACCTCCATGGGGGCAGCTCACCGCGATCGACCTCAACCATGCGAAAATCAAGTGGCAAATTCCGCTTGGGAACATCGACACGCTAAATATCCCCGGGCACCCGGTCACGGGTACTGAAAACTATGGGGGACCGGTGGTGACCGCCGGAGGGCTGGTGTTTATAGCTGCCACTGCGGACAGCAAAATCCGGGCTTTCGATAAAGATACCGGCCAGCAACTGTGGGAGGCTCCCCTACCTGCTGCCGGATATGCCACTCCCGCCACCTACTCGGTAGATGGCATACAGTATGTGGTGATCGCTTGCGGGGGCGGTAAACTGGGAACAAAATCCGGAGACAGCTATGTGGCTTTTGCCCTGGGTAGTGGGTAGGGGTTTTGGAGGCAATCCCAATTTACTGATCAAGCTTTCAAAGCCTAAACCCAGCGAATGACACAAACCACAGCGGAAAGGATTTTACAAAGCTTTAAGGGTAGTGGAGCATCCACAATCAGCTTCATACTGAAATTTTAGTATAGCTCGAATACTTTGTTAGTTTCGTTGCATAAGCCAAACAAGCCAAAATGTCCTCTTCCTCCAGTTTGGGGTAATCCTCTAATATTTCAGCATGGGTGGATCCTGCAGATAACAGATCGAGAATTAAATCTACAGTATATCTTTTATTTCTAATGGTAGGTTTTCCATGGCAAACCTCGGGGTTAACTGTGATTCTATTTAAAAGTTGATTTTCCATAAGTTAAATTTACAAAACATCAATCTGTGTCGGAAATCACTTGTTGTTGGTTTTTCCCGCGCCACTCGTAGATTATTCATGGAAGGGTTTGTTGGGTGTATTTTTAACTACATCCACCGCAACCTCCACAACCACTGCATCCAGAATCACCACCGCATCCGCTTCCACCTCCTGAACTGTCAGCAGTATCAAAAGCTCCATCAAAGGAGTCTGAGTTATCCCCGTAGGATGTGTAGCAACCACCGCATCCATAGTCATAATCATCTCGGGTTCGTTCAAACTCTTTCGCCAGTTCTTCGTCAATTTCCTTTAACAGATCAAAATTCAGTCCTGATAAGAGAAACACATTTCCACCTATTTTTTTTAGTATTTCAAGAGCATTTTTTTTATCATTTTGAATAATTCGAGGGAATTCAGATTCAAGTTTGGTTAGCTCCTGATCGACTTTTGCCTTTGTATTCTTCCCAATATTATTTAGGGCGATATCACCCATTAATCTAGTGAAGAAGTCCTTATGAAATTGCTCTGTTAGTTCTGGACTTAGCAAAAGAGATTTGTAAACGTACCGTTTTCGGCTTCTGGCATTTTCATAAGCCATTCTTATTATATGATTAAATAGAATTTCAATTTCAGGATTCTTTTGGAATGGACTTAAAAAAGCCAGCTCGTGAGCTTTCGGTTTATAATTCTCATAGTTCTTTCCGGTCAATACATATTTCAATATTCTAATTGGATTACTAGGATGAGATTGAATCTCTTTATCTTCAATTTTTAGCACCTTCTTCAAACAAAGGTCTGCCAATGTCAGTTTTAAGAGTTCCTTAAAAGTTGAATTTGTGTTGTCCTTCAACAGATATGTTTCTGCTGGCGTTAGTTTTTCCAGAATTTCCATTTGCGAAAAAAAATTGGTTTAGAAATTACCCAGTTTGCATGCAGGTTAACCCTTGTATATCTGAGGTGTCCAAACCTGACTTCACTTGAAGGCCAGATGTCGTTTGGTGGGGCTTGTTCAAATTTTGATTTGTACAGTTCTTTAGTTGCTTCGTACCAGTTATTATATTTTGTCTTCTCAATTTCCCCACCTTTGGTTGGGCCATGTTGGATGAATTTATTGAGAGTATTCTTGCAGAAATCCGTCCAATAGGATTCAGTATAAATGAGATGTAAATGCCAAACTTGATCAACTTGATCTGACGGAGTTAGGGGGTGTTCGGCAACAGAGATAAGAAACATGAATTTTTTGTATTCGAGAATAGTTCTAAGAGAGTATTCAAGCGTCCATGAGTTTTCCCTAGCGACTCTATCAGAGAATGAAAATTCAGCGATCGGATCACTGATTTCAAATTCTTTTATTCGTTTCCAAAGCTTTTGCTCATCACTACTCATAAATTATCCCTAACAGTGAGTATATGGTGTCATAAGGGATGGCGGGCTTCAAACAAATCAAGTTAAAACCTAAAATTGATACGGATGATACTGCTCGAAAACCTCTGAAACCCTTATGCGCTATACATATTGTTGTGTTTTCGTGCTTTATCCTCCTCAGTCTGTCCGTGTGCTGGGGGAGCCATACTCTTTGACAAGTTTTGGACTGTGTGCTGGCTTTATGTGCGACTTGGCAATGTGTATGGATGTGAAGGGGTGTCATTTATCAAATGGTTCAAAAGTTACTTTTGGTATAATCGAAGGACACTCCAATTTAAATGAATCACAAAATGCATCTCGGATAATATCTGTGTATTTATCAATTTCATTTTGTGGAACTTGAAATAAGACAGCATCATGCATAGGAATTAAAAAATCTATCGAATCATATTTATCAAGCTGGAGTATAGCCTGTTTGAGAATTAAGGAAGCAGTTCCTTGAATTTTTTGACTTAACAACCACCTCTTCTCTTTATTTCGTAATTTCTTTAAACCTAGAAATTCTCTTTTCCTATAATTCCCGATACTTGTACCTATTCTAGATTCTGATAAAAGTTCTTTTTCCAAGTACTCTTTATATGGAATCAAGCCACTAAAAGAATTAAAGAATAAGTTTAATTTTTCAGAAATATTATTCTTTTGTTCTGGATATAAGTCTTCAACAATCATTGATAGACTACCAATGCTCATACCATACATATAGGCTAAAAATAAGACTTTGGCAATTTTACGATATTCAATAGTACCAAATACATGTTGACTTAAACCTTCATATACATCACCAGAATTATAAAGCTCTATAAGTTTTAAATCTTGAGACTTATCTGCTAAGATACCTGGCTCAAATTGTCCGAAATCAGCATATATAAACTCTTTGCCATTATCTGGTATAAAAATATCACGTGAGCTTTTTCTTAATTGTTGAATTAATGGGGACTTTATTAGGATTCTACTTGTTATTGTTCCAATACAATCAAATGTTGGAAAAACTCTGTCATTACCAATTGCTCCAAATCTAAAAAGGAATGATTTATCTCTTTTAGCTCGGCGATAGTTATAAATTAAGTAAAGTAATTCATTTGTTTCCGAACCTTGCTTTAGTATATGCTCAATATTGTTGTTATTAAGATTTTTTGAAACAAATTTTAAATTTTCTGATTCTAAAGCCTTCCGAACATAATCATTGTCTTTACCATCGAGAACGTTATATTCATATCTCAGTTTATGCTGACATGAATATTCAATCTTGTCTAATTCACCTAATCTATTTTCAAATTTTTCTGGAGATATTTTAATGCCGAATAATTCTCTTTTATATAGAATTTGAGATACAGGTAACTCAATATTATAAAATCTATCGTGTTCTAATTTCTTTTTCAGGTCATCATTTAAACTAAGATACAAATCACGTACACTTTGCAGCAAAGCAAACATTTGTTCTGCTGATATTTGATTAATTTGAGTATTAATTAGCTTAACGTATAACTCTATTTCCTCTTTTGTTTTTAGTTTATAATGAAACAAAAGCTTGTCAATTGAAGTTGGATTTGAATATCTTGATTCTTTTGATGGTCTTTCTAAAACCAGTTTATACATTTGAGAAAGGTCTATTATAGTAGCATCAAGTTCAATATTGTTTTTTCTTAGAGCTTCAATAAGCTTAAAAATATCAAAAGTAACAATTGTATTATTTTTATTATTTAACTCATTAAATCCAACACTTTTAGCCTGTCGATTTTCTTCATCCAAAACATAATACTCAGGCTCATATTGAGTATTAAACAAATCTAACTTTGTAAATAAGTATAACATATCAGGAAATTATTTCAGGTAGTTCGTTATACAAATTCCTATAATGGATTGGTTCGGGAGCACGATAAAAAGTATCAGGAAATTTTGTATTAAGTTCCCTATAACTTCCCACATATTCAGGCAGCACATGTTCTTTTACATAAGGTTCAATGTACTTTTTGTACGAAAGGTCTTTGACTGCAATTAAAGCAATTCTTTGAGTGAAAAAATCTCGAAAGATGATAAAGTTTTCAGCAATATACTGTTTGTCATTAATAGTGCCTAATGATGAAAGGAAAAGACAACAACCAGCCATTTGAGGTTTATTATTCTGTTCTTCTTTTATTTTTCTTCTTGCTAAACCAAGTAATTCATCAGACTTATATTTTTTTGCTATTAATAATTGCCAGAGATAATATGATTGCCATTCATATGTACACAATAAATTATCAGTTAGAATTTTTGCAATTTGAATACAGTGTTCATCAGCTAAATCGATACACTCAAGAAATCTAAAAAAAGAGTCAGTAGACCATGGTTGCTCTAGTAGTTCTCTTATAACTATTGGAATAAGAGACGATGTATCTATACTGTCTTTAATTTCAAGAACTCTAAACAACCTTATATACCGTTGTATGCAAAATCTAAATTGTCTAGAACTTGTATCATTGTTCTCTATTAATTGAATAGTCTTTTTTTCAAGCAAAGGAATTGCGTTCCTAATGTCGATAAGATTCCTAGTCTTAAATAATTCATCAATTTGTTCGATTTCCCTATCTGGATTAGGTAGAAACTCCTGAATTTCTGGAGTACCTGAATCAATTATTGCAGTTTTCTTTGAATTTACGTTTAAACCTATTTTTCTTAATTCAGAGATTAGGTGTTTAAGTATCTTTCGCGCTTCATATTTATTATCACATACAAATCTCAGGTCATCCATGTACCTGAAATACTTATATCCTGATTTAACCATTGCCTCATCTACAACATGCAAATACATATTGGCCAAAAAGGAAGATGGATTTCTATTCTGAGGAATTCCGCATCCAGTTTGCGCTACCGCCCACTTTTTAAGAACCATAACTAAGAGTCTAATGACTCTTGAATATTCTTCTTTTTTTGGTTTATCTATATCTAAATCATATGCAATATCTTCAAGTTTTTCCCCCAACTTTTTTACATCAATATTTTCGTAAAAATTAGTTAAGTCAGTAACTAAAACGGTTTGTGAAGGTTTTTCATCCAATGAGATTATTACATGGTTATTAAATGCTTTCCATTGTTCTACTGGATGCTTGAAAAAATGGCTATCTCGCTCTTTCTCTTTTGTGACTCTATGAGAATATATTTGAACACCTAAAGCAGAATCCATATCATGAGCCAATACATCAATCAAAGCTTGATATAATACCCTATCGATGATATTTGTCTCAATAGAATATCTAATTACAAAGCCAGGTTTAGGGATATCAAAATATTCCTTACGAGTAGCAGAATAATTCTTGATATCCATATTTGAAATTTTATCAATTATAAAATCATCAGTAAGATAATCTTCAAACATAAATGGGTCTTTGAACCAATCATCTTCTATATCCTTTTTCACTCTCCTAATGGCTTGTGAAATATTAAGTTGAATGTTTTCTATTTCAATTATCTTATCCATATCATCGTTTGCGCATTAGGTAAATTTAGCTCTTTTGCAAGCTGAAGCGTCAGCATGTGGGTTTGGGCTTGCAAATGTGCCAAATGTGCGTTGGCTTTGGTTGTACGGTCTCTCTTTGCATTAAACACAACACCCAGTATATACCTCTCGTGGCATACACCACAACTCGATACCTCCACCAAATCTAACTTATTTTTCGAATTATTAACACCTTTTTGGTAAGCCTGGCTAAGATCCGGTTGCCCTTACCTTAAAAGCGTCCTATATCTTCTAATCTTCCCGGGCATATTGATTAAAGCCTGATTTTTGGTAAATTTAAAAAAGGGAATGGATGTAGTTGCTTGCCAAAGCCACTGCCCACCCTGCCAGCAGCTATGAAAACCTTAATGGCCATATTGATGGGCATCATTGTCCATACGCAGGTTCAATCACAAACGCGTGCGCACCTCAACGTGGGCACAAACATCAGCACGACTTACTTTGTCGAAGGCTTCTACCGGCTTGGGGTGGGCAGCCGCATATATGTGACCGATACCGAGTACAGCTCCGGCAGGATGGGCACATACTGGAACGCCGAACTGACCATCGAAACCCGGCTCAACAAACTGCTCTATGGGGTTTCCGGTCTGTCGTACTTACAGGCCGGCTACCACAACAGCCAGGACAATTTTTTCAGCGACCTCAGCATCGGATACCTGGGAATCCCACTGTTGCTCAGGGCCAATTTTGCCAATTCTGCCCACCTCGATATAGGGTTTATCGGGCTCTATCCACTCAACGCCACTTTGAACGAAACCAGAAACCAAGGCACGCAGTTTCAGCTATCGGCCAGTGAAAACATAGCCTCCCACCTCACCACTTTCAACCTGGCGGGCTATCTCCAGGCTTCCATTTTAATCAATCGCTTTACCCTGTCGGCCTACCTGATCAGTGGCAGCAGCAGGGTGGACCAAGCATTCAAAGACGAATGGGTGATAGGAAACGGATCGCTTTTCCTTCGCGACGTTTATCCCAAATTCAAATTTCAAATGACGGGCATCAAAATAGGCATGCGCATACGATGAAATGTATCCTGACCATATTGCTGCTGTGCATTTGCCCCATCGTGCTGGCATGGCCCCATGCACCTGCGCAGGGAGATAGTGCTACCATACGATACCTGGAAAAAAAGCAAAATAAAAAACTGGATATCTGGTATGCACTTACCCAGGGGGATGCTTTTTTGTATAAAGGTGAGCTCGGAGAGGCCGAAAAAAAATACAAAGAAGCCTACCACCTGATAGAGCCTGCACTTGCCCAAAAGAAAGGCCATCGCATTTCGGTTTTCAATGAAACCATTTTCGATCCCATGGACCGGCTAGGGCACCTCTACCTGCTGACCAACAACCTGCGCAAAGCGGAATACTATTTTAAGCTTTCGCAAAAACTAAGGAATGTACATTTGCCCGCCAAAAGCATTTTCAGGGTACCGCCATTGGTAGGCCTGGGGGAAGTTTACCTCTCAAAAAACGACCTGCAGCAGGCAGAGATCAGCCTGCTGATGGCTGAGAAAATCTTCAATGGAGCTACCACCAGTTTTTACAACCACGGCAACATAGGCAAAACGCTGCTTTTCAATCAATTCGAGCTTTCACTGAAAAAAAAGGCCTATAAAAAAGCTGGGAAATACCTGGAGCTGCTATCTACCGGTGGGTTTGGTCAGGGTTTTGATAAAAACGTATCCTCAAAATTTCCAAGGGTGTTTGAGCTCAAGGCCAGGTATTATCTGGAAACCGGCGAATACGAAAAAGCCCACTACTATGTCAACAAAGCCAGGCTGTTTGCCCAGGCGTTATCCGATGCTTTGATCAATTTCAGGATACTCAAAACAGAAGCCCTTTTGTTTTGGGCTGAAAATAAAACCAGCCAGGCAGCCAAAAAATTCACAGACCTGACCAACGCCTATAAGGCATACATCATAGACAATTTTGCCGCCATGAGCGAATATGAAAGGGAAGGTTTTTTCGCCAAACTCAAAGAAGATTTTGACCTGTTCAACGCATTTGCCATACAAAACAAGGACTTCCCATCCATCGACCAATGCTATGAAACCGCCTACAACAACCAACTTTTCAGCAAGGCACTCCTGCTCAACCAGATCAATAAAATAAAGGACAATATCCTGCAAAGCGGTGACCAGAGGTTGGTAGCCAAATTGAAGGAATGGGAAGCTGCCAAAGCTTATTTGTCATCGCTTTACTACCAAAAAAAGGTGGCACCACAAGAAATAAACGCTACCGAAGCTAAAATAAACGAACTGGAAAAAGAGCTGAACCGACAAACCAACCTTTTGGATGACATGGGCAGCACTATTGAGTGGAGGGACATCCAGGGCAAATTGAAACCCGGGGAAGTGGCAGTGGAGATTATCCGCACCAGGCCTTTTGTACTGCACAGCACATCCGACGAAATCGGCAATTTTTCTTTTGGTGCTTCTCCCGGTTACCTGGTAATGGCGATTGCCCACAACAGACCGCACCCTATACACTTTGTGATAGACAATGGCCATGAATTGGAAACCAGGTACCTGAACTACTACCGCAATGCCATCAGGCACCAACTCGACGATCAGCATTCCTATGGGCAATTTTGGCTGCCGATCAAAAATCAGCTGGGCAACCATAAGCGGGCCTACCTGTCAACTGACGGGGTGTTCAATCAGATCAACCTCAATACGATCAAAAATCCCCAAACCGGCCAGTATATCCTGGATGAAACTGATCTGGTGCTCGTCACCAATACCAAGGACCTGTACCTGACCGACGACAAGGTGCGCTCGCGGGAGGCCAGGCTCTTTGGCAGGCCCCAATACCTATCGGATACTACTTCCACACACCTCGACTCTGTTTCTTTGCATCAATCGGAGCTTAGGTCTATGGATGCCCGGGTTTTTGACAATTTCCGTTCCCAGGTCTTTGTCGATCTGCCAGGCACACAACTGGAGGTGAAAAGCATAGACAGCCTGCTGACTGAAAAAGCCTGGAACGTGGAAGCCAGCTATGGGCCACAGGCTACAGAAAGAAACCTGAAAGGGAGCACCAATCCCTATGTCCTTCATATTGCTACGCATGGTTTTTTTCTGCAGGAAAACAACCATGAAGGGGTCAATTCCATGATCAGGTCGGGGATCATACTGGCGGGCGTGGACAAGGAATCAGCCACTTCCAATGATGACGGGGTGCTCACTGCCTATGAGGCCACCAATCTACAGCTCGACTCTACCTACCTGGTGGTGTTGTCGGCGTGCGAAACAGGACTCGGGGAAACCAAAAACGGAGAGGGTGTATATGGGCTACAGCGGGGACTGAAGGTAGCCGGTGCGAAATATGTGCTGATGTCGCTATGGAAGGTGAACGACCTGGCCACACGCTCGCTGATGGAATCTTTTTACAACAACTGGCTATCAGGTAGCGACATCCATTCGGCTTTTAAGAAGGCCCAATTGGAACTAAGGGCCGAATACCCCCACCCCTATTATTGGGGTGCTTTTGTACTACTTGGCAACTGACCATGAAGCTTTTTCTGACATCCATATTGATCCTGTTTTCTTTGAACTCCTTCGCACAGCTGGACATCCGTCCGGGTATTGCACGGAATTTCTACAACATCAATTTTGGCAAAGAGTCGGACTACTTCTACGGGGGTACGGGCAATGGGTCCATCGGCCCTGTGCTCGATCTGGAGTGGCGGTTTGGCAGACGCTATTGGAGAAAAAAAGATACGGTAATGACCATGACCAAAATGGCCCTGACCCTGCACCGGTCGGTTCTGCTTGGCATCCACTATACCAGCCACCAGCATACCGTCATCGGCTTCAACCAAACCAATGACGAGATTTTTTCTGATTGGAAAAACAAATACCTGCACCTGCCTTTATTCTACAAATTCAATTTCCAACCCTTTGTCCTGGACGAAAATTTCAACATGAGCCTGGGGCTTGGGGTGGTGAATTCGTTTCTGCTCAGCTCTTTTTTGGAAGAAAATGCCACCGTATTCACGCGCGACCCAAATGGGGAAATTATCGGTGAAGAATTCATATCGGACCAAGCCAGTGTAAAACCCTATGCCAACCAGCACCTGATGATGTTTGGTATAGAGATGGCGGGCTCGTTCAGGCGGTTGTACATTGCCATTCGTGCCTGGTTTACCCTCTCCGACCAATACATGCCCGACCTGCAGGACAACTGGGCAATCCCCAATCAATACTCTGTGTACCTCGGCTCCTACGACACCTGGGACAAAATCACCTACAGCGGCGGTGGGTTTGTACTGGGCTGGAAAGTGAATTAACGTCAGTTTGGGGCTTAATGTGTTTACAATAAATTACGATCGCCAATTTCAGATGCCTGATAAAATATGCCTTTTAAGAAATTTAAGGCATATTTTTCTGGCATGACGTTCATTTTGTTCGTCGAACTGACGTTAAACTAAGGGGGCGGAATCAGCCCTATGTTTCGGCCTTTTAGGAATCCAGTTTACCGGAAATTGGAAAATTTCCACTGATCAACTGTTCGGCATGCCCTTCGGAACATACCGAATAGCGGAGGAACATACCGAATGGCGGAGGAACATACCGAATGGCGGAGTTACGCTGGTGCGAGCATTTGGCTCGTATCAATCAAACCAGATACGAGCCAAAGGCTCGCACCAGCAAATTAACCAGCGAATTAGCACATCCTAACGTCATTTCAATTTGTGCATTTTGGAAACCAAAATGTTAGGTCTCTGAATGACGGTTATTTGTTAATTGGCAATGCTCCGATTTGAGCCATTATTCCCAACAAATCTACGCTAATCCAATGTTCTGAAAGGCGATTATTTTCGATTCGAAATATTGTGATGGCTCCAATTGCAATTGATTTGTTTGTTGCCGGGATCCCCTGAAACTCACCATTGTGCGTTCCTGTAATATTTACCCGGCAAGCGGCTTTGTTGCCTTCCATGATTATGTCTTCGATGGTATGTGTAAAGTCTGGAAAACCCGCATAGATACCTTGCGCCGGCCCTTGAAATTCATCTACACTCATTGGTGTTGGAATTCCGGGAAAATGAAAAGTCATGCCATCATTGAAGATTTCTTTCATTTGAGAGTAATCTCCTTTTACTGAATCCATTTTTTGGTAATATTCTTCTATTAGCTTTTTCATGTTGTTAATTAGTTGTTGAGATTTTTTTGGATTTGATTAGCAATACAATAAACGCAAGCAGAAAGAGTACTTGAATAAGATATAGCGGCAGTGGCACATTCATATCAGAAATAAACAGATGTTTGCTTGTGTTAAGGACGATTAAAAGAAAGCCAACTGAATAGGCTATCAGAACTTCCGGAAGGTTACGTACGGAGTATGTAATGGCACCAAGGGTTAGATACAAAACCGCGACCACTGTTGCCATTTCTGAAGCTGCCCAAATTCCTTCTTTTGATAAGTTGGGGAAGGAATCTGTGATGATTTGACTTGACATAAGGTAAATACCTACGCCTTGCAGGATAAGCAAGGAAGCAATTACTGTGAAAATTGTTTTTTGATTCATGATGTCATTGTTTGATGATTTACAAATCAATTCACTTTGGGCCCCAATTGCCTTAACAATTGTTAAGAAATCATTTAAACGCGTTCATCGCTTGTCTTCGAATTCGACTGAGCGATTCAGGTGCAATCCCAATGTACGCAGCAATGTCATAATTTGGAACCCGTTGAATAATTTGCGGATAATCCTTCACCATACGAATGTATCTTTCAAGGGCCGTTTCGGATTTGTCTTTGTCCGAATTTTCCATTTCTTTCAGGAAGGCACTTTGCGTTTTTTTTAGAAAAAAACGTTCAAAGGGAGGAATATTTAGCATGATGAAATCAAAATCTGATTTGGAAATCGACATAAGGTCTGTATCTTCCAAAGTCAACCAGTAGGTTCTGGAGGGTTTCTGATTTAAAAAACTATCCAGGTCACCGACCCACCAATCTTCAAAGGCAAAGTGGTTAATCGATTTTTTTCCATTTTCAAGAATGCGATAATTGCTAACACACCCTTTCATCACGTAGGCGGTAAAACGGCAAGTTTCTCCATCTCTACCGATAAAATTATTTTTCGTATATCGTTTTAGGTTAAACTTAGTAAAGATGATGTCGATTTCCTGTTGACTAATGCCAGGAATATCCCTCACAGTTTTTTCAAAAGATGGTGACTCCTGTTGATTCATTTTACGTTTTACAACATTTGAGCAAATCGCACTTTGTGCTTTATATACCTTGTGTTTTTCTCAAATCTAAAGGATTTTCTATTTTATTGACACCCTTCAGTGAAACATGGGTATAAATTTCTCCTGTGCCCAACTATTGTCCAGTTCCTTGTAGCAAGTTAAAACTTAATGAATACGAAATTCCAACATTCTGAAAATAACAAAGCATGCCTTGCGGCAGGAAACCACAAGGCATGCTTGTCATACTTCACCCCTAAGCTTACTTATTGTACTTGTCGTTGTATTTTTTTATGATGGCCAGGTGTTCATCTGTAAGGGAATTGATCGTGAAGAAGGTGATGCCTTTCGCCCCGTTATCGTGGGCCTGTACAATAGCCTCTTCGAAATCGGCCAGGTTGTCCCTGTAGTCGCCCACGGAAATGCCCGTAAAGAGCAACTGCCCGGGATTCATGTCGCGCACACCCTCGCTGGTCGCAAAACCAACCCATCCCATGTTTCCTTCATGGTCTTTCTTATACACCATTGGAAAGAAGTAATCGAGGTTCCAATGGCCCCAATCCTGCCTTACGTATTCCCGTGCCAGCTGTGGAAACGGGAACACCGCTGCAGATGCGGCTGTACCTTCTTCATGGCATATTTGCACGCACTCTTCCACCAGCGAAGAGATGGCATTCATACGAAACTGCTGCCATGCCGGGTTCTCTATCACATCTGCCATGTCCATCGGGTCAACCCCGAATTTTTCTTTGTATTGCTCCCGGGCTACAGGATGGTACCCAAAATCGTACTCAGCGAGTAGCTTATCTTGCACCAATTCCCCTCCATTATGTTTGTACTTTTTCTGCAAATTGGCCCCCAGGATCACATCTACATACCGGATGTAGTCGAAATGAACAGAGGCCAGGCCTTCTATTTGCGCTTTCGCCCGCACGCCGTTCCTGATGTATTCACGTGCGCCTTCGGAAAAGGGGCTCAGAAAATTGTAGTAACCTACATAGGGATGAAAATCCCTGCAACTCTGGCCAAGCCTGTTGATAGAGTACCATTCCGGGTGTTCTTTGCATTCCTTGCTGCCACCTACGTTCATCATCCAGTGCCACGCATGGATTCTAATTCCCGTAGTATTGCCAAATTTGATCAATTCCTTGAGCCGTTCCACTCCGGCACCTGGCAGCAGGTCGGTAATGCCGGCATCTGCCCACTGTTGCATCTTTGATATTTGCTCCTCGTCTGTCCCGCCTCCTTTGGGGTTTCCCCATCCGGAGAAGTAAAAGTTTTTGTCCTTATATACTTTCTCGTAATTTTTGTCTTTGGGTTTTTCTGCCAGTAATGGCAGGCATAGGATCAATGTCAATAGTAGGGTATTCGTTTTTTTCATTTGTCTCAGGTTTAAATTCGATTGAACCAAGAAAATTTCATGCCAGCTATCCACAAAGTTGGCTTTTTAAGAGTTTGTGCACGTGAATACCCAAAGAATTCGGAAAGTATTCGCAATCATTTGATGAAAATAAAATTGCATGCCCGCTGAAAAAACATATAGCTCTGGCATTTAAAATCATAAAGATTGTCTCATAATTTGAAAGCCGAATAAAATTTGGGGTGAAGTTACTTCGCCAAAAAACCTTGACATTAATTTGAATTTCATTCATTATATATAATTTTAGAAACGATTAGCCCTACACCCCCGGTAGTTCACCGTTATTTGCAAATGTGGGGTGGCACCTGGCTATTGACATAGATGGATAAAAGCGTTGATTTAAACCATGTTTCTTACGATCCTCACAATCTGGATCTTTTTTTTGAGCTGTCCCCTGATTTGCTTTGTATAGCGGGCTATGATGGATATTTCAAGAAAATAAACCCGGCAGTGTCCAAGCTTCTGGGTTATTCGAACGAAGAACTATTCTCCAGGCCTATCAATGATTTCGTGTACGAGGAGGACAAGGGGGTCACCGCCCAGGTTCGTTATGAACTGACCAGGAGCAACCCGTTATACAATTTCGAAAACAGGTATGTCAAGAAAAATGGCGAAGTGGTATGGTTGTCCTGGACCTCCTATCCGGTAGAGGATGACCAGGTCATATTTGCCATTGCCAAAAATGTGACGCACAAAAAGAGGTTTGAAGAAGAAAGGAATGCGTTGCTTACCAACCTAACAAAAATCAACAAGGAGCTTAAGCAACTCACCTACACCACCTCGCATGACCTGAGGCCACCGATCAACAATTTATTGTCCGTTTTCAACCTTTTGGATATCTCCAAGATCAATGACCAACAGACCATTGAAATAATAGAAATGTTGAAGTCGGCAAGTGAAAGAATGAGGCAAACCATTAACCATTATGTAGATAGCATAAGCACAAAAGAACAATTATATGCCTCAGAAGAGCCTTTGGATTTAAATGAATCCCTGGAAGTTGTTTTACAGTCAATTGATACCCTGGTACAGGATTCCGGAACAACGATTAAAGCCAACTTCCCGGAAGTGAAAAAAGTCCATTTCAACCATGCCTATTTGAAAAGCATCATGCTGAACCTCATCACGAATTCCATAAAGTACGCCCGTCCTGATTGTCCACCGGTAGTGTCTGTGAGTTCGAAAAGAAAAAACGGAGTGGCGCAGTTGATTATATCTGACAATGGGATGGGTTTTGACATGGAAAAAGTGAAAGGTAAAATATTCGGATTGAACCAACAATTTCACGACCACAAAGACAGCAAGGGCATTGGCCTATACCTGGTGTATAATCATGTGACCAGCCTTGGTGGACAAATAGATGTGGAAAGCCAGGTCAATAAGGGTACTAAATTTACGATATCATTTAAAAATTGAGGGGTAGTAAGAGTCAGGTTCTTTCTCTGTAGGTTAGAGATCAGGTTTGTCTAATTTTTTCTTGTGAAAAAATGGTAGTTCCCTGAGTATCAGGTGTTGATTTTGATCCTCCCTATCCAATTTTTGACAATAAAAAAAAGACCACTTCATGGTGGTCTTTTTAAGAGGTCCCGAGCGGATTCGAACCGCTGTACGAGCTTTTGCAGAGCTCTGCCTAGCCACTCGGCCACAGGACCATTTTGCATGCCTGTCCGCAGACAGGAACGCAAATCTATTACTAATTGAATACCCTACAAATGATTGCAGTCATATTCTTGGTTTTTTTTTTATTACACTTTCCTTACGGAAAAAGTAAAGAAAGGGTGCGTAATGCACCCTCAACTTATTCTTCAGATTTGGCCTCAGGTGCTGATTCCGGGGCTTCTTCTTTCTCTTCTTTCTTCTTGGTAGCTTTCTTGGCTTTTGGCGCTTCTTCTTTCTCCTCCTTCACTTCTTCTGCTACCGCTTCAACTTCCTCTTTAGCTTCAGCTTTAGGAGCTTCCTCTTTCTTCTCTTCTACCTTTTTAGCTGCAGCTTTTTTAGTGGCCGCCTTCTTGGCACCATCTTCCAGCTGTTCTTTCAGTGCGCTCAGGGCCTCTAGATCACCAAGGGTCGATTTCTCGGATCCTTTATTGATTTTGTCAATAGTATTCTCCCTTGTAGGCTTTTTCTTCTTCACCTCTTTTTCTTTGGTTTCAGAGTAAGTCGCTACATGCGAAAGTACAATCCTCTTATCGTCTTTAGAGAATTCGGTTACGATAAATTCAAGGCTTTCACCAACTTCTATCTTCGCTCCATCTTCCTTCTTAAAGTTCCTTGCCGGGCAGAAACCTTCCAATCCGTAAGGCAACTCAAGTACGGCTCCTTTATCGCTGACAGAGGTTACGCTACATTTGTGGGATGATCCTCTGGTAAATACTGTTTCGAAAGTGTCCCATGGATTCTCTTCCAATTGCTTGTGGCCAAGGGCCAACCTTCTGTTTTCAACATCCAGTTCAAGAACTTTTACCTCCAACTCGTCATTCACATTGATGAATTCAGATGGGTGCTTGATCTTTTTGGTCCATGACAAGTCAGATACGTGTACCAAACCATCAATACCTTCTTCCAATTCGATGAACAAACCAAAGTTGGTAAGGTTTCTGATCACTCCCTTGTGGGTAGTACCTACATCGTACTTGGTCAATACATCCTGCTTGGTCCATGGATCTTCGGTCAATTGCTTGATACCAAGGGACATTTTTCTTTCATCCCTATCGATAGTCAATACTACTGCATCCAGGGCATCACCGATATTGATGAAATCCTGTGGATTTCTCAGGTGCTGGGACCATGACATCTCCGAAACGTGGATCAGTCCTTCTACACCAGGCTGAAGTTCCAGGAATGCACCGTAATCAGCTACATTCACTATCTTACCTGACACTTTGGAGCCTATTTCCACTGTTTTGTCCAATGAATCCCAAGGGTGCTCGGTCAATTGCTTCATACCAAGGGAAATCCTCTTCTTGTCATCGTCAAAATCCAACACCACTACATTAACCTTCTCATCCAGTTTCAACACCTCTTCCGGATGGTTAACCCTACCCCATGAGATGTCGGTAATGTGTAGGAGACCATCTACACCACCAAGATCGATGAATACACCGAAGTTGGTCATGTTTTTGATCACACCTTCCAGTACCTGGCCTTTCTCAAGGTTGGTCAATATTTCTGTCCTTTGTTTTTCAAGGTCTTTCTCGATCAGTACTTTGTGTGACACTACCACATTGTCGTTGGTATAGTTGATTTTCACAACTTTTACCTCCATTTCCTTGTCCACAAACACGTCGAAATCCCTGATAGGCTTCACATCGATCTGTGAGCCTGGCAGGAATGCCTCTACTCCAAATATATCTACTATCAGACCTCCTTTGGTCCTTCTTTTTACCATACCATTGATCACTTCATCATTGTCAAGGGCTTTTTGAATGCTCTCCCATGCATGAACGATCTTAGCTTTTCTTCTTGACAACACCAACTGGCCGTTGGCATTCTCCTGCTCCTCGATGAACACCTGAACTTCGTCACCGATTTTCAAATCCGGAGTGTCCCTGAATTCTGAAGCAGACACCAAACCATCAGATTTGAATCCAATGTTGAGGATGACGTCCCTGTCTGAAATACTTACCACAGTACCAGTAACTACTTCTTTTTCCTCGATCTGATTTAAAGAGCCACCATAAAGCGCTTCGAGTTCCTCAATTTGCTTTTTGGTATAGCCTTCTCCGAAACCTTTTGTCTGAACACCATCCCAATCAAACTCTTCTTCCTCTTCTACAACAGGGGCCGGGGTTTCTTTCTCCTCAGCAACCGGTGCTTCTTCTTTCTTTTCTTCTGGCGCTTCTTCAGCAACAGGCGCTTCCTCAGCAGCAGGTGCTTCTTCCACTACTTCTTCGGTAGTTTCTTCTTTTGCCGTTGTTTCTTCAACAGCTGTTTCCTGCACCTCTTCTTTGCTGACTTCCTGTTTGTCAGACTGGTTTTCTAATTCTTCTTTATTTTCCATTATGTTCGACTCTGTTTACGATACTATCCTAGAGTCATCCGACAGCATCTTTTGTTGTACATCCCCTACAAATGCAGGGTCGTTCGTTCGAACGGAGCGCAAAGTTAAGAAATAAAATATTTAATCACAGCAAAGACCACAAATTATCATAGGAGGCAGTGGTACGGGTTTGGCACCATCGGGTATGTTGCCAATAAATTGGTTAAACAGCAGGTATCTTGGCCACACTCATCACGTCTTCATTGATGATGTCAGACTCGATCAAGCCATCCCTTAGCCTGATCACCCTGTGGGCGTATTGGGCAATATCTTCTTCGTGGGTCACCATGATGATGGTGTTTCCCTTTTTGTGCAACTCTTCAAATAGCTCCATAATGCTATAGGAAGTTTTGGTATCGAGGTTTCCTGTCGGTTCATCTGCCAGGATAATACTTGGGTCGTTGACCAGGGCACGGGCAATGGCCACCCTTTGCCTTTGCCCACCCGACAACTCGTTTGGCTTATGGCCAGCCCTATCGGCAAGGCCAACACCATTCAGCGCATCCATGGCTTTTTCTTCCCTATCATATTTGGAAAAACCGGCATAAACCAATGGCAGGGCCACATTTTCCAAAGCGGTAGACCGGGGAAGCAAGTTGAACGTTTGAAAAACAAACCCTATCTCTTTGTTTCGGATTTCTGCCAGCTCATTCTCCGACAAGTTGCTCACATCATGGCTGTTGAGTATGTATTGACCAGAAGAAGGGGTATCCAGGCATCCTATGATATTCATCAATGTGGATTTACCCGAACCAGAAGGCCCCATAAATGCCACATATTCGCCCTTATCTATCTTGATACTTATCGATTTAAGGGCATGTATGGTTTCTGCGCCCATAACATACTTTCTGGAAATTTCCGATGTGCTAATTATTTCTGACATAATTAAAAATGGGTTGTTTTTTAGGAAAATATAAAGTGTTGCAGTAATTCAAAATACTAAACTTCAATAATCTATTTCTTCATCTTCATCGAATGAAGAAATCATGCTGCTAAGCAAATCGTTAAATTGCACCCCCCTTTCCAGGGCGTGCTTACTTAGGTAACTGTATTCAACCAGACCAAACAGAACGAATTCCATCAAAAAGAGTTTGTCATTGCCTGACTTTGGTTTGGCATACTTCTGAACCATTTCTTCCAAACCAGATATGGAGTTCAGTACTTCACTATATTCTTTCAAAGAATGGTCGTGCAATAGATCCACCATATTTCCTTTTCCAAACCAGTTCGAAATGCCCTTATATGGATCAATGCTCTCTTTGTTATTCCTTACCTCCTCAGGGTTTGGGAAAATATCCGGCAACATGGTGCGAATAGCCTTTCCAATCAAATTTTGAGCCACAATCCCAGGCCCCTCCTGTTCACCTTCATAGACCAGTTCCACCTTGCCCGTAATCGCAGGAATAATGCCTATCAGGTCTGAAATTCTTGCGAATGTTTCGGCTTCATTATTTTTCAGCGCCCGTCTCTCTGCTGCGCTCATCAGGTTTTCGAAGGCAGATATGGTCAACCTTGCCGATACGCCGCTTTTGGCATCCACATACTCACTACTCCTCGCCTCAACGGCCACTTGCTCAATAAGCCTCTTCATCGTTTTGTTCACGGTCACCTTTACCTGCAGGTCTTTGGCGATCCTTGCTTCCTGTTCGGTAATTTTCATTCCTGTCTCGATAGACTTTGGGTAATGTGTAATGATCTGGCTTCCCAGGCGGTCCTTCAAGGGCGTCACAATGCTTCCCCGGTTAGTATAATCTTCCGGGTTGGCGGTGAAAACGAACTGGATATCCAGTGGCAACCTCAGCTTAAACCCTCGTATTTGTATATCCCCCTCCTGCAAAATATTGAACAAAGCCACCTGTATCCTGGGTTGTAGGTCTGGCAATTCGTTGATCACAAAGATGCCCCTATGGGCCCTGGGGACCAACCCGTAATGTATCACACGTTCGTCGGAATAAGGAAGCTTCAGGGTAGCCGCCTTGATGGGATCTACATCACCAATCAAGTCGGCTATGGATACATCAGGGGTAGCCAATTTTTCAGTATAGCGTTCGTCCCTGTGCATCCACTCGATTTCGGCCGAATCCCCATGGTCTTTGATGGTGTCGCGACCCTGCCTGGAAACTGGGTTCAGCGGGTCATCGTTCAATTCAGATCCTTTGAGCACTGGGATGTACTCATCCAGGAGCAGGGTCATTTGTCTGGCAATTCTGGTTTTGGCTTGGCCCCTCAGCCCTAATAGGTTGATGTTGTGCCCAGACAGGATGGCCCGTTCTATATCTGGGATGACCGTATCTTCATAGCCCCATATCCCTTCAAATACATTCTCTTTGGCTTTTATTTTTGCTATCAGGTTGTTCCTTAGCTCTTGTTTGATAGATTGTGGGGAATACCCCGTATTCTTTAACTCCCCAACTGATTTAATTTTAAGAAGCTCATCAGGAAGCAAATTTTTATATGACATGCGATTATAAATTTTTTCTTCTGTTGTTTTTGAAATCTTCAAATACCAAATGTCCCAAACCTTTCAGGCTGCTATAATATGCATTGCCATTATTGATCCTTGTAAATTCCCGAACAAATTCTTTAAGGTATGGATCCGATGCTATCATAAATGTAGTCACTGGTATGTTGAGTTGCCTGCAGGCCGCACCGAGGTTGTAGGTTTTGTTTAATATCTGCGGATCCAGCCCGAAACTATTTTTATAATATTTGATGCCCTTCTTCATGCAGGTAGGCTTTCCGTCGGTGATCATGAATATTTGCTTGTTGTGGTTTTTTCTCCTCCTCAAAATATTCATGGCCAGTTCCAGTCCCGCAATGGTATTGGTATGGTAGGGGCCCACTTTTAGGTATGGCAGGTCCTTTATTTCTATCTTCCATGCGTCATTGCCAAAGACAATGATATCCAGGGTGTCTTTTTTATACTTCCTCAATATGAGTTCGGAAAGTGCCATGGCTACCTTCTTGGCCGGTGTGATACGGTCTTCCCCATACAAGATCATTGAATGGCTCACGTCTATCATCAGGACTGTTGAGGTTTGGGTCTTAAATTCCCTTTCTTCTACTTCCAGATCCTGCTCGGTAAGTGTAAAATCAGAAAAGCCGTGATTGATTTGGGCATTTCTAATGGAATCCGTCATGGCTATCTGATCTGGAGTATCGCCAAACCTAAATTCCCTTTTGTCGGCATTTCTTTCGTCTCCTTGTCCGGAATGGAAGGTTTTATGTTCTCCTTTGCCAGACTTTCTCAGCTTACCGAAAATTTCCTCAAGGGCACTTTTCCTGATTTCCTGCTCAGATTTGGCGGTAATCTTGATTTCCCCTGTTTTATTATCCTCTGTGAGGAAGCCTTTTTTCTTTAATTCATCGATAAAATCACCAATTCCATATTCGCTGTTGGTAATATTATATTGCTTGTCCACGTTGGTCAGCCAAGAAAGTGCCTCACTCACATCACCAGAAGTAATCAACAACAATTGCTGAAGAATATTCCAGAGGTTATCGAAAACAGTTTCATTCTGTTTTTTATCCGGTATAAATTCTGTAAGCCTGTATCCTATCATGTCAGATGCTTTGGCCCCATTGATGCGGGGTTAGTTTCGCCATACCATGCATTCGGTAATGCTCTAACGACAAACCCCTGTTTGGGATTTTTAATTTAATGAATATTTACCTTATTTTAAGGAAAGAACTAGTTTTTACTGTTATTCGATCCCCATGCCCGGCAGGAAACCTATTATCGCTACATTGATAGTCAACATTGTGACCCTTATCCGGGATCTTTTGTTAAAATCCCTGGAACCGGGTGTTGGTGATAAGAAAAAGAAAACAGACCACAAAAAGTGGGAATAACCCCATCGCAGAACTGCGATTGACAACCACTATTTGGTCGGCATTGTCCTGAAGACCACATCCCAAAGCGGGGACGACACCCCAAATGCCCGTTCGGGCTGCTTGTAATGATGGATACCATGGTGTACCCATAGTATTTTGAAGAAATTTTTTGGAGGCTGGAAGGCATGCACCATATAATGCACCCACAGATATGAGGCATATCCCATGTAAAACCCTGGCAGGAAAGCATAGACATAATCACCCAGGGGCAATTTAAACAACAGGTAAAACAAATAAGCCAGCACCACGCTGGCAGGAATGGGCATAGCCAACCGGTCTTTGTCTTTTGGGTAATGGTGGTGTACCCCGTGCATGGTATAAACCAGCTTCTTCTTTTTTTCGGTATCCTCCTTCATGTGAAAAAGGTACCTGTGCATGAGGTATTCTGCCAATGTAAAAAGTAAAAAACCTGAAACAAACAGTACACCTATCAAAACGAACGACAGGCCTACTTCCATAACCCCATAATAAATGAGACTGGCCGACAGGACCGAAAACAATACTAAGGGAATAGAAATGTGGGTCCTGGTAATCTTTTCAATAAGAGGGCTTTTAAATAAAACCTTGGTGCCTTTCATTTCCGGCTTTATACTCTTATGATCATACATAGTTTAGGTCAGATTAATCCTGAATAAAATTTTCAGCTAATGCAATTATATGAGACAAATTTAATTTCTAACGTGTGATCAGAGAAAAAATATCAAAAAAAAGGCGATTAATATTATCAGAATCATAAGTTGGAATGTTAAAATGTTGGAATACTTAAGCGATGGATTGCTATTTTGTCGATACGGCCACTTTGAACTGTTCCACTGTTTCTCGGTAGTAAGATTCATACATGGGAAGAATCTGCTCCAGGTCAAAGGTTTTGGCCCTATTCAGCGCAGCAGTCTTGAATTTCTGAAGGTTTTTTTTGTCCAGGATATGAATGGACTTTTCGGCCATACATTCTATATCACCTACGTTGCACAAAAAACCGGTTTCGCCTTGCAGGTTTAGCTCTGGTAGTCCGCCAACGTTGGTACTCACTACCGGCACTTCACAGGCCATTGCCTCCAAAGCCGCCAGGCCAAAACTTTCCTTTTCCGAAGGCATCAGGAATAAATCGGATACTGACAACACTTCTTCCACTGCCTCCAACTTGCCCAGGAAACGTACATCGTTCAAATTGCAACTCTCCCGGCATAGGTCTTCAATACGGTTTCGTTCCGGCCCGTCCCCTACCAATAGCAATTTGGATGGTACGGTCTCCCTCACTTTATTGAACACCCTGATCACATCGTCCACGCGCTTTACTTTTCTAAAATTGGAGGTATGTACGATCAACATTTCGCCATTTGGGCAGATGGCCTTTTTGAAATGGTCTTTCTTTTGCTTTTTAAACCTGTTCAGGTCTATGAAGTTGGGGATTACCCTGATATCCTTGGTAACATTGAAATGGTCGTAGGTGTCTTTCTTCAGGTCTTCCGACACGGCCGTTATCCCATCTGATTGGTTGATAGAAAATGTAACTACGGGCTCCAGGGAAGCATCCTTGCCTACAATTGTGATGTCGGTACCATGTAGCGTTGTTATAAACGGCACATCCATGCCTGATGTCTTTAAGATTTCCCTTGCCATATAAGCGGCGGAAGCATGGGGCACAGCGTAGTGTACATGGAGCAAATCGATTTTTTCATGCTGCACCACATCCACCATCTTACTGGCCAGTGCAATTTCATACGGTGGGTATTGGAATAGTGGATAAGGTTTTATGTCCACCTCATGATAAAATACGTTTTCGTTGAAAAAATCGAGGCGGGTGGGCTGGGAATAGGTAATAAAATGAACCTGGTGACCCTCTTTAGCCAATGCTTTTCCAAGCTCTGTGGCAACAACCCCCGATCCTCCATAGGTGGGGTAACATACTATTCCTATCTTCATCTTTTTAATTCATTGTTCAATATTCAACTTCGATCCCAACTTCTTCTGGTCGTTCGACACCTACATTATTCTACTTTTTTCTTCGTCAATCGGTTTATTTAAATCAACACCCTCAATTGGCCCCTAAAAACGACTCATACATTATGTCTTGGATTCTTGTACGTATATTATTTTGAATGAGTTTATAATTAGTGGCATCCGGATACACCCTGTTGGATAAAAAGACATACACCAAATCATATTTGGGATCGGCCCAAACTATAGTACCCGTGAAACCCGAATGCCCAAAAGCCTCATCAGAAGCATATTTTGAAGCATTTTCTACGGTGGTATCTGGTTTGTCCCACCCAAGTGCACGCCTCTCAGAGCCGTCTTGTTTCTTGGTGAAATTGCGGACGGTTTCAGGAGAAAAATACCTCATACCTCCATAATAACCTTCCTGCAGCTGCATTTGCATGTACTTGCCCAGGTCGCTGGCATTGCTAAAAAGCCCGGCATGACCCGACACCCCGCCGAGCAAAGCGGCATTCCTGTCGTGTACATTCCCCCAAACCAACGAATTGCGCAGGTGGTCGTCTTTTTCTGTGGGCGAAATCCTATCGATAGGAAACCTGCACAATGGTGTATAGCCAGTTGATGCCATACCCATTGGCGCAAAGAGGTTTTGCTCGAGAAAACCATCAATGGATTGATTCAGCCGGTATTCTGACAGGTCTTTCAGGGCCATAAAACCCAGGTCGCTATACAAATACCCAAAACTGCCATCGTCATTGACAAGGGTAGTGAGCCTGGAGGCAGCAATCCAACTTCGAATAGAATCTGCCCAATTGACTGATAGCTGGTCTGGTTGGTATTTATATTTTCTCCTCCTGGGCAATTTGAACCTGAAATCGTCTCCTTCCGGATCGAACTCTGCATTCCTCCAAAAAGGCAAATAAGACAACATACCAGACTGGTGTGTCAATAAATCCCTGACTTTCAGTCCCGATTTGTTAGATTGGTGGAACGCAGGCACGTGGTACCCGAGGGTGTCCTCCAGGGAGATTTTGTGCCAGTCATTTAGAAACATCAATGAAGGAACTGTTGCTACTACTTTAGTTACCGAGGCTATGTCGTAAATGGTTTCGTCATCCACGTGCACCATACTATCATAAGTCTGATAGCCAAAGCTCTTATTGTAAACTACTGTTCCATTTTTAGCCATAAAAACCTGGCATCCGGGAAATGCCCCCAGCTCAATCGCATCTTTCACCAGAATGTCGATTTTAAATAATTCGCTGGTGTTGATACCCAAGGTAGCCAAATCTCCATATTTCAACCTTCCTATGGCAGGAATTGTTGTGCCCATCACCTCCATTTCATGTTCGTCTTTCATCCTATGCAGCCTTCCAGCTATAGTCCTGGCCCCAAATAAATTTTGTGGTAGCAGGTGTGCATATTCAAAGCTATTTTCAGGAGCCCAGATTATCGTTTTAAAATCCAATAGCTGGTGGATGCCTTTTTTTTCGCCACTGTAAATTATCACTACATCAGATTTGTTATCCACCTGCTTCAAATACTCCAGCATGCCATTGGCTTCATCCAGGTCGATGGAAGACACATTGGCCAGCACCACATCGAAATGATTGAGTGTTTTGAGGGCTCGGGTGTAGTCACTTTGCAGGAAATCAAAATCATAGTGGGCTATATCCGCATATTTTTTTAAATAATCCCGGAATATCCCGTCGTGTGGGCGGTTGCCGCTTACAGAGGCCAGGTGATATTGCCCCAGGTCTTTGAAAGGCAAAACATTTCGTTCATTTTTCAACAGCACCACTGAGTTCAAAAGAGCTTTGCGGTGAAGCTCATCCAGGTCCACCAACCTCACATCCACCTTGCGTTCATTGAGGTGTTGCAGTTTCTTTTTGAATAAAATGGCATTTTTCCCTTTTTCCCTGAGCACCTTTTTCTTGGGAGGTTTGATGTCATAAATTGTGGTCATCAGTTGGTAAACCGCTTCCCTGTTGTCAGGTAAAACAACCATATCCGCTCCCTGCTCCATCTCATTGAAACATAATTCGGCAGCAGCATTGCTGCCATATTTTGGGTGCCCCAATACCAGTCCGGAATAGCCCAATGCCTTCCTTGCTTTGGTATCATAAGGCTCTTTATCGAAAACGACAGTATCCAATTTGTTCGCGAACAACCCAATATATTCAACCTCCTCTATTTTCAGCCTGGATTCCCGGGTTGCTACATTGGATTGATTGGCCACAACGGTAACTCCAGCGGCAGTCAACCCATCCAGGTACCTCTCCACCCACCAATCCGTAAGGGCTGGCGATGGATCCAAAATAACCACATCAAAACCAATCTCCTGTATTTCCTTACCAATAAGGTAGCCCATGTCCATGACCAATGAGTCGTCAGGTATCAGCTCTATTTTTTCTTTTCCGGGAAGCTCCGGCCCACCATCGAGGGGAAATTCCAATAACTCGGGCAGGTTGAGTGCCACAAAAGGGCGCTTGGGAAATTTGGATGATTTAAGGTCTGAAATCCAACGTTTTACCTCGTTCTTTTCCCCATTATTGATGATCACCCCTCCCACACTTTCATCCTGGATGATCTCATTGGCAAACATGACATCTTCTTTCTGACTGAAGTCCTTGATGGGCAACACCAGCAGTTTCGATATCCTCTGTTTTTTGCTCAGCGAATAATAAACACTGTCCACATAAGACATTTTGGAAGTACGTGGCACAGCATGCACAGCAAGTGGGCAAAAACAAAAGCACAGGAGAAAAAACCCAATAACTCTTGTGGATTTGGAGCGTAATAATTGATATGTTCGATAAATTTGCACTCAGCAATACTTTAGTAATACTTCGGGATTTGGATAAATTCTAATATAAACCAATATCCTTTTGTAAAACAATTTTTATAACAATATTAGTGCCCGGATAAAAGAAAAAGGGTTTTCCGATCGGCTAATGTCGGCAAACCGGTTAATTTTAATCTTCATAAATGAAACTTCCTTCCATCATAAAAACACCAAAGTACAACAGGTTCAATTTTGAGCCCCGTTATTATGATCCTGTAAAAGAAGAAATTGAAGAGAAATTCAGGATGGCCAGGGCCAAAACAAAGGCAGGTTCGCCTGAAAAACACACATCCAGCATTTCTGCGGCTTTTAGCAAAAGGCAGAAAAAAAGCAGTCAAACTTCTACCATTCAACTGGTGATAGCCATAGCCCTGATGGGCACTTTCGTTGGGTGGCTGTTTTATGGCAACCAGGTATTCTACGCATATCTATTGCTTTCCCCTTTATACTTTTACTGGAGGCTAAAAAACAAAGGGGGTAGAGGTTAATGCCTGACATTATAAAACTTTTACCGGATTCTATCGCCAACCAGATTGCCGCTGGTGAGGTAGTGCAGCGTCCTGCATCGGTGGTAAAAGAGCTACTCGAAAACAGCATAGATGCCAACAGCCAATCGATCGAACTGGTGGTGAAAGATGCTGGAAAATCCCTGATACAAGTAGTAGATGATGGCAAAGGGATGTCCGAAACTGACGCCCGGATGAGTTTCGAACGCCATGCTACTTCGAAAATCAGGACATCAGAGGATTTGTTCAAGATAAAAACCATGGGGTTTCGTGGTGAAGCCCTGGCTTCTGTAGCAGCGGTAGCACGCGTGGAGCTGAAATCGAAAGCGGTTGACAAGGAACTGGGCACTTTCATACACATTGAGGCTTCCGAACTCAAAACACAAGAACCGGCTTCCAGCCACCAGGGAACCTCTATCTGTGTCAAAAACCTCTTTTACAATGTGCCGGCCCGGAGAAATTTCCTAAAAAGCAACCCCGTGGAAATGCGCCACATCATTGATGAATTTCAGAGGGCATCACTCGCTCAACCTGATATTGCTTTTACCCTGCACCACAATGGAGAAGAAATTTACAACCTCCCGAAAGGAAAACTGAGCCAACGGATTGTTTCTTTGTTTGGTAAAAATTATGGCCAGCAATTGATCGCTTGTCAGGAAGAAACAGACTGGATACGGATTCATGGCTATGTAGGCAAGCCTGAAAATGCTAAAAAAACCAGGGGCGAACAGTTTTTTTTCATCAACGGGAGGTTCATAAAAAACAACTACCTCAACCATGCGGTCAGTGGGGCATACGAAGGCCTGCTCAAAGAAAACCACTTTCCTTTTTATGTACTGTTCATTGAAACAGACCCTATACACGTGGACATCAACGTCCACCCTACCAAAACGGAAGTGAAATTTGATGATGAACGAAGTGTGTATGGAATTGTGAAATCAGCTGTAAAGCAAGCCCTTGGCACCCACAACATCACACCCTCACTCGACTTCAATACTGATGTCAATTTTGAAAGCATAGCCGTTTCCAAGCTCAATTTTGACATGCCCACCCGTCAGGACAAAAACTACGGAAGTTTTAAGACCATGGAAGGCAAAAGGAACCACTCTGTACAATGGGAAAAATTGTACGAAAGTGCCATGAACGAATCGATCCCCGATATCGCTGAAGTAAGCAAAGAATCCGTTGGGTCCGGTGAAAACCAACTGACCTTTGAAAGCAAAGTAAATCAGGAGGACAATTCCCAAAAAGAGGGCCTGCTGGACGGCAACAACACCCCAACCCTAATGCACAACCAATACATAGTGCGACAGGTGAAATCGGGCATGCTGATCCTGGATGCCAAACTTGCCTTTGAGCGTATTTTGTATGAAAAGTACTCTAAGTATGTGCAGCACAATAAATCCGGAAGCTCTCAAAGGTGCCTGTTTCCACAAACAGTAGAGTTGAACCCTTCCGATTATGCCCTGGTGTTGGAATTGAAAGAAGAAATAGAGGCCCTGGGTTTTGAGTTCGAAAATTTTGGAAAAAACTCCATCGTTATCAATGGCATCCCTACAGACCTACCTTCTTCCAGTGAAAAAGAGCTGTTTGAAGGGTTGGTTGAACAGTTTAAAATCAATAATGAAAAATTATCGTTAGGGAAAAAAGAGAATATTGCCAGGTCGCTGGCCAGGCGGTCTGCCAGAAAAACAACAGTGAACAACAACGGTACTGAATTGGGCATATTGATTGACAGGTTGTTTGCCTGCGAGCAGCCCAACTATACGGCCGACGGCACGCCCACATTCGTCATTATGGGCCTTGATAAAATAGCAGAATTTTTTAACAAATAGATATGTTCAACCTTACACCCATGGTGAAAAACATCCTGATCATCAACATTGTGTTGCTGCTGATAGGATCCATGCTCAACTTCAATCTATCCGGCATTTTTGGTGTGCACTATATTTTTTCGGACGGTTTTTACATTTTTCAATATGTCACCTATATGTGGCTGCATGCGGGTTTTGGGCATATTTTCAGCAACATGTTTGCTGTCCTGGTATTTGGGCCTATGCTGGAGCGCGTGTGGGGGCCTAAACGTTTTCTTACTTTCTACCTCATTACCGGCATTGGCGCTGGCTTGCTTTATGGTGTGGCCGATACCATCGAAAAGGGCAGCCTAAAATCAGACACTGAAGCATATATAACCAACCCCAATCCGGAGGATTTCTACATTTATGTACACGAATATCAATCACGCTATGACATGGTGGCTTTGGGGGATTTTGCCGACCAATACTACGATGATGCCGACAACTCAGGATATATTGAACAATCTGTAGCTGTGGTCAACCAGGTTTATGAAGACCTGACCAATACACCCATGGTAGGTGCCTCTGGGGCTGTATTTGGTATCTTGCTTGCCTTTGCCATGCTTTTCCCCAACACAGAATTATTATTATTGATCCCCCCTATACCAATAAAAGCCAAATATTTAGTATTTTTCTATGGGCTTTATGAGCTCTACTCGGAAATCAACCGGACATCCGGTGATAATGTTGCCCATTTGGCCCACCTTAGTGGTATGTTGATAGCTTACTTGTTATTGAAGTATTGGCAACAGAAACGGGGAAATTTTTATTGACATCCATTAGATTTTAGAGTAGTATAATAATGAATAGCAGTTTTTTAGAAGATTTTAAAAATGCATGGGGAAAGCCCAACAATGCGCTGGCACAGATCATCCTGATCAATGTGATCATATTCGTATTTATGGCTGTGTTGTATGTATTTGGGAAAATACTGGGCATGGAAGGTATTTTTGGGTTTATACATGACCAATTTTCAATACCACCTCTTTTTGATGAATTTATTTTCAGGCCATGGACCATACTTACCTATGCTTTTGCCCATAGCCTGGATAGTATTTTTCATATCCTGTTCAACATGCTTATCCTCTATTGGTTTGGCCATTTGATTGTAGAATACCTGGGCAATCAAAAGGTAATCAGTTTGTACGTTCTAGGGGCGCTGGCCGGGGCTGTTGTGTATTTAATTGTGTTCAATACTATACCTTATTATATCGAAAAATCTGGCTTTTCTGGTATGGTTGGGGCATCTGCGGCTGTTTATGCGGTAACAGTAGCTGCGGCTACCCTCATGCCCAACTACACATTTCACCTCCTTTTCTTTGGCCCGGTAAAAATCAAGTATATAGCGGCATTTTACATTATCATCTCATTCATTGGTACTGTCGGGGGCAATGCCGGGGGCAATATTGCCCACCTGGGCGGGGCAGGAATTGGATATCTTTATATCCGACAGCTTCAGGCCGGAAACGACATTGGCCATTGGGTGATCAGTTGTATGACATTCTTCAAAAGTTTTTTTGTGAAGCAACCCAAGATAAAAGTATCCCACAAAACGGAACGAAGGCAGTCGGCTCCTAACAGGTCGTCCACCACAAATTCTTCTTCTCGGACAACTGTTGATCAGGAAGAGATAGATGCCATACTGGACAAGATTTCCAAGTCTGGCTATGAAAGCCTTTCCAAGAGCGAAAAGCAAAAACTTTTCAACGCAAGCAAGAAATAAATAATCATCGGGTGGCTGAGAGGGTCACTGAAGCCAGGTTGCAGATGCCCTTCAGGGGCGGGTTATGTTTGCATACTTTTACCTCCACCTTTTCCACCTGGGCAAACTTGTTCAGTATCTGTTGATTGATTTGGTGGGCAATGTGCTCCAACAGCCTGGTGTTTCTGGACATTATCTGTGAAATAATGCGATATACCTCCTCGTAGTTAACGGTTCCTGATATATCATCGTGGGTAGCCGCCTGGCCAAATTCTGTAAATAAAGAAACATCTACTGTATATCTGTTTCCCAGCTTTTGTTCTTCATGGTGGTACCCATGGTGGGCAAAAAACTCAAGCCCTTCCAGCTGTATCTTTCCCATGTATCAATCTTCCAACTGGTCGAAAAAAGACAAGTCATCTTTTTCAACGGCCTCCATCACTTTCTCGGAGTTTCCAGCTTTTTCGTGTGACTTTTTGGCTATAGGGTCTTCGCCAATAATCCGGTTTCTCTTTACCTCTGTGACTTCATACTGGGGCTCTTCGTTGATATGCGAATCGGCTGGATCTGATTCCTTTTCCTTTTCCACCTTAGCCTCGGCTTTTTTCACTTCTTCTATCGCCACCTTTGATTCCTTTTCATCAAACATCCCTTTTGAGGCCGTCTCCCTGAGCATATCCTTTACTTTTTTCAAATGTGCTTCTATGCCAAAACTTCCCTTCTGATCGTTCAGTTTGGTCACCTTCTCCATTACATCGCCAGACAATAACTTGAGCTGAGAAATCATGTTGTCCCGCTGGTTTTCGATGATCCTGTAGTTTTCTTCCATTTCTTTCACTTCCTTCTGCATTTCCTCCAGTACTTCACGAGCCTTTGTGTCCGCATTTTCTATGATTATCCTGGCTTTTTGCTTGGCATCATTCAGCATGGCTTCAGAGCTTATCTGGATTTCCCGCATGTGTAATTCTGCGGTTTTATTGGCCTGGTCTATCACACTGGCACTAGTGTCCTCGGCTGTTTTGAGGGTTTTGAACAAAGTGCTCTCTACTTCCCTGAGTTTCTGCACTTCTTTTTCAGCCTGTGCCAGCTTTTGCCTGGTCTCTTTGTTTTCGTCCAACATTCTCTCCCATTCATGCGACAATGAAAGCAAAAACGCATTTACCTCGTCTTTGTCCAATCCCCTGAATGCCTTCTCAAATGTTTTTTGCCTGATTTCTAATGGAGTGATTTTCATGATTAAGCCATTTAAAATGTCATGTATGAGAACATGTATTCACATACAAAATTCTTTAATTAATACGAATAAAGTGGCGGTTTATTAAATAAAGTGGTGGCTTACAATGCAATTATACATATAATTTTTAAAACGAGAGGCATTTTATTACGTCACTTTGATATCCCATACACTCAACGACCTGTCATCGCTGGCAGAAACCAGGTAATTGTTGAATTCTGACCAATAAAGCTTGTTTACGGAAGTCAGGTGCCCTTCATGACGCGCCTTGTCGATTACTTTCAGCAACTTTCTTTTCTCCAGGTCCCATATTTTGATGGTCTTGTCCATACTGGCTGTAGCAAAGTAGTGCCCTTTCGGATGAAAGGCGATATGGTTGATGGCATACATGTGGGCAACTATGGATTGCTCCAGGGAGTAGCCATTTTTCACATCCCACAGTTTGAGGTGTGCATCGCGACTGGCCGTAAGATAGAGGTCTTCTTCCGGTGAAAAAACCCCCGAAAATATGGACTTGCTGTGACCTTCATTCACTGCCTGCACAGAAAAATCTTTGGGGTCAATCACACGGAAAGCATTGTCGCTGAATCCTGCTACTATCTTTTTGCCCCCGGACAAAACAGCTATGGTCCTGAGGCTGATATCGGAAAGTTTGGCTTTTCTCCTGATACTCAAATCATTCAGGCCTACCTCAAACAAATAGCCATCGCCGGTACCTATCAGAATCCCATCACCAAGCATTTGAATATCAAAAATTTGGGAACTGGTCATTTTAAGCGAACCCAATTCGGCCTTCTTATTTACATCCAGCAGATGAATACCTTCAAAATTTTGCCCAATAATCAAGGTATTGTACATGGGGATGAACCTCAGTGCGTAAACCGAGGAAGGCAATTTGGCTATCAAACGGCCATTTCCAGGGTTTTCTAAATCCCATTCTATGATTTGACCATCCGCACCCGAGGAGTAAAAAATATTGGGTTTGCTCCCCTTTTCGATGGTATAAATGGCCCCTTTGTGACCGGTAAATGTGTGTATTTTTTCAATATTGACCATAAAATGGGTTAATCTATAATGGCTGCACGGATTTTTTCTGCGGTTGCTGCCAATTCTTCCTTGTCAGGGCTGAGCTTTGGACCATTGAAGTTCATATCCCTCATACTGTTCATAGGGATCAGGTGTACATGGGCATGCGGTACTTCCAGGCCAACCACCGACACTCCCACCCTTAGGCACGGTATGGCCCTGTCAATGCCGTTGGCCACTTTTTTGGAAAAAACATGAAGCCCCGCAAGTGTGTCATCGTCCAGGTCGAAGATGTAGTCCACTTCTCTTTTGGGTATTACCAGCACATGTCCCTCTACAAGGGGTTCAATGTCTAAAAACGCCAAATAATCTTCATCTTCTGCAACAATATGGGCAGGTATTTCCCTATTTACTATTTTACTAAATATGCTTGCCATGATATATTTTGCTATTAAACAATAAAACTCAAAATAGTGAAATTAAATATATCTGCCAATCTCCATGTGTTTTAGTTTGCTCCACAAAGATTGCCCCTTCAGTTTTTTTACTGTCAACTCCGTAATTCATACAGGAACCTTCTATAAAATGGGTTTTCAAAGAGTACAAAAAAAGAGCGTCAGTTAATACTACGCTCTTCAATCCTATTCCTTTATTTCCCTGCTGCTACATACCAATCTCCAGCACTTCAAATTCAATATTTCCTGCCGGTGCTTTTACTATCGCAACCTCGCCAACCTTCTTGCCCAAAAGTCCTTCGCCAATTGGCGATTTCAACGATATCTTACCAGTTTTCAGGTCTGACTCTTCTTCAGAAACAAGGGTATATGAAACCTCCATGCCATTTTTCTTGTTGCGTATCTTCACTTTCGACAATACCGAAACTTTTGATGTATCAATTTTTGACTCGTCCATCACCCGGGCATTCCCAACGGCTACTTCCAGTTTGGCTATTTTTAGCTCCAACAAACCCTGGGCATCTTTGGCTGCATCATATTCGGCATTTTCACTCAAATCCCCTTTGTCACGTGCTTCAGCTATTTGCTTGGCCATGTCCGCACGTCCTTTGGTCTTTAGCTCATGCAGCTCATTCTTGAGTTTCTGTAGGCCTTCTTCTGTGTAATAAGATACATTTCCCATAATTACCTCCTTTTTATAAATAAAAAAGAACGGCTTCAAAGCTGAAACCGTTTCATGTTGATTCTTTGTAAAATTCTTTATTTGAGCGTGCAAATATAACAATAATTGAAATAATAGGCTTAAATCACTTCAAATTATCAAAGGGTTAACCTTGCAATTTTCTCCACCAATACATGGTTGATCCTTTCGTAAGACTCAAAGGTCCAGCCGCCCACATGCGGCGTAAGGAGTACCTTATCAAATAAAATAAGCCTTTCAAAAACCTCCTTCTGAGCCTTTGTCATCAGGTGAAGTTTTTCATTTTCCAGCACATCCAGCGCTGCGGATTTTATCCTTTTTGCTTCGATCATATCCAATAGGCCATTCAAACTCAATATCTCTCCACGAGAAGTATTCAATACTACAATTGGCTTTCGAAACTTTGAGAAATAGGCCGCATCAACCATGTCTCTGGTTTCCTCTGTGAGGGGGATATGTAAACTCAGGATATCCGCACTATCGAAAATTTCATCCATTGAGACCTCCCTGGCATAGTTTGACGAAAATCCTTTTTTGTATTTGTCGTAAGCAATAACATCGCAGGAAAGTCCGGACAACTTTTCGGCAAAAGCGCTCCCCATCTGTCCATATCCAATCAGTGCAACAGTTTTGCCCTTGATTTCAAAACCACGGTGGCCTTCCCTGTCCCATACCCTCTGCCGCACCATCAAGTCGCCCACATTGATGTTGTTGGCCAGGCACAACAACATGCCCAGGGCGTGCTCGCCCAGGGCGTCCCTGTTTCCCTCGGGGGCATTGATGATGGCTATTTGCCGTTTTTCAAGTTCATTCACATCCAACTGATCGATCCCTGCCCCGGCCCTGGCAACAAATTTTAGCTGGGGTGCATTGGCAAGCAAGGCAGCATCCACGGCCATCTTACTTCGAACAATAAGTCCGGTGTAGGCTTTAATACCCGCCAATACTTCCTTTTTTGTAATGCGCGGTTTATAGTCCACCTCAAATCCCAATGCTTCGAGCAACGGCACTATGCTCTCATGCATGAGGTCGATGATCAGTATTCTTTTTTTGTCCAACTGCAATTCTGTTATGTGGTTGTTTGATTTATATTTCTACGGAAAACCTTTCTTAAAGGCCATACAGGGCATGGGCAACAGTAAAATAAACACCAAGGCCGAGGAGGTCGTTGGCAGTAGTAATAAACGGCCCGGATGCCAGGGCGGGGTTGATGCCAAACTTATCCAACAACAGGGGGGTAATGGTGCCCATAAACGATGCGAGGAGCACCACACAAAAAAGGGCTGCCGATACTATGCTGGCTATGGTCTGGTCTGATGTAGCGAAAATAACTATACCAAAGACTATAAGGGACAGTATAATTCCATTGACCACAGCCACGAAGAGCACCTTGATCATCTTTTGGGCCATGGTATCTTCAAAGGCGCTGGCACTGGCCAGGCTTTGCACCACAATGGATGAGGACTGGATACCTACATTGCCCCCTGTTGCTGTGATGAGCGGAATAAAGAAGGCCATAATGGGAATGACAGAGATGTCCTTTTCATAATTGGATATGAACCATGCACCTAATAATCCACCGACCAAACCAATCACCAGCCACGGTAGGCGCGCCTTGGAAAGTATCCATACACTATCGTCTTCTTCCACTCCGGCACTAATACCAGTCATCAACTGACGGTTCTCTTCGGCTTGTTCAGTTATTACATCAATGATATCATCGAAGGTAATACGGCCTACCAATTTCCCTTTCACATTGACTACAGGTATGGCATCCAGGTCATACTTCTGCATGATGGCTGCCACTTCTTCTTCCTCTACAAAAGTCTCTACTGATATAATGTCTTCGGTATAAATATCCGCTACTCGAGTGTTGTCATCGGCAAGGATGATTTTTTTCAGGGACACCTTCCCAAGCAGTACCCCCTGGTTGTCCACCACATACACAGAATATATCTGTTGTACGTTTTCGGCTTGTTTTCTTATTTCCTCTATGCACTGGCGTATGTTCCAGTTCAAATTTGCTTTGATCAATTCTTTGGCCATCAACCCTCCGGCTACATCCTCCTCGTACCTCAGCAAGTCCACCAGGTTGGCCGCTTTTTCTTCATTCTCCAGCGAAGCGATCACCTCTTCCCTGGTGTGGATGTCCAAATCCATCAGGATATCGGCACCATCATCAGAATTTAAGATTTCTACATATACGGCTACTTCGTCTGAAGTAAAATGAACAAGAAATTCCTGACGCGTATCTTCATCCAGTTCACTGATGATTTCGGCACTTGTTTCAGGCTGCAAAAGGTCTATAACATACTTGCAATCCTCGTATTCAAACTCTTCGAGCAATTCGGAAATGTCCGCAGGCTTGACTCCCTCCAGACTGCTTAGGATAAAGTCTGCCTCCTGTGCTTCCACCGCCTGGCCGAAACGCTCAAGAAACTCTTTGGTAAGTTCGAATTGCAGGTTTTCCATTACTCGATTTTATTGGCAAGATCCACAAAATCCTGAACCGTAAGCTGTTCAGCCCTTTTGTTCATTATTTCCGATTTTGTCACATTTTCGGGCAAATTTAGACCTTTTAAGGCATTGCGCAACGTTTTGCGGCGCTTTTGGAAACCCTCTTTTACTACCCTACGAAACTGCTTCTCATCACAATCCAACTCCGCTACCTGATTTCTCCTGAGGCGAATTACTGCCGACTGGACTTTAGGGGGTGGATTGAAGACTTCCGGGCCAACTGTAAATAAATATTCAATATTGTAATAGGCCTGAAGGAAAACACTGAGTATGCCATAGGCCTTGCACCCATGCCGGGATGCTATCCTATCGGCCACTTCCTTCTGGATCATGCACACCACTTCATTTACCTTTTCCTTTTCATCCAAAATTTTGAAAAAAATCTGGGACGATATATTGTAGGGGAAATTGCCAATTATTGAAAACTTTTCCTCTCCGAACAACGAGTTGGTATCAATCTTCAGGAAATCATCCAACATTAGTTTTGCCTTTTCACCAGAGTATTTCCTCTTTAAATAGGCTACCGACTCGGCATCCACATCTAGCAGAACAAGGTTGTGAATGTCCTCCCGAATGAGAAAATCCGACAATACCCCCATACCAGGCCCAATCTCCAGCACATTTTCGTTCCCGCTTTCCAGGGTAAGGGAAGACACTATCCTTTCAGCAATGGTAGTATCCTTTAAAAAGTGTTGGCCCAATCGCTTTTTCGGCCTGACGTCTGCCATATTTAATACTTTATAAAAATCGATTAAATTGCAACCCGAAAAGCTTCCCTTACGGGAAGGCTTAAGTTGTCGTATTGCAAATAAAGGTAAATAGTTGCTGAAAGGTACATGGAAAAAGAATCTAAAAAAACCAAAAAGAAACCTGTCGTTGGAATCACTATTGGGGATATGAATGGTATAGGGCCGGAAGTCATTATAAAGGCCCTGGAAAACACAAAAATTTTAAATCAGATTACCCCGGTTATTTACGGATCTTCAAAAATTGTTTCTTATTACCGAAAAGCATTTGACAAAAACAATTTCAATTTCAATCAAATAAAAGACCTCAAAGACATACACCACAAAAAGGTGAATGTATTCAACTGCTGGGATGAAATCGTAGATATAAATCCGGGCGAAGAAAACGCCACTGGTGGAAAATATGCGTTTATCGCACTGGAACAGGCCACAAGGGATGTCACTTCCGGCCATCTTGATGCGATCGTCACTGCCCCAATCAATAAACACAACATCCAGAGTGATAATTTCGATTTTCCTGGACATACGGAATACCTGACCGACATTGTAGGCAAAAAAGACAGTCTGATGTTTTTGGTGAGTGATAGTTTCAGGGTTGGTGTGGTCACAGGCCACATACCGCTAAAAGAGGTGGCCGAGTCTATAACGGCCGAAAAAATACAGATGAAGCTGGACCTGATGATCAAATCCCTTAAAAAGGATTTTGGGATTGTAAAACCCAAGGTTGCCGTATTAGGGCTCAATCCCCATGCTGGCGAAGAAGGCCTTCTTGGCCAGGAAGAAAACGAGATCATCAAACCTTTGATTGACTCCTACAAATCGAAAGGGCAAATTGTGCACGGGCCATTTCCATCTGATGGATTCTTTGGTGCCGGCACACATTTTAAGTATGATGGGGTGTTGGCTATGTACCACGACCAGGGGCTCATACCATTCAAGTCACTTGCCTTTGATTCGGGTGTGAACTTTACTGCCGGGCTGCCCATAGTGAGGACATCTCCTGACCATGGCACGGCGTATTCCATCGCAGGCAAAGACCAGGCCAATGAGAATTCCATGAGGCAGGCCTTGTACCTTGCTATGGATATTGCCAACCACAGAAGGGAATATCAGGATTAGACAATTAACATTTTGCCACCTATTTTCAAGGATATTTCGCCACATGCCGCCTATGCCCTTTGGCATGTGGGCGATTCTATAGAAAAGCTCCAAAACGCATATCTAGATGATATTCCGGATGAAATAGCCAATTATCATCCCAACAAACAAATTGAATACCTTGCCTCAAGAATACTTATTCGCCTGCTTTGTAAGCATGTGGGCATTGGGTATTGCGGCATTTTCAAAGATGAAAACGGCAAACCACACCTGAAAGAAAGCACACATCACATTTCTATATCCCATTCCTACCCTGTAGTGGCTTGTATGGTTGACAAACAAGGTCCATGTGGAATAGATATTGAAACCCCAAGAAAGCAGCTAATCAAGATCCAGCGTAAATTCTTAAACAAGGAAGAACAAAAATTTGCCAACAATGACCTTGAACGGCTTTGCCAGCTATGGTGTGCCAAAGAAGCATTGTACAAACTTTATGGTAGGAAAAAACTGGTTTTTCCTGAAAACTTATCGGTTAATTTTTCGGGTGATGGGCAGCTCTCGGGTGAAATCAAAATCGGTGGGTACCACGATTCTGTTGCGCTTCAGGTTGAAAATTTGGATGGGCATTTCGTAGTGTACAGCCTTTGATTTTTGGGTTTTAGCTTGAAATTTATGGTTAATTTAAGTACTATTAACGTATGAAATACACCGTATTTTTAAGTACTGATATGCGCCATCTGGCGACAATTTTTGTGTTATCCATCATTAGTTTTCAAGCCTTCGGGCAGAAAGTTGAGAACATTCCCGACTTCACATTAAAAGATGTAATTTCGGGAAAAAACATCTCTTTTTACAGCTATAAAAAAAACAAGGCGGTTGTGGTGATCTTTACCAGCAATTACTGCCCTTATTCTAAATTGTATGAAAACCGGATCAATGATTTAGTCGAAGAATATTCTTCCCAAGGGGTGGGCTTCCTGTTGGTCAATTCCAACAATTCTTCCCTAAGCAAGGATGAATCTATCGTGAAAATGATCATGAAAGCCAAGGAAAGCAAATTCAGCGTGCCATACCTTGCAGACAAGCAACTCACCGCCAAACGCATATTTCAAGCTGAGAAAACGCCCGAAGCTTTTGTAGTAACGGAGGTAAAGGGTGAATTGACAGCAGTGTACCGGGGTGCTATCGACGACAACCCACAATCGCCCGATGAAGTGGAGGAAAATTACATCAAGCTGGCACTGAATAACCTGCTACAAAACAAGGTCTCACCGGTAACCTTCAACAGGCCAACAGGGTGCAGGATAAAGACCGATTGAATCAGGCTTTATCTTCGATCACCTGTAGCAATTCCTTTACATCGTCTGATTTCTTGTATTCCCCGAGTTTTTCGAAGGCACTTATCAGGTTTCTCAGGCTCCTGATGATGATGTCAACATGGTTGCACGGTTCGTAGAATATATCGGATTTTGACAGGTTCAGCTGATTGATGTAATTATCGATATCTTCTGTGGAAAAAATCAGTCCATTGTTGAACACATTGATGTAGAATTGGGTGTCTTCTGTCTTGTAGGTAAGGATGAAAAGATTGGGAAGGTTTACTCCATATACAGGAAGCTTCAGCCTTTGGGCAATGATAAGGTACACCACACACAAAGAGAGCGGGTTGCCCTTTTTGGATTCCATCACCACATTGATCATACTGTTTGACGGGGCGTGGAAATTCTTGGAATTGGGCCGGAATTTCAGTTTGTTGAACATCACATCGTTCAGCACTTTTATTTGTTCAATAGGCCCCATGTCATTCTTGAATTCCTTCCAGGCCTCATAGTAATATTGCTCAAATTTTCTTTTGAGGAATTTCATATTGAGGTCCGGATATTGATAATTGCTGATGAGCATCATACCTTCGAGCAGGTCATCCCCTCCTGTGTCTTTCCAAACGAGCAATTTGTTTTTGAGCAACTTATATTGGAGTGTATGGATGATGTCTTCTATTTTGTTGCGGACCGATGGGTTCAGGCTGTTGTTCATCCACTCCTTTTCCAGTATAGGGATCACGTCTGTACCCAGCGACAACAATTTCTCCTCCACATGCAGGAGTACCTCTTTGTCATCATCCTCCAATAACGATACCAATGCTACTAGCTCTCTATTTTCCATATTTCGTCAACCTACTCTCCTATTTACAATTTAATAAAAAATCAACGATCCCGTCAACCTTATTAAATTTTAAGCCAAAAAATTTAAACTCGAAATAAATTATTTTACGGCTATAAAAGCACCCTTGGACCAAATAAAATTATGATTTTTTCCTTTGTTCAGCCTCTTGCAAAATAGGGGACATTTATATCGAAAAATATACCCGGAACGAACTGAATGGTTCCCAGGGAATTGCATAGATGCAGCAAGAGCAGCTTTCCAGTTCACTTAAATTGCCTGGGACATTATGTCTGAATGACCCCAACGTTGAATTTTTCAGTGATCGGGGCATAATTGGCCGCTTCAATGCCTTTTGAAATTATCTGCCTGGTTTGCAAGGGGTCTATGACACCATCTACCCACAAGCGCGCAGCGGCATAATAGGGGCTGAGTTCCTGATTGTACTTGTCCGTTATTTCATCGAGTAGCACATTTTTGTCCTCTTCGGAGATTTCCTTCCCCTGCGCTTTCATTCCTGATATTTTTATTTGAAGCAGGGTTTTTGCGGCTGCCTGCCCACTCATCACAGCTATCTGGGCTGTTGGCCATGCGTAAATCAAACGTGGGTCGTACGCTTTTCCACACATGGCATAGTTGCCGGCACCATAAGAATTGCCCAGAACGAAAGTGAACTTGGGCACTACGGAATTGGCCATGGCGTTTACCATTTTTGCCCCGTCTTTGATAATGCCTCCGTGCTCTGCTTTACTGCCCACCATAAACCCACTCACATCGTGTAGGAAAACAAGCGGGATTTTTCTTTGGTTGCAGTTCATTATAAACCGGGCAGCCTTATCGGCGGAATCGGAATAAATCACCCCACCCATCTGCATTTCGCCCTTCTTGCTTTTGACCATCATCCTCTGATTGGCCACTATGCCCACAGCCCAGCCATCTACCCTTCCTGTACCACAAAGTATGGTTTTGCCATAATCTTTCTTGTACTCGTCAAAGGCAGAATCATCGAGCAGCCGCTCTATGATGTCCCGCATCTCATAGGGTTTCACCCTATCCACTGGCAATAGGCCATAGATTTCCTCTTCGTTTTTTGCTGGCTTTTGTGGTACAGCCCTGTCAAAACCTGCTTCTTCGCCTTTCCCTATTTTATCAAAAATGCGCTTGATTGCATCGAGACACTCCTGATCGGAATTGTATTTGTTGTCGGTGACACCTGATATTTCACAATGTGTGGTGGCACCTCCCAGCGTTTCATTGTCGATACTTTCGCCAATAGCTGCTTTCACCAGATAGCTGCCCGCCAGAAAGATACTCCCTGTTTTGTCCACAATCATCGCCTCGTCCGACATGATGGGCAAGTAGGCACCTCCTGCCACACAACTGCCCATAATGGCAGCTATCTGCACTATGCCCATGGACGACATCTTAGCATTGTTGCGAAACTGACGGCCAAAATGCTCTTTGTCCGGAAAAATCTCATTTTGCATGGGCAAAAACACCCCGGCGCTATCTACAAGATAGACTATAGGCAGTCGGTTTTCCATGGCAACCTCCTGTGCCCGAAGGTTCTTTTTGGCTGTTATGGGAAACCACGCCCCGGCTTTCACGGTAGCGTCATTGGCCACTACCACACACTGGCGTCCCTGAATATGACCCAAACCGACCACTACCCCGCCACTTGGGCAGCCTCCCTCTTCGGCATACATGCCATCACCCACCAAAGCACCAATTTCCACAAAATCTTCCTTGTTGTCTATCAGGTAGTCGATTCGTTCGCGGGCTGTGAGCTTGCCCTTACCATGATGTGCCTCGATCTTCTTCTCACCGCCCCCGAGGTGCACCTTTTCCAGTTTGGTATTCAGTTGGTAGAGTAGCTGTTTGTACTCATCATCATTTTTGTTGAATTCCAGGTCCATGTTGTTTTCGTTTGAAACAAAAATAGAAATAATTGGAATAGTAAGGGTTTTATGGGAGTTTCTTTATAAAAAAGCCCGGCAAAATACCGGGCTTTACTTGCAAAGGAGGAGGAACTGGAGCCTTCATTTTTATACATTGAATATCAATTAGTTACAAGCCATTTCCAATAAGAGGTAACCGACTAGGTAACTGCGTATTTTGGCGTTTTTTCGTACCGTTTGGATTCGAATCCCCGGGGATATGTCCATTTTGGTAAACATATACATTTACCCATGGACAATAAACAACGCCTCTTACTCGATCAAATTAACCGAAAGATGCAGTTATTTGCTCCGACATCTGAGATATCAAACCCTCCAACTGGATGGATTAAAGCTACCCGTACAGCTTTGGGAATGTCACTCGAACAGCTAGGTGCCCGTTTGGGTATGACCAAGCAAGGCGTAATGAAATTAGAAGCCCGTGAAGCAGATGGTACATTGACTATCAAGAATCTCAAAGAAGCAGCACGAGCTTTGGATATGAAATTAGTATATGGCCTTGTTCCATTGGATGGATCTCTGGACGCACTTATTGACAGAAAAGCAAAGGAGTTGGCCAAGCAGATTGTGTCCCGGACATCCACCACAATGCAGCTGGAAGACCAGGCCAATTCTCCAGAACGCATCAATAAAGCCATTGAGGAAAGAGCAAATAGTTTAAAGCTTGAAATGCCGAAAATTTTATGGGATTAGATATTGAGTACATCAATGGCCAGACCCCTCTGGATGAAGAAGAGAAAGAGGGGTTGCTTATTCCGACCATAGCCACTCGCGAAGAGTTGGATGAGTTTGAGCAGCAAAATGTGGAGGAGGCATTTCAATGGCTCATTGGAAAATCTTTCAAACCAGAGAAACTATTCCCAGAGAAGTTCATCTGTGATGTCCACAAACGAATGCTGAATCAAGTGTGGAAATAGGCAGGAACTTTTCGTCATTCGCAGAAGAATATTGGAGTAGATTATTGGATGATTTCCCAAGAGTTGAACATGCTGCCAGGTGATGCAGCTCTTTGGTTTCAAAGCGAAGTATTTCCGCCGGATGCGCTGGCCATTCGTTTCAAGCATCGCATTGTAAGTATCCATTGCTTCTCCAATGGAAATGGAAGACACAGCCGGTTGATGACCGACATTATCATTGAAAAGTTATTTGGTTTGAAGCCTTTCACCTGGGGTGCAAGAGACTTAAATTGTGAAGGGGATACAAGTATCTCAAAGCATTGAGAGAAGCAGACAAAGGATCCTTTAACAATCTCATAAAATTTGCCCGATCCTAGCCAACTCCGCAACCTATTCGGTTACCTATTATTATGGTAACCGATAAGGTAACCAATTTAACGAGAAATCATGAATTAATTGGATAGGCTGGAAAAGAAAAAACCCTCCAAAAATAGATTTTGAAGGGTTTTAGTTCTGTTTGCTTTTTCATCAGCAGAGGAGGAGGCTATTGAACCCTAGCATCTGGATAAACTAAAAAATACCGTACCATTGGACATATTAGGACTTTATGGTTTACTAAAGTATATATAAATACGCCAAAATATAGAAATGTTTGTACCTATGTTTGTACCTTTACTACATGGCTCGAATATCTCTATCACTCAAAACCCCAAATTCTGAACGCTCTCAAATTTGGGCTACTATCTCAGACGGTCGTGAAGTAAATATCAAACTTTACCCCGGCGTTACAATTAAATCAAAGCATTGGAGCAAACAATCAAAAACAGTTTTATCCGGTGATCCAAATGCAATTGCTTACAATAAGCGCATTAAAAATTTCTCTAAGAAAGCACTTGATACCTATTTGGAAGCAAAAGATTCTGGCATCCAACCAGATACGGACTATATCAAAGAGAAAATGAAACCACAGGAAGTTGACAAACCTCTCACTTTTTGGGAACTGTGGGATTTGTTCATAGTCTCCAAGAAAGGGTTATTCAAGAAACACAGTTTTATTAAATTCGGATCACTCAAAGGTCATTTGGAGAGGTTTGAGAAATTTCAAAAACGAAACCTAAATCTTGAAAAGATTACACAGGAGCAATTAGAGGATTTTCAATCCTTCATGTATGAAAAACAAAATCTTAATACTCAGAGTACTGGAAAATATATTGGTATTTTCAAGATATTCCTTAATTGGTGTGTAAAAAGAAGATATACCGAAAATATTGATTTCAAATATTTTACCCCTATTCGTCAACCTGACGGTCTTAAGGTAATCATCACGCCGGATGAATTGGAAAAGATTAGAAAGGCAGATTTAGGAGAAAAGAGCTATCTAAAAAACGCTAGAGAATTATTCATTTTGTCATGTCTTGTTGGGCTTAGATATAGTGATTATAGTCGGATAAATAGGGAACATCTTAAGAAGGATGGCGAGGGTAACTCTTACCTACAAATAAGGCAACAAAAGACAGAAGAATTTGTTGAGCTTCCTTTGACAGAAGAGGTAGAAATGATCGTCAAACGATTAATTGAGGGGCACGTAAGAAGTATTTCAAACCAGAAAATGAACACTTATGTCAAGGAGCTTTGTGAAATAGCCAAAATCAATGAGCCATTCGAAAAAGTAACCTACAAAGGTCGAGACAAGAAAATAGAGACAGTCAGTAAATATGAGCTGATCTCAACTCATACTGGTAGGAGAACCTTTGCAACCAACCTCCTCAATAAAGGTGTACCAGCCGAGGTAGTTATGAAATTCACTGGCCACAGTGATTACAAGAGTTTTGCAAAATATGTGAATATTCCAAAACGTACCGAAATGGAAATTGTAAGGAATGCCTTGATGTCAAATTCATTAATGAAAATAGCTTAATATGGGGGCTTTGGATGAATGGGCAAAAGAAGAATTCCCTTGTAATTTCAAGCTGGATGAAATACAGGACGAAGTGAACCATATTTTCTACAAGGAAGGAAAACAGTCGGCAATAGAGTTTATTGATTTTGTAGCCCTTAAATATAGGATTGCGCTCAGAAATCACAAGATTGACATCAACCATGATCTTAGGTTTGCACATCTACAGTCAATGAACATTTATGCGATTGTAAATAATTCAACCGATGATCCAACAAAGGTTTATGATGAATTCATTGCGCAATTAATTTATTTAAAAAATGACTTGGGGTCTAAAGGCAATGAGGGTTCATTTAATGAGAATAGAATCACCAGTTTTGATTCGATGCTGAATGATGTGGGCAAGAAGTCATTGCCTGAAATCAAAAAGCAGTACCCGAGTTACAATAAAGATCAACACCCCAAAACCAAAAGATTTGCTTACCTCATCAAGGTATTGTACGATTTGAAACTTACGGATTCGGATTTAGCTGATTATCCTATGGAGGAATTGCATAAACTAATGACATCATTCTTTGGAAATATTGGCACAAGACAGGCTTTATCAAATGCCATTGATGATTTGAAATCAAAACTAGCAATAGGTGATAATAAGGCCGTTGTTGAATTGAATATTCATAAGCAACGCTTAGAGTCCATTTTGAAAGAGGATTAATAACCTGAGCAAATATTAGATTCTGTAATCAAAAACTTCTAATGAACCTGAAAATCAAAAGAACAGCAGCAGCGAAGGAAAACACCAGAAAAGTATTGGAAGGGCTTTCCAAAACACATCCAATGACATTAGAAGAGGCACTCAAACAGCAGGAGAAAAACAGCAAGGATTATCCGAAAAAGTCTCAACCTTAAAATCAGCCACAGGAAACAATGGAAATTTCAATGCAACCAACCCTGATATAAGGTTCCAAATAGTAGGAGAAAAAGGAACTTCAATACAATAGCGTAGATGATGTTTTGAATTTAATGTTGTCTAATGACAAGGAAATACGTACATTTGATGATGTATTCTCAGCCAATGAGATAACAAAAGCTTATCCTAATTTAAAGGATGTAAAAATCATTTTCGGTGATAAACCAGGAGGGCCACAAGCACAGTACAGAGAAACCGAAAAGGAAATCTTCATTAATAGATCAGCTTTTAAGCGGTACTTTAATGAAAAAGGACTCCTCAAGGATTCAGAAGCTATACTCAAGGAAACCAATAATCTTAGAAGATTACGAGGAGTCTTCACACACGAGTTAGCCCATTACGTTCAGTTTAGAGAAGGGTTTGGCATAGGAGGAGGCACTAAGCAATTCACCGATTTATAAATTAGCACAAATCGAGACAATCGTTGACAGTCCCAGCCTAATAGTAGTGGGAATTCTATTTCTGTCTTGGTTTTTAACTGTCCTTTTCGAAATCTTACCCTACTTAGTTCTTGGTAATTCGGGGCATCTTCGATAACCTAAATATTTTGAGCTTCCAAGCATTCCCTCTTTTACCTCACAGACAGAGAATCAAATAAAATTCAGAATTCATATTTGGTTCATCATACCCCTAATTAAGCTAAGACCCTCTCCTAATAAAAAAACAGTTATTGCAATTACTTAGAATTCCTTGCCAGTTGTTTCAGAGCTTCTTCTAATGTTGTTGGAGGTTGTTCTGCTAGACTTTTTAAGGCACGTTCAGTATTTTCTAAATGAGCATCAGTTTTCCAATGATCACGCTCCGGTAGATAGTGAGGGTACTTAGCCATTCTCTCTATGTCTTTTTTTGTTAGTTGCTTCATACCTCCACAAGATAAACCATTTGAATCCAAACTGAACAATCAGATCTCATAATAGCTTTCATTAGTTGCAAATTAATTGCAGCAACTTTTGCAAGCTACGTAATGGTGAACCTTGTATTATGAACAATCCATACGAGCATATTGATCAGAGATTGGATCAGATCGAATCTCTAATCCTAGAAATACGAAGCGGCCAGTTAAGCCTTCCAAAGCACCCTAATCCCAACGAAAGGCTTACCAGACGTAAAGTCCGTGAAGAGTATAGTGTCAGTTATGCAACCATACATAAACTGATGAGGTCTGGCGACCTAAAGTACGAAAAAATTGGGCGCAAAACCTTGTTTAGAAGGGAGTCTGTGGAGGCATGTTTTTCTGGTTCTAAAGTAGCCTAATAATGACAGCCAGACAGACCCCCCTCGATAAATTAGCACAAGTCGAGACAAACATTGACAGTCCAAGCTTAATAGTAGTAGGAAAAGGAACTAAGCTAAGTGATAAGAAGGTTCAAAAAAGCAGGGCCAGGAGAAAAACAATCACCGATAGCCTTATCCTGAACCTTATAAAGGTAGCTAAGAAAAAAGGCCGAAGTTCAAAAACCATTCAGACATATTGGAATACATATCATTGCCAAAGAAGGGTTTATGGTTTTGATGGAAAGCTTCATGGAAAATACTGTAAGAATAGAATATGCACCATTTGCCTGGGTATAAGAAAAGCTGAGACGATAAGAAAGTATTATCCTGTTCTTTCGAAGTGGCCGGATTGTCAGTTTCTCACATTGACCATAAAATCAATTCCAGCAAAAGAGTTAGCCCGGTACACCAAGGGAATGAATAAAATTATGGTTCAAATTATCGCTAAATACCGAAGAAGGCATTTGAGAGGGCGTGACGTACAACTAAAGGGTGTTAGGTCATTTGAGTGTAATTTCAACCCTAAAACAAGAAAGTACAACCCACATTTTCACCTCCTACTTGAGACTGAAGAGATGGCAAATAAGTTAAGGAACGAATGGCTAAAAGTATTCCCTAAAAAACATGTAAATCCACTAGCTCAAAAAATAAGAAAAGTTGATAACCTCGAACATGATTTGGTAGAAGTCATAAAGTATGGAAGTAAAATATTTACTGATTCTGATTTAACAAGAAAGTCCAGAAAAATGATTTCCCCCTTCGTGTACGTTTCCGCTCTTGATAATATCCTTAACGCCTTTTCAGGGCATAGGCTCTTTCAAAATTTCGGCTTCAAACTTCCACCTGACAGCAAGTTTTATCCTGAAAAAAATATACAATTGACCAACCAATATGATGAATGGGTCTATAAATCCGTTTTAAGGGATTGGCTCAACTTATCTTCCGGTGAAATGCTGTCTGGTTATGAGCCAACTGCTGAACTTATGGATATTCTCACAAACAAAATAAACTTGGAGTTTGAGTAACTATCCAATAGCATTTGTTAAAAAAAACCTCTCAAATCGCAATGTAAAGCCCAGAAGAATCACTGTGAAAGTTTTGGAAAACAAATCCTCAATACCTCCCCCTCCTATTCTTATCTACCTTTTCCTTGATCCACAAGCCATGTAAACAAGCCAGGATAAAGCCGATTGCTGTTAATACTTCTTGCATTATTGTTTAGAATGATTCTACCTAGGGGAAATACCTATGAAAATTATGACGACCAATATTACTAAGGCAATCCAGTAGATGTACTTTGTTCCTTTTGAAATTTCTTTAGCGTAAGCATCAGCCAGTACGTATGCTATCCATAATTGAGCAAAAAGCATTACTCCAATAATTGCAAAGCCAATGACTGAAAGGATAATCCCTAAAGCCTCCATGTTTACAAAGAACAGTATTCCCATTCCGATAAGAACTAAATTGAGGTAATTGATCCCTCCCTTTTCAGGTTCTTTTATCTGTTTGCTGACAGGTCGTCTTTTAGAAGCTTGTATTTCTTCACACTTTTTCTGTGCTATTCGCTTGCTAATTTCAGAGACTGATTCGTTCTTTGGTTTTAGGCGATTTTCATTTATAGTTTCGTTCCAAATTTTCCGGTATTCTTCCTTATTAGTCCATTTAAGCTTTAGGGTGGGTTTTTCTCTGCCATGAGTTTGAATATATTTCCACACATCCTTATGTGTTAAGTAGAGTACTGGAGCACTGATCTCTTCTCCTTCGTCTTCAGAATAAACTATATCTCGAATTAGTTTATTAAGCGTACCCTCTTCACAAATAATGCACTTGTGAAGGAAGTTATATTCAAACTCGTATATTATTCCGCAGTGAACGCATCGGTACATAACGAGAGGTTTGGTAAACTACTAATATATATCAATCGGATTACAATCAGTATCCATTCGCTGGTCATAACGATATGATCACATATTTCACCTATTCTAATCTACTTTGTCCTTGCAACAAAGTATTAAAATGTTCGCTGCAACAAGGAACATGAGTAAGAAAGCTTCATCATCCATGTTATTAATCGAAAAATAAATTAAATTAGGATAATGAAAACTCTCCGAACTCTTGCTTTCCTACTACTCTTGGTAGTGCCGTTTTTGATAAAAGCTCAGGAAAAGTTTGCTAAGGAAATAAACCAAAGGATTGAAGAACAAAAGTTTATTGGTGATACCAAGCCATTTATTCAGTGCGTTACAAGTATGCATACCAAAGGTGTCTTGGATGATGATATTTGGAATCTTTGCATTTTAGAGAACTACTCCACGTTGGAATTTAATGATGGAGGGGTTTCTTTTATTGAAGAGAATAAAGAAATATCAAGTGCAATACTGAAGAACCTGATTGTTGACCAGTACCAATACTCAGAAGAGTACGCCTATAAAATTTCAGATTGTGTTGTTAAATACTTGGGCATTGAAACAGGTTATGGAGTCCAAATATTTAATGCATCAATTTTTAATAACCAGAAGGTAATAGATGACTTTAAAACCAGATCGAAAGTTGGGTATGAGAAACTTCGTAAAATAGCTGAAAAAGAAGAGAAAAGGCTAGACAGGATAGCAGCTCGTGAAGCCAATCGAGAAGTTAATTATCAAAAAGGGTTGCTAATTGGAGCGGCAATAGCCTCTGCGTTTAATTCCACTCTAATAGCCACTGGCAATGGTGATGTAGTAGCCAATCCTAGCTACTACCGACAATCATCGAATTCAAGAAATAGATCATCAACCAACCCTACTGTCCTTCATTATTCCGATATGCCAATTATGCTCAATGGAGCGTCTATTATAGCTCAAGACGATGAAAACACTTACTTGGGGAAGATTTCCAACAAATATGATTCTGAGTCCATCCTAAATAAATACGGGAGATACGGTGACAAGCATTCTACGACTAGTATTTGGAATGAGTATGGACAATTTGGAGGCCAACATGGACTATATTCCCCTTTTAATAAATATTCGACATCTCCGCCTATAATAATTAAAAACGGTAAGACCATAGGGTATTTAACGGTTGGTTTAGACGGCATAAGTCCTTGGACAATTAAAGGCATAGAAGATAAATTTTAATGAATCACTACTCTTAACAACCCTAATATTGACTTGGCTAATGAAATATTCCTGGCAGCTTATATCAATCTTAGCTTTAAGTTTTCTCTACTTTATTTTCACCCCATACAGGTACGAACTAGTTAATTCAGAGGGGAATAGTTATCTGTTAAAAATAAAAAGGATAAATGGCGAGACTTTCAGGTTTACAGGAGAAACATGGATACCAACCAGTGATAATGTGGGAAGTTACATTGAAGGTTATGAAAGGACTCTAATTAAGGGTAATGGAAGATTTGAAAGGGAGAAGAGTACTTCCTATTCTTTATCGGATGCATATAAGCCAAAATACGACTTTAGTCCACTATCAGATAGGTTTATCATCACCCTGTACAATGGAACAAATAGGTACATAAAATCATTTACTGTTTACTTTAACGTTTATGATAGCGATGGTAAAATAATATTACAAAAGGATTTCAGGAAAAAGCTCATAATTCACCCTCTATCAGAAGCTGTTGTAACTATTTACAATGTAGAAATCGGACAAAGGGAATTTAAATTAGACACTGATTCTATAGCCTATAACTTCGCAAGATTTACCTGGTCGTTGGATGATATATTGGGTTCAGAAGAGTATTAAGGTTAAGTGATTAAAAATTTGTGTTTATTGGCCAGCCAGCCCATAACACGTAAGTCACTAATTTCCGTTCAGACTTCAGTAGGTGTTTGTACCTCTGTTTGTACCTAAAAATAAAAAAAGCCCATACACTAGTTGTATAAGGGCTTTATTGCAGAGGAGGAGGGATTCGAACCCCCGGTACCTCGCGGTACAACGGTTTTCAAGACCGCCGCATTCGACCACTCTGCCACTCCTCTGTAGCTTTATTTGGCCGTTTTTATCAAACGGACTGCAAATGTAGAAGATTAATTTTCAATGACAAATACTGATATAAAAATAATCAGATTGAAAATGGATTTTTTTAAACCTCCCCAAAAAAAGGTGCCATCAATGTCCTCATTACATCAGGCATACGACATGGCCTGCCGCTCTTCATGTTGATAAACGCCAGGGTGGTTTCACCTTTGTTTATCAACTGGCTATCCTCATTGTAAATTTCGTAGTGAAACAGTATTTTGACACCCGGAAAAGTAGGAATACTTACTTTTATGGTCAGCAACTCATCGTATTTACCGGGCAGCAAATACCGCGATTTACTTTCCAATACAGGCATCATCACGCCCATTTCTTCCAACCGTCTATACGAAAATCCAAGGCTCCTGAGGGCTTCTACCCTTGCCACTTCATAGTACATGGCATAATTACCATAGTACACATAACCCATCTGGTCTGTTTCCGCATACCGTACCCGCACTTTTGTTTCTGTTTCAAACATTTTCGATCATAATAGTAAGTGCGGCAAAATAGAAAATCGGTGAAGTAATCGCAAAATTATTTACTTGGGGGGGGCTGAAAGCCATCCCGGGACCAAGCCCAGAAATATGCTTTTTTATCAATCAGCCTGTTGCAGGCCACACTCTATGCTTTGACCCTCATTTATTTTCACATTTAAAAATTCCCTTTTCCCATTGTACACTTTCACATTCAGCTTATTGCCATCTCTCTTCACTTCTATATCAAAATCACGGTTAAATGCCTTAATGTTTCTAAGCGACATTTCATTCCAGTCTTCTGGTAGTTTAGGGGCAATGGAAAACCTACTTAACCCCGTGGGCCTTATACCAAACAACCCTTCCGTAATGATCCTGCAGTAGAGGGCACTTTCAGCAGAAAGATGCCTTTGATTGCCTTCGGGATAAGCCTCAACAGGATAAGGCACATGCTCACCAAGCAACCTTCTTTTGGAATAGTAGCTCAAAAATTTCAGTGCCCGTTTGGTTTCTCCTGCCGCAAAGACCCCTCGCAACGCATACAGGGTTGCACGGTCCCAAAATGTGGTGTTCCCCGACTCTGAAGCCAGGCCATCGGCTGTCCAAAGCTTTTCTGAAAACAGTGCATCAATTGTCCCATTGCTTCTTGAAAAAATATCAACAGTAAGCGGTGTGCATATCCATGCACGGAGGATATCATTTCCATCAAAATACCGGTAAGTCTTAAAGCCATCTATGGTAGCCCCGAAATAGTCCTCTACGGATTGGCGTATTCTTTTTGCCTGTTCTTGATACTCATCGAGCTGTGCCTGCTCCACTCCCAGTTCCTTGCCCAGAAAAGTCGCTGATATCAATGCGTCGTAATAGAGGCATGAGGTGTTCAGGTTGGCATCACCTGCGGGAAAACGCCCTTCCAGTTCGTCACTATCGGACGATACTACTCCATCTGCAGTCACCTTCCTTCTACAAAACTCCAGACACCATTCAACCAGGGGCCACAATTCTTTGCCGGTATTATTATGCCCATAGGCCAGTGCAAAACGAGCTGCGCCGTAGGCAATCATGGCCATGTCCCCCCTATCACCTGCACCGTTCCAATAATCCAGCCCTTCGGCTATAATCGAGCTTGGTATCGGTTTATATTCATCATTGATAAACCTGGCGAAATGGCGAAATGAATTGATAGCTGATTCATTGCCGGCAATATTTCCCAAAAAAGGAAACAAGGGATTGGCATATTCCGCTTGGTCATTGGCCCATATTGCGGCATAATAACTGCCACCACCCGGCCCATGCATCAAGCCCTGGCTTGTGTTAAAAATGCTTTCTACGGCCCTTAGTTTGGCAAATGAAAATACGCTGTTTAGAATTTCGTCCGGACTCTCGAACACCAGGTTGGAAAAAGTATTATCAACAAGCTCCATCCGTTTTCTCAATTCATAATCGGGGGACACATAAGGGCTGGGAGTACCTGCCACATACCCGGAATAGATCCATGCAAATTCCAGTGTCTCTTTGCTGCCTAGTTGAAAGCTACCATGTCTCGTTGATTCTACTTTTATTTCATAAGCCCCTTGAACACCTTGATCTGCCTCAGTCACATGTCTGTAATCGACTTTCGGAAGTTCTATACTCACAGGCCTGTCCAATGTGTTCTTTATTTCAATTTTCTCAATAAACAGGGGCTTGTCAGTAGCAGGAAACCATTGGTGTCTCACCGCTACTCCATGAGTGATATTAGATATACACTCAAGAACCCCACGATGATAAAAAGAGCTCGGATATTCCGTTGCTTCCTTCCCATCGACCTTGATGGTACCCAATTGATCACGGTCAATTTCATGAAGCAGGCTTGCATGTGTATCGTTGGGGATTGTCCTGAGCATGGGAAAAACGAGCTGAGTTTTCTGTTTTAACCGACCAGTTTGCACACCATAATGCACTATGGCGGAGATGTAAAAACCACTCATTTCAATATGGTCCTGGTGAGTGTCTTTTCCATTGACCTGCCAATTTATACTGCCTTTGTTTTCTAACGTCCATCTGGATACATCTTGCGACATACTAAACGGGCTATAGGTACAAAAAAGGGATATTAATAGTGATACAAGAATTGTGTTTTTCATTGATTGATTTTTAAAATGTGCCTTGCATACTTCAATGAAATGCCGCCCAAATATTCTGGAAAGGGAATTAACACCTGTCCCGAATTTCACTCGGGGCAGGTGTTTAGGCTTGCTGCAAGTTTTTATTGAAGTATCAAAATAAGATTATGTCGTTAAGTTAAGTTGAACCGTCATCGCGAGGAATCGAAGCGGTCTCATCAAAATGAACAGATAACATTAAACAGAAAGACTGCCGCGCTACGCTCGCAGAGACGAAAAGCTTAACTTAACGACATTGAAATAAGATTGGACAATACTTTAGCTTAGAGCAATTGTTACCACCCAGGGGTTTGTCCAAGCTTTGGGTTTTTCTCCATTTCCAATTGGGGTATTGGCCACCAGTAAATCCTGGGGTCGAAGGTACCATCAGGGTTGGTAACCCCGGTGACCTGGGTTATGAATGAACCATCAGTTTGCTTTTCAAGTGTAAGCCCATACTGTCCCTTTTTCATTGCCTGGTCATAAATCTCCCATCTTCTAACATCAAAAAACCGGTTTCCCTCGAAAACAAGTTCTATCCTTCTCTCATGCCTGATTGTTTCCCTATCGAGAGTTGTGAAAACAGGCATTCCCGCCCGCGTTCGGATTTCATTAATATACCACAGCGCCCCGCGTCCATTGGAATCGGTTTGGTTCAGTTCAAAAAGTATTTCCGCCAGATTCAGGTATATCTCACCCAGCCTGTAATGTATCCACATTATATCTGTTTGTGGGTTGTTTCCATAGGCATCACTGGCCTCATTGCTAAACTTCCTCAGATAGTAACTTGACCAACTCGCATTCCACCAGGCCGAAACTGTAGATTGACGGGAGTCTTTGCCACCTGCCCAGGAGTCCACTACATACCCATTGGTACCTCTTTGTGCCCCATTGTACAAAATGGTTGCATAAAACCGCGGATCACGGTTTTTATAGGGGTCATTGTCATCATAGGCCGGATTGGCAGTAACCGTCCTTGTGGTGCCGTTCCATGTGGCAGGTATGAAAGTAGTTGCTCCGTCTATTACTTCAAAATCGTCCACCAGGCTCTGAAGCGGGTTGTATGCAGTGTATCCTCCCGTACCTGCAGGAGCTATATCGCGTTCCATACTATTTTCACGATCTATCATCAGGTCTCCATTGGTATATTTGGCGAAAATAATTTCGGGGTTGGCCTTATCCAGGAAAATATTGCGATAGTCGGCAGGTTTGTACAGAGAGTAAATTCCCAAATTAATAATATCCTCATGGGCGGCCCTGGCTTTATCCAATTTCCCCATGTCATAACTTCCTGCGTTTGCAAGGGGGCTCGCCGCATACAGCAATTGCTCAGCTTTCAGCGCCATAGCAGCGCCTTTTGTAGCCCGGCCTGGCCCTGATGGAAAAGTGGTCGGCAACAGCTCTATGGCTAAATCGCACTGCTCCACGATAAAATCGGTAACTTCCTGATACGAACTTTTGGTGATATCCAAAAAATCGTCAGAAATTTCGTATTCCCTCGTGATTATTGGCACCTCCTGAAATACATTGGCCAACTGTGCATAAAAATAGGCCCTTAAAAAATACATCTCACCTTTTAACCTGTCAATAACCGCCGGATCCCCGGGTACATTGTCAATATTGGCAAAAATCTGGTTTACCCCTCGTATTTTGTAGTACATATAGCCCCATTTTCCTGTCCTGAGGGTAGCGTCTTTATCAGGAGAGTAAGTCCCCCCCTTGTTGTAATTGACACCCAATTGTTGTGAGTTGTTTTCATTTAGGGTCATTTCTGCTACGGTACGTCCTCCTGCCCAGTTGAACATGGAGTAGGTATCATCGGTCATTGAACTAAGGGCCAGACCGTCAGTCACCCAGTTGCCCATTCCATTGTACACTTCATTTACGTATGGATTTACCAAATCCAATGAACTCCAAACACCGTGCTCTTCAAATTTATCCGTAGGGCTTGTTTCAAATACATCCTCCTCACAGGAGATTGCGATCAAGCTCAATGGGATTATAAACAATAATATTTTTTTCATGATTGTGCTTTTTAGAAACCAAAATTTATTCCCAGCTGCCAGGACCTCTGTATAGGGTAAATACCAAAGTCGTCTTCCGGATCTCTCCAGTCGCCTTCAATATCATCAAAAAGCAACATGAGGTTGTTGCCCCTTAAATAGACCTGTAGGTTTGACAGTTTCAAGGGATTCAAAACCGTCTCAGGAAAACTATAGGTAAGGCTTACATTTTTCAGCCTTAAAAAATCGGCCTTTCTCAACCAAAATGTGGAATTGTTGCCATAGTTACCTGTGGTAGATGAGGTATTGATACGTGGGTACGAACTATCCCCGTTCCCCCAGCGATTTTCGAAATATTGCTTGTCCAGGCCTAAAGGGGCGCCTAAGGCGATATTGGCATTGGCCTGTCCCTGAAAGAGTACGGATAGGTCGAAACCCCGGAAAGTAACACCCATATTGATGCCATACATGATTTCAGGTATTCTGCCATTATCTATCCTTATCCTATCGTCGCTATTGATTACCCCGTCATTGTTCTGATCCACTATTTGAAGATCTCCCGGTCTGGTCACATTGTCTTCACCATGTGCCGAATTATCTATCTCGCTCTGACTCTGGTATATGCCAGCAGACTCCCAAAGCAACCATGAGTCTATGGGCTTGCCTTCATATTTTTGCCATTCCTGAACTCCTTCCGGTTCATCATAAAACTCCACCTCATTGTGGGCATAAGACATATTTGCACCGATATTAAGGGCTATGTCCTGATTGAGCATCTGGTGCGAGGAGAGTTGGATTTCAAATCCCTCATTATTGACCACCCCAAGGTTTTCATCAGGCAATGTCAGTCCTGTATATTCAGGTACAGACGCATTCCTTGCTATCAAAATGCCCTCTCGTTGTGAGGTAAAGTAATCCATTTCGAATTTTATCTGGTTATCAAACAGGCTTCCTTCCAGGCCCAGGTTAATGGTTGTGGCTGTTTCCCAGGTGATGTTGGGATTAGCAGCAGTGGATTCAAAAATCCCTGGTTCGGTACCATTGCCAAAGTCATACCCGGCCAATACCCCACAGCAGTAGGCTGTATAATCGGTAAAGGCATAAGAAGTCAAATACTGAAATGCAGGCACATTGTCATTGCCCATTTTCCCCCATGACCCCCTCAGTTTGAGGTAATCCACAGCCCCATTGTCCGCCATAAAGGCTTCTTCTGACAACCTCCAGCCTATAGAAACAGCAGGAAAAGTCCCGTACCTCTTACCAGGAGCAAAATTTTGTGAGCCGTCATGTCTCAATGAAACAGTGGCCAGGTATTTACCATCATAGTCGTAGTTGATACGGCCAAAATAATTGATACGGCCATTGGCCATTGAAAAACCATTGTTGTTTTGCCCATCTGCCGTGCCTGTAAAAAGCTCCGGTAGTTGTGCTGATGGCAATCCTGTACGGAAAGCAGATATCGAACTCATTTCAAACCGGCTCTGTTCGTAGGCCAAAAAAGCATCAATTCCGTGATTTCCAAACGACTTTTGATAACCCAATCTTACATTGTAGGTCTTGGTAGAAAAGTCAGCTTTGGTTTCTCCAAGCGTTCTTTTTGTGGCATCTACTGCTTTTGTATAGGTGTCCGTTGAGTAATCGTACAAATACTCATCGAATATATTCTGGAATTGTGATTGACTACTTGATTTGGAATCAAAAGCCCCATACGCCGCAATGGACAGCCCTGTGATGGGAGTTTCCCACTGAAGTGTAATTTTCGTATTGAGGATGTTGTCATCAATGTCAGTACTGCCACCCCTTTCGGAAATCGACTCAGCAGCATTGAATTCACCCGGTTGCCACCCCTTGCCTACCAGGCCATTGGGGAAGTAACCTACCAGATACCTGCCACCACGCCTGGCGTAATTCCAGGGTGAATTCCATCCATCCCTGCCATTTCCTCTGCCCCAGTAGTTTCTATCTTCACTGCGGTTCAGGATATCTATCCCCAAAGACAGGCTTTCGGTCAAATCGGTATCCAGATTTGCCCTTAAGGAATTTTGCTTATAGGGATAGTCCACACCCTTAAAAACACCAGACTGGTTCAAAAACTGGCCTGAAAGGAAATAACGAATGGTTTCACTACCACCCCTCGCCGACACGGTGTGATTGGTAGTTTGCGACCATTCTTTGAGCAAAATAGAGTCCCAATCTGTGTTGGGGTATTGGAGTGGTTGAGACTGGTCTTTTAGCAACTGAATCTGTTGATCAGTCCATTGGGGATTTTCCCATTCAAATTTGCTTTCATTCTGAAGGGTGGCCTCCTGCCAGGAATCCAATAGGTTTCTTCTGGTAGTGGGCTGGGAGAAGGACACGTTGCTGCTGGCGCTAAACTGGGGTCTGCCCAACTTGCCTCTTTTGGTGGTAATAAGAATGACACCATTGGCAGCTCTTGCCCCGTATATGGCAGCCGAAGCATCTTTCAAAACTGTAAAGGATTCAATGTCCTGTGGGTTCAATCTGGAAAAACCACCCCTATCAGGAATCCCATCTATCACCACCAGTGCATTGGTATTGCCAAGAGTACCTTTTCCTCTGATAAGCACCTGGGCGTCATCTGCCCCGGGCTCTCCCCCCGGTGAGTTTACAATCACCCCTGGCAATTGGCCTGCTATGGCATTGGTCAAATTTGTAACAGGTACATTTTCCAGCTTTTTGGAATCCAGTGTGACCACTGAACCGGAAATGGCAGCCTTGTTTTGTGTGCCATACCCAACGATCACTACTTCACTCAATTGTTCTGCGTCAAGTACCATCTGGGAGTCAATTACACGCTGGTTTCCCACCTCGATCTCCTGGGTTTGGTACCCCACAAACGAAATGACTATGGTTGATCCATCAGGCACAACCAGCTTAAAGTTCCCTTCCAGGTCGGTTGTAGTGCCAGTTGAGGTTCCCTTCACAACTATTGAAGCTCCAGGGAGCCCCTCACCACTTTCATCCGTGATTTTTCCGGAAATATCCACCTCCAGCATGGTATCAATGCGGCTGACATTGTCCCTCAATTCTGATCTTAACATAGGAGAAACGGAAATGCCATTGTTGACCTGCCGAAACTTGAGGTTGGCCTGCTTTGATACTTCCATCAGAATATCATAAACAGACCTGGAAGCCCCAGGTTGAAGGTTAATCCTGGTTTTGCTGTTCAGGTCCTTCTCCAGATAGAGCATATCCAAATCCGAATTGGACTCGATCAGGTCAAATACCTCTTTGAGGTAGAGCCCATTGACGGTGCTTTTTATGATAATTTCACTGGTACTTTTGTACTGGGCATTGCCGTTGTGAGCGGACAGCAGACTGGCACAAAAAACCTGTAAAATCAAGCCATATGTTGAAAATTTAATGGTCATTTTCAATAACCTAAGTAATCTTAAATTCATTATCTTTGTGTTTGGTGAAACGAAAGTTTTACTGTTTCCTGAATACTCATTTTGGAAGGTGCATATTCAGGAAAGCATTACCTCGGATGCCTTGCAACCGGGGTTTTTTTTTTGAGTGGAGACTATTTCATACTTCTATCGAAAATTTAGTGTTACATTTTTTTGATCGATGGTATAGTTAAAGTGCATAGAATGGCTCAACAATTTGAGCACATTCACCAGTGTCTGGTCTTTAAATTTACCAGTCACTTTTAGTTCCTTTCTTTTTGCTTCAGACAGGTTTTCTACTTCAAACGACACGTTGTACCACTTTTCCAGGGTACGCATTACCTCGTCCAGTCCGGTTTTGTCAAAATAGAGTGTGCCATCCTTCCAGGCCAGTGTCTCTTCACTGTTGAACTGAAAAACAGAAATCCCAGCGTCAGTAGATTTGGCTTGCTGACCTGGCAACAATATTGTTGTGCCGTTCACCTTTTTCCTCTCCACTCCCACCTTTCCTTCATGAAGCGACACCTGGATTTGGTTTTCATTGTAAGCGTTTACGTTGAAAGCTGTGCCCAGCGCAGTAGTAGTCACATCCCCTGATTTGACCTTAAAGGGACGTTCAGGATCCTTTACTACTTCAAAATACCCTTCTCCCTTGAGCGTGATCAATCTGATGCTGTCCGAAAAATCTGCCTGATAGGCAATACTACTGACAGAATTGAGCCAAACGTGTGTACCATCGGGAAGCTGGATTTGGGATTTTACCCCTTTGGGGTTTTCTTTCACTACCTGCTTCGTTTCTGCCACCTGTTCTTCTTGCGATAGCTTGGGTAAATAAAACAACAAGCCGGTGGCCAATACAATGACAGCTGCTGCCGCATATCTGATCAATTGTTGGACATTATTTCCTTTGTTTAGTTTCCTGCTAAGGTTGTCCCATTCTTTTTTGGTGTCAATCTGTGAAATGTCTATTTGCCGCTGGGTAAAATTGTCCCAATTGTAAATTTCTTCAGTGGCATCCGTGTGGTCTTTTTTCCACTGATTCAGTTCTTTTGACGGGTCATTGGAATCTTCTCCAAATATTTGCTTTACGAAAAGCCCGGCTATACCCAGGTGGTCTTTTACTTTCTGTATCATTTGATCCAATTCAGGTTGACATGCCTAAAACTGAAAAAAATAGAAACAGGGTGACACCTGTATTAAAAAAATATTAAGAATTTATAAAATCAGCGATAAGAGCGGCCATCAGCTGGTGACCCAAAAGGCTCCTGAGGCGCTTATAAGCACGTAGTTTGAGGGTTTTTACCGTATTCACAGAAATATCCAATTCATCTGCAATTTCTGAATTGCTCAACTGGTTTAAGGACAATTGGATTATCTTTTGGCTTTGTATGCCTAGTTCTTTTATGGCCTGGTCGAGCAGGTGGAAGGTCTCTTCTTTGACCACATCTTCGAGAAAATCATTTTCTGAATAGACACGATTATCGTCCTTTACCGAATACTCCGTGTTTCGGTTTTTTTTGATGGTGTCTATGCAATCGTTGCGGGTGAGTACATAAAGGTATGCCTTCAGTGCCTTTTCGTTTTCGAACATCGCATCTGACTTCAACAGCTTGATAAAGACATCCTGCACAACATCTTTGGCTCCATCCCTATCGTGCAATATTCGTTCGGCAAACAGGCATAGGGTGGGGAAATAAGTATTGAACAAGGCTTTAAAGTCCGGACTATTATATTTTACCCTCTTCTCTAAATAATACATGCAAATTGCTCTGTACGCTGAATACAGCGATGGCTAGAATGCAATGATAGGATATTTTTGCTAATTGAATGAACGCATGACAAGCGATCTGTCATAAGAAAGTTTGCTGCTGCACAGGAAAATCATTCCACTTGACAAAAGAAAAAACGTACGCAATAAATCCTCTGAAGAGGGCGGACAAATGCAATGATCAATCCCTGTCTATCCCCGTGTCCCTACTGTGATTCGCTTATTTCTCTTGTTGAAAGATTGACATGGGAACCTCTCCCGTCCATGAAAGGGGAATATTCTTTATGCCGAACAAATGGGCGATGGTCACTGCAGTATTCACCGAATTGTTAGGCTCGGTGAGTTTTCCTTTGCGGATGCCTGGCCCGGTTATAGCCCACGGCACTTCCAGTTCCTGTTGTGTCTGGCCCCCATGACCTCTGCTGGGGTCTCCACCATGATCGGTAAAAAACATAAAGTGTGTATCGTCATAAAGACCCTGTTCCTTCAGTCTGGCGATAAACTCACCTATATGCACATCCACCTCTTCGATAGAGGTAATATACTCTGGCGACATCCATCCATGATTGTGGCCTGCATGGTCTGTGTGTACTGAATACAAAAATATTAATGAAGGGTTTTCTTCATTGTTCTTGATGAAGTCAAACGCCTTGGTATAGTTGCTCAGGTACTCATCATTGTCTTCATAACTGGATTCGTCAAAATAGCGTGGGTTCATCGAGTTGATCAAAGATTTCCAATTGTAATAAAAGGCCGTTTTGGCCGTAGGCACCTCCTCTTTCAACACCTTGAAAATGGAAGGGTAGTACCCATCCTCATCTTTATCTACTCCCGGCAACACTATTTTATCTATTTCCCACCCATTGCTCAACACGCCATGCTGCTCCGGGCCACTGCCTGTCAGATGAGACGTCCAGTTGGGCAAAGTCACCGAGGGCATTACGTTGCGCGTAGTTAATGACAAAACACCATCTGTGAACAGTTTATCAAGGTTTGGGGTCTTTGCAGTATTGTAACCATCCACGCTGATACCGTCCAGCCCAAGGATAACAACTCGTTTGGCAATGGGGCCCTTGTCTTTATTGTTGCAGTTTGCAAGCGACAACAAGCTAATAAATGACAAGGCGTAAATAGTACTTTTCATAAATATCAATGTTATGGTTTTAGACAAAGGGGTATTACTTTTTGGTGCACCTCATAACTTGTAAAAGTTTAATAGAGCTTTCAAATATATACTATTAGTAAATAATTAAGCGATAATTTTACCAATATTACAATATAAACATTCGGATAGCTCTTTGAGTTTTTACTTATGATAAAAAGCAAAAAAAAATTGCAGTCCCAATGGAACTGCAATTTTTTATATGAATAATTTGATACCGTCAAAGATTACCAGTCAGGGTTTTGTTTCAGCCCCATGATATTCACTTCTCTGGTAGGAATAGGAAATAAATAATGCCTTTCTAAAAACTGCCTGTTGCTTTCGGCTTGTCTCACGAAATACCCTTCTCCATCCAGGCTTGACTCCAGGCTCTCGTATATGGGGTCAGTCTCATACTCGGTTCCGGTATATAGTACTCCCCTCACTGCTTTAGGCATTTCCACTTCAGCCGTTTTCCAGCGCTTCAGGTCGTCAAGCCTGAAGCCTTCCAGCACCAATTCTACAGTCCTTTCCCTTCGTATTTCTTCTCTCATATCCAGTCCATTGCCCGACACAAAAGCATTGGTGAGGGCTGGCAATTGGCCCCTGTTTCTCACTACATTGAGCGACAAGTCCAGGTCTGCGTCACTGATGCTACCATCTAGTTCAAACTTAGCCTCGGCGTAGTTGAGCAATACTTCGGCATATCGCAATACCGGATAGTCAAATTCCTCTTCTCCTCCATTGTTGCCTTTATTTTCGGTAGAGGTTTTATGAATAGAATACCCTGTTACTGTATTTTCTCCAAAATTGGGAAAATGGATACCAGTACCTGGGCCGGGATTGTCAGGATTGTCAAAATCACGCCCAAAAGAACCATAGCTATAGTACCTATTTCCTTTGATCATCAGGGAATGGTTCATCCTCAGGTCCCTGTTGTTGTACTCAGAGGTGATTTCGTCACGCCCCTCAAAAAGTGGGGATTTATCTATTGGCAACGCATCAGCGCAAAGGTACATGTCGGCCAGTTTTTTGGTAGGGCTCAGGGCTTGAGATAAAGCATGTGAATGTCCGTGACTAATATTGAACTCCCTGGAATATCTGCGTGCAATCAAAAACTCCTTTACGTCAGTCTTGCCCAAACCCAGTGGGTTCGATTTAGCCAAAAAATTGTTGTCAACAATGAAAGCATACTTATAACTCGAATCGCCCAATGCCATAAACAATTCATATTCCCCACTATTGATGACAGCCCTTGCTGCATCCACTGCCTCTCCCAGCAAGGTGTTTGCCCTGCCGCTGTTTCCTCTAAACTTTTGCCAGGTACCTTCATACAATGCCACCCTTGACATAAAGCCTTGCGCTGCTTCCTTACTGATCCTGCCTTTGTCTGCATCGGCAATAGCTGACTCCCCAGGAAGGTTTGTTATGGCAACTTCCAAATCTGACATTATCTGATCCGCTACCTCATCACGCGTAGCGCGTGGTTCGCTTAACTCCTCTGAGTCTATATTGAGGGGTGTTAAAATCAGGGGTACTCCACCAAAGTCTTTGAGCAACCTGAAATATAAATAGGCCCTGAAAAACCTGGCTTCACCCAGGTATTGGCTTATTTCATTTTTGTCACCTTCATATTGACCCGCCTTTTCTATCAAATAATTGGCTGAGCGGATTTGGGTGTAAGAATCGTTCCATACTCCATTGGTCTCAGGAGCAATGTAACTGCCATCACTAATAGAACTGGGAAAATTTGTATTGGTAATGATGTCTGAATCATCATCGTACCGTCCCCAGGCTTTCAGGCTAAAATAAAAATCGCTTGCGATTGCTTTGAAATCGCTTGGCTGCTTCCAATAGGAAGCATCGGACACATCGTCTTCGGGATAAAAATCCAAACTATCGCTACAAGCCTGCACAACGAATAGTACAATCAAAGCGATGAAACTTCTTTTGCTATATGATTTTATATTATTCATCTTCTTCCTTGTTTAAAAATTTGCATTGATACCTACAGAAACTTTTCTTGTAAGGGGTATGCCCCCATCCCAACTAGGATCTCTTTCCGGGTCTCTACCATCGTCCGATGCATTGGCCCACTCCCAGATATCGTCTGCATTTACATATACCCTTAGCCCGGCGATTCTCATTTTCGAGAGCATTGCCTTAGGGAAAGTATAACCTACCGTTATGTTTTTTAGCCGCACAAAACTGTTGTTCCACACCAAAAAATCCTGATAGCGGTAATTCCATTCTATGATAGAACCATTGGCCGAAAGTGCCGGAAACTCTGCGTCTGGCCTGGTTTCAGAGTTAAAAGTTTTATTCACATAAAACGAATTGTTGTTGTGCCACCAATTCCTGAGAGGTTTTGAGGTACGGGACGTCCGCTGGATATCATGTTTTAACCATCCGGTGAAAAAAGCAGAAAAATCCAGGTTTTTCCATTTAAAGCCCGTATTGAAGCCAAAACTAAACCGAGGGTTTTCTACACCCAGAAGTTTGACGTCTGCCAGGTTGCCCTCGTCATCATATACGCTGATCCTTCCATCATTATTTAAGTCAGCATATTTGGCATCACCAATACGCAGGTTGGAGGGCACACCATCGAGCTGTGTATAAGCATCCAACTCTGCCTGGCTCTTGATCAGGCCTTCCCTTGTATAACCAAAAAGCGAGCGCATGGGATAGCCTTCAACGGCATTTTCCAACCTGGCACTGATGATATTAGCACCAGCCAGGTTGGTTACTGTATTTTTATTGTCGCTGATGTTGAAGCCTATCTGATAGGAAAAGTCCTGCTTGTTGTCTTGCCATAATAGGGATGCCTCCCAGCCATTTCCGGTCAGTTCACCATAGTTGCTGGTAGGAGGGTTTGAGCCCAATACCTCTGCCACGGCAATATTGACCAGCATGTTTTTGTTCCACTTTTTAAAATAATCAAATGAGCCCGACAGCTTCGAATCCAACAAAGAAAAGTCCAAGCCAAAGTTGAGGTTGGAAATCCGCTCCCAGGTGCGTTCTTCGCTGGCCAACCCTCCCAGAGAGGCTGTTACATTCCTGGCCTGTGTAGCCCCAAAAGGATAAATGCCACTGCTTGCATTGATCAACTGAATGAAGTCATAGAGTCCGATACTGCTTTGGTTGCCCACTACCCCGTATGATGTCCTTAATTTCAATACATCTATACCCGATGCGCTAAAAAAGTCCTCTTCTGTTATGTTCCATCCGGCTGAAACTCCCCCAAATGTGTCCCATCTTTTACTTGGCACAAATCGCGAGCTTCCATCTCTCCGCAAGTTTACCTCCAACAAGTAACGGTCGTTGTAGCTATAATTCAAACGGCCGAAAAATGAGGCCAATCCCCATCCATTGGCATTGCTGTCATTGTATTGTTCATCAGGGTCGCCCAGTTGGAGCGATTGCAATTCCTCGCTAATCAAATCCCTACGCCATGCGCTAAAGCCATCATATTCGCTTTTTTCATAAGATGTACCCAGCAGTGCCGTGAAATTATGGCCCGCCCCTAACTGGCGGTTGTAATTGATGTATCCGGAATAGTTTTGAAAAAGTGTCTGACCATAGGACTTGGTAGTACTGTTTCTGCTGGGGTTGTTTTTGTTTACAATGGTTCCAGGCCAGTTGTAATAGGTCATAACGTTGGTATTGGACTCAAAAAAATCATTCCAGTAATTTATACCTGTCAATCCCACCACGCTCAGGTTATCATTTATCCTATACTGGAGCTTCATCGTGGTATTCAGCTTGGTATTGATGTTTTTGCTTCTACCACCGTTCAGCAGCTCGTTTATGGGGTCAGTCGTTCCACCATAGCCATATACGTCTCCTTGGGAATTGAACTGTGCAATGGTAGGCATGGTGTGCCAGTAGGTACTGTTGCCATTGGGGGCAAACACCGCATCGAGCAGAGAAGATTTGTCTTTGATTCCCCGCTCTATATAAACAGAGGTGGACATGTTCAGTTTGTCAGTTAAACTGACGTCATAGTTAAACCTTACATTGGCTCGTTTATAGCTGTTTTCGGCTGGCCTTTGCATGCCGTTCCTGTCGAGGTACCCAAAAGTAAGGTTGTAAGTACTTTTATCACTTCCTCCTGTTATGCCTATATTGTGATATTGGCTCACAGCAACATCCTTCCACATTTCTTCTACAAAATCCCTGTCGGCATAGGTGAAATCCAGTGCATCAAAGAAGGGTACATTTGGGGGGAAAGTTGCTTCACCGTTATTGCCGTTCAAAAACCATTGTTCCCCGTACTTGTATCGGTGGTTTGGCAAGCCGTCCAACACATTGCCCTCATCATACATGCGATAGTAATCTGCCTGGCTGGTAGGTTGAAATTCCATCCCCAGGGTTTCAAAACTTACCTTTCCCTGGTAGCTCACCTTGGTGCCTCCCACATTTCCATTTTTGGTAGTGATCAGGATAACACCCCCGGCTGCCCTGGCCCCATACAGGGAAGCTGCAGCCGCATCTTTCAATACTGAAAATTGCTCGATATCATTCGGATTGAGCGTGCTCAAAACCTGATGGTCTGGAAAAGGTATGTCATCTATCACCAGCAGTGGTGGCGTGTTGTTGATGGAAGACATTCCCCTGATCTGGAAATTGGTGCGCTCTTCGCCCGGATCGCCCGACCTACGGGTAACCACCAGGCCTGGCACAGCTCCCTGCATGGCTTCCACCAGGTTGGATGCCGACCGTTGCTGGATAGGGGCCACTTCCACATCCTCTATAGCTCCTGTCAGCGATTTTTTACCCCTTTCCCCATAGCCTACCACAACTATCTCCTCCAATTGTTCGGCATCCAATTCCATTTGCACATCTATGGTTGACCTGCCATTTAGCAATACTTCGGTGGTCTTGTACCCTACAAAAGAGATGACCAGGGTAGCATTTTCAGGCAGGTTCAACCGGTAATTCCCATCAAGGTCGGTAGTGGTGCCATTGGTGGTGCCTTTTTCAATTACGGAAGCTCCGGGAAGCCCTTCCCCGGTTTCATCGGTAATTTTTCCCGAGATATCAACTTCCTTTGAGCTGAGGGACAATATTTCTTCCTCAACCAAGGAAAACCCTTCTTCAGCCTTTTTTGCAATTATCTGGTTGTTTACCCGCCTAAAGGTCAGGTCCGAATTTTTGGAAATGTACCGCAGTATGTTGCCCAGGGTTTCGTTCTCGAATTCCATGCTCAATGACCGTTTTCCCCGGACATCTTTTATTTTGTAGGCAAATTCGAAATCCGTTTTTTCTTCTATGAGATCAAAGATTTCGACCAGGTTGGCTTTTTCAACACGTAAGCCCAGATGTACATTATCTACACTCCTCTGGGCCAGCCCGCTATTGGTGGCAAGGAGCAAGGAACTCAGGCATGCCTGAATGATTATCCCAACAAATGCATATCTCGACATAACAACTATTTGTTGTAACAGTTTGAATTTCATAATTTTGTAATGTTTTTGGTTTAGTAATAATTAGACCATTGCAGTCTCGTCCTTTTTCTAACCGTCCAAAGTTTCCAAAAGGAAAAGACATCTAAGCCGGTATCTGATATCGGCTTTTTTTGTTTTAGCTTGTGTTGTTCATTGTAGTCAATAAGTTTTAATAAAAATTTATGTTCATACTCTTTTTGTTTTCTAATACACGGTCAAGACTTTCTTTTCTATTTTAAAAGAAAAACCCCCGGCGTAAGAAATCGACTCAATAACCGCATTGAGCGATTTGTTTTCAAAGCGCCCCACGAACCCATCGCCCATATCCACCTTTTTCAATACATTGAAGTCCACACCATACCAGCGCTCGAGCACATCCACAATCTCTTCAAAACTGGCTTTGTCAAACACAATTACCCCATCTTTCCAGGAGATCATGTCTGGAGAGAAAACCTGGGTGTTGAGCACCTTCTTGTGTTTGTCGTACACCACAGCCTGGTTTTTACTGATTAAAAACCGGCTTTTGTCCTGGCCCAGGTCTTTAACTTCCACCAGGCCACTTTCCACTGCTACTTCTATGGTATGTGCATTCGGATAGGCCTCTATATTGAATGAGGTGCCTTTTACGGTGGTTTGAATATCTGCTGTATGGATAATAAAAGGCCTGGACTGGTCTTTTTCTACTTTGAAAAAAGCCTCTCCTATCAGATGGACTTCCCTCAGCGAATCTGAAAAAGCCTCCGGGTACTTCAAATAACTCTCGGCATTCAACTTCACCTGGCTGCCGTCTGGGAGCCGTATGGTAAGGTTTTGCCCCGCTCCGGCACTCTTTTCTACCATTCCCGGGTCATAAGCCAGTTTGGGTTCCAGCACAGGCAGGTCCCACACCAATACGCTGGATACAACCAGTGCTATGGAGGCAGCCACCCAATAAATCCTGCGAAGGGGCAGAGTTTTCTCTTTAGCGGGCTTTCGGTTCTCCGTAGCTGCGGCAAATCCTATCTGCTGGTGTATTTTGGACCAAACTTCCTTTTTCTTCTCCTCTATACTTCGGCCATTAAATTCCCAGTACTTCTTCAGTTGCTGGTAAAAGTTTTTGTTGTCCGGGTGGGAAGCCAACCACTCTGTAAAGTATTCTTCTTCCTGGCTATCGATTTCCCCAATCAGGCTTTTGACTATAATGTTGTATATATCCATCTCATTAAACCATGCTTTTTGGCGCATGTGATATAATGATCCGATGAAATGCAAAACTCCCTACTCACCCTTGTAAAAAATTTAATATTTTTTACAAACAAACTGAAAACCAGAAGCTTGAAGTGAATGTTTTTTTTAGTATTAACCTGAATCCGATTAATATATGTGCGTCATTCCCGAAAATATTGATCTAACTTTCAAAAAGATCAATATTTATCGGGAATCTCACCGTTTCGCCGAAGAGATTCCTCCGCTTTGATGCGGAATTGTAGAAGTCAACCAGCTCAAGATCTCTTTTTGGGCCGCAATCCGATAAATGTGGCACTCAGGCGTTTCACAGCTTTTACCACATGTGCATCTACTGTTTTGATGGAAACCCCAAGGATTTCTGCTACTTCTTTGTATTTAAGTTTCTGTTGCTTTACCAATTGAAAAGCACGCCTGCATTGGTCGGGAAGCTCTTCCACGGCGGCATTGAAATTCCGGCTGAGTTCTTCAAATTCATATTCTGCCTCGGGTGTGTAGTTGTCTATCAGGTCTTGGTGAAGGTATTCTTCATCCAAAGCTTTGCCAGATTGTCGTTGTTTTTTTTGAATATGCTTCAGGGACTGGTTTTTGACACTGGTAAATACATAGGCATCAAAATTTTCAATATTCTCCAGTTTTTTGCGGTTTTCCCACAGCCTGACAAACACATCAGCAAGAATATCTTCGGCTACCTCGCTTTGCTTGACGTAGCTGATAGAAAAATTCAGCAACCGCTCAAAATACATATCAAAGATGGCCTGAAATGACTGCTGGTCATCCTCCCTGCTTATCCTGGACAGGTACTTTTGTATGCCTTCCTTTTCTATCATTGACAATTCTCAAACATGAACTCGGTGCACGGCCATTAAAAAAAATAAAAACCTGCTCAAACGTCACTCAGAGCTCTTTCCTTGGGGATATGGGTGAAAAAGAGCGTAGGAGCCCTTAAGGGGGAGATTCCTACGCCTTTAGCCTGGCACAACCCTAGCCAAAGGCTCTGAATGACGGTTTTTATTGTTTTTTTATATCGAACTCAATTCTCAACATACAATGATATAGCATTTAGCCAAAAAGTGTTGAGATCGAATTGGCATATTGATCAGATCAAAGTGTGAGCTACGGGTGGTTCGGGAGTGGGAACACCCCTTTCAGAATGCACTCAGGAATACTACCTCCTCCTGTTGGCCAGCAACGGCGGGGGCTCGCCTGTGAATGGGTTCCAGCGGCTGATGGTTTTGGCATCAAAGCCAGAAGCACGCATTACCTTTCGGTCGCCATAGCGCGACCTTATCCAATCCATTGCCTGGTAGAGGTTGATCATTTTGTCGCAATCTTCGAAGAGATTGATCTGATGGCCGCCCTCCACCAGATGGCTAAACCTAACACCTACCAGCCGTACCAAAAGCCTTCGCTGGTATAGCTTTTGGTACAATTCCATCACAATGGGCAATATGGTGGCATCTGATGCGCTGTAGGGTATGCGCCGCTGCAGGGTATAGGTCTGAAAATCCGAATACCTGATTTTCACTGTCACGCAGGCAGTCACTTTGTTACCCCTGCGTAATTGGAAAACCAGGTTTTCAGCCATGGCGGTGATGATGCCCCTGAGCTTGTTGACATCCGTGGTATCCTTGTCAAAAGTACGCTCTGTGGAGATCGACTTTCGTTCCTGATAGGCAATTACCGGCGACTGGTCTATGCCGTTGGCCTTTTTCCATATAGTGGTGCCATTTTTGCCAAACACCCTGGTCATCATGTTGACAGGCATTTCCTGTATGGTGCCTATTCTTTTTATGCCCAGGTCACAAAAGCCTTTGTAGGTGCTCTCTCCTACCATTGGGATTTTCCTTACGGACAGGGGGCTAAGAAAAGGTTTTTCGTTTCCACACAATATATTGATCCTGTTGTTTGGCTTGGCCTCTCCGGTGGCTATTTTCGACACAGTCTTGCTCGTGGACATCCCAAATGAAATGGGCAGCTTGGTCTCCCTAATGATCTTTTCCCTCAGGTCGGAGGCCAGTTGGTAGGCATCAAAAAATTTGTTGGTGCCGGACAGGTCTATATAGAACTCATCTACGGACGATTTCTCATACAGCGGCATGCTTTCCCGGATGATTTCGGTGACCTCATTGGAAAAATCACTGTACACCCCGGAATTCCCACGCAGGACTATGGCTTCCGGGCACAGCTGCCTGGCCATCCTCATGGGCATGGCAGAGTGTATGCCAAATTTCCTGGCTTCATAGCTGCATGAAGCCACCACTCCCCTGTCGGATGTGCCCCCTATCAGTATAGGCTTGCCTTCCAACCGGCTGTCCTGCCGCCGCTCACAAGACACAAAAAATGTGTCCAAATCCATGTGGACTATTGATCTGTCTTTATTATTTATCATACAGCTACATTTACTGAATCCGAGTACCTTGGATCTTCTATCATCGGGAGTCGTTCCATTGTTTTCACTTCTATATTTATACAATCAAATTCTTCTATCACTTTGCCAAATATCCTGTACACACTCCGCCCCCTGAAGGGGTACTTATAAGCCACTTGCGGAAAATGTACCGTATCAATAAAATCGCCATTGTAGTCGATAAATGTGCCAAAGTGCATGGTATCCCCCCTGGAAGTACGGGTGTTTTTGGTGGTGACCAGATATCCGGTAATCGTCACGTCTTTGTTGATGTACCGGGGCAGGTCTTTAGCCTGTAGTCCATTGGCTGTTTTATTCGCCAACAAATGGAATACATAGCAAAGCGGAAAGCCAAGGTGCTCTATTTCGTCAAAGGCATTTTCAGGGTTTGAACTGGCCAAATCAGGCAGTTTATGATGTAGCCTGTCAGTTTTGAACAATAAAATTACGTGCTCTTCAAAAGTAGCCTTGTTGATGGCCATGTGCATTTCCCAAAGCAATTCCCTCTTGTTTCTACCTGTAAACCGAAAAGCATCTATCTTAATGAGAATAGTGATTTGCTCTACAGAAATAGGTACCCTGTCCATAAAATCATCCAATGATTTGTACCACCCATGCTTGTTTCTTTCCAGAACGATCCTATGGACCACCCTTTCTTCCAAAGACCTCAACAGACAAAACCCCAGGTATATATCTACCCCCTCTATGTGGGTGAGCCCCTCGCTTTTGTTGACACAAGGGGCGTGTATAGTGGCCCCTTTCATTCTAGCCTCGTGCACATAAAATTCTGTATTGTAAAAGCCTCCAAAATTGTTGATAGTGGCTACCATATATTCCAGGGGATAGTAGGCCTTTAGAAACAGGCATTGGTAACTTTCCACCGCATAGGAGGCCGAATGGCCTTTTGCAAACGCATAGCCCCCGAAGCTTTCAATCTGCCTCCACACGTCATTGGTCAGTTCATCAGCATGCCCTATTTTTTTACAGTTTTCAAAAAACTTCTCCTTCACTTTGGTAAACTCGTCCCTTGCTTTGAATTTACCTGACATACCCCTCCTGAGCATATCTGCCTCACCCAGGTCAAGTCCGGCAAAATAATGAGCCACCTTGATCACATCTTCCTGATAGACCATCACGCCATAAGTTTCCGGCATGATCTCCAGCAATTTTGGGTGGGCTTCCTTTATCCTTTCAGGGTACCTATACCGCAAAATAAACTCCCGCATCATGCCTGACTTGGCCACTCCCGGCCTAATGATAGAACTTGCGGCCACCAGCCCCAGGTAGTGATCCACCTGAAGTTTTTTCAGGAGCATCCTCATGGCGGGGGATTCCACATAGAAGCAACCAATGGCGTCTGCATTCCTGAGAATGTTTTTGATCCGTTCATCATGTTTAAACCGCTGAATGTCATGGATATCGATCGGGTTTTCTTCAGGATGGTTTCTATGGACTATTTCTACAGCATCCTTGATCTTGCCCAGCCCTCTTTGACTCAGTACATCAAATTTGTACAGTCCAATATCTTCTGCCACCACCATATCAAACTGTGCAGTGGGAAGCCCTTTTGGCGGCAAAAAGGTAGCGGTATAATGCTGGATTGGTTTTTCTGAGATAATGATACCACCTGCATGGATGCCCAGGTAATTGGGGAAACCTTCTATGGTTTTGGCATAGACAATCACCAGTTTCGACAGGTCGTCCAGTTTTTCAAATTGATACTTTCCACTGGACAACATATCTATTTCATGTTTTGGAAGCCCAAATACCTTTCCCAGCTCCCTTACAGATGCCTTGTATTTGAAGGTATTGTAAACAGTGATGAGCGCTGTATGCGGAAACCTGTCGAAAATAAAACCGATCACATCGTCCCTATCTGTCCATGAAAAATCTATGTCAAAATCCGGCGGGTTTTTCCTGTATATATTGATAAAACGTTCAAAATAGAGGTCCAGCTCCACCGGGTCCACATCTGTAATCCTGAGCAGGTAGGCCACTATGCTATTGGCGCCACTGCCCCTGCCCACATAAAAATAACCTTTGGCACGGGCGTATTTCAACACTTTCCAATTGATGAGAAAATACGAAACAAATTTCTTTTCCTTAATGATGTCCAGCTCCTTTTCCAGTCTGGAAAAAATCCCCTGACCGGGGGTTTTATACCTGTAATGGATGCCTTCATAGCACAGTTTTTTTATCAACCGAAAATCCAATGCTTCATTTCCGGTATAGGATTTTTTGTTTTTGGGGTGTTCTTTTGAAAAGTCAAATTCGATAGAACACTGGTGAAGCAGCAACTGGGAATTGCGGACCAACTCCTGAAAACCTTCATAGAATTCCTCTAGTTTGTCCTTGGAAAACATCACGTCACCGGGGCTTCCCTGCTCACTCAATGCCAGTTTGCTCAGCAACGTATTGTTGTCAATGGCTCTGAGCAGGCGGTGCGCATTAAAATCCCTTTTGTTTTTGAAAGAAACAGTTTGCAAGGCTACCAGCTTTTCCCTGTGTTGATCCCAGGCCGAAAACTTCAGCTGGTTGAAATCCGATGGCTTAACCCCCAAATACTCATGGCTTGCGAGTTCCATACTATGGTGGGTTTTAAACGGATAGACAACAAAAGTATCGTCCAGTTTTTGGGCTCTTTGTGGAATGGTCAATTTGTCCTGATGCAAAAAACCGGACAAGTAGTTGTTGATATGGTGAAAGCCCTCATTATTTTTTGCCAACATGATGAATTCCTGTCGGGCACCATTTCTAAAATCTACACCTAAAACAGGCTTTACCTGGTATTGCGGAGCAAGCCTCACAAAATCCATACACGCTGAAGTGTTGTTTATATCCGTAAGCGCCAGGGTGCTAATTTGAAAATGCCTGGCCATCCGAAGCAAGTCTCCAGGGTGAATAGTGCCATAGCGAAGGCTAAAATATGTGTGCGTATTGATGTACATTTTATATACTAACAAATTTAGTAAATACTAATTATATTATCATTTTAGGCAATGGAAATATTCTTGTTTTGTCTTCAGCTTACACTATTGTATGGTCAGGATTTAACTCGGGGTTCTTTTATTTTGTCTTAGTCAAGCCTGTATTTTCAGCCATTTTTTCTACATTCACCCCAGCATGCCTCCAATGATGCCTATGCCAAACGATAGAGTAAAGTTTTGGAATTCCTTTGTCAGCAGGTTCGGGATTTTCTTTGTAGCCCTGATCGTGTTTGCCATCCTTGTTTCGGGCTATCTGGTCTATACAGAATCGGCCTCCGTGATTTCAGACTATAGCAAGGAGCGGATCAAACATACTTCCAACCTGGCCTCACAATCTTTTTATGCCATGTTGGATGAGGTATCCAATGATATTGCCGTCATTTCCGAAAACCCTGTATTGGAAAATTTTGTTTTAGAGCCCTCCGGTAAAAATGAAATAAAGCTCCACCAGTTGTTTAAGGTCGTGCTGAAAAACAAAGCTTCCTATTTCCAAATCAGGCTGCTGGATATTGCCGATGATGGCAAAGAAATCGTGAGGTACGACAAGAAAGATGGGGAGATTGTCCAAATCCCGGAAACCAAACTTCAATACAAAGGAGACCGGCCTTATTTTCAGGAAACACTCGACACCAAACGAGGGGAGTTTTACTTTTCTCCCATCAACCTCAATGAGGAATTTGGCATTGTCAGCTTACCACACACCCCGACACTGAGAGCTGCCAGCCTTATATTCAATGAAGCCGGACTTGCCGTAAATGTCCTGGTCATCAACGTGGATTTGTCCGGTTTTTATGCCCGGCTCAACCAGTTGATGCAGCCTGACATAAAATTGTACATCGCAGATAAAAACGACCAGTTCCTGTTTGCCCCGGATATGGGCCAATGCTTTGGCATACAGCTAAAAAGCGGAGAATCCTTAACCAAATATTTCAACAAAAGCATGCTCGACATCAGTGCCAAAGTATCAGGTACCTTTGATGTAATGCAAGACCTCAAAGGCATGGATTACCTGTATCATGTGGAAGGGTTGGGCTATTTTGAGGAACGAAGAAAAATATACCTGTTGTCCCTGATCGAAAAAAACCTGGTGCTGCAAAGTGCCCATAATGTAAGGTCGAAAAGTATAAAGATTGTATTTGTAGTCTGCCTGATGGCCCTGCTCTTTTCCTTTCTTTTCACCAGGATATTTTCGAAGCGCATTTCAAAAATCACCATGGCCATAAGCAACTATGGCGACCGGGAAACCCCTCCGGAAAAACAGGGCCTTTCGGAGAAAAGAAAGGATGAAATTGGGGTACTCGCCCGCACTTTCAACAATATGAGGGCTACCATAGACCAGCAAATGCTGGATTTAAAGGCCTCATTGGGCAAAGAGCAAAAAGCCATCAGGGAAAGGGATGAGTTTCTTCAAAATATGGGCCATGAGCTGCGTACCCCTTTAAGTGCGATCCTGGGCCTTATTCAACTGCTTCAGAAAAACAATCCTTCCCGTCAGCAACAACCCATCATCACTTCCCTGACCAGGAGTGCCAAAAACCTGGAGGGCCTGATGTACGACATCCTGGACCACCAAAAGCTTACGGAAGGCAAAGTACACATCAAATACAGCGACTGCAACCTGAGTGAACTGATGCAGGACATACACGCCGGTTATCAATTTGAAGCCATCAACAAAGGTTTGAAATTTGACCTGGCTATAGAGGGTGTTGGGCATGAAAAGTACCAAACCGATCCCCTGAGGCTCAATCAGATAGTGACCAATCTGGTCGTAAATGCCATCAAATACACCAACAAAGGAGAAGTAAAACTCCTGCTGCGAACCAACGGGGAAGCCAGTTCCCAATTTCAGGTGGTCGTTAGCGATACCGGTATTGGTATTTCCGATAGTGACCTGAAAAAAATCAAGGATCGGTTTTACCAGGCCAGCGAAGAGATATCGGGCAGGTACGGAGGGTATGGCCTGGGATTGTCCATTGTCAAACAACTAACCGGATTATTTGGCGGCACTCTTGACATCCAGTCCAAAGAAGGCCATGGTTCCTCGTTTACGGTTACTTTGCCATTGATAAAAGCTGACGGCCCCAGTAAATCCACGGACAGGCCAGGTGATGTTGGAAAGTGGCCAAAACTACAAAAACGTTATACCATCCTTCATCTGGAGGATGACGCATCGGGCAGGTTGCTTGTAGAGCAGATGCTCAACGATGAAAGCTTTGGTTTGGTACAAAAAAGCCACCCGGATGAGGTGTTGGCTTATCTGGATGGCCGAACTCCAGACCTGATGATTAGTGACCTGATGATAGGCCACCAACAGATCGAGCCAACCCTGAGGCGTATTATGGATGAACACCCCATGCTTCCCATCGTCCTCGTTTCAGCTTTCGACAAGGATCAGATGTCAGAGATCAGCCCCTTGTTCATACAAAAGCCTTTTGATGTGAATAAACTGCTGGACAAGGTGTATGTGGAGTTGGGGAAAAATGAATTTGACATCCCAGAACTTTCCTCCAGCTACAGCCAATATGATTATGATCGCATCAAAATGGTCAAATTCCTGGATATACTCCATGAGGAGTTTGACCAATACCTGAAAAGGATGGAAGATGCTTTTCAGACCAAAAACCAACAGGAATGGGAAGCTATACTGCACAAAATGGTTACCCACATCAAAAGTATGAAACTCGGGCAACTCTCCTCCTTCCTCCCTGAATCAATTGAAGAACTGGACGAGAAGGCCTTTGGCCAGATAAAAAATAGTATGCTTTTCTGCCTTTGCTTTTTCCGTGTGGAACAATCTGTTAATTCAACAATTTGATTTTTTTAAGCAGTTCCTTCTCATAGCTGCTGCTGATCGATATTTCTTCCCGTCCTACTTTAAGAGCACCCGATGATATGGTGTCTATTTTGTTCACATTTACAATATATGACCGATGGATTCTCTGAAAATATGCCGGAAGCTTCTGTTCCAGTTCTTTGAGCGTCATCAGGGTAAGGGATTTCTTGTCGGCAAATACCAGCTCGACGTAATTGGCTGCAGAGCGCACATACAACAGTTCATCCAACTCTACTTTCACCAGTTTGGTCCCGTCTTTTACAAACAAACGATCTGCTTCCGTTGTGCCGGTTTTAAGAAATTTTTGGGCCTTTTGGACACTTTTAAAAAACCTGGCAAAATCCAGGGGCTTTACCAAAAAGTCCACTATCTGGTCATAATTGTAAGATTCCGGGGCAAAATCGCGGTTGGAGGTAACCATTACCACAGCGGTCTGGGCGTTTATCACCTGTAGTATCTCCTTGCCGGTAATATCGGGCAGGTTATAGTCCAGTAATATCAAATCAAAATTTTCCCTGCCTATGAGGTTGATGGATTCAAAACCGCTGTTGGTGGTAGTCACACTGGTGATGGCATCTACCTTACTACAAAAGTGATCGAGCAAATCACAAATCAAAGGGTCATCATCAACTATCAGGCAGTGCATCAGCTCGTCAATTTTATTACTGGTTTCATAAGCCAAGATAGGCGATTCGTCCCTTTTTCCCTTTTTGTATTGGATAAAAAGTTACACTTGAAAGTTCATTCACTATATAAATTACAATGAAGCATTTCAAAGCATCAATCATTCTTGTTGTTTTCATTCTCACAATTCAGGAGGGGTTGTCACAGGGCTGTGTGGCCATCAGGGGTTTTTCTTCGTGCTCGGGCAATATGTCGGCAGGTTTTTCACTTGCCAAGGGAGAATTTTTGGCCGGGGCGGGACTTAGGTATTTTAAATCGTTTCGGCATTTCAGGGGCAGTGAAGAAGAACACAATAGAATTGAAGATGGGACACAGGTAGTCAATTATTCGTACTTTTTGGACCTGTCCCTCAATGTGGGCATCACAAACAGGCTGTATGGCAATGTTGTGCTGCCGTTTGTACACCACAACCGGTCCTCTATGTATGAGCACGGGGGCAATCCCCCCAATGGCTTGGGTCAAAGGAACGAAACTTCCTCAAAAGGATTGTCAGATATCCGTCTGGGTATGGGCTATTGGCTGGTTGACCCCAAAAAGGGGAAAAAATACAACTATGCCGTTGGCCTTGGGTTAAAACTACCCACTGGCAACTATGATTATAAAGACACTTTTTACAATCAGGGGGAAAACAGGAACGAAACCAGAACGGCCGTGGTGGACCAGTCTATACAGCCTGGTGACGGTGGCACTGGCATTACCCTTGACATCCAGGGCTACCACTCCCTTTCGCATTATTTCACGCTCAGTACAAACCTGTTCTATCTATCCAACTTCCAGTCCACCAATGGTGTGCCCACGAGAAATGGCAGAAGCGAGTTTTCTTGCCCGGATCAATACGCAGCACGTGTGGGGGTTTACTACAACACGTCCATCCACGGGCTCAGTGCTTACTTTGGTGGCAGGGTAGAAGGTGTTAGTTCTGAAGACCTTATCGGAAGTAGCGAGGGGTACAGGAGACCGGGATATGCAATGTCCATAGAGCCGGGAATTAGCTACAACAGAAACAATTACTCCTTCAACCTTGGAGTGCCCGTGGCGCTTGTACGAAACAGGACCCAAAGCTACGAGGATAAAAAACGGACCTCTGATACAGGAAACTACACGCATGGTGACGCAGCTTTTGCCGACTACCTTTTGAGTTTCACATTTTCCTATCGACTCGGGGGCAGCCACAAAATGCCTACGGAAATCGATGTGAACTGGAAAACTGACGACAACAACTAGAAACACAAACTATTACCTTAAAAACCATACAAAACATGACCAAAAACAGACTACTACTTATTTTGAGCCTGCTGATATTTGTCGGAGCGGTGGGTTTCCAAATTGCCGACAGCAAACTGCATATGTTGCAGAGCCCTGCAGCACGAATTGCGGACTACAGACCATCCGACTATGGCCTGGGCGACAATTATGTGGACAGTCTAAAAACTTACCCAAACCTCAAAAAGGGGGAAAGGAACCCTTTCAACCTTTGGGAATATGCCGGCAGGGGGAAAAGCTCCTTCGGAAGCCCGCAGTTGCCCATGGAGTGGGATGAATGGGTAGAATTTCATAGAAACCAAAAGCCCCAGCTCATGAAGGACGTGCGGACATATATGGCCGAAAGGTTCGACTTCAATGGAGAAACCATTCCAGACCAGTTTATGTCCGGGGAGCGAAAGCCCATCATGGCAGGACCAATTGCACGCCTGCCAAAAGGTGCCAGGTCTTTTGAAAAACTGGCTCAATTGACCCCAGAAGAAATCAAAAAACAGGGCATATTTCCATACAAGCCACTGGCGCACCCCTTGCAATCGATCGCGCACATGGTCTTCCCCGACAACTGGAACAAAGCGCATCCTGAACACCTGCGCATAGATGTGGACCATGACTTTCCGGACGAATACCTGCCCGAATTTCCCCCACCGATGTTCCTCACCACCCACAAGGAGCTGGGTGATGTGACCGAAGGCAAAGAGGTTACCCTGAGCAATTATTATGAGATATTTGATGGACTGCTGACAGCCGAGCAAATGGAGGGACTGAAGGAGCTTCTGAAACCCACTCCCACAACCTGGTTCAACCACACCCCTCATCGTGTGACCATAGAACCAAGTGCCGGGGTATCGTGTTTTTCCTGCCATGTCAACGGCCACACCAATGGCGCCTTTGAGCTTGCTCCTGATGCCCGGCCAAACCTGGCCAGGTTGAGGGTAGAAACCCCCTCAATGAGGGGCAATTACAACCTGATGCAATTTTCCAGCAAAAGGTCGATACGCAGTATGGACCATTTTGCAGAAGTGGAAGAGTACTTTGACGGGGATCCGGGCATGCAACAGGCTATTGGGCCAAGATCTCAAAAACGTGAGGTCACCAACCGCATGGGGGATTTGAATTCCATCCTCGATTTTCCCCCTGCACCAAAACTCAATCCCCTGGGCAAACTGATAAAGTCAAAAGCTACAGAGCAGGAACTGCTTGGTGAAAAGGTGTTTTTCGGCAAAGGACAGTGTTCCTCCTGCCACTATGGCCCTGCTTTTGTGGACGACTACATGCACGACCTGCAAGTGGAAAGGTTTTACAGGGGAAGGCCCGAAGGTCCAATTAAGACCTTCCCATTGAGGGGGATTAAAGATTCACCTCCTTACCTCCACGATGGCAGGTGCCCCACACTGGCAGATGCTGTTGAATTTTTCAACCTGATACTGGAACTTCAATTGAACAAAGAGGAGAAAGATGCTTTAGTGGCTTACATGCTTTGCCTGTAAGCCTGATGGTTTAGGTTTTTGATACCGGAAAATAAAGATTTATCTTTTCCAAAGTCTTTATTCTCCGGTATATCATCAATCTGCCAAGAAGGTGCCAGGTTAGAAATTTACCCATAACCTTTTCCATGGCAAACATGGCCCTTCATTCCCAGATTGACCAAAGGGGTAATACAATATGTCGATTTGTTAGAAAAATCAACACAAAAGTGCCCCTGAACGAAAATATCTCTATTTATTGTCCCTTCACTGGATTTAAATTTTTAAATTGCACGTTATATTTATTTTAGGTTAAAACTTCTAGTAGTTCCGCCTCTAATATAATTGGTGATAAAGGCAGGTAACCGGGTAACACCCGGTTTGTTTAGACACTTGAATCGATGTAGTCCGTTCGGAGACAAAACTACAAAAGCCACAGTTCTGAAGGTTCGATTTATTTACTACTCATAGGGCTTCCTTTCATTTAAGCTTTAATTTTTTTAAATTTATATCCGAGAAAATTTCGTATTTACATTAAAACGCAATAAATCGATAAAGTAAAAAACAATTTATGGGGAGATCGCAAGAAACATTCAACAAGAAAGAAGTAAGAAACAAAAAAGAAAAAAAGAGAAAAGAAAAGGAGGCGAAAAAACAGGCCAAGAAGGAAGCTGAAAAATCAGGTGCTTTGGACGACATGATCGCCTATGTTGACGAAAACGGAAACATTACCTCTACCCCTCCCGATCCTACCAAGAAGAAGGACGTTAAATTAGAAAACATCGAAATCAATATCCCCCGACAGGAAAACACGGAACCTGATGATCCAAACAGAACCGGAACCGTGACCTTCTTCAACGACTCCAAAGGTTATGGGTTCATAAAAGACAGTGAAACACAGGAAAGCGTTTTTGTGCATGCCAACAACCTACTGGAAGACATCAAGGAAAATAATATTGTATCCTTCGAAGTTGAAATGGGGATGAAAGGCCCCACGGCTATGAAAGTGAAACTGGTTAGATAAAAAATTACAATTCACTACCAACACCGCCCTAAAAGGTAGTGTTGGTAGTTATTACTTATTAATTGCTCCTTCCGGGGCTTTTTCTATATCCACCCTGTCCTCTTTTTGACCTGAATTTTTTGAAATTGTTTTTTCTGGGTGGCTGCTCCTTTACACTTTCGGGCTTTGTGGTAGGTTCAAAACCTTCCAAAATTTCACTTGGAAGTGATTGGCCCAGGAGTTTCTCTATCCCCCTTACGAATTCAAGTTCATCGTGGCTTACCAGTGAAATAGCCTCTCCGCTAGCCCCTGCCCTACCTGTACGCCCAATTCTGTGCACATAATCTTCCGGCACATTGGGCAGCTCAAAATTGATCACGTGTGGCAGTAAAGGAATATCCAACCCACGTGCCGCAATATCTGTGGCTACCAATACGCTTACTGTACCTTTTTTAAAGCCATCCAGGGCTTTGGTCCTGGCGTTTTGGCTTTTGTTGCCATGTATGGCCGCAGAAGATATCCCGCTCTTAACCAGTTTCTCGCTCAGGCGATTGGCTCCATGCTTGGTCCTGGTAAAAATAAGTACCTGCTGCCAGTTGCCCTCTGAAATGAGCTTGATGGTAAGAGGTATCTTTCTGCCTTTATCTACCCGATATACTTTTTGAACGATTTTTTCTACAGTAGTATTTTCTGGAGTGGCTTCTACTACCACTGGATGGCGTAAAAATCCATTGGCGAGCTTTTTGATTTCTTTGGAAAAAGTGGCCGAAAACAATAGGTTCTGCCGCTGTGCCGGCATCAAATTCAATATCTTATTGATATCCCTTAAAAACCCCATGTCGAGCATACGGTCTGCCTCATCGAGTACCAGTATTTCCACACTGTCCAATGAGAGCACTTTTTGATTGATCAGGTCGAGCAACCTTCCAGGAGTAGCCACCAGCACATCCACACCGCGCCTTATGGCAGCAACTTGTGGGTTTTGATTAACCCCACCGAATATCACGGTAGAATTGATATTCAAAAACTCCCCGTAAGCCTTGACATTGTCAAATACCTGGGCAGCAAGCTCCCTTGTTGGGGTTAGTACCAGTGCACGCACTGGCCTTCTTCTCAGTTGTTTTCCTTCAGAAAGAATCTGCAACATTGGCAGGGTAAAACCAGCGGTTTTCCCAGTGCCCGTTTGGGCTGATGCCAGCACATCTTTCCTTTCCAAAATAAGTGGAATAACCTTTTCCTGAATGGGCGAAGGCTTTGTGTATCCTTTTTTGTTGACTGCATGCAACAGGGAAGTGGACAACCCTAATGAATCAAATGACATAAAATTGTTTATGAATCCAGGCATAAGAAAATAGTTCATAAAGACCCATGAACATGCCTGGGTGGTTCCATGTGGTAACTTCTTGGCAAACCTGCAAACTGACAGGTTTTAGGTCTTGCCAATCAGGAATGTTGATGCAAAGGTATAGTAATTATTCTTCATCGTTGCAGCGAATTCAATTTAGGTGCAAATTATGCATGTGTATGTAGCATTTCAGGTAAATCTACTATCGATCAAAAGTGCCCTGTCTAAACTTATAGTATATGTGAATAATACAATGGTATTTGTGAATAATACAGGCCTATTTTTGCTATACAGCAAAATTTAAGTACTTTTCGTATAAATATTTCAACTGAACAGATTGAATACCAGTCTCTAATTATCCCTCAAAACATGAAACCAATAGTTCAAATTTCCCTCGACCTTACAGACATAGACGAAGCACTGGAAACTGCAGCAATGGCCATGAAAGCCGGAGTGGATTGGCTGGAGGCTGGCACCCCCCTGATCCTGGCAGAAGGCCTACACGGTGTGCGAAAGTTGAGGGAAGCTTTTCCGGACACCCCCATTGTGGCCGACCTGAAAACCATGGATGGGGGCTATCTGGAAGCTGAGATGATGGCCAAGGCGGGTGCTACCCATGTAGTGGTTATGGCCAGGGCGCATGAAGAAACTATTAAATGCGTGGTGAAAGCTGGAAAAGACTATGGGGTAAAAGTAATGGGCGACAATCTGGGTGCACCAGACATGGTGGCTGCAGCCAAGTGGCTGGAGGACCTTGGGTGCGACTATGTGATCCATCATATAGGGTACGATGAGAGAAGGGGCATTGCTGCCCAGGGTAAACGCATGCCAAGCCCGCTTGATCAATTGCGTGAAGTTGTAGATGCGGTCTCTATCCCGGTGCAGGCTGTAGGTGGGCTGTCACTAGAGCAGGCCATCAAGTGCCCTCAATATGGTGCTCCTCTGGTAGTTTTGGGCGCCCCGCTTACTATCGATGCAGATGCATTCAAAACCGCAAGTGGCAATCTCGAAGAATCCCTACGCATGATTTGCAATGCGATACATGGGCATGTTGATATTACTTAAGCAACAACTATAAACATACGAAACACAATGGCAACAAATGAGAACATTCCTGCTGTAGTCAATTTTGCCCCTGAAAAAGGGTCTGTTGAGATCAGGGAAATATCCAGGCCAGAAATTGACGAAGATGATGTACTGCTGGAAGTGGCAAACGTAGGGGTTTGTGGGAGCGACCTGCACCAATGGACATCCAACCACAGTTGGCCTGTCAATTACCCTATAGTGCTGGGGCATGAATTCGGGGGCCATATCGTGGAATTGGGAAGCCGTGTGACGACCTGGAAATTGGGCGATAGGGTAGTAAGTGAAACAGCCGCCGTGATCAACCCAAACAGCGCCCTGACCAGAACCGGGCTTTACAACCTCGATCCGGACAGAAAAGGCTTTGGCTATGGGGTAAATGGTGCCATGACCAGATTTGTAAAAGTTCCAGCAAGGTGCCTCCACCATGTTCCGTACCACCTGTCGTTTGAAAAAGCATGCCTTACTGAACCCTGCTGTGTGGCCTACAATTCAGTAGCGGTCAACTCCAATATAAAACCCGGCGATCGTGTGATTGTACTGGGGCCTGGTACCATAGGCATCTTATGTGCCGCTGTTGCCAGGCTTTGTGGTGCCGAAGTAGCCATTGTAGGCCTGAAGAATGATCGCAACAGAATAGAGATTGCCAAAAAATATGGTTGCGATGGCATAATTGGGGATGCTACAGAATGGGCCATGGACAGGGATGGCCTTGGTGCCGATCTGGTAATAGATGCGGCTGGTTCAAGCATCACCCTGAAAATAGCCATGGAATTGGTTCGGCCAAAAGGACAGATTACAAAGGTGGGTTGGGGACCAGAACCGCTGGGTTTTTCCCTTGATCCATTGGTTCAAAAAAACGTGACCCTGCAGGGTAGTTTTAGCCACAACTGGCCTATCTGGGAAAAGGTAATCACACTCCTGGCCGAAGGCACTTTGGATGTCAGCCCCATTATTGGTGGTGTGTGGCCCATCACTTCATGGGAAGAAGCCTTTGAAAAAATGCACAGTGGGGAAGTCGTGAAAAGTGTGCTCAAACCCGTGTAGTCATGAGACTGAAAGGTAAAGTAATCATCGTCACTGGCAGCACTACAGGCATTGGCAAAGCCATCGCCAAACGGTGCGTGCTGGAAGGTGCCAGCGTGGTAGTGCATGGTCTGGAAGAAAAATGGGGGCAATCCGTGGTGTCTGAATTGGGAGCCGACAAAGCGGTACTCCATATAGAAGAGATCAGTAACCAGGGAGCTGCTGACCGGCTTGTGGCACTTGCCATACAAACCTATGGAAAACTGGATGCTGTGGTGAACAATGCTGCCAAAGTCGCTTCTTCGGATATCCAATCGACCGACAAAGGTTTTCTGCAAAAAATTTTTGAAATCAATACGATAGCACCATTTGAGCTGATCAAAGCCGCATTACCGCATCTCTCTGAAGCCTGCGGTTGTGTGTTGAATATCGGTTCGGTAAATGCCTGGAGTGGCGAACCCAACCTTCTGGGCTATAGCATGTCCAAGGGTGCATTGATGACCATGACGCGCAACCTTGGCGACACCCTGCATCGGGAAAATGGGGTACGTGTAAACCAGGTCAATCCGGGATGGGTACTCACAGAAACCGAAATCAGCAGAAAAGAAGCCCATGGCCTTAAAAAAAACTGGTACGAAGATATACCAAATAGGTATGCCCCGGTCGGGAGAATCCTACTACCGGAAGAAATAGCTTCTGCGGCCATTTATTGGCTCAGCGATGAAAGCGGGCCTATCAGCGGCCAGGTAACAGACCTGGAGCAGTATCCCATGATAGGGCGAAATGCGCCTAAAAACCCAACAACAATCCATAAAAAAAAATAATACTATGCCCAAACTAGCTGCTTTTCCCAAAGCCTTTATGAATGCCCTTTGCCATGATGGCACCATGCGTGTAGCCGAATGGATTGAACTTGCCGTACAACTGGATATTGAAGGCCTGGAATGGTATGCCGGCTTTTTGGAAATGAAAGACAGAAAAAACTGGCCGGTTTTTAGGCAAATGGTGGAAGATCATGGAAAGGAAATACCCATGATGTGTTGTTCGCCGGATTTTACGCATCCGGATAGTAGCTTTCGACAAAAGGAAATAGAAAAGCAAAAGGAATGGATAGACATGACCTACACCCTTGGTGGTTCTTACTGCAGGGTACTATCCGGCCAAAGGCGCCCGGAACTTTCCATAGATGAAGGGGTGAAATATGCCGCAGATTGCATCCTAACGTGCTTGCCTTATGCAGAAGAGAGGAACATTACCCTGATCATAGAAAACCATTACAAAGACGACTTTTGGAAATTCCCGGAGTTTGCCCAAAAGATGGAAATTTTTTGCCAATTGCTGGACAGTATCCACCACCCTTTCTTTGGGGTAAACTACGACCCCAGCAACACCTTTCTGGCTGGCGAAGACCCTTTAGAGTTGCTCTACAAAGTATCTAACCGGGTGGTCACCATGCATGCTAGCGACCGCTACCTGAAATCAGGCACCATCGAAGACCTGAGGAATGAAGAACTTGGGGCCGTAGGCTATGCCAAAAGGTTGAGCCATGGGGAAATCGGAAAGGGGTTAAACGACTATGACGCCATCTTCTCTGAACTTAAAAAGGTAGGCTTTGACAGCTGGATAAGTATAGAAGATGGGGTAGATGGCATGGACCAACTCGAAAGAAGTGTCGCTTTTCTTAGAAAAAAAATCAAACAACACTGGCCTGAGGGTTGATTATTTACGCTCTTTCGAATTGTGAAAATATTACGTGGGTGAAAAATCAAGGCTTTACTAAACTTTGAAAGTTTAATAAAGCTGGTTTATAATTTCCAGCTATAGGTTTTATTCCTTATAAAGCTATCCTTTCCTCTGGCACATTTTCACTCTTTCTATTGTTAATATGTATCCAAGTGAATACATTTGTGCATGTTTTCTATAGAAAAGACCAATGAATTCGATAAGTGGTTGAGGAAATTGAAAGACAAGCGAGCGAAGGCCAAAATACTTTTTAGAATTCAACGAATAGAAGAACATGGCAACTTTGGAGACTGTGAGCCCATCGGTCAAGGCATCAGTGAATTACGCATTCATTATGCGAAAGGCTACAGGGTATATTTAAAGGATATGAATGGCAGAATTGTTCTCCTTTTGAACGGCGGGGATAAATCATCCCAACAAAAGGATATTGAAAAAGCAAAGCAACTCTGGTTAGATTACAAAAATGAAATCGATTGATCATGGCAACAAAAAAAACATCCAAATTCGAAATCGCAGAATATTTAGATGATGACGAGATGATTGCAGAATATCTTAACTCAGTTCTGGAAGATGGGGATTCAGCAGATATATTAACTGCAATTGGACATGTTGCCAAGGCTCAGGGAATGTCAAAAATTGCTGAAAAAACAGGCCTTAGCAGACCAAGTCTTTATAAAGCGCTATCAAAGGGGGCTAAGCCACAATTCGAAACGATTTTGAAGGTTTTAAGGGCAGTCGGAAGTAACCTTCATGTAGGAACTGCTTGAAGATACAAGCATCACTGGCCTGAGGGTTGATTATTTACGCTCTTTCGAATTTGTGAAAATATTACGTGGGTGAAAAATCAAGGCTTTACTAAACTTTGAAAGTTTAGTAAAGCTGGTTTATAATTTCCAGCTATAGGTTTCATTCCTACATTAGGGTTGATTTGTTCATTTTGCTCCTATCATAGCGCATCTGATTCGCTAAAAAGTAAACTTTGCACACAAATTGTATAATTCATTAGATTAGTGGGTGAAAAAAAACTTCAATCTATGAATTATAACAATTTAGGAACCTTTAGCTTACTAGCGATACCGTTTGTGCTACTAATGGCCTGTGGCAAGAAAAGTCCACAAGAAAGCCCAGCCCCTCCCAACCTTGTATTGATCATTGCCGATGACATGAACTGGGACGATAGTGGCGCTTATGGCCACCCCAACATCAAAACCCCGAACATCGATCAACTGGCAAAACACGGGATGAGATTTTCGCAGGCTTTCCTCACCACCAGTTCGTGCAGTCCCAGCCGAACCAGCATTATCACTGGCAAATACCCACACAATACCGATGCGGAACAGTTGCACTGGCCATTACCTGAAGGACACCTTACCTTCGTAGAGCAATTGAAAACCGCTGGCTATTGGACAGGGCTGGCCGGGAAGTACCACCTGGGTGATGCGGTCAGGGACGACTTCAACAAGATCATGGAAGTAGGTACTGCGGGATTTCAGGTTGGCCCGGATGGCAAACAACGAAAAGCTAAGGGAGACGGCAGTGGTTGTGAATCGTGGGTGCCGTTGATAAAAAGCAGACCGGAAAATCAGCCATTTTTCCTGTGGTTGGCCGCTGTTGACCCACACAGGTCGTATAATGAAGGTGCCATCGAATACCCTCACACTCCTGCCGATGTTGTTCTGCCCCCGTATTTTCCCGACACTGACAGTGTGAGAAAAGATTTTGCACTCTACTATGACGAGATATCCAGGATGGACGGATATGTAGGAGAGGTAATGGCAGAGTTGGAAAAACAGGGCGTAGCAGAAAACACTCTTGTGCTGTTCATATCCGACAATGGCAGGCCTTTCCCGAGGGACAAAACAACACTCTATGAAGGTGGAATAAAGACTCCCTGGATAGTAAAATGGCCAGCCAGGGTAAAAGCCGGAAGTGTAAATAACAATTTGATCAGCTCGATAGACATTGCACCTACATTTACAAAACTGGCAGGCCTTGCCCCATCTACTGACCATGAAGGGATAGACTTTGCGCCCTTACTGGATGAGAAGGCTAAACCTGTGCGGGACGACATTTATGCCGAGGACCACTGGCACGACTATGAAGATTATACCCGGGCAGTACGCACCACCCGATATAAATACATTAAAAACTTCTACACCGATCTGCCCAACACACCATCTGCGGATGCGTTTAACAGCCTCACCTTTCAAAGCATGTTGAGTGAAAAGGCTAACGGACAACTGAACCAGGCACAGTTGAGGTGTTTTGAGGTTCCCCGACCTGAAGAGGAATTGTATGATATAATTTCTGATCCTAACGAGCTGAACAACCTGGCCCAAAGCCCGGAACATGCAGAAGCCCTGACCGACATGAGAAACCGACTGCAAAGAATGCGAAAAAAAACAAAGGATTACATTCCGGAAGTGAGGACTCCCGATGAATTCGATCGGTTCACAGGCAAACCTACTCCTGCCCGCATGAGGCCCAGGCCATCTAAAGCAGAAATGATGAAGGATTTAGTCAAGAATTGATTTTATGGCAAGTTAAGGAACAAGGCACCACTGCTACAACTTATATTCTTCTACAAAATGACGGATGTATTGTGGCAGTTGGGTGCCAAGGTAGTAAGGTAAATTCATTAAAAGAAAGGGTACCCCGCCTGGGGTTCTAGTTTTTTCTACTGCAAACTTCCCGGCATATATGCGAATGATTTGGAGATTTTATTCCACTCCTAAAGCGAAGAATATAAGCTCATGTTCCTACCTTCTTGTAACAAAGTCAAGGCATTTTATTCTATTTTTTGTCACAAAGTCAGGGTAAATTATTTAAATATTTGTAACAAAGTCAGCCCAAGTAAATTTAATTAACTGATATTCAACATATTAATTTAAACAGAAAATCAAACAACATGCCTGCTAAGAAGTATAATAAGGCAAGGCAAACCTGAATGAAGTACCTTCCCCCAGTTTGCTATTGAGCTGTATGTTGGCATTGTGTATTTCCAATATCCGCTTGACAATGGCCAAACCCAGCCCCGTACTGTTTTTATCAAGGGAAATTCGTTTGTCGCCAATGTGGTACCTATCGAAAACAAAGGGTATCTGATCCTTCGGTATCCCGCTACCGGTATCCGCCACTTCTATTTCGACCTGATGCTCCTGATTGTTGATACGAAGGGTGATTTCTCCTTTCTTCGGAGTGTATTTGATGGCATTGTCGATAAGGTTTTGCAACACCCGCTCAATTAACCTCACATCAGCATAGACCAGGCAGGGTTTCGTGTTGAGTTCGGACTTTATCTTTATCTCCTTGGCCCCTGCCAGCAAGGCGTATTTCTGGGAAATGTCATCCATTAATTCGTTGATAAAAAAGGGCTCTTTTACCGGCTCGACATGTTTTGCTTCCAGCTTGGACAATTCGAACAATTCTTCCACCAGCCCTTTCAGCTTTTCGGTTCCTTCCAGCGCACGGTTGAGGTATTTGGTTTGTTCGGCTTCAGACAATTTATCCTTTTTAATCATGAGTGTTTCGATGTAACCATGGATCACAGCCAATGGGGTCCTCAGGTCGTGCGACACATTTCCCACCAGCTCCCGTCTCAGGTTCTCCATAGATTTCAGGTCTTCGATATTGCCCACTATGGTGTCGGCCATTTCGTTGAATGCTTCAGCCAGTCCATTGATTTCGCCTCCCTTCGTTACTTTTATCCTCGCACTCATCTCGCCATTGCGAAACCGATTGACCGTGGAGATCACTTTCTGTAGGTTTTTGGTGATGAACCAAATGGCCAAAATACCTATCAACAAAGCGGCAACAAGGGTAATAGCGCCGTACCGGTATCCCAGTTTGAGAATGTAGCTACCCAGCAATTTGTCGGAGACGGTATCATATTCTTCACTGGCCAGTATCACATAAACATAACCCAAGGTGGTACCATTTTCTTCCACTCGTGCAGCTGAAAACACCTTGGTTTTCCCGGGGTTTCTGGGATCATCACCCAATACCATTTCTTCACCCCCGGTTTCAATAAATTTTTGAATTGGCCCCAATCCCACACTTTCCACTTTCACTTTTTTGTAGGGGGCTACATGGTCCAGAATGCGCCCCTCCGAGTTGAGCAGGTACACTTCGATGTACGGGTTCACCCCCATCATGGAATGCATGATGTCGTGGGTGGCAGTGCTATTCAATTTGCCATCGGTAAATGGATTGTGTTCCTCTATCAGCCCCTTGGCTATACCGGCATTGAGCTTTTGGTTTTTTTCCATAAAATGCATTTCTGCCATGTTCAGGGAAAAGTAGAAATACAACAGGCTGCTGGACAGCAACAAAAGAAAGAAAATGAACGAAAGCTTCAGAAACAGGCTTCCGGTACCAATATTTTTCGACTCCATTTTATGTTTGGTTAGTTGATATCTGGTTTAAACACTTCTACGTAGATCAAGCAATCTCATCATTGAAACGGTAGCCTATGCCCCAGGTAGTGAGAATGTATTTGGGCTCGTTGAGGTCGTCTTCAATTTTAGCCCTTAGCCGGTTGACATGCGAATTAACTGTATGCTCGTAACCATTGAACTCGTATCCCCATATCAGCGACAGCAAACGCTCGCGGGTATAGCTCTTTCCAGGGTTTGAGGCCAGTAGATAGAGCAAGTCAAACTCCTTGGGTGTCAACTCTATCCTTTCCCCTTCCTTGATAACTTTTCTCTTTGTTTTATCGATTTCCAGTCCGCTACATGCGATTTTATCACTATCTGCTGAGGCCGTTCCGCTGATCATTTCCACCCTGCGAAAAATGGCTTTCACACGCGCTATAAACTCCCTGACACTAAAGGGTTTGGTGAGGTAATCATCTGCCCCGGTTTCCAGTCCCAGGATTTTATCTATTTCCTCGGTCCGTGCTGTCAGCATCATGATAGGTGTTTTTATTTTAGCAGCCCTCAGTTCGCGGCAAATATCAAGGCCATCCATTTCCGGAAGGTTGATATCCAGAATGATCAGGTCAAATGATTCAGATTTGGCTTTTTCATAGCCCAATCTGCCGTTCTCCTCCATAGTTACTTCACAATACAGGTCTTTGAGATGAATTTCCAGTAGCTCAAGGATGTTTTTATCATCTTCTACTATTAGTACTCTCTTCATATTGTCTCTTTAGAACTCCCGATAGCAACACCGTTTTTCCAAAAGTAATTCAGAAAAGTCACAAAAATATCACGGCAAGCATCCTGGCATAAGGCTTACGCCTTTAAGTACAAATTGGTGGGTTGTAAAACTACCTTTTATAGAAAATATAATCAGTAGCAATCGGCTTAATCCCATTTTGCCTCAAGTCAGAAATAATTTGTCCCCTATGGTGGGTAAAATGGTTGGCAATTTGAAACAATATCTCTTTGATGGAATTTTTATATTCGACCCCCGATGTTGTAGTATAGGCAATTATCGTTTCCAACTCGGTATCCCGAAGTATTTGTTTGGTTTTATCGTAGTTCCTGTCATCCAATACCTTGCATTTTTCCAATGTATGGATGTCATTCACGCCAAGGGGATTTTCTTTAACAATCCTGGAGTTCCAAATCTGATGCGCATTTATGCTATGTGAGAATAGCGGGATTGACCGGTCGGAAAGTTTTTGGAGGTTTTCTATCAGTAGGTCAGCCAGTTTCTGGTTGAAATGGTGGTGGTATTCGAATATGTCCTCGAAAAAATCTTTCATCTTTTTGTGAGGCCTTCAAATGGAGAAAAATTTGGCCCGGGTACGGATTCAACCCATACCCGGGTCAGACTTTATTGGTTTTTATATTCGTCAAATTTGGACTTTTTAGCTTTTCTGGGAAAAACATTGTCATCAAGGTTGATGTCAGCAGTTTCCTTGTCAGGGTCGATGACGATATTGACCACTTCTTTTTCTTTTACAAAAACTTTTCTCACCTCCTGCTCATTCTTCCTCCATATTTCGGCTGGTATATACTCTTTTTCTTTGGTGCCATCATCATACGTCCATTCGATAATAATTGGCATTACCAGACCCCCATTGTTTTTGAATGTTAACTCATAAAAATTCCTGTCTGCATTGGCCAGCTTGATCTGGTTATCATCCAGTTTGTTTCGAAATTCCCTGTATTCTGAATCTGATGTGTTTTTGAAAGTAAATTTTTGCGCTTCATCTCCAAATGAATTGGCGTCCTCTTCGGATTCAGATGAAGTAATCCTGGCATTCCTTCCTCTTTTGGGTTTGTTTTCCAACTGGCTGGAAGGGATGTCCATTTGATACCATTTTACCTTATCCAGGGCAATATCTACATTCTCGGTGCTATAAAACCAACCCCTCCAAAACCAATCCAAATCTACCGCTGAGGCATCTTCCATGGTCCTGAAAAAATCTGCCGGGCTAGGCCTCTTGAAAGCCCACCTTTGGGCGTAGGTTTTGAAGGCATAGTCGAAAAGTTCCGGTCCCATGACCGTTTCCCTCAGGATGTTTAATGCAGCGGCAGGTTTGCCATAGGCATTGTTGCCCAACTGCAATATCTGCTCGGAATTGGTCATAATCGGGCGCATCCCATCGGCGCTTCCTTTCATATAGTTAACGATCAGGTCGGCACGCCCCCGGCTTTTTGGCTTCTCGGGATAGTACCTGGTTTCGGTCAGCGATTGTACAAATGTATCCAGGCCCTCATCCATCCATGCCCATTGCCTTTCGTCAGAGTTGATGATCATCGGGAAATAGTTGTGTCCGACCTCATGGATGATTACACCAATCATGCCCCATTTTTGGGCATCTGTATATTCGCCCTGGTCGTTGGGTCTGCCGTAGTTGAAGCAGATCATGGGATATTCCATCCCAATAGAAGCAGTATGCACAGATATGGCTACCGGGTATGGGTAGTCTATCGTGAAATGTGAATAGCTCAGCAATGTATTAGCCACCGCTTTGGTGGATTCCCTTTCCCAAAGCGGATTGCCTTCTTTTGGGTAATATGACATGGCCAGTGGTGTCTTCTCATTGAGCTTCACAGCCTGGGCATCCCATATAAATTTCCTGGAGCAGGCAAAGGCAAAATCACGCACATTGTCGGCATGGTATTCCCAGGTTTTTTTGGTGGTTGCCCTGCTTTTTTCGTTCACAATGGCTTCACGCTCAGTCCTGATCAGCACAGGCTTGTCATACGTTTTTTTGGCCAGTTCGAGCCTTTCCAGTTCTTGATCATTCAGCACTTCTTCGGGGTTTTGCAACCACCCTGTAGCACCTACCATAAAATCGGCCGGCACGGTCAATTTCACCTTGTAGTCTCCAAATTCCAGGGCAAATTCACCCTGGCCTAAAAACTGTTTGTTTTGCCAGCCTTCTACGTCATCATAGGGCGCCAACCTTGGAAACCACTGTGCTATGGCATAGAGGTAATTGTCGTCTTTGGGGAAATATTCATAACCAGACCTTCCCCTTTGGTTCATGCGGTCCTGTATATTATAGTTCCAACCAATCTTGAAAGAGTACTTTCCTCCCGGCTTTAGCGGGGCTGGAAGATCCACCCTCATCATTGTTTTGTTAATCTGCTTGGATAAAGGTTTTCCGTCCACACTTTCTACAGCACTAATCTTAAAACCTCCGTCAAAGCCAAAATCATTGGTCAGGTCCTGAAGGGACTTACCCGAAATCTTCTCTGGCATACCTGAGGTTCTGGTAAGGGGGGTATCAGAATCCCTGGCCCTTATGTTTTGGTCCAGCTGGATCCACAAATAGTTGAGCACATCGGGTGAGTTGTTATAATAGGTAATGGTTTCTTCCCCACTGATAGATTGATTGTCATCATTGAGCTCGGCATCAATGACATAATCCACCTTTTGCTGCCAGTAGTCTTTCCCTGGTGCTCCTGAGGCCGTTCTATTGGCATTAGGAGAGGGAAGCATCGTGCCTAATTGTTCAAACTTTTGGTCCCATTTTCCTTGTGCCATCCCCAGCTGTGGAAGGAAAAGCACCACTACAATCAATACTCTTTTCACTTGTTCAGATATTTTAATAAATTATAAATCAGGCCTACCAAAGTTCCTCGTCATAGGATCATCCGAAACAGATGAACCCTCATTGTGGTTTTGGTTTCCATATTCAGTTGTCTTGTTCAGTTTTTGTTCTTCTTATTTTACCAGTATCTGGTTTCAATCATCAGCATAAGGGCCACCCCTCCTACTGCCGATGACACCACCAGGTTCCAGTCCCTTCTGTTGCTACCCAATATCCCTGTAACAAGAAATCCAAGAAAAAGGGTCGCTATTACTATAATTACCTGGCCCAATTCCAGGCCAAGGTTAAATGCAAACAATTGTGTGGCCAAATCGGAATTTTTGCCCAACATACTTTTAAGAAAGTTTGAAAAACCCATCCCATGCACCAATCCAAAGAATAGTGCAAACAGGTAATTCAGGTGCAAATTTCTATGGTTGGTGGCATTGTCCCCTTTGATAACGTTGAACATGGCCGTAAGAAAAATGGTCACAGGAATGAGAAATTCAATCAGGGGTTTGTTTACCTCAATGATATCCAGCACAGCGAGTGCCAGGGTGAGGGAGTGCCCCACAGTAAAAGCCGTAACGAGTATCAGCACTTTCTTCCATTCGTACGCCTGGTAAATTGCACAAAGTGCCACAACAAAGAGTATGTGGTCATATCCCTGAATGTCCAGAATATGTTCCCTGCCCATCTCGAAGTATAGCTGAAATTCCGACATAGTTTATTTTATCTTTTCTTTATCAATAATATGCAAGTCCCTTTGGGGAAATGGGATTTCTATACCATTTCTATTGAACTCATCAAATATCATGTAGCGAATATCACTTTTGACCCTCTCAACAACGAAAGGGTGGTCGATCCAAAAAAACACCTGAAAATCCAATGAAGAATCGCCAAAATCATTGAACCTCACAAACGGCTCGGGCTGCTTAGATATATCTTTATGTGATTTCACGCATCTGATCAGACTATCCCTAACCAAAATAGGATTGCTGCCATAAGACACGCCCACATTGATATGAAACCGGGTATTTTCATCAATATGGCTCCAGTTGATGATCTTGTCATTTACAAAGTTGGAATTGGGAATGATCATAACGATATCATCCCGCGTTTTGATTTCGGATGTCCTGAGCCCTATAAGGGTCACCCTACCCACTTCTCCATCTTCCAATTGTATTACATCATCAATTTTCAATTTTCGTTCTATCAGCAATATTATTCCAGAGGCCAAATCATTGAACAACTGCTGGATACCCAAACCAACGCCAACGAGCAGGGCCGCCACACTGGCCAACAAAATGGATATTTCCATTCCCAGGCTGTCAAGTATCAATACCGTGACTATAACCCAGACAAAGTATTTGATGATCTGAAAGATCGACCAGCTGGCATTTTTGTCAAGCTTTTTGCTGTCGATAAAACCCTGAAATATCCTTTTAATTATCTTTAGCACCAGGATAGTGGCCAGCACTATGACTATACTGATCAAAATACTATAAACACTTATGGTTAAGTGTTTGGAATCAATCATGGTATAGTTCAATATCTCTTTAAAAGTCATCGCTTATAGTGCTGTCTTTGGTCTGGCTGTAATTTGGTACATGTTATTTTCGTTGTTCCATTTCACTATTGGTAATGGCTGCCGCTAAAATTATCACTAATTTTGGACTCATTATTGATAAGGCAAACTTAATACCATAAATCTGTTCGGTTTTGTTGAATTATATAATCCCTTTATTCTGTTATGTAAGCGGTGTGTTGGCACACGATTTCCATATTTCTGTATGTGAAATAGAATATGATGAACAAAGTGAAGCTTTGGAGATTACCCACCGTTTATTTTTGGATGACCTGGAGGAAACTTTAAAGTCATGGTCGGGCAATCAATCTGTGGATGTACTGAACCCAACTGATGAAAAGGAATTGCAAAACCTTATTGGGAAATACCTGCTTGAGAAGTTTGCCGTCAAAGTGAATTCAAAGGAAACCCAATTGGTTTTTTTAGGATCGGAACCTGACGGGGATGTTATGTATTGTTATATCGAGCTTGCGGGAGTTAAAAAAATGAAATCAATCCATGTAAGGAACCAAATTCTGATGGACAAGTTTGATGATCAGATGAATATGTTGCACATCTACAGAAGTGGCAAGACTACCTCTACCAGGTTCTCTAAGAGGAATACCACCTTCATGATTGATTTTGAGTAGGGCTTTGTTTTTATAAAAAATCAATTATCCTCTTCATCGGTGAAGTACCGGTCGGTATCGTCTTCTTCCTCCTGTATCACCTCTGTGGTCACTTCGCCCTCTTCAAGCAAAACCTCTTCCCGTACTTCCTTTTTCTTCTTGTACTTGGTTACTTTAAATTCCGTCCTCCTGTTTATCTGGTGCTCTTCTTCGGTTTGGGCATCTTTTATTATAAGGTGGGTTTCTCCGTATCCTTTGGGAATCAATCTTCTGGATTCCACACCCTGCGACACAATATAGTCCACAGCTGATTTTGCACGACGCTGGGACAAATCCATATTGTAGTCATTGTCTGCCCTTACATCTGTATGGGAGCTCAACTCGATGGTAATTTCAGGATTGTCCTTCATCATTACTACCAATTTGTTCAGCTCAAGGGCTGCATCAGCCCTGATATCTGCCTTGTCCAGGTCATAATAAATATTTTCCACCAATATTGGTTTTTCCATTATGATTTGGTTCAAAGGTAAATCCATTGTGAAATTCACATTGGTCACAGTTTTTTCCAACTTCGTACGGTCCACAGATTTGCCAATCGTCGAAAATGGTTTTCGCGTAGTAAAATAGTTTTCCTTTTCAGCAAGCAGGTCATAGTCTTCTTCGGGGTAAACCCTGAATTTGTACCTCCCATCAACAGCCGTAAAATCCTCATCCACCACATTGCCTTCATCATCCAGCAAATAGACTTTGGTATTGGCCAGGGCCTTCAGCTCACCGGTCTCAAGGTCTGGTGTCAATGTAGTACCGGAAAGGAAATAGTTTACAATTTTGAGGTTAGGGTCATCATTTACGAATGTATAGATGTCATCGTCACCTTTGCCCCCATCGCGGTTCGAAGTGAAAAATCCCCTGGTTTCATTGAAAAGGTATATACCAAAATCGTCTTTAGGTGAATTAATAGGCTCACCTGCATTTTCAACCCTTATTTCACCAAACTCCCGGTGTGAAATAAAAATGTCCAGGCCTCCCAAACCAGGGTGCCCGTCAGACGAAAAGTAAAGCTGTCCATCATCTGCAATAAATGGAAACACCTCATTCCCAACAGTATTTATCTTATCGCCAAGGTTTCGTACATCCACCCATCGCCCCCTTCGGTTCAATTTGGCAGTGTATATGTCGATACCCCCAAAACCACCTTCCCTGTTGGAAGCAAAATAAAGCGTATTGCCATCCGGGCTTAAAGCTGGTGAAGAATCCCATGAATCCCTGCGGCTTGCATTGATAATCCTTGGTTTTGTCCACCTGCCATTCCTCACCCTGGTAAAATACAGGTCCACTTCGTTGGTGCCGGTGTATTTGCCATTGTTTCCTTTGGCAAATATTACAGACGATCCATTTCTGGAAATGGCTATGGAGCCCTCGTTCACGTTGGGGCTATTGATGATTTCGGGCAATGGGGCCAGGGTAGCCAGGTCCACTTTGGCACCTTTGGTTTTTATCTTAAATATGTCGGTAAATGGTGTGCCGGTAGTTTTATAAATTTTGCCACCGTGCCTGTTTGAAGTAAAATATAAATACCCATTGTTATATACAGGTGAATACTCAGCACTCGGTGTATTGATTTCCTCCAGGTTTTTCACCCTGAAATAGTTTACTTTTTCTTTTACAGATGTAAGCCTTTCTATATTGACCAGTTCCTTCTGCGCCATAGAGACAGTCTGTTCATCTTCACCTTTTGCCAGGTAAGATTCAAGTGTTTGTTTGGCCTGGTCAAATTTCTGATTGGCCTTCAATGCTGCTGCATAATAGTAATAGGCGGGTTCTTCAGTAGTGCCGGCATTTATGGAAGCCAAATAATAAGGCTCTGCATCAGCCAGTCGGTTCGACTTTCTATAAGCCTCCGCCAGTTTAAAATTGGTATCAGGATCATCAGGCTTTAAAGATTTTTCATACATCAAAATAGCAGAATTATACTCTCCGTTGGAGAAACTCTTCTCTGCCTTTTTCATCGAGCCACATGCGCCCAATACCACCGCTAAAACCAAAAAATATGCTCTCTTCATATCGTCAATTCATCTATTGGGTATCAGTAACCTATTTCGGTCATTAAACTAACAATAAAACTTCAAATTCCCCCTATTCCCGACTCCATTTGGATTGCCAGGGCAGGTATATTTTGAGCAAGAAATATAATTCAAAGTAAGCTCTCATGCTTTTACGCATGGCTGTTGCCACACATTCGTATTAGAAATACCTCTTGAGCCACGTTTCACTGGCAGGGACTTTCCACCCATTCCTAAACTTGTCTATATTGTCAACGAGGTTGTTGAAGGTAATTGTATCTGAACTTATTTTTCCTTCGGAAATCAAAGCTTTCAAATCGTTCATATTGCTCTGGAAAATTTCATCGTTGAGCAAAAAGGCCACCTTGGTGCGATCAAAAAAACCAAGGCCAAGTTTTTCTTCCAGGTTTCGAACCAGCGCCACCGATGCGTCTATTGAGCACCCACTCGCCATGTTGTAACTTTCATCCACACTGATTACCAAAAACTTATCATGGTACAGCGCAAATGAACTTTTCAGTGGGCTTCCGTGTGCCGCCCATTGATCCAAAAATGCTTCTGATGAACTCTTGATTATATTCACTTCCTGCTCACTCAATTGCCTGTCAGCCTGATATATCCAAACCCTGGCAGAAGGTGGCATTTCTTCAAATGGTATATACATATTGATATTTTTGATTGCTATGTTACCTACGAATTAGCAGGCCAAAAGTAAGCAATAAATGAAAGTATTTCGCCTTTTTGATCGATTGTGGCTATTCAGCCTCCACCTCTTCTACTTGTTTCGGCTCCCGGGGAAACATCAGGGAAAGGACGATGGCAACCACCAAAGCCCCAATGATCAGGCCAAAAGACAGGAAAATAGGAATATGGAGATCTATTAGCTCAGCAAGCATTTTAGCTCCGATAAAAATCAGCACAAACGAAAGGCCTTTCTGAAGCAGGTAAAACTTGTCCAGCACATTGGCCAGTAGAAAAAACATAGCCCTTAATCCCATGATGGCAAAAATATTGGAGGTGTATATCACAAATTCATTTTGTGATATGGCAAATACCGCCGGTATGGAATCCACCGCAAAAATCAAATCGGTTGACTCTATCAATACTATGACTATGAAAAGCGGGGTGAACCATAGTTTTCCATTCTCCATAAACAGAAATTTGCCATCACGTCCCTTTTCAGAAACAGGCAAAACCTTCCTTACGAGTTTGATGAGGGGATTTTTTTCAGGTTCAATCTCCATATCGTCCTCCTCTTTGAATATCTTGATGCCTGAATAAATCAGAAATGCACCAAAAATATAGAGTATCCAGTGGAATTCGCCTATTAGCAATGCCCCAAGGAAAATGAAAACCGCCCTGAAGACGATCGCCCCCAATATTCCCCAAAAAAGTATATCATGATAATATTCCTCTTTGACATTGAAATATCGAAGGATCAGGAGGATTACAAATATATTATCTACCGAAAGGGCCTTTTCCGTCACATAAGCAGAGAAAAACTCCAGAGCATCCTTTGGCCCCCCTGCAAAAAAATAGATAAGCAAACCAAAAACAACAGAAACTGCAACCCAGAATATGGTTTGGATGAGGGCATCTTTCTGGGAAATTTTATGTGCTTTCTTGTGCACCAGCCCCAAATCTACCACCAGGAATAATAGGATTACCACTCCAAAAATGCCAAACAAGAGCATCTCGTTCTTGCCGGAAAAAAGTGCTAAAAGCATAGGTTTAGGTTATGTTGATTATTTTTCCATGAGCTGACAGACATAATCAACTCAAAGTAAGCGATAATTCTTCAAATTATTAAATTGGCGGGATGATTTCAACTGTCTAGGCAAATACACTGATCAGGGGTGGTGTCAACGAATCCATCCGGAAGATTGTAGCCCTCAGGTATGAAACCTACCCCAGGCCATGCTATTGTTCCTGAAACTGTAGCCTGACCAGGTTTTCGTAAACCCCTTCTTTTTTGGCAGAAAGCTCCTCGTGGTTTCCGGATTCCACCACTACACCATCTTCGAGCACATATATCCGATCTACTTTTCTGATGGTGGCCAGCCTATGGGCAATGATAATGGTAGTGCGGTTTTTCATCAATTCATTTAGTGCGTTTTGTACGGCTTTTTCCGATTTGGCATCCAACGAACTGGTAGCCTCGTCCAGGATCAATATAGCCGGGTCTTTGAGGATGGCACGTGCTATGGCAATGCGCTGACGTTGGCCGCCGGAAAGCTTCACACCTCGCTCTCCCACCAGCGTATCAAAGCCTTCCGGAAACGACTCTATAAATTCCAATGCGTTAGCCCTCCGGGCAGCTTCTTTTATGGCTTCCAAATCGGCCTGAGGATTACCATATCCAATATTATCGAGAATTGATCCACCAAAGAGCACTACCTCCTGGGGTACAATACCGATATTGCTCCGATAAGTCCTCAAAGCATAAGTATCGAAATCCTTACCATCTACTTTGATGCATCCGGCATCCAATGGGTACAACCTCATGAGCAACTGGATCAGGGTGGATTTTCCCGCTCCACTAGACCCAACCAGTGCTATTTTCTCACCCCTTTTGAGGTGGAAAGAAACGTTCTTTATGACTTCAATTTCTTTTCTGGAAGGATAAGAAAAACGTACGTTTTCGAAATGGATATCGCCGTTCAATTCAAGCTGGGTCTCTTCTGATTCGAGTACTTGCTCTTGTTCTTCATCGTGCAATTCCAGAATCCTCTCTGATGCACCGATAGCCCGCTGCACCTGCCCGTACATATCGCCCAACCCGGCGATAGAGCCTCCAATAAAAGCTGTGTAAAAAAAGAAGGACATTAGCTCGCCAGCGAGCATCCCGCCGGTCTGCAACAGATGTGCACCATACCACATAATACCTACCATTCCTCCAAACAGGGCGAATATGATGAACGAAATAAGCGCCCCCCGATATTTCGCCGTGGCTATGGCCTTGCTTACTACTTTCTCCTGGCTTTTGGAGAATCTTGCCATTTCGAACGCTTCATTGGTAAATGCTTTTACCGTTGATATGGCTTGTAACACTTCCTCTACAATGGTGGTAGAATGTGCCAGTTCTTCCTGAGTGCTTTTTGATAGTTTTTTGATTTTTTTCCCAAACAACATCGCCAGCACAATGAGTACAGGAAAAGTGGCCAGCATAAACAGGCTCAATGAAGGTGTGGTAAAAAATATAATGGCAACACCTACTACCAGCGTCACCAACTGACGGGTGACTTCTGCCAATGTGGTGGAAAAAGTGGTTTGAAGCAAAGTGACATCAGACGATATCCTGCTCATCAGTTCACCAGTGCGTGTCTTATCGAAAAAAGCTATAGGAAGCATGATTACCCTACCAAACAATGACTTGCGCACATCTGACATGGCCTGTTCGCTCACTTGAGCAAACAAATAAACACGGAAAAACGACAGGATACTCTGAACAAATAAAATGCCTATCAATGCCAGCGCGATGTGGTGGATTTCGTTGAGGTACCAAGTTTGGTTTCCTGTGGCCACATCGATCAACTGGCCGGCTACATAAGGAAAAGCGAGCAGCAAAAAACTGGAAAAAATGAGAAAAGCAAAACCAACAATAAATTTGCCTTTGTAAGGCATAATAAACCTGAATATCCCAGCCAGTTTTTGAAGGTTTTTTTTGTTCAAAGCACGTTTTTCCTCGTCCGCCAATTTTGCCTTTGCCATCTGCTGTATTTATTATAGAGTTGATTTTTCGAGCCGCAAAGGTATTGACAGACATGGACATAGCCAACTTGATTGTTGTTTTGGTTTTGGCTCCCGCTGATGTCGTCATGGCATAGCTGCCAAAATCAAGCCTGACAGTCCCTTTCTCCCAACAAACTTCTTTTATGCTTTCCTGAGAGTTAGACCAAAATGACTTTACTTTGCGGCTATATGAAAAACCCCCTGATAGTACTGTACGAAGACAATCATTTGCTGATTGTGGATAAAGAGCCTGGTATGTTGGTACAAGGTGACAAGACAGGCGACAAGCCTTTGCTGGACCACTGCAAGGATTATATCAAAGAAAAATATGAAAAACCAGGGGCAGTTTTTCTTGGATGTATCCACCGACTGGACCGCCCTGTGAGTGGCGCAGTGGCATTCGCCCGAACCTCCAAGGCACTGGAGCGCATGAACAAAATATTCAAAGACAGGAAGGTGAACAAAACCTACTGGGCCATTGTGAAACAAAGACCACCTCAAAAAGAGGACAAACTTGTCCATTGGCTCAGGAAGGACGCCAGCAAAAATATAACAACAGCCTACGACGAACAGGAGGAAGGCACTCAAAGGGCAGAATTGAAATATAAAGTACTTGGAAAACTCAATGACCATTACCTGTTGGAGGTACGGCCATTGACTGGCAGGCCCCATCAGATACGCGTACAATTGGCTGCCATGGGCTGCCCCATCAGAGGTGATTTGAAGTATGGATTTGCCAAACCCAATCCTGATGGAAACATCAACCTGCACTCCAGGGCGTTGGATTTCATCCATCCGGTAAAAAAAGAACCCGTGCAAGTATTGGCTGGTGTGCCAAAAAACGACTTTTGGGAGCAGTTTTTGGTACTCGAAAAAAAGATGAGCGACAAAAAAATCAACAGGCTACTCTAATACCCTTGACGATGTTTGAAAAATTAAAATCCCGCTGGAACCTCAAAAACACCTATCAGGTAGCTGTTGTACTTTTGGTATTCGCCTGTACAGGTTTCACGGTACTTTTTCTTAAAAAACCCATCGTGTCGTTGATTTCCGGATCAGAAGAGAACAACACCCTTTTTACCATTCTCTACTACATTTTCATTTTGCCGGTTTACAACGTCATATTGCTTGTATATGGGTTCGTTTTTGGGCAGTTCACTTTCTTTTGGCAGTTTGAAAAAAAGATGTGGTACAGGATGACTGGCAAAAAGACCAAAGATGACCCTGACCAAAGATAAGGCCATCAGCCAAATCAACCTACTCGCCGAAAGACGAGAGCCGTTCCTGTTTATAGCTGATTTCAATTGTGAAAAAAACATAGTCCTCCCACTAAATCAGGTTGATCCCAAAGAGATTTTATTCAACATCAATGGATCAAGCAACTATTCAACTGAGCCACAACTCGACAAGGGGTTTGAGCTGGAAAAAAAACCCATAGCTTTTGAGGAATTTAAAAAAGTTTTTGACCTGGTCCACCACCAACTGAAAATCGGAAATTCCTATCTGACCAACCTCACCTTCACCACTCCGATTACCTGCAACCATTCACTAAAAGAGATTTTTTTTCGGAGCAAGGCTAAATTCAAACTTTGGGTAAAGGATCAATTCGTGGTTTTTTCCCCGGAAATTTTCCTTCAGCTCAAAGGCCACACCATTACCTCCTTTCCTATGAAGGGGACCATTGACGCCTCATACGAAAACGCCCGGTCCAGCATACTGGCCAATACCAAAGAAATGGCCGAACATGTGTCTATTGTGGACCTTATTCGAAACGACATGAGCATCTATGCCAGCAATGTGCGGGTGGACAGGTTCAGGTACATCGACGAAGTGCAGACCCACGAAAAGAAACTGCTACAGGTGAGTTCGGAAATCTCGGGTGAGCTCGATGACAGGGCATTGAAAAATATTGGAGAGGTGGTTTTCTCACTGTTGCCTGCCGGTTCTATATCCGGGGCACCCAAACACAAAACCCTTGAGATCATCAGGGAAGTAGAAAACTACAAACGTGGGTATTACACCGGGGTGTTTGGTGTTTTTGATGGAAACAGCCTGGATAGTGGTGTGATGATCCGGTTTATAGAACAGCAGAAAAACGGGTTGGTTTTCAAAAGCGGAGGCGGTATCCATTCGCTCAGCGATCCCAAATCCGAATACCAGGAAATGATTGACAAAGTCTATGTCCCAATTTATTGAAACCATTAGTATAGCTGACGGAGTAGTTCAAAACCTGGGTTATCATCAAAACAGGCTGGAAAAGACGTTCGCAGTTTTTTTTTCATCACCACCTTTCAAGTTGGCCGAATGCATCAAAGACATACCTTCCAAAGGCAAGCACAAATGCAGGGTGGTGTATAGCGAAACGGAAATCCATGTGGACATTTCCCCGTACCCAACCAGGCAAATCAGCAGCCTCAAATTGGTTTACGACAATGATATTGCATATCCCTATAAATATCAGGACAGATCGGCGCTCGATCAGCTATATGCCCAAAGGCAGCACTGTGACGACATCATCATTGTAAAAGACGGGTTGTGCACAGATTCTTATTTTGCCAACCTCGCCTTCTTCGATGGGGCTCAATGGCTTACCCCTAAACACCCGTTGCTGCCAGGAACAAAGCGACAAAAGCTGCTTGATCATGGGCTGATCAAATCAGCCGACATAACCATCAAGGCACTCGATAGCTATTCGAAAGTAAGCCTGATCAATGCCATGCTGGATTTGGGCGAGGTGGAGGTGTTGGTCGACAATATATCACTTTAAGTAATATTGATGCTATGCTGATTTCAGCGACTTTTTATATTCAGTCGGTGTGTAGCCGGTTGTCTTTTTAAATATTTTATTAAACACCGGCACATCCTCAAAACCCAGTTCGAAAGCCACTTCTTTGGACGTCTTGTCGGTAAATGAAATTAGGCGTTTGCCCTCCAGTGCTATGCGCTCATGAATAATCCTGAGTGGGGTCTTCGATCCATAGAGGGAAAACAGGTTGGCAAGGGTTTTAGGTGATTTGTTCAGGAGTTCTGCATAATCTGCCACCTGTTTTTTTGATTTGTAATGCATATCGACCAATACGTTAAATTTTCTGATAACATCTATCTGATGACCAGTGATCGAGTGGCTAATGAGCTGGATTCGCGCCAGTCTGGTGCATTTTATGATCAACCGCTTCAACAGCATTTGCAGCATCTCACCCTGTATATTGTCCTTTGTGGCAAACTCGTCAATAAACACACCCAGCAACGTCTCTAGTTTTTGTACCTCTTCATTTTCCACAGTGATGATAGGAATCTCCTGGGTACCGAAAAAAATAATTCCGTTGCAGGACACTTCATGGTCATGATCCTGAATACAATAAAACTCCCGATTGAACGAAAAGATGGTGAGGTCAGGAAGTCCTTTGGGAAAGGTAGCTTTTTGCAGGTAGGTGCATGTGGTGAGCTGCTGGGGTTTAAGGGTAATGGGTAGGTTGTCAATGTAAAAAACCGCATCTACCTCCGACCGGTTCCAAAGAATGTGGATCAAACCCTTTTGGATACTGTCGTTATCGCTAATCAACCCAACATTATCAGTCAGCGACAGCAGGGCATTGAGCTTTGGTTCAGAAAATTTATGGTACATTCAAACTTGTTTTGTCCGATGCTGTTGAAAACAAGATTATTGCAAATAAGTTCAATACAACCACAGAAATAACTGCACCGGCCAACTTTAGTAACGTGAACTCGATGAATAGTATAACCGTCATCGCGAGGAATCGAAGCGATCTCATCAAAATGGACAGATAATATTAAACAGAAAGACTGCCGCGCTACGCTACCGATGACGTATTTTCGTAGGGTGTTGATTATAAGCAGTTTAAAATGTTTCTATTCCCATTAGATTAAGCTAAAGTCCGAAGCAACAAACCGCCCCCGTCTGTGTCCTCACAGACCGAAACAATGTGGTTTGTGAGGACACAAACCACGGCGGGGACGGTTTGTGCAGCCTCACTATGGCATAAACGTCATCTCATTTTGTGTGTTTGGCTTGACCAAAAATTAGGTCTCGCAGAGACGAAAAACTTAACTTCACGACATTGGGCTCGCACCAGCACATGAGTATTGCCACAGTTGGTTCAATTTGTACGTTTTGGAAAGGCTATACGTCGATTTCGCCAACCATATAGACAACAGCTGAACCCATTATTTTCACCCTTTCCCCTAAGTATGAACAGGTGAGTTCACCTTGCCTTTCAGAAACCTGGCGGGCTTTCATCGTTGTTTTGTTCAACCTTCGGCTCCAATAGGGAGTAAGCGAAGTGTGCGCTGAACCCGTCACCGGATCTTCGTCTATACCTGATTGAGGGGCAAAAAACCTGGACACAAAATCAACATCTTCTCCAGGGGCCGATACGATCACCCCACGACATTCCATTCCGGCAACAACCGCCAGGTTGGGTTTCATGTCCACCACATCCTTTTCCGAATCGAAAATGAGCATATAATCAGTTTTGCCTTTATAAGCTTCATTTGGCCTGAGCCCAAAAGCCTCAATGCATTCGCCGGGAATGGCCACTGCTTCCAGGTCATCTGTTGGAAAGTCGAGGGTAAGCTCGTTTTCGGATTTGGATACAGATAGTAGGCCACTCCTTGGTGAGTTGAAATCAATTTTTTCTAGAGTCACACCATAGTAATTGTACAACACGAAGGCTGAGGCCAATGTAGCATGTCCACAAAGGTTGACTTCCACTTTGGGAGTAAACCATCGGATTTGGAAGGAATTGTCTTTTTTTACCACGAAGGCCGTCTCGGCCAGGTTGTTTTCTGCCGCTATTTTTTGCATCAACGACTCTTCCAGCCATTCATCCAATATGCAAACAGCGGCAGGGTTGCCACGAAAAACCTGGTCGGTAAATGCGTCGATCTGATAAATCCTTAGTTTCATGCCTTCACTTTTTAATAACAAAAACAGCCCAGAGAAGACCCGGGCCAAATTGATGCGGTAAGCCATTTTCAACGAAATTTCATTGCATTGGTTGAGGGATTTTCCTTTAGTGGATCAGCATTCATCCATAGGATTTACTCGGTAGGCAATGGCAAACCCTGCTGCCTCAAAAATGACAGCTCATCCCAATACCCCCGCTGAAACTTTATCTTTCCATTGACCACATGAAAAAAACCACACCCTCGCAGGCCCAACGGGTCTTTCCACTCTAAAATGGCCCACTCACCATCTTCAAAGATATTCTCTACAACACAGACCATAGTAGCTCTCGAAAATTCCTTTGAAAACATGGCTTCAATAGCCGCTTTTCCGGTAATTGGCTCGGCCACTACCTGATGGTTGACCGCATCGTCATGATACAATGAAGCCAGGCCCTGTGCATCTCCGGAGTTAAAGATTTCTACCCATTTTTCTATAAGTTGTCGGGGTTTCATGCTAAAAAAAGTTAATTGGTCAAAGTATAATGATTTTATTGTAATGGTTGCAGCTTGAAAATTAACCTAAACATCATTGATTTCATGCTTCCCCGTGCCTTCATAGTCCCGATCAAAGTGAGCTGGTCTAAGTTTTCACCTCAATATCGTCCTGAAAGTCAGGTTCACCCTGGCCGACCTGGTTTTTTTGGTAGGTGGCAGCCTGTGCAACCAATTGGTCTGGGTGGGGCCTGTCATCATCAGTAGGCTACCCCTTTCAAGTACCAGGGACACGGGCAATTTGGTCCTTTTGTGTTTGAAAGAAAATTTCCTCTCAGCCCCGAAACTCAGCGAGGCGATTGCCCCGTTCTTTTTGAGGTCTTTTTCCCCATCGCTGTGCCAGGCCATCCCTTCATTACCGTTGTGGTATAGATTGAGCAGGCATGAATTGAAGGTCTCCCCGGAGTGTTGTTCAACCAACTTTTTGAGCCTTAGCAATGAGTCGGTCCATGGCAGGGCGGTTTTTGTCGTATTTGAATAGGTATATTCGAAGGGTTCGCTGGCATACCATGCTACCTTTCTGCTTGTGGTCACATGCTTTCCAAAGATTACAGCTTCATCATTTTTCCACTCAATTGTTTGCAAAAGCTCATCGAGGTAGTGCTGTGCGCTTTGGATATCCATAATTGCCCCATGGTAATAAACTTCACCGTCGTAGGGCAACAAGTTTGGCAAGGGTTCTGAATTAAATAAGTCCAACTTTCCACTGCTTATAATATTTTCCCATACAATGTCCACATGGCCTGTAGTGATGCCTTGTGGCTTCCCCATCCGATGCAAAGAATACCCTGTTTTCCTTTTTCATTCTTTTACCTGACTTGCAGTTGAGCCTTCCATATATTTTCAGCCTGGCATTGCCAGCAAAATTAATTTCTCTTGCCCGTATTTTCTTTAAGAGCTCCGGGTTGCTAATTTCACAATGCCTGACCACCTTTCAATGCATTGCATCATGAAATATAACACCTAAAGTGTGACGCTCCCCACCACCGAGCTCACTCACACCATGCTTCATTTTGGCACGATAGTACCCTTTCACACCTTTCACTGGCCTAAAATTAGTAGTGAAAATGAGCATATCGCCCTTCTTTGGCCTTAGGACAGAGGCTTTGGACTGTGCCCTTGGCACCTGCTCTGTCATAACAAAATCCCCACCAGTAAATTCTTTGTCTGGTTCATTTAAAAACACTGCTATTTGAAATGGAAAATAAACTTCCCCATACAAGTCCTGATGCAATGTGTTGTAGCCTCCCTTTTCATATTTCAAGATCAGCGGTGTAGGATAGATCTGGTTGTTCTGATGGCATAGAGTATGCAATTCCGACAGGGTTCCGGGGAAGGTCGCGTCGATTTTCAAGACTTTCATCCAAAGGTTGGCAACCGGCACAAGATTGGGGTAGGCCACTTCCCTGATAGTTTGAACTATATCAGGTAGAGGGTAGGTGAAATATTTATACTGCCCCAAACCAAAGCGGTGACGTTCCATCACTACCGTTTTTCGGTATAGGTTTTCCTTGGTATAGTCCTTGATCAACTGTACATTGCTCCTTTGACAGCAAATGTGAAACAATGGAAAAACCTTTGTTGTTTAGCCCGGCTGATACTACCGACCAGTTGATGTTGTGAATTTTTTCTTCAAGGATTTTCACTGTTCCACTATCCTTTTGATGGTTTGAAGCACCTCATTCCAGAACTCATCAGACCGCAATTTCTTCGCCTCTGTCGGAATGTTGTCTTCAGATACAGAAAGAATAGCATCCCCTGATCCATCGGCTATGCTGAATGTCCAGGTCCTGTAGTTTTCAGGCTCATCGGGCAATCCGTCAAAATGACTCCAGTGGGAATATTGCAACAATGACCCTGGAACCACTTTAAGTATGACACCCTTTTCCTCATGTTCGTTTCCGTTGAACTCTCCTTTAAAAGTAATTGGGCTTCCTTCCTCCCAGGAAGACCATACTTCTGCCCCATGAAAGTATTCTTTGGCAATTTCCTTGTTGACCAAAGCATCCCAAACCATAGCGGGGGACGCCTGAATCTTAATGGAGGATTTTGAATTATTATTTTCGTTCATTACGATTCCCACTTTCTGTGTTTTTTCTTAATATCGTGTTGAAGTTTCCGCCAATCCATTGATTTTTGCAGCTTCCCATCCTATTATGGCAGTTTTGCGCGTTGGGCCCCACATATAGCCGCCAAACGCACCGGTAGATTGAATGACGCGATGGCAAGGAATAAGAAAAGCTACAGGATTGCTACCAATAGCGGTACCTACGGCTCTGGATGCCGTTGGCTTGTTGATCTTTTGGGCAATTTGACCATACGTGGCTAGCCGTCCCATTGGTATTTTGAGCAGTGCTTCCCATACTTTCAGCTGAAAATCACTCGCTTTCAGGTGGAGTTTGATTTGGTTGATCTGGCTCCAATCCCCGCCATAAATTTGCAGGGCATTCTGCTGAAAAGTATCAGTTTCCTGTACAAATTCTGCGTTTGGAAAACGACCTGTAAGCTCTGCGAACGAGCGGTTTTTATCATCGGAATAGCCCATATAGCAAATCCCCTTTTCGGTAGAGGCTACAAGCATATTGCCAAACAAACTGGGCTGATAGCTGTAATTGATGCGAAGGTTGGCCCCTTTATTCTTAAATTCACCGGGTGTCATCCCTTCTATTTTTACGAACAAATCATGTAACCTTCCTGTGCCAGACAACCCTGTCTCGTAAGCCGCCTCAAACAGGGTGGTTTGTGTACTGCCCAACATGCGCTTAGCATGTTGAATGCTAATGTATTGTAGGAATTTTTTGGGACTAACCCCTGCCCAATTGGTAAAAAGCCGCTGAAAATGAAATGGGCTCAGGTGAACCTTTTCGGCAACTTCTTCCAAAGTGGGTTGCTGCTTAAAATTTTGCTGTATGTACGATATCGCTTCTGCTATTCGTTGGTAGTCGATCTGGCTTTGCTCACTCATAGTGGGTTCGTTTTTTTATGCTGTAAAAATAAAGCACCCTCTATTGTTGAAAAATCCGAAACTTGCTCAACTGGATATAACTACTGGTGGGTACTAACACGGGAAAACAAACCGGACAAATCCTGATATAAACCCTTTTAATCATTTTTCACATTGGTCACCTCCAGCGTACTGGTGGCAATCATGATGATCTGCTCGTATTTCGCAATTTCATTCAGCAACTTGGTGTATATGGCATCCTTGGTGCTCCGCCTTTTCTTGTAGTCCACAATATACCGAAGGGTAAAAGTGATCCAGTTTTCATCGAATTGCAGGGTGACCATGGGTTGCACCTGGGCGTTTTCCACTCTGTATTTGTTGGCCAGGTTGTTCCATTGCGCTTCACTTTTGGAGGCATAATCTGCACAAAGTTCATTCAACACATCAGTAAAAACTTTACGGGCCAGGTTGTAATCGCTCTCGGTACGAATCGGCACGGTAATCTCATCCCACAGAAAAGGATACTCAGCCGAGTAGTTGTGAATCTTTTCTTTGAACACAAAACTATTGGCCAGTGAAATGATACGGCCATTGTAGAGGTCGCCATTTACCCAATCGCCTACTTCCATGATGGTGGTGCTCATCACCCCTATGTCTATGATGTCGCCCTTTACATCCCCAATTTTTACCCGCTGACCTACTCCCACAGTTCCGGCTATGAGTATATTTAGCCAACCCGCAATACTCACGATTACCTCCTGCAAGGCAAACGCAATACCTGCACCTGCCACGCCCAGTGCCACACCAATATTGCCCAGTTTGTCGCTATAAACGAATAAACAGGCCGCCACAATGAGCAGATAACCTACCATGTTCACAGCTTTACGCGCACGGTACTTGTTGTCCACATCTTTGATGTTACGGTTCAGTTGTTTTTTGATCAGTGACACAACCAATAAAACGGCCAAAACAGCAACCAACAAGATGGCTATCCTTTCCACAAAAGGCTGTTCCCACCAATCCAAGAGGGTAGAATCAATCCTTTCCATCCTTGTGTATGTTTACATTGAAAGAAGGCACTTTATAGTCAGGTGGGAGGTAATCCGGTGGTATGGTCATTATATTGCCATCCCGGGCTGCCCTGTAGTGCGGCGACAGGATTTCCACACCGGCTTCATTAAAACCATCCTGAATGTTGGCGTAAAGATGGGAATATATCTTAGACCCCTTGCTTGCCTCCTCGGTATAAAGGTTGATCTGATAGCTCACATAAAAGTCGTCGAGGCTGGTTTGGAGTACAAACGGCTGAGGCTCCTCTTTGGCATATTCTGTCTTCTTAGCAGCCTCAATCAATATTTCATGCACCTTCCTCCAGGGCACATCATACCCAATCGTTACGGTGGCATGCAGAATGAGCCCAAGCTCTTTGGCACTGCTGCTGTAGTTGATCGTACTACCATTAAGAATGGCTGAGTTGGGTATGGTTATGTCTTCATTCTTGGTGGTGCGAACCCGGGTTACGAGCATGGATTTTTCCAACACATCACCTACCGTATCACCTATTTTCACACGGTCGCCAATCTTAAACGGCCTCATATAGGTAATGACCAAACCAGCTATCACATTACTAATAGCCGAAGAAGAGCCCAGCGAAAAAAGCACACCAAGAAATACGCTCACGCCTTGAAAAATTGGTGACTCACTTCCTGGCAAATAAGGGAAAATGACAATAAATGAAAAAGCATAAACTATAATCTTGACAATATTGAACGTAGGTGTCGCCCAGTCAGGATAAAAGCCAGGGAGCTGCAGTTTACCCGTTGCAATTTCCAGGGAAACAAATCTTAAAAATTGAACAAAATAATGAGTAACCAACATAATCACTATGATCGTAAACAGCTCAGGTATATATCCAACCAATGCTATTCCGAATATCTTAAGTGGATCCAACACATAGCCAATTAGTGTAGAGGCAATACCCTTGGTAGCCGGGAAAATGCTGAAAACAACAGGTAGAATGAGGTAAACTACAATGATGATGGCCAGCCATTTGGCCATATTGAGCATCCAGGTGATCAGTTGCTCTTCACGTTCTACAGATAAAAACTCATAGTTTTTAAATTTCACTCCAGTAATGTACTTGCGCCCGCCAATGATGATCTTTTTGTTGAGCCAGGTAAATCCTTTGTCCATGTATTTGATACTAATACCAAATACTACCAAAGTCAGTATCAACAAGCCAATCCTCCTAAGGGTATGAAAAAGTCCTGAGCGCTCTTCATATTCGGCAACACTGCTCCTAATGGAGGCTGCATATTGCTCAGCCACTTCTTTTCTGCTTTTGTCCAGCCAGAAGGCATCCCGGTTGACGATACTCATGATGATGATATCTTCATGCATGATGTCATGGCTTTCTTCCCCTTCATGGACACTGAGCAGCTCTGGTTTGAAAATATTCTCTTCTACCAACAGATCCAACTTCTGAACTATGCTGGATGCACGCTCACTTGGGCTAAAGGGTCCCAATTTGGAATATATATAAAATATGGTATCACCATACAGTATTACCGGCACCCCTTTAGTGTGCTCTCTAAGTGAATCTACCTGTGCCTTTACCTTGAGATCCCTGAGCTCCTGGGCATTTTTGAGGGAATCCAGCCGTTTTTCAAGTTCGAGTTTTTTCTTCCTGTCCCTTGTACGTAGGTTGGTGATTTGTTCCTGAAGCTGAACCTGCTGCAGACTATCCGCACGTCGAACTGAATCAGCCTCCCGTAACAATAGTTTGGTTTGCTCCTGTTTAAGGTTCAGAAGGCTGTCCTGTTCTTCTGTTTTGAGGCTGTCCGGCTCAACAGTTTGTTCCTGGGCATACCCTGATGTGAGGGTTACGAGAAATACGAGGCACACCAACCCGAAGCTGGCCATCCTTATTTTAGTTATGTTTTGTTGTTTCATTTTTGGGTAATCTTGAAATCCTTGCCGAAAATACTAAAGAAATATAATATTAGTGAAAATACTTTTTTTCCAGGAATTAGTAAAACGATGGGATATTTACGAAAAGTCGTACCGGTATTTTGGGGGTTCCATGGACTGCTTACTCACGGCTCATAGCAAGTCGTAAGCCAAGGGAAATAAAGACCAAACCAGTTACTTTATTAAAAATACGACCAACCCTGCCCCCGGATCGGACCAAAGTGGATAATCTGGAGGCATAATTAGCCAAAAGGAGGCCCCAGAGGGTTCCCGAGAAGGTAAATGTGACCCCCAGGATAAGAAAGGACACCATATGGTTTTGGTAATTTGGGTCTATGAACTGCGGAAGGAAAGCCAGGTAAAACAGTGCCACCTTAGGATTGAGTACGTTGGTAAGCACGGCCGATAAAAATGTCCTGCCTTTTTGATTGGAGGCCACCACATTTCCAGGTTTTCCGTTGAATATGGCTTTTATACCCAAAAACATCAAATAACCGGCACCCAGGTATTTTACCAGATCAAATGCCAATGCTGATTCTGAAAGTATGGCTGAAAGACCCAGGGCGGCAAATGTTGTATGCACCAAAGACCCTGCCCCTATCCCCAGGGCCGCAAAAATACCTTCCTTTTTCCCGGATGAAATACTCTTTCCAAGGATATAAAAGGTGTCTGTTCCCGGCGTAAGGTTCAGCAATACACCAGCGAATATGAAAGTCCAGAAATTTACAATACCAAACATGGTCTTTATAAAGTATCTAGCCGAGTACGTCAAAACCCAGCCAGGGGCTACCACTACTACAAATTTGACAGCTGGAGTAAGAGTACTGGTCAGCTATATTTACACAAATAGGAAGTCTGTCCGGTTGATTTCACTTTAAAAGAAGAACCGGCCATCACTTCAAAAGAATCACCGTTTCGATAGTTTTTCCAATCTGCTTCCCCTGCCAATTGAACATCCAGGCTACCTTCTATTACTATCATTTGTTCTTTGGACGAGGTATTGAATTCATAATCCCCAGCCTCCATCACACCAATGGTGGATGTGCCACCATCTGTACTATAGCCCAGTGACTTCACTTTCCCTTCAAAATATTCGTTGCTATTTATCATTTTCTATTTTTTCGGCGAATATAATCCGTTTACTTCTTATATCTGAAATGAATTTTGGAAGTAGGGTGCAGCCACAATTGGAGTGCCCTATACTAAAGCCCAAGCTCGCGTAGAAATGCCTCATTGTTTGGTTCACGGCCAAGAAATTCTTTTACCAACTCCAATTCGTCCTTTGAGCTTCCACTGGCCAATATGATATCCCTGTAGCGCTTGCCTGTTGCTTTGTCCAGTATCCCGTTTTTCTCAAAAACTGAAAACATATCCTGGGCATACACTTTCGACCAAAGGTAACCGTAGTAGCTGGCCCCATAGCCATTGAGATGCCCAAAAGCCGCCTGAAAATGCGTGCCATCCACATAGGGGTAAAGCAAAATATCAGCCTGTAGTTTTTTCAACACATCCGTAGTGGATTCACCGCCATTTGGGTCGTATTTGTCGTGCAGCATCATGTCGTAAGAACCATAAAACACCTGAGTGGACGCGCTGATTCCAGACCCCACATTTTTGGCCGCCAACATCTTGTTGAACAGGTCTTCGGGCAGCACTTCCCTGCTTTCGTAGTGTTTGGCAAACAACTTCAGGGCATCATAATTCCAAACCCAATTTTCAAATATCTGTGAGGGGGCCTCCACGAAATCCCTGGACACGTTGGTACCCGACTGTGACAGCAGGTCGGCCGTAGTTACCATGTGGTGCAGCACATGGCCAAACTCATGGAAGAAGGTCTCTACCTGGTCGTGTGGCATCAATGCAGGTTTGTCGTCAGTGGGCCTGGGGAAATTACAAACCAGGCTGGCGGTAGGCACCTGATAGCCTTTTGTAGTCATTTTACCATTTTTGATGCCAAAACATGCGGCATGGTTGTACTTGTTTTCCCGGGGAAATAAATCGAGGTAAAACCTGCCTTTGAGCTTGCCATCTTTGATTACTTCAAACAACCTCACATCCGGATGCCATACAGAGGGATTGTCCACTTCCCTGTACTCCAGATCAAAAATCGTTTGGGTGATTTTGAATAGTCCCTGGATTACATCGTCCAGTGCGAAGTATTGTTTGACCAGTTCACCATCCAGTTGGTACTTTTCCTTTAGCAGTTTGTCAAAATAAAAGCTGGATTCCCATCCATTGATGATGCTGGCTTCCCCAGTGGCATCTTTTTTCACTTCCAGTAGCTCCTGATAATCTTTTTCAGCTTTTTGCCTGAGTTCCTGTTTCAGTTTATTTTCAAAGTCCCAAACCCGCTCCGGGGTACGCGCCATCCGGTCTTCCAACCTGTATTCCGCATAAGACCTGTAGCCCAATAGTTCGGCCATTTCTTTTCTTTTTTGGAGCAAACTTTCCAATACCTCAATATTCCCTGGCATGGCCCTGTTCATGTATTTCATGTAGAGGGCTTTTCTGGCCTGTTCGGATTTACTATACTTCATGAATGGCCTATATGATGGATAGCTCAGGTCCACATGATAGGTGCCATCTTCCTGCTTGTTCTCCTCTTTGTAATCTTCAGGCAGGCCGTTCATATCGGCTTCATCCACGATTAAGTAATCTTTATATGATGCAATATTCTTCGAAAACTGGTCGCCTATTTCAGACAGAGCATCGTTGATTTCCTGCAATTTTTTCCTGTCCTCCTTTTCCAATGCAAATCCATTCCTTTCGAATTCTTCCACGGTCTCTTGTACAAATTTGGCCTTGTAGCCTGTGAGTTTCCCTGCTTCTTCACTTTTGGAATAATCCTTCACTGCCCGGTACAGGTCTTCATTCAGCTGGATCTTGTTGATGTACTGTCCCAATACCGTATTGGACTCCAGTGCATTGTTTCTTATGCTGGAATCGGGATGGGTATAAGACATTAGATAAATGGCAGATGCCACACCATCAAACCGGGCGTAAAGATCGTCCAGGGCAAGCATGGTGTTGTCAAAAGTCCTGTCGTCCTGCTTAAGGGCGATCACATCTGCTATGGCCTTGTCGGTAATGTTTTGTATGGACTCTGTGGCTTCTGAAACGTCCAGCGGGTCAATTCCACCAAAATCGATAGGCTCATTAAATGTATTGTAGAAAGGGTTTTCAGTTGGGGTTTCTTGTTTTTGTTGTTGGGGCTCGCAAGCCAGGAAGGCGACTGCAACTGCCAGGGTCAATAATTGTTTCATGTTTCTTTTTAGGTTATCATTTTTGTCAGATCAAATGTAAGCATTGGGATTAGCATTTGAATGAAAAATGTTTTGAACGGTCTGCTCAGTACCAAAGTGGTTGAGCAGGTTTTTTTAAGAAAAGGAATGAAACGTACGAAGCAAGTTCGTTAGAAAACCTGCCTGATCTCCTCCTTGAGGTTTTGGAGGGCATAGTCCACGGCCTGTTTTTCCCGACCCATCGTCACTTCAAATATTTTTTTGGCCAGCTCGAGGCTCTTGGATTCGGGATCAACCGCTCCTGCCGCTTCGTTGATGATCATCACAATCTCTTCCATGGCATTCTTCACCAGGTCCCACGACTCGTCGCTCATATATACCTGCTGCGACAGGTTATGATTGTATTCTTCCCTTATCTCATGTAAAAGAATCTGTTGAAATTGGCCAGACTTATATTCATCGTCGTTCACCCGCATGATCAGGTTGTTTGGCGATATGCGCTCCAAAAAAAGGCATACCCGTTCAAAGGCCTGTAACCTGATAGGGAGCAACGTCTCGGTGTTTTTCATTTTCAGTTCCAGCAGCCTCTTTTCCAGGTCTTTGGTCAGAAACATCCTTACGGTCAAAAAAACAGCGTACAAAACCGCCCCGGCTGGTAAAATGATTTTTCCAAATTCAACTAATGCTTCCATTCAACAAATTGATTTATGTTTTTATTTTCCTCTCGCAACAACCTCAGGTATAGCCCCTGGTAGGATTTTAGCCTGCCAACGATCCGGAACGAACTATTTTCACCAAAAGCAATACAATTATAAAATGGCCTTGCCTGGCACCTGCCAAAATTAACTAATTTTGTCAATCCCAATAGAGAATTAGTATAAATGAATATAGAACCCGTGGGCCTGTCTGAAAAGGCGACCGAAGAAGTGAAAAACATCATGCTCAATAAAGGCATACCCGAAGGTTATGGCTTACGGGTTGGCATTAAGGGAGGCGGCTGTGGGGCCATGGGCTTTATGGTCGGTTTTGACAAACAAAAGGAAGAAGACATAGCCTATGTGAAGGATGACATTCCCATATACATCGACAAAAGGCATGTGATGTACCTGGTGGGTGTGGAACTTGATTTTTACGATGAGGCAGATGAAAGGGGCTTTGTTTTCAACAAGCCATAACCTACTGCTATCCTTGGTACAATGCTGGTGCAGGCCACTGCCCGCACGTGCAAAGTTCTTTTGATCTGCTAGTCCAATTCTCCCACTACTTCGTATTCCAACCCATTGTTGGTTTCTGTCAGGCTATAGATCGTGTTGTCATATTCGTAGTAAACCTTACCATCGATGATGATTTTTTCTGCTTCATCGGGAAGTTCGGGCACCACAGCCCCCACCGGAGGCCTTACCACTTCATATTTCTTATTTTTCTCCAGATAAAAAACACCTCCAAAGTAAAAATAAGGAAACCCTCCCAACTGTATCCTCAGGTACCTTGCGGGCAGTACTGACACCCTCACCCCTGCTGGAGGCGGCATTACTATGTACCTGTTGCCCGCACGCCTGTAATAGTGACCTTCATGATAAAAGTAGGATACTCCTTTGTGACGGATCACCGTGTGACGACCGGGAATGGTTCGGACCACCCGTACTTTGGGCTTTGGATTTATGTACACCACTTTTGTCCGTGGTGTCTTTACCACTACTGCTGACCGTCTCTTTACCTCAAGTTTTCTTTGTGAATGCCCCTGGGTAATGGCGAAAGACCATATCACCATTCCCAACAATACTTGCCAAACTAATTTTCCCATCCTTTTTTATTTTTTGTTTGGCTGCTTGGATGGAAAAAATGCGGGATGGTTTAATGGGATATCAAATTTCTGCCAGGATCGTAGGCATTTCACCTGGCACACCCGGCAAAAAGCAAGCAACCATATTTGTACCTTAGTATAGATTCCTGCCTGCCTCGCCGAAGGCGGGCGCTTCGCTACGGAATGACCTTGACAAAATTCTTAGTGCTTGAATAAAACGACACAACTCCAAAATGACCCATTCCATGGATGAGGGAATGATTACAAAAACTATTCCCTGACAGGCAATGTTGTAAGGAATAACTCAAATGTGCTACTTAATATACCTAAAATCATGTCCCGATTTCAATTGCTGTAAAAAGGCCACCATCAGTTCTATCACATTTTCAATGTCATCGTAATGGGCCATTTCCACAGTAGTGTGCATGTATTTCAGCGGTAACGAAACCAAGGCTGAGGCCACTCCTTCATTGGAGTAGGCAAAAGCATCGGTATCCGTGCCTGTTGAACGCGAAGCAGCCGCACGTTGAAAAGGTATTTTCTTCTTTTTAGCCACTGAAATGACCATATCCAGCAAGTTGTTTTGTACTGCCGGGCCATAGGTGAGCACTGGTCCATCGCCTGATTTTTGGTCGCCGCTTATCTTTTTATCATACATGGGCGAATTAGTATCGTGGCACACATCCGTAATGATGGCCACATCAGGCTTGATCCTGGCCGCTATCATTTCTGCACCTCGCAGGCCTATCTCTTCCTGCACGGCATTGACTACATACAGCCCAAATGGAAGTTCTATTTTTTTCTCCTTCAACCTCCGGGCGGCTTCTGCAATCATAAAGCCCCCCACCCTGTTGTCAAGGGCACGGCCGGTCACATACTTTTTATTGAGCTCCATGAGTTCATCGTCAAAAGTCACCACTGCCCCGACATGGATGCCTAGTTTTTCCACTTCTTTTTTGGTCGAACAACCCACATCAATGAAAATGTTTTTCATTTCGGGCTTGGTTTCTTCCTTCCCTACCCGAACATGGATAGCAGGCCAACCAAATACCCCTTTTACCACGCCCTTCTCTGTGTGTATGTTCACCCGCTTGGATGGGGCAATCATGTGGTCAGATCCACCATTTCGTACTACATAAATATAACCGTCATCGGTAATGTAGTTGACAAACCAGGCGATCTCATCCGCATGTGCTTCTATCACCACTTTGTACTTGTGGTCGGGGTTGATCACCCCAACCATCGAGCCATAGGTGTCGGAGATATAAGTATCGATATAGGGCTTCATGTAGTCGAGCCATATTTTCTGGCCAGAGCTTTCAAAGCCGGTTGGGGATGCATTGTTTAAATATTCAAAGAGGAATTTTTTACTTTTTTTATCCATATCTTATGTTGAAAGGTAAAAGTTAATGTCAGGGGCTTACAAAGGAATATTGCCGTGTTTTTTGCGGGGCAATTTAGCTACTTTGTTTTCCAACATCTTAAAAGATACCATCAATTTAATCCTGGTGTTGTGGGGTAAGATAACTTCATCGATATAGCCACGGCTCGCTGCACTATAGGGGTTGGCAAATTTTTCAGTGTATTCATCTATCTTTTCCTGCAACTTGGCTTCCGGGTCATCTGCCTGTTTTATCTCCTTCTTAAAGATGATTTCTGCGGCTCCTTTTGCCCCCATCACGGCGATTTCGGCGGTAGGCCAGGCATAGTTGACATCCGCCCCGATGTGTTTGGAATTCATCACATCATAAGCACCTCCGTAGGCTTTTCTTACGATCACAGTCACCCTTGGTACGGTAGCTTCGCTGAAGGCATAGAGCAATTTAGCCCCATTGCTGATGATGGCGTTCCACTCCTGGTCGGTACCGGGCAAAAAGCCCGGCACATCTTCCAATACCAATAGTGGAATATTGAAACAATCACAGAAACGGACGAAACGAGCTCCTTTGGTACTAGAATGGATGTCCAACACACCAGCCAGAACAGCCGGCTGGTTGGCCACTATTCCGATACTCCTCCCTCCCAGCCTTGCGAAACCCACCACTATGTTTTCTGCGAAGTTTTTGTGTACTTCGAAAAAGCTGTCTTCATCCACTATACCGTCTATCACCTCTTTCATGTCGTAGGGCTGGTTTGGATTTGCCGGGACGATAGAATCCAACACATCCCTTGTTTCTGATTGCTCGTCATAGGGCAACCGAAATGCCTCTTCCTCACAATTTTGAGGCATATAGCTCAGCAGTTGCTGGATATTACGGATGCACTCCACTTCATTGGCACAGGAAAAATGGGTCACCCCACTTTTAGTACTGTGGGTGGATGCCCCTCCCAGCTCTTCAGAAGTCACATCCTCCTGTGTTACTGTTTTGACTACATTGGGCCCGGTCACGAACATGTATGAGGTATTTTCCACCATCAAAATGAAATCCGTAATAGCCGGTGAGTAAACGGCCCCACCAGCACAGGGCCCCATAATGGCCGATATCTGGGGCACAACTCCCGAAGCAAGCGTATTTCTATAAAAAATATCGGCATACCCAGCCAATGACACCACACCTTCCTGAATCCTGGCACCACCCGAATCATTGAGCCCAATCACAGGCGCACCGTTCTTCATGGCCATGTCCATAATCTTGACAATCTTCTCTGCGTAGGTCTCAGAAAGTGATCCTCCAAACACAGTAAAGTCCTGGCTGAATACATAAACCAACCGCCCTGTTATTTCACCATATCCAGTCACCACACCATCGCCCAAAAATTTTTGTTTATCCAACCCAAAGTCTGTTGCCCTGTGCGTGACCAGTTTTCCTACTTCCTGAAAAGAACCCGGGTCAAGCAGCAAATCTATTCTTTCCCTGGCGGTGAGTTTTCCTTTGCTGTGCTGGGCATCTATTCTTTTCTGGCCACCTCCCAGTAATGCTTCCTGGTTGAGTTTTTCCAGTTGGGCAATTTTTTCTTCGGTACTTTTCAAGGTCATATTCTGGACTTACATGTTGATGTCCAAATATAGCATGTACCGAACTTATCAGAATGGTTATTCACCGATCATTTCACATTCACTCAAATACATTTAGGCATTCAATGAGTCTATTCGCAATTTGTTTCTAAATTCGCCCTAAATTTTTAGCGTATGCTCCAGGCCGCAATCGATATTGGCACCAATACTTTCAACCTGATCATAGCCGACAAGCTGACCGGGGAAATATTGTACAAAGAAAAGCAAGCGGTCAGGCTTGGAAAGGGTGGCATTAGCAGGGGTGTAATCACTGACGAAGCAACAGAACGGGCAGTAAATACCCTATTGCACTACAAAGAAAAGGTGACTGAGCACAAAGTAGATTATGTAATTGTAACTGCCACCAGTGCAGTTAGAAATGCTGGAAACCAGAAAGCGTTTGTAGAAAAAATCCTTAACGAAACTGAGTTCAAGATTAGGGTACTGTCCGGGGATGAGGAAGCCAGTTTTATTTACGAAGGGGTGCGCCAATACCTGAAAATTAGCGACCGAAAGGAGTTGATCATTGATATTGGCGGGGGCAGCATAGAATTTATCATTGCGGACAAAGACAAGCCCTTGTGGATGAAAAGTTTTGAAATAGGTGGCCAGAGGTTGATGGACAAATTCCATGAACATGACCCCATGTCCCAGGGTGACATTGAAAGGCTCAATGCTTTTTTGATGAAGCAACTTCATGAAGTATTTGAGCTTTGCCGCCAACACGAAGTGCGTACGATCATAGGCTCTGCCGGTTCGTTCGATACATTGCAGGACATGTTTCGGCACACGGTAGATGAGAAGGATTATGGGAAATACGGCCACACACTTCCGATTTCCTACTTCCAAACTATTTGCAAGGATTTGACTACCAAGAACCGGGCAGAAAGAATGAAGATACCGGGCATGATTGCCATGCGGGTAGATATGATCGTGGTGGCGGTGCTACTCATAAAACTGGTCATAGAGCAGTTGGGCATTGAAGAACTCAAGGTTTCGGCGTTTTCGCTCAAAGAAGGGATTTTGTTTGGCAACAACAATAAAATAGGTATTGAAAATTGATATGGTGAAAGATACCCCACAGGCAACCCAGTATTCATACAAGAAATTAGAGCAGTTTATACAAGCTGTATTTTTGAAAATTGGTTACCAAAAACCAATGGCAGACCTTGCCGCAAAGGTACTCATCAGCGCAGACCTGAGAGGGGTTGACTCGCATGGTATCGCCCGGCTATCGGGCTATATCAGGCTTTGGGAGGCCAGCAGGATCAATACTGATCCTAAGATCAAGGTGGTACACGAAACACCCTCTACGGCTGTAGTGGATGGTGATGCCGCTTTGGGACTGGTGGCTGGCCCTAAAGCTATGGAAATTGCCATCGAAAAGGCCAAAATAGCCGGTACCGGTTGGGTATCGGTAAAAAACTCCAACCACTATGGTATAGCTGGTTTTCACGCTATGATGGCCCTGGAGCATGACATGATTGGCATCTCTATGACCAACGCCAGCCCGCTTGTGTCGCCCACCTTCTCTAAAGAGCGGTTGTTGGGCACAAACCCGATTTCTGTCGCCATCCCTACCAAAAACCAACCGGCATTTGTGGCTGATATGGCCACCACTACGGCAGCCAATGGCAAGTTGGAAATCCTGCAACGCAAAAATATGGATTGCCCTACCGGATGGGTGCAGGACATTGAAGGTGCCATTACCACAGATTCCCATGGTGTAAAAAAAGGCGGTGCTCTGCTCCCCCTTGGGGGCGACAAAGAACATGGCTCGCATAAAGGCTACATATTGGGGTCTATTGTAGATATTTTTTCAGCGGTATTGTCTGGTGCCAACTATGGCCCATGGGTGCCACCGTTCGTCAGCTTTTTGCAGCCTCCTGCCGATCCTGTTGGTGAGGGTATTGGACATTTCTTTGGAGTGATGAGGATTGACGCCTTCAGGCCAAAGGAGGAATTCCTGGACCACATGGACAATTGGATCGCGAGGTTCAGGCAGTCGAAAACCGTAAATGGCGCACAAAAGGTAGTGATACCTGGTGATCCTGAAAGGGAAATGGAAGCCGACAGAAAGGTAAATGGTATCCCACTACTAGCACCTGTAGTAGAAGATTTGAAAGAATTATCTGAAAGGTTTAAGCTGGATTTTTAAAACCCGAGGGTAATGCCCCCGCCAATTACTATGGGGCTGTTGTAGGCACTTGGTTCACCCTCTACATAGGATAGATTGTACATGACGGTGAAAGAAGCCACGGCATTTCCACCAAGTGGTTGCTGGATGCCCCCACCTACCAGAAAACTCTTCAACCCCAACCTTCTGCCTTCAACACCGACATCAACGCTCAGGTATTCGTACTGCACCATGGCAAAAAAAGGATCGGCAATGTTGGCCCTTCCAAATACATTGCCACCGTAGTGGGTCCTGGATTGGCCAAAGGCTTTGGTATAAATATAAGACACCCCTACCCCTGCTGAAAGGGCGTTTGTGATGCGATAACCCATGGTAGGGGATAGGTTGACATAAGTTTGGTTGCCTACCTGAAGTCCCATATTGCCTCCCATAAATATCCTTTCCTGCCAGTCGGACCTCTCGTCTATGTCATTTTGGTTTTGCGCTGATGTGGCTGTTGAAATCCCTAAGCCAATCATCAAAAAGAATAAAACTTTCTTCATGTGCAAGTAATTTGGGTTATCTGATTCGTTTGTTAATCCTCTTTTTCAACAACAATAAATACTTCTTCCCCCTCTTTTTTCATATAATATTTCTCCCTGGCAAACCTTTCCAGCTGGGATTTGTCATTGAGCAGGGCCTCACGGTCTTTCTTCACTTTTTCTATCTCCTGAAGGTAATGGTTTTTTTGATGCTCCAGATCGGTGAGCTTCCTCTTCAATTGGAATTGCGAATAAAAGTCATTGGCATCAAAGAAAAGCATCCATCCTAAGAAAACCACCCCTCCCAGAAAGTAGAAATTGCGCGTGAATTTTGGAAGTTTGTTTAACATTTCAACCATTGTTTCCTCTAAAATATCTAATCCTAAGACAAAAAACCAAGATTTCCCCTGATCTATTGTTTCAGGCCTGCCGGGTGAATCTTCAAAATTTCTTCAAAAATAGATATTTAATTTGTATAAATTATTGACCAAATTGGATTCGTGGTTGACAAACCTTAAAGGCTGTAAATGAAAATCCTGATTATAGAAGACAATATCGAACTGGGCAAAGATATGCAGGCCTATCTGGGCAAGGAGGGGTTCGTTTGCGAATCTGCCACATCCAAGATGGAATCTATCGACAAACTAGCTGCATTTTCTTACGACATCATTCTACTCGATATCATGCTTCCCGATGGCTCAGGCATGGACATACTGAACCACATCAAAACTAGGGGGATCAAATCCGGCGTACTGATCATATCGGCGAAAAATTCGCTGGAGGATAAAATACAAGGGCTTGATTATGGGGCAGATGACTATATCACCAAACCCTTCTTTTTGCCGGAACTAAACGCAAGGATAAAATCTATCTACAGGAGGAAAAATTTTGATGGTGACAACTACATCGGGTTTGAAGAAATCAGGATCAACCCTGAAACCCTCGAAACAAAGGTACATGACAAACCCCTTGAACTGACGCGCAAGGAATATGAACTACTCGTCTATTTTATTGCCAACAAAAATAGGATACTGACCAAACAAGCCATTGCAGAACACCTCTGGGGTGATTTTGCCGACTCTTTAGACTCACATGATTTTGTGTACCAGCACATCAAAAACCTAAGAAAGAAAATCACCAATATTGGTGGATCGGATTACCTCAGCACAGTTTATGGCATGGGGTATAAGTTTTCTACAAAATGAAACTGATTCAAAAGTTTATATTGTACTATTTGATCATTGGCCTGCTAGCCTTTGGCATAGGAGGGGTCTTTACCTACTATATATTTTCCAGTGAGATAGCCAAGGAAACCAACTTCGACTTGAGAAGGAATGTCAACTACCTGCACAGCCTTATAGAAAAAGGGGTGGACTATAAAACTCTTGTCCAGGATAGGATTCAGATTGAACAGCTACCAGGACTCAAATTGGCCAAGGATTCCACGGTTTTTTCGGATACCCTGGCCTATCACATCTACTCAAGGGCTGTCATTTCCCAAAGGAAAATCAATTCTTATCGCACCATAAATGACACCACCTATCACTTTTCTATCTACGAAACCCTGATAGAACCTGAAGACACGAGAAGCGGTGCAACGCTGGTAATGACCGTCCTGTTTCTCGTTTTGGTTGTGTTCTCACTTATCCTGAGTTTTTTTATATCAAAGTGGCTTTTGAAACCTTTCAATTTGTCACTGGCAGAAATGAAAAATTTTAGCCTGCAAAAATCCCGGGCCATTGAGTTGCCGGATTCATCGACAGATGAATTCCGCAAGCTGAACCAATTTATCCGTCAGATGACCAATAAGGCCATCAACGATTATAAAAATTTGAAAGAATTCAGCGAAAACCTTTCGCATGAAATCAGCACACCGCTGGCCATAGCCAGTGGTAAATTGGAACTCCTTTTGCAAGAAAACAGCTTGCCAGAATCACAGGTAAGCGGAGTAGTGTCGGCACAAGAGGCAATCCAAAAATTATCCCGGATCCAAAAGGCGCTTTCACTTCTGACCAAAATCGAAAATGCAGAGTTTACCGACGTACAACCTTTCGATATTTCTAAGTACTTAGAGAATCTCGTATCCAGTTCTTCAGAATTCACTGCCATGAAACAGCTCAAGGTAACTACCAATATCGACCGGGGGGTAATGATAAACATGGATGCTACCCTGGCAGAAATACTTTTTTCTAACCTCTGGCAAAATGCCATCAAACACAATTTCAACAACGGGGATATCCAAATCTCCCTTCATCGGGAAAGTTTCACCATAGAAAATACCGGGGATGAACCCGACCAGGATCCGGGAAATTACTTTTTCAGGTTTAAAAAAAGCAACCAGAGTAGTGGCTCCCTGGGCCTGGGGCTGGCTATTGTAAAAAAGATATGCGACATCAATGGATTTGGCATCAGCTACGAACATATACCCGCTACAGGCATTCATAGGATTAGGGTCAGGTTTTGAAGCTGGGTAGCACCTTATGATTCACATCCAATGACACAAGCAATACAAAAAACATTTATCCCAACTTATCGCTTCAAAATTGCTTCAAATTCAACAGTTAGTTTTGTTCCCTAATGGAAACAAGAATGCATCTACAACAACGCACCACAACTTTATTATTAGTACTCCTGCTAATCCTTCCCCTGACCCTAATCGCCCAACGCACCAAACAGCCCGTTGGGTATGTGCTTACGGGCCAAATAATAGATGCAGACACCAACCTGCCCCTGGAATACGCTACAATCGCCCTCCTCAATCCATCGGATTCGTCCATCCTGGTGGGCGGGATCAGTGACGGAAACGGGCGTTTCGAATTGAAATCACCTATAAGCGAGGTGCTCGTCAAAACCCAATTTATTTCATACCAAAACGCCTACAGGAAACTGGTGATGGACAGCAAGGAAAGGGTGCATGATTTGGGTTCGATTCTTCTGAAAGCCAATACCAGTCAACTGGAAGAAGTGATCGTAACCGGTGAACAGGACAATCTGCAGTTGGCCCTGGACAAAAGGATATTCAATGTAGGGAAAAACATCACCAATGCGGGAAGAAATGCTGCCGATATCCTCGACAACATACCATCGGTAGAAGTGGATATCGAGGGGAATGTGAGCCTGAGGGGAAATGAAAATGTCAACATACTGATTGATGGCAAACCTTCCGGGTTGGTAGGGCTAAACAATCCTTCTGCACTGCGTATGCTACAGGGCAATATGATCGAAAGGATCGAAGTAATTACCAACCCATCGGCGAGGTACGATGCAGAAGGCACAGCCGGCATCATTAATATTGTACTCAAAAAAGACAGCAAAAGGGGCTTTAATGGCTCAATAGATGCGGGCATTGGACATCCGGACAACTATAGGGCAGCATTCAACCTCAACTTCAGACAGGAAAAGATCAACTACTTTATCAACTATGGCATAGGCTATGAAAACGCCCCAGGCAGTGCGATCTATAGACAGGAATACTTTACGGATGACACTACTTACTTCACAAATACGGACAGGTTGTTCAGGCGGGGAGGGTTTTCACAAAATGCACGAGCGGGGATGGACTATTACTTTGATGAAAAGACTACTCTGACGGGTTCGTTTTACATCCGGGATTCGGACGAAGACAACAAAACCACGGTAAGTTACAAGGATTTTGATGGGAGCAAAAGGCTCATAAACAACACCTTGCGAACAGATCATGAACGTGAGCCTGGCACAAGCCAGGAATACTCACTCAACTACAAAAAAGAATTTGAAAACGAAGACCACACTTTAAGTGTTTTCACCCAGTTTCAGGACAATGTGGAAACCGAACTCAATGATATAGCCCAATCATCGGACAATGACGCCAACGAAACCATGCAGCACGTGGACAACAATGAAAGCGAGCGCAACTTTCTGATACAGGCAGACTACATACGTCCTTTCAATGGAGATGGCAAACTGGAGTTTGGCTACAAATCCAATTTTAGGGAAGTTACCAACAATTATCTTGTAGAGGAACTACAGGAAGACGAATGGCAATCGCTCGTGGGATTTACGAATGATTTTATTTACCATGAAAAAATCCATGCCCTGTACTTCATAATGAGCGGGAAGTTTGAAAAAACATCATACCAGCTGGGGCTAAGGTCTGAAATGACCGACATCAATACCCACCTGGTGAACACCGGTGAAATCAACGACAAAAACTACATCGGTTTTTTCCCTACTTCACATTTCACCTACAAGCTGGACGAAATCACGAGCCTACAAGCGAGCTACAGCCGGCGGTTGAGACGCCCATACTTCCGTTCGCTCAACCCGTTCAGTTCGTTCAGTGATGTCAGAAACTTCAGGACAGGCAACCCCAACCTCGACCCGGAATATACCAACTCCTTTGAAGTGGGGTATTTAAAAAACTGGGAAACCTCCTCCTTCTTCGGGGGTGTGTATTACAACAATACCAATGGGGTGATGACCAGGGTATATACTGTAGATGAAAATGGCATAACGAATGCACAATATCAAAACCTGGCAAGAAGAAACTCCTACGGCCTTGAATTCACTGCAAATAAAGACTTATTCGATTGGTGGAAAGTGAACGGTAGCTTCAATTTTTACCGGTCGATCACGGACGGGCGGTCTGGAGACGAAATACTACATGCAGACAACTACACATGGAGCTCGAGGGTAAATTCCAAAGTTACAATACTGAAACAAATCGATTTTCAGGCCAATTTTTCTTACAGAGGGCCTTCCAATTCTACCCAGGGCGAGAGAAAATCCTACTACACACTGGATATTGGTATAAGCAAGGATGTTTTTCAGAGCAAAGGAACTCTCATAGCCTCAATCCAGGATGTGTTCAACACTAGCAAGTACAGGTACACAAGTTTCGGTGAAACTTTCTTTTTCAACAATGTTTACCAGAGGAGAACCACTCAGTACCAGCTTTCGCTCAACTATAGGATCAATCAAAAGAAACAGCGCTCCAAAGAAGGAGACGGCAGGGGATCAGGTGGTATGGACGATGGTGGGTTTTAAGCCTTTCTGATCACAACCAACGGGCAAAAACCAACTAAAAAAAGGAGGTTGTCTCAAAAGTCCAAAAAGTCGTCCTCGCATCTAGTGCGGGGCAGGCTATCACGAGACCTAATTTTTGGTCAAGTCAAACACACAAATTGAAATGACGGTAGTATGTGTCAAAGCGCTGGTGCGAGCCCAATGTCGTTAAGTTAAGTTGAACCGTCATCGCGAGGAATCGAAGCGATCTCATCATAATGGACAGATAACATTAAACAGAAAGACTGCCGCGCTACGCTCGCAGAGACGAAAAGCTTAACTTAACGACATTGGGTGCGAGCCTTTGGCTCGTATCAATCAAATCAGATACGAGCCAAAGGCTCGCACCAGCGAAACCTCATTCATTATAATCAATGAAAGCATTGATTACGTCATCGGTAGGGTAGCGAAGTGATCTCAACTTTCGATTGCACATTGTATGATAAGATTGCCATGTCTGTCCGACAGGCAGGCTTCACTCCGCAATGACGAAATACTTTTGAGACAGCCCCTTTCATCTCAATTTTTTTTCAAAACCTAAAATTCAATCTCCCGAAAAAGTAAGCCCCATCCGATCCCATTTGCACAGAATCATTGAAGCCTCCCTGATCTGTCCATCCATCGAATTGTGGGGTTGGATATTTATTTAAAAGATTAGTGGCCCCCAGGGTAAATTGTAGAGATTCGCTGAGGTCGTAACTCACACTCAAATCGAGCGTCATTGCGGCCTTATATACATCAGTGGCTGTAGCAAACAGTGCATTGGCTTCTGTTTGGTTGGTTGCCGGGCTGTCCACCCACTGAAAGTCCTGCAAGATCACCTGGCTAAACCTGGTCAGGTTGGCCAGTACCGTGTATTTCGGGGCACTGTACCTTAGGTTCAGGCCAAATTTATGATCTGGTGCCGCTGCACGCAAATAGGCCTGGGAGAAAGGCCCAAAGAAGGTAAATTGATTAAGGTTGCCACTTTTGATTTTCTTGATAGTGAGGTCATTTATATTGCCTATCAGGCTCACTGCCAAATCCCTGCCTATCGCTACCTCTTGCTCATAGGACAGTACTATATCCACTCCCTGGGTTTTGGTATCCACCCCATTAGAAAAAAACTGGGCAGCCTCCACCCCAACATTGAGAGATGTAGCGTCGAAATTGTCGGTGAGGATAATCCGGTCATCCACGGCAATCGAATAGCCATCTACTGTGGCCGTAAACCCACCTACCTGATAGGTAAATCCCAGGCCAAAGTTGGTCGCAGTTTCCTGGGTAAGCTGGCTTATACCGAATGCTTTTGTAACTGTACTGGCATTGGAGGCAAGCAAAGTCCTGACAGAACTGCCCGCCACAATGTTGTTGAAAACTAAATTGTAGTGGATTTGTGCCAGGGAAGGTGCCCGAAACCCTGACGAAACCGATCCCCTCAAGGCCAGTCCCGGGGCGGCATTGTAGCGGGTTGCCAGTTTGTAATTGAAAGTGCTTCCAAAATCGCTGTATTCTTCAAACCGAAGGGCGGCACCTATCAAAAAGTCGCTGGTGATGTTCAACTCTGTGTCAAAGTACAATCCAAAATTGGTGCGTTCCTTATCCACCTCATTGGCCGGGCTGTAACCGGGAAAACCTTGTGACCCACCCGGCAACTGGTCTCCATTGCTATCCTGCGCCGGTGTTTGCAGGGCAGGATGGGTAATCGCCACCCCCTGGTCATCATATAGGGCATAGGAGGCCAGTTCTCCTGAAAATATCTGAAAATTTTCTGTACGGTACTCCATGCCATAAGCAATATTCAGCCCTGAAGCCATATCGTCTATGTACTTGGTAAAATCCAATCCAGTGGTGTTCATGGACAGACTGTGGCCACCTGCATCAAACTCTACTGGTGAAGCAGCCCCAAGGGATGCATTGTTGGTTCCTTTTATCAGGTAATGAAAATTGTTTTTGCCATAGTTGTTATAAAAATCCACTTTCCATCCGTTTTGCATCTGGTACCTAAACCCTGCGGTGGCTGATCCATCTGTTATCACCGATGTGATCCTTGGTGTGAACCCATTTGGGTAAAGGCTAGGCACTGAGCGGTTGTCGCCATCAGCAAAGCTATCGCGGGAAAACGCGTTGGCATCAGTATTTCTGTAATTACGACCGCCGAAGGCATAAAATTCCAGGTCTTCATTTATAGGAACTACTGAATTGACCATGAAACTGAACCCGTCAACGGCAGCAGTTCCATAGCCTTTTCTCCAGCTAAACCCCGGTCTTAATGTCCTTTCTTTGGACAAAAACTCCGTCGTAACATTAACAAACCCACCATCATCCCCTACTTCCATCCCATAGTTGAGGTCCATCCTGATGGTGTTGCCGTCAAAACTTTTTTCTTTTCCGTCTAGTCTTTGTTTGCCTTCTACATTGTACAAAGTTTCTCCTGATTCTTCTTCATACCCTGCCCCAACACCCGTGCTATAGGCTCCATAGGTTATCCCACCGGTAACACCTTCAGTCTGGTCATTCAATACAATATTAATAACCCCTGCAATGGCATCCGAGCCATATTGTGCTGAGGCCCCATCGCGCAATATCTCAATCCTTTTTATAGAAGATGCCGGTATGGCATTCAGGTCTGTGCCCGAGTTGCCCCTTCCCCTGGTCCCAAATATGTTCACCAGAGAAGACTGGTGTCTTCTTTTGCCATTTACCAGCACCAGGGTCTGGTCTGGGCCCAATCCCCTCAGGGATGCAGGATCAATATGGTCGGCCCCATCAGAACCTGATTGTTTGGTGGCATTAAACGATGGGGCGGCATATTGCAGGATTTGGTTGATCTCGACCCTACCAGTGGAAGAAGCCAGTTCAGCTACATCCAGCACATCAATGGGTACTGCCGAATCCAGCTCAGACCGGTTGGCATTTCTCGACCCAACTATATAGATCACACCCAGTTCCGCAATGTTTTCGACCAACACCACCGGATAACTGGTCTGTCCACTGACCACCTCAAACCCAAAGGTTTCATAACCTATAAAACTTACTTCTATCATATCACCTTCATTGGCCTTGAGGGTGTACCTGCCGGCATTGTCCGTGGTGGTACCCCTGGTAGTGCCTTTGATCAGGACTGTGGCCCCAATCACTGCTTCCCCGGCTTCATCTGTTACCGTCCCATTGATGGACACTTCAGCCAACATACTTTCATTTTTATTAATCCCTTCCTCCGGGCTTTTGGTTTTCTTATTTGATGGCACGGCCAAAACTGCCAAGCTGATGGTCATTCCCATAGCTAAAAAATAAAGCCGCAGGAGTACCTGTTTGGTTCTTAAAGTAGGGTTTTTCATGATTGTTTATTTTTAATTTTTGGTAATTCTGCTTCTATTCATAAGAATCGCCGATCTTCCGCTCAACTGTGTTTTAGCCAACACTCTACTGCTTCAAATGTCACGTCTGTTTTGGTGGTGACAGAGGTTCTTATAGTTAATCCTTATCCGCTATCGGGTTTTTTGGTTAGATAAAATTTTTGTGAATGCCTGGTTTACCTTTTCTGATTTTTTCTATAACCCAAAAAAACTACTGGAATATACGAAAATAACACCATTAATTTCTCATTTTATGCGGCATAATCGGGGCAACCTCGAGTGGAGAATCGGCCAGGCAGGCTTTATTTGAAATATGAAGGGCATCATGTACCTGCATCCTTGCTGTGTTGGGGCTTGTTTCACTAATCGACCAACCCCAAACCGATGACAAGTTACTCCCCGGCAGAACTTACTTCCGCTTCATCGTGGTACTGCAAACATGAACCAAAGATAAATTGGTACAAAAATGAATTGTATATTGAATAACCAAAAAAGGGTCAACCTATTTCAGGACGAAACCTATAAAAATATAAGGCCCGGAACTGACGCGGCAAAGTTGGCTGAACAGCAAGTAAATCCTGACCCTACACGACTTTTTGGAGAAGTTTTGCGACAGTATATCTGAAGAGGCATGAAATAAAAAAGCAATAAGGCTACTTTTCTTCCTTTCTGGATTTCATTTCGGCTTTGATCTCGTCCAATTCGGACATCATTTGTTTCAGGTCTTGCTGGATTTCACGTAGTACCGGGTTGGAACTGGACGCATTTCTGAGTTCCTCTTCCCTGAAGCCCAAGCGTGTATCCAGAAAACCAACGATCAGTGATAGTAGAATAAACAAAAACAACAATATGGGCACTGCAATGTACAGGTTGTTGAAAATAAAATCTCCAATTGGCAGCCCCTTGAAAGACTCCAGAAATATCATCCCTATCATCAAAAACTGAAGGTAGCCGATATACATTCTGGCCCTGTCGATATATACTTTCCAGCGTATAAGCGAGCGTTTGTTTAGCCTGATCTTTTGCATGTTTTCTTTCTGGTCATAATGAAGCTTTTGGTTCTAAAAGGTGCTTCGGTTCACGCGACTAATTGTTTGGAAACTTCTCCAACCAATTTTTCCTTTTTCTAAAAAAACCGACAATCGCCCCAAACTTCATTGAAGTAAATATACTTCTTAAACAGAAAGCCAATGGCATTGGCACTATAATTCTGTATTCTATGGGCTTACAAAAGATGATTTCAAATGGCAGGCTCAAGAAAGAAAAAGAGGCTGTCTCAAAAGTCCAACAATCCGTCATCAGGTAGGGATTACAACGCAGGTATCTGTTTGTTTCCTACCTATTATTCAATGGATTGCCGCATTCCGCTTGCGCTCCATTCGCAATGACGCCATACTTTTGAGACAGCCTCTATATTATTTCCGTATCCCCTCTTTAACATCAGAGGGACATTTTATTAATTTCTAAAAATCAAACCGCGTTGGACGCAGATACTGCATCCAATATCTCATTGAAAGTAGCGCTAGGCCTCATGGCTTTGGATGCCAATGCGTTATCCGGTTGGTAATATCCTCCGATATCCACCGAACTACCCTGGGCAGCATTCAATTCATCAACTATTTTCGTTTCATTTTCCTGTAGGCTTTGCGCTATGCCAGCGAAACTTTCCTTGAGTTCGGCATCTTTAGACTGCTCGGCCAAGGCCTGAGCCCAGTACAAAGCCAGGTAAAAATGGCTTCCTCGGTTGTCCAGTTCATTCACTTTACGTGAAGGCGACTTTCCATTCTCCAAAAATTTGCCTGTTGCCGCATCTAAAGTTTCTGACAATACCTGGGCTTTTGGGTTGTTGGCAAAATTGGCCAGGTGCTCCAGCGACACTGCCAAAGCCAGAAATTCTCCCAACGAATCCCAACGCAAATGTCCCTCCTCGTTGAATTGCTGCACGTGCTTTGGCGCAGAGCCACCAGCTCCGGTCTCAAACAATCCACCACCATTCATCAGTGGTACGATCGATAGCATTTTTGCGCTGGTCCCTACTTCGAGTATAGGGAAAAGGTCTGTCAAATAATCCCTCAGCACGTTACCCGTTACCGATATTGTATCTTTTCCTTCTGCGATCCTCTCCAGGGAGAATTTTGTAGCTTCTACAGGTGACTCGATCAATATTTCCAGTCCACTGGTATCATGGTTTGGCAAATAGGCATTTACTTTTTCTATCAATTGCGCATCATGTGCCCTGTTTTTGTCCAGCCAGAAAACAGCCGGTACATTGGTAGCCCTTGCCCTGTTGACTGCCAGCTTTACCCAATCCTGAATTGGGGCATCTTTCACCTGGCACATCCTGAATATATCCCCAGCCCCAACAGTTTGCTCTATCAGCACATTGCCAGAGTCATCTACGACACGCACAGAACCCTTTGCGGCAAGCTGAAAAGTTTTGTCATGCGAACCGTATTCTTCCGCCTTTTGGGCCATCAGGCCAACATTGGAAACACTACCCATGGTGGTAGGGTCAAATGCGCCATGTTTTTTGCAAAAGTCGATGGTTTCCTGGTACACACCAGCATAACACCTGTCCGGGATCACCGCTTTGGTGTCTTGCTGCTCTCCTGCGGAATTCCACATTTGGCCGGATGTACGAATCATGGCCGGCATAGAGGCGTCAATGATCACATCACTTGGCACGTGCAGGTTGGTGATCCCTCTATCAGAGTTGACCATGGCCAAGGCGGGACGGCTGTCGTAAACAGCTGCTATGTCTGCCTCAATGGCTTCCCGCTGATCGGCAGGAAGGCTTTGTATTTTGGAATACACATCGCCAATTCCGTTGTTCATATCTACGCCCAGCTCAGCAAACAATGCCCCATGTTTTTCAAACACATCTTTGTAATAAACAGACACAACTGCACCGAAAATAATGGGGTCGGAGACTTTCATCATGGTAGCCTTCATATGAAGGGAAAACAATATGTTTTGGCTCCTGGCATCTTCAATTTCTTCTTCCACGAATTTTTTCAACGAGTCCAGGCTCATTACGGAGGCATCAATAATTTCCCCGGCTTGAAGGGCCACTTTTTCCTTCAAAATTTTAGTGCTGCCATCTTCTCCTACAAATTCGATTTTAGCTTCGCCAGCCTGGGCTATTGTCACAGATTTTTCACTTCCATAAAAGTCGCCACCCTGCATACTGGCTACATGGGTTTTAGAACCTGAAGTCCATGCCCCCATTGAGTGTGGATGGTTTTTTGCGTAGTTTTTGACAGCCCTTGGCGCCCTTCTGTCCGAATTGCCTTCCCTCAAAACAGGGTTCACGGCACTACCCAATACTTTGGCATACCTGGACTTTATTTCTTTTTCTTTTTCATTCCGGGGCTCTTCCGGAAAGTCAGGAAGGGCATATCCTTTTGCCTGCAATTCTTTTATTGCCTCCTGAAGCTGTGGAATAGACGCACTTATATTCGGCAGTTTAACGATGTTGGCTTCAGGCTTTTTTGCCAGGTCTCCCAATTCGGTCAATGCATCAGAAATCTGTTGGTCCTCGGTGAGGTAGTCAGGAAAATTGGCAATAATTCTGCCCGCCAGCGAAATGTCCCTGGTTTCTATAACTATACCGGATGGGCCGGTAAATGCTTCTACAATTGGAAGTAAAGATTGTGTTGCCAACGCCGGAGCTTCATCAGTTTTGGTGTAAATGATCTTTGAAGTTTGTGTCATGATTTTTTCTCCTCAAATAGTGATTCTTTCGCCACTACCTTTTGTAAATAATTGATCTAAAAATGATTGAAATAAGAACCAAAATTTTCAAGACAGTGGGACGTCAACAAACAGGCTCTTTTTTAAAGGAGCGAATTTAGCAAATAGTTTACTAACTAGGGATTTAAACCTCGTTGTTTTGCTAAATTATTGGCCAAACTACCACTTTTAAAGCACTGTATGTCTAAATTTTACCAAGGACGGGCAAACTGTTTGGCTTTCAATAGCTTTCTTTCTCACTGGGAAAATCACCGGACTTGATATCCGCTATGTATTCTGTAACAGCACCATTGATAATGGTACTGAGGTCGGCATATTGCCTTAGAAACCTTGGCTTGAATTCCTGTGTAATACCAAGCATGTCATGCACCACCAGCACCTGGCCATCCACATGGGGTCCAGCTCCTATTCCGATGATCGGGATTTTCACTTCTTCAGACACCCTCTTAGCCAGGTCTCTGGGTATTTTTTCCAAAACTATACCGAAGCAGCCACATTCCTCCAGGCATTTGGCATCCTCAATTAGCTTTTCTGCTTCCGTCTCTTCCTTTGCCCGCACAGAATAGGTCCCGAATTTATATATGGATTGGGGAGTAAGGCCCAGGTGGCCCATTACCGGTACGCCAGCACTCAATACGCGGAGCACGCTTTCTTTGATTTCGGTTCCGCCTTCCATTTTCACGCCGTGCGCACCTGATTCTTTCATGATCCGAATGGCCGACCTCAGCGCCTCTGATGAATTGCCCTGATAGCTACCAAAAGGCACATCCACCACCACAAAGGCCCTTGTGATGGCCCTGACCACTGATGTGGCATGGTAAATCATTTGGTCCAGCGTTATGGGCAGGGTAGTTTCATTTCCCGCCATCACATTGGAGGCAGAGTCGCCCACCAAAAGCACATCAATGCCAGCAGCATCGAGGATTTTGGCCATGGAATAATCGTAGGCGGTGAGCATCGAAATTTTTTCACCACGGTTCTTCATCTCCTGAAGCTGGTGGGTGGTGACCCTCTTTATATTACTTTGATGGATAGACATTCTCTTCGTTTTTTACCTGCTATCTGAGTCTAATCAATCTTGCAGATAGATTGTACATGTTTAAATTCCCAACTGTCTCTTTTTCTTTTTTATAATTGAACCCATTTCTGACATGTCATAGGTACCAAAACCAAAACTAATAGAAAAGGGTTGTGTCACAAATAAATAATATCCTTCCCTTTCTTTAATTCTTAGTTTGTATAGAGGAGGTTGAATGAAAATTAATTGGCTTAAACTTTCAATATCTAACCAATTGATTTGTTCTTCTTCTCCGTTTTCGCAAATTGTAATATTCTGCCCACCCAATTTCACTACTATAACCTTATCCTTTATGAGTAACCAAAATATAATCATCAGAACACTAGTAGCCATTGCAATAAAAAGGTCGAAAAGGTCAAATTTTGTTAGCTCATCGTTTACAACGATAATATCTTCTTTTATAAAACTATTCAAACCTACTATCATTGATAGAATTGCAACTATCAGAAAGCTATGTTTTATTAGCTGAGTGTAAAGCGAATTACTTTTCATTTCAAAAAAATGGTTTTGTCGTGTAAGCGTGACCACCAACCAATAGTACTAATCTAGGCAATCCATTCTAAGTAGAACAGTCTTCGATAGGAGCATAATAAAACGAAATTAACAAAATGCCCAATTTGCATATACCCACGTCACATTTATTGAGCGCTTTTATTTTTTATTTGTGTTGAGCGCTGAAATCAAAAATAAATTCGTTAGTCCACTTGAAGTAGAATGATGATTTACAAAAAATGAATAAATATATACATCTGATTTCTCTAAAACTTCTTTTTTAAATGATTTCTCGATTTGTCGTTGAATCGGCATCCAAATAGAACCATCTTCAGTTAAAATTTCGACCTCATTCCTGATATTCCTTACTATACTTTGATCAACTGCAACCATCCCACATATTCTATCTATTGTTGATTTGCGTCCATAAGGCATAACCCTCCAGTTTCCAGAAAATATTCCTGCAAACCGGTATTTATCAGCTCGAAAATAGAATTGCAATGAATCTCCATAATGGTTCGGATACTGCCGGCATACTCATATTCAAAACTCAGAAGTTCATCTAGGTTAACCTCTATATAATTCTTGTCCCATTGTTCAAAGGAATTAGATTGTGCATTGAGTTGCCAAATCATCGAGAGAACAAAAATTGAAAGTATAAGGTACTTCATGATTCCGCATTGATAAGCATGAGCCCTAGGGTTAATGCAGCAAACTTTTGATTCAGGTAAATGTAAGTTGAAACTTACCGAACCCTGGAAAATACATAGAACATTTCTGCGGCTATCTCCCGGGAGCGCTCATCATATTTTTCCGCTTCCAGTGGAGAATCGTCAAAAGCCTTGGGGTCTTCGTAGCGTACCGGAAGGCGTGCCTCCGCACCAGGGATAAATGGACAATTCTCATCGGCATGCGAGCAGGTCATTACTGCGGCAAACCCTGAGGCGGCATTCCCGGTATCGTCGAAGAGTTTGGAAAAAGCTGTGAGTGGCGCAGCTTCTTCTGCATATACGATTTGGTATCTAGGGTTTTCTTCCCCTTCGTCAGACACTTCAAATCCTGCCCGTCGGATAGAGGCCACAGCCCTTTCGTTGAATGCGGTGACTTCCACCCCTCCCGAAAAGGAATTGATATCTATGGAAAAATAATGTGCGGCAGCCTTGGCCCAAATCTGGGAAAACTGGCTCCTGCGGGAATTGTGCGTACAAATAAAGTTGAGGTTGATCTCGTCATCCTTGTCTTTTTTGGACTGAATGTAATCTATGAGCAATTGCAGCACATCCTTTCTCTCAGATGACAGGTTTTGGTAGTCCAGATTCCCAACAAACTCTTCCAGTTGGGGAAGTAATTTCACATCTATTTTTTCCATAAAAAAATTTATTTAACAGCACTTTGTGCCAGGTACACACATATTATCCTCCACGATAAGCGATTTCTCAGGTTGTGGTTCCTGCTTTTCCATAGGGGTGCAACAGGCGGAGGCTTCTGTACTTTCATAATGCGGGTCATTGAATTCCACATCGTCGTGCAAATAATACACTTCCCATTGAACCCCATCGGGATCGTTTACCCAAAATTTGTCCTGGAGGGCATAGCAACATGCCGTACCAATTTCTTCCTTGGAAACGATTTTTTTGGCCCTGGCTGTTTCCAGTAGCCGCTCCATTTCCTCCTTGGTTTCTACCTGAAAACCCAGGTGGCCAAAGTTGGCCTGTACCCGCTCAGGGTTTTCGATAAATGAAATTATAAGGGATGGGCTGTTGAGTACAAATTTTGCATAGCCCTCTTTGATCTTATTGGCAGGTACCCCAAAAAAGGTATTGTAAAAATTGACCGTTGCTGCAAGGTTGCTTACATACAAGGACACATGCATCCTGGGAAATTTTGATTCTGTATTTTCCATATCGATATATTTATTGCAATATAACGATAAATATTTTACAACTGAAAACCCATCCAGGTTTTCTGGCATTTTGCCTCCAAAAAACCCTATCCCTCTACTTACAAACAGAAGTCATAGGTTTTGCTGCCTTTTTCTCTCCTAGTTTCAGAGCCAGGGTGAGGTCTTTACAGGCCTGTTCATCAAGCCCGGATTTCAACTCGGCAATGCCTTTGTTATAATAAATTTGGGCATCCGCTCCGGCTATCCGGAGGTAAAGGTCATAATATTTGATGGCTTGTTGATAATCTTTCAGCCCCTGAAAGGCATTGCCTATCAGATAATAATTTCTTACCAGGGTTTTGTCGAGGTTAATCGATTTGTCGAAATCAGCTATAGCAGACCGTGGGCGTTTCAGTTTGGTTTTTACTATTCCCCTGTTCATCAGGTCTTCGGCATTTTTTGGCATCCAAAAAAGGGCAGAGTCATAGTCGAGCAAAGACTCACGATACCGGCCCTGCAAAAATTTATCATAAGCCCTTTGTGAAAAAACCACGGACACCTCATTGTCTGCATACAATACCTTATTAAGTGATTCCCGCTCTTTTGTAGTAGAGATCCTCGACAGATTGTAGATGGCCGATTTATAACCCGGGGTTACCTCCAGTGCAGCAATGAAATCGGATTTGGCGGATGTGGTATCCCCAAGTTGCAGAAAATACACGCCCCTGTTCACCATGTAGGCGGGTTCGTCGGGGTTTTCTTCTATAGCACCTTGAAAATCCGACATGGCCCTGGCACTGTCGGGCAAACTGCTGTATGCCAATGCCCTGGCATGGAGCACATCCCCCCTCATTTTGTCCATGGTGGAAATACCAGTGAAACTGGCTTCCCCTCCAGGGTTTTGTTGCACACCTTTGAAAATAATGCCCCGGGTTTCACGGAGGTTTTCAAAATCCAGTATGAAGGAAAAATCCTCAATGGCAGATTCATAGTTTTTTTGTCTGTGGTAAATAAGCCCACGTTTGAAGTATGGATTGGGGTCTTCCGGGTCCATCCGGATTACTGTCTCATAATCTACCAAAGCGCTTACATGATTGCCAGCAGATTCTTTTGCCTCTGCCCTCAAAAGATAATAATCGATACGACGTACATCAAGGCTGATGGCGCTATCAAGGTATTTGATGGCTGGCGTATATTTTCCAGCCTGATAAAGGTCTGTGCCTTGTTGAAAATAAAATGCTGCCTTGCCGTATCTTTCGGAACGGCTGCTAAAAGCCTCAGCATCAGAAATAACCTGTGCTACAGCCTGCTGTACCGAAAATAATAATATTGATATGAGAAGAAAAAAGCGCATCAATTCATCAAAGTGTATATAAAAACGAGCAAACAGTGTAGTTTTTTTTATCTACGTAATGGGTGAACCGCCAGATCATAAACCAGATTAAAATTAACGCTATTTCAGCACATTCCACAATTGCAAACTGCAACTTATCCGGGCAATTCCACTTCCCGTAGGACAATCTGGCCACCTACGAGACCGAGACACCTCGACCAATTTTATCTCTTGTCTTATTCCTCCATTTGTACATTATACTTCTATCTTTGTGGGTCGAAAAATTAAGCAAGGACAAAGAATGATTAAGGATTTTGTAGAAGAACTGAAATGGAGGGGCATGATACACGACATCATGCCTGGTGCCCAGGATCAATTGAACAAAGAAATGACTGCTGCCTATATTGGCTTTGACCCTACAGCCGATTCATTGCACATTGGCAGTCTGGTGCAGATTATGACATTGGTGCACTATCAAAAATGCGGGCATAAACCTTTCGCCCTGGTGGGTGGCGCCACTGGTATGGTGGGCGACCCATCTGGCAAATCGGCTGAAAGAAACCTGCTTTCCGAAGAGGAATTGGCCCATAACCTGAACGGCATCCAAAAGCAGCTGGAGAAATTCCTCGATTTCGACTGTGGGGGAAATTCTGCCGAAATGGTGAACAACTACGACTGGTTCAAGGACTTCAACTTTCTGGACTTCATCCGGGATGTGGGCAAGCACATTACGGTAAATTATATGATGGCGAAAGATTCGGTAAAGAAGAGAATGGAATATGGCCTTTCTTTTACAGAATTCAGCTATCAGCTGGTGCAGGGATATGATTTTTACTGGCTGAACGAACATAAAAACTGCAAGGTGCAGCTTGGTGGGTCGGACCAATGGGGAAACATAGTAACAGGAACCGAACTGATCAGGCGCAAGTCACAGGGCGAGGCATGGGCCATAACCACCCCCCTGATAAAGAAGGCTGACGGAACCAAATTTGGAAAGACTGAAGGCGGCAATGTATGGCTGGACAAAAAACGTACCTCACCTTACAAATTTTACCAATATTGGCTGAATGCATCGGACGAAGACGCCAAAAACTACATCAGGATTTTTACCCTGTTCGATAAGGAATACATCGAAAACCTGGAAAAAGAACATGAAGAAGCCCCACACCAACGCGCCCTTCAGAAGGCCCTGGCACAGGACATTACGGTAAGGGTGCATTCGCAGGAAGATTATGAAATGGCTGTAAAAGCTTCGAACATACTTTTTGGTAAATCAACCACTGAAGACCTGGAAACCCTGGATGAAGACACGCTACTCTCGGTTTTTGAAGGAGTACCAAAAACATCAATTTCCCAGGGGGCATTTGATTCGGTAGAAAATGTAACTGATTTGTTGACAGAAACATCCAATAACCTGGTGTTCCCATCTAAGGGAGAAGCAAGAAGAATGATAAAAGGTGGTGGGGTGAGCATCAATAAATCCAAATTGTCGTCAGCGGAACAAAGCGCTGACTTCAAATTGTTGCAGAATAAGTATCTTCTGGCCCAAAAGGGTAAAAAGAACTACTATTTGATTGCCGTAGAGTAGGAAAAACAGGCTTTTCCAATACACGCTGGTGCCAGCCGTGAACCAACCCTCCAAGGGTTTGAAACCCTTGGAGGGTTATTGAAATGCAGAAAGGCAGGAAGCTAGCCCGGACAGAGGCTTTGTTTGAGCCCGAAATGGGTGGCGGGCTTGCCTGGCGAGTGTCGAAGGCCGGAGGAATGCCAGGCTGAAAATGGAGTGCCGTTGCTCCACAAAAAAATTAACAGACTAAATATGACACCAAAAATGAGATTGAGGCAAGTGTTGTTGACCGTATTTACTGCGCTGGTGATGTTGATCGCCTGTACGCCAAATAAGGGGCAGAAACAGGAGGGCACCAATGCGTTGATCAACGAAAGTAGCCCTTATTTGCTTCAGCATGCTTACAATCCGGTGGATTGGAACCCCTGGGGCGAAACTGCTTTGAAACAAGCCAAGGACGAGGACAAACTCATCATTATTAGTATCGGGTATGCTGCCTGCCACTGGTGCCATGTGATGGAGCATGAATCGTTCGAGGATTCGTTGATTGCTGCTAAAATGAATGCCAACTATGTGTCGATAAAGGTGGACAGGGAAGAAAGGCCGGATGTAGATGCCATATACATGGATGCAGCACAGTTGATGAATGGCAGTGGCGGATGGCCGCTCAATGTGGTGGCCCTGCCTGATGGACGCCCCGTTTTTGCGGGCACCTACTTCCCACGCGACAACTGGGAAAAGGTACTGGACTATTTTGCCGACCTCTATGTGAAAGACAAGCCCAAAATGGTCTCTCAGGCAGAGCAGTTGACCGAAGGCATCAGCCAGGTAGAGATGCCGGTGTTCAACGAATCGGGCTCTTCTTTTGATGCTGCCAATTTCGAAACATTGTTCACCAACTCGGCCAATACGGTGGATATGAAATATGGGGGAAGGGAAGGTGAACCAAAATTTCCCATGCCCTCCATTTATGAGTTTCTCCTGTCCTATGACTACTTTCAAAACAGCGAGGAAGCCAGAAATATCCTGAAAGTAACCCTGGACAACATGGCTTTCGGAGGCATCTACGACCAATTGGGCGGTGGGTTTGCCCGCTACTCCACCGACAAAACCTGGACGGTACCGCACTTTGAAAAGATGCTGTATGACAACTCCCAATTGGTGAGCCTTTACAGCCATGCCTACCAGCACTATGGCGACCCTGAATATGCACGAATAGTGAAGGAAACACTGGATTTTGTGGACCGTGAACTTTCTGACAGATCGGGGGGCTTCTACTCTTCGCTGGATGCCGATAGTGAGGGGGAAGAGGGCAAGTTTTATGTGTGGACTGAGGAAGAAATCAACCAGGCTCTGGGACAGGATGCAGAGGTGTTTAAGACGTACTATGGGGTAACCCACAAAGGAAATTTTGAAGAAAAGAACATCCTGGTGAAAATGATGTCGATAGGCGAATTGGCTGCAAAGTATAGCCTGGATGATGAAGAGGCCGGAAAGACCATAGAAGAAGGCAAGGGCAAACTGATGGAAATCCGCTCTGGGCGCGTAAGGCCAGGACTGGACGACAAGGTGCTCACCTCATGGAACAGCCTGATGATCATTGGTTATCTGGATGCTTATTTTGCCCTGAATGACGATAAGTACCTGGAAAAAGCCGTAAAATGCGGAGAATTTCTGATTAAAAGACAAATTGAAAAATCCGGCAAAGTAAACCGCAACTATAAGGATGGTAAATCATCGATCAGTGGGTTTCTGGATGATTACAGCCATACTATCCAGGCTTTTGTAAAACTGTATGAGGCCACTTTTGACGAAAGCTGGCTCTACAAGGCACGGGACTTAAAGGACTATGTAATGGAGCATTTCAGCGATGAAGAGACGAAGATGTTTTTTTATACATCTGATAACGATCCTGACCTCATAGCCCGTAAAATGGAACTTACCGACAATGTAATCCCCGGTTCGAATTCCTCCATGGCACATGCGCTGTTTCAGCTTGGCCAGTATTTTTACGATGAAAAAGACCTTGCCCGTGCCAACCAGATGTTTGCCAATGTGGAAGCGGATGTTTTGGAAAACCCCTATTTCTATAGCAATTGGGCACGACTCTATGGCCTGATGGGCAATAGGTTTTACGAAGTGGCCGTGGTGGGTGCCGAAGCACAACAAAAAAAGCTGGAGCTGGCTGGCAGGTACATCCCCAACAAAATCCTGATGGGTGGAAAAAACGAAGGTTCGCTGGAGCTGCTGGAAGGCAAGCTAAACAAGGGCAATACGATGATCTATGTGTGCGAAAACAAATCATGCCAACTGCCTGTGAAAGAAGCTAAACTGGCCATGGGCCAAATGGGGTTGAAGTAGATCTAAGGTTCTACAAGGGGTAAACACGAAAGAAGATGGTCTTGCCATGTCTGTGACAGGTAGCCGAATTCCGCTAACGCTTCTTTTACCGATGACGGGATCAACTAAAATATTGATTATAAACACGTTGCGCTGGTGCGAGCCCAATGTCGTTAAGTTAAGCTTTTCGTCTCTGCGAGCGTAGCGCGGCAGTCTTTCTGTTTAATGTTATCTGTCCATTATGATGAGATCGCTTCGATTCCTCGCGATGACGGTTCAACTTAACTTAACGACATTGGGTGCGAGCCTTTGGCTCGTATCCATCAAACCAGATACGAGCCAAAGGCTCGCACCAGCGCATTAGCACACCCTACAATCATTTCAGCTTGTACATTTTGGAAATCAAAGTATTACATATAGCAATGACGTGCTCTTTCGAAGCTTTGTACTCTTACCATCTGGTTTTTTTAAAATGGGAAATAAAGTTTTACCACCATGGTGCGCGTATAATGAGGTAAATTCCACAGGGCACGAAATAATGACACTTTCCCTCAACACCTAATCATTTCCCAAAACCCTACACCATTGGTCTCATAAAAGGCTATTTTTATGAAATTTAAACTAGCAAACCATAAAATATGACCGACGAACTATATGTTGACATCATCGGATGGATTGGTTCAATTTTGCTGATAGCAGCCTATCTTCTCATCAGTCAGGACAGAATCAAATCCCAGTCGTACACCTATCAACTCTTAAATGTAGTGGGCAGTGTGCTGTTGATTGTAAATACCATTTACTACCGGGCTTACCCTTCTTCGGCCCTGAATGTGATTTGGGTAGTAATCGGCATTGTGTATATCGCCAAGATCTCCCAAAAGCCACAAAACCAACAGTAATAAAGCTTTATAAAGATCAAAAAAACCATCCCGTTTCCAGGATGGTTCGATATTTTTTAGCTGGTATATTGTCGTATTAGAAGGAGAAAACCACCCCAGCTCCGATCACAATCTGATCTGCATACTTAGCTTGTAGGTTGAGTTTCATCGTGTCGCTCATGTCCAGATCATAACCAACTCCCAAAGCGATTTTGGAGTCAGAGGCTGAACCACCATCGCCTGATGCCCTCAGTATGTCAATGCCTACCAGACCATAAAGGGCCTCCTGGAAATAATATCTACCGTCCAGGTTTAGGGAAGAAAATTTAAAGCCTCCAAAGTCTTTTAAAAAAATCGAATAACTAGTGTAAAGATTGGTTGTTTGCCGAACTATTTTTTGGTTTTCCGTCATAAGTCCATTCGAACGGCTTGGCCCTTTCTTTGTTGTAGGTATCGACATATTGGATTATCTGGTTTGCCAGTTGTTCTTTGCTATGCCATA
>JAVKDJ010000035.1:0-4206 GCA_040222275.1 Cyclobacteriaceae bacterium
GCCATAGCCACAACTGTGCCTACCGCTGATGCCTCTGTCGATGGCGTATTGGACCAAATCCCCGATGGGGACTACACCGTTAGGCTCACAAGGACTTCTACCAACTGCTCGGCACTGGTATCTTTCTCCATTGCTGATGGAACGGTTAATCCAACTATTAATTCTTCAGTTGGTACAGATATTACTGTTACAAATAACACTGCATGTGATGGTGCCACACCTTATCCTAATGGTGCTATTACAGTAGTTCTGGCCAATGTTGTAAATGGAAGCGGTACTTATACTTTCGAATGGTATTATGGATCCTCGATAAATGCAGCTCAAAAAATTACAGATGGTACCAACATATTAGTACAAAAAGGAACTGGTACAGGAACAGGGGTAGTAGCCGGAGCAACTACCAATTCAATATCGAATCTTGATGCGGGAGCTTATACCGTCAGATTGATCGATTCCGGTACAGGTTGTACTTCAAACGAAGTTACAGTTAACATAGTAGATGACATCCCATCTATAACTATGGTTGGGGCTGTTGTAAGTCAAGATGATTTTAGTTGTGATGTGTCATCGCCTACGGGAGCGGTAGAAGCAAATATAACCACGTATGATGGTGGTCCTGTAGCAAATAATGCAGGTTTCACAATTGAATGGTATTCTGGGTCAAATACTTTTGCTGCCAACTTGCTTCCGGCAGCAGTAGCCACTGCCACTGCAACGCAAGACGCCCAGGGCAATGACCATATAATAGAAAACCTGCCCGATGGAACATATACAGCCAAAATAATCAATAATACAAGTAACTGCTTTGAAACCAAAACAGTTACTGTAAACAGAAGTGTTCCCACCGTGAGTGCAAACATTCAAGAAGATAATCCTCAAACCACTTGTGTGCCTTTAGATGGTGCTGCCAGTAGCAACCCAACCATTGTATATTCAAATGGCACACCAACCGGATTGGGAACCCCAACCTACACCTATCAGTGGTATGACGGACAAGACACCTCTACCCCACTTGGTGGTGAAACCAACCAAACCCTTACAGCAAGGGCAGCCGGTTACTATACAGTTGTGGCCACAGAGACTAATTCCGGGTGTGTAAGTAACCCCGAGACTATTGAAATACAAGACAATATCTCTTCAAGTGAACCAACGCTCACAAGTGAACCTGATGCGTTTTCAATTATTCCAAATAGTTGTGATGCTACAGATGGAGAAATATCTGTCACAATTACGAACAATCCGACTGTTGGTGGCCATTCCTTTTCTTTCGAATGGTACAAAGGATCGGACAATTATGCTGAAAATCCTGGAACACAAATTACTACCGGGCAGACCTATGCAACTTTAAAATTTGTGAATCCCGTTCCCAATGGTACAACTCCAACAACCATAGACTACACCAACTTGGCAATCTCTACATTCGGTCCAGGAAACCAAATTACTGGAGGGACAAGTGGAAGTCAAATCGATATAATCAGTGATAATGGTAGTCAGTTAGTTTTAGACAGGACCACAAATATAGGTGGGTTCTCCTTTCTATTTAATGAACAAATTACAGATGGAACCAGTGGAGCAACCGCCGATATCACCCAGTTTAATTCAGGTGCTTTTGCCGTGGGTGAAACTATAACTGAAACATTCAGTGGTGGTACAGCAGAAATTGTAGCCATAGATTATAATTCCAACGAATTGTTTCTAACTAACGTGGTTGGTACGATCGCAGTTAACCAGCCCATATCTGGGCCAAGTGGTACTGCAACCATTGGTGCCAATGCAAGTGATTACGCACAATACACTACCACCGTATCAAGCACATCAGGAACATTTGGTACTACTACAATTTCCAACATAGAATCTGGTCTCTATACTGTGGTGATGATCGATGGAACGACCGGTTGTAGATACCAAAGGATTTATGACCTTCCTTTCTTAGGGCAACAAGCAACCACTACCATTGCCATTAGCCATGTGGATGAGTGCCCTGACAATGGTTCTGCTACAGTAGGTTTGGCCGATAAATTTGTAATAGCCATATCTGGCTTAAGTGGAACATTTGCAGAAGATGAAGTGATCGTAGGCCAATCATCCGGTGCACAGGCACGGATAAGCAGGGACAATGGAGCAAATCTTGATGTATCGTTGATTTCCGGAGCATTTGGGACTGAACAAATACTTGGTCAAACAAGTGGCGCTACTGCCAATATAGCCAATGCAGGTACAGATATAACAGAACTTGGCTATTCTGAAGGAGCTGTTGATGACATCTCTGAATATGACATTTACTTATATGCTGGAAATGGCGTTCCAGCAGATCCTTATGCCTATTATACAGTTGATGGCTTGACTTTCCCGCAAATTTTGAGTGGAGCAGCCCTTGCCCCAGGAGCTGAACTTACCTTCGATGGTTTGCCAGCAGGGTTTTATACCGCCATAGCCAGGGAAATCGCAGACCCAGCATTTAACCCTGGATCGTCCAGTAGATGTTGGTCGGCAGCCGCGACTGATGAGATAGAACAACGTGCCTACGAACCTCTCCTTGATCAATTTACCATCACCAACAATACAATTTGTGACCCTGTCACTTACGGCGGAAATGGTGGCATATCGGTAACAGCCAAGAAAAATGCAGATGATGTTATAGCTGGCAATGATTTTAACATTACCTGGTATGAAGGAACAGGCGGAGGCAAGGTATTTATAAAAACTGATGCCAACGTCGTGACAAGTAACATCACTAACAGAGCACCCGGTGATTATACGGTTCTTATTGAAAGGCTTGGTCTTCTTGGTCCCACAGTGAATGGATGTGAATTGGAGCTGGTTTATACTATTCAAACTGACCCTGAGCAACATTCAATTTCATCTACCAGTGTAACACATATTACTGATTGTGGTGGTACTGGTACAATTTCAATTGGTGACACGGATATTACTGATAATGCAGCAGATTATACCTATACATGGTACAAAGGCACTTATCCTGGAGGTGTTATAGCGGCACAAAACAGTGCTACTTTATCTGGGCAAACGGCAGGAACGTATTTTGTTGAAGCCATTGCTGACAATAATAACAAAGGCTGCCAAACTCCTGTTTTTGAGGTAGAAATACTAGATAATACATCAGATCCTGTAGTGAACCTGACACTTGGCAATAAAGATTCCAGTTGTGAGTCAACTGCTGACATTGGGAATGGATCGATCAACTTTAGCATAACAAGTGCTTCAGCTGGTGATTATTCATATCAATGGTATTCTGGTGCCAGCGCTACACCAGGAAGTGAAGTTACGGGTGCAGGAATTACCGGCATTTCTGGAACTGTCTCTGGACCATACACGGGAACGTTGGATGGAATAGATGCTGGAACTTATACTATCGAAATTACTGATAACACATCCCCTGACAACAATTGTTCAGTAGTGGCATCTTTCGATTTAGCGGAAGATGAAGCTATCATTTCCATTACCTCAAGTGAATATACCCTTACCCCTAGTGACAACTGTACTGTCAATGGGGCTTATGAAATAACCGATGTGCTGGAAGATGGCGCTTCACAAGGACTGACCAACTATACCTTCACCTGGAATGCCGAAGGTGGTGGTGCGCATGGTGGTACGCTGGCTTCAACAGGGGCAGGTACAAACAACAAACTCGAAGACCTGCAACCGGGAGACTACCAGGTGCTTATCACCAACACGGTCACTGAGTGTACCAGTTCCCTAATTTATTTTACCATTGACAATCAAGCCGTTGATCCTGTCATAGTACTTACTGCTTCATCTGATGATACCAGCTGCAAAGCTGGAAATGTAGGAAACGGATTGTTGACAATAGGTGTAGAAAATGGTGTTGGTACAACTACAACTACAGGATACACCTTTACCTGGTACAGGTCCACCACCACTTCCGCAGTTAACCAAATTACTGCCCCTGCTGGTGGAAATGCTGGTTCTGCTACTGTGAGCGGTTCAGGAATAGACAACCTGTCGGCTGATACTTATACTGTCGTGGTAACAGATACCTCCGATCCAAACAATGCTTGTACGACTACTGCTTCGTTTGTGCTGGGTGAAGATCAATCGGTGATTTCTATCACATCAAGTGAATATACCCTTACCCCTAGTGACAACTGTACTGTCAATGGGGCTTATGAAATAACCAATGTATTAGAAGATGGCGCTTCGCAAGGACTGGCCAACTATTCCTTC
>JAVKDJ010000036.1:0-132173 GCA_040222275.1 Cyclobacteriaceae bacterium
TTTCAAATATACCTCAATAAATTACTTGGGTAAGTAGTCTGAATATTTTTTATGTGAATCGGATTGGTTTATTCATTGGAGATGTCTCCCTCCGTTCGACATGACAAGGTGGACTTTTCTGCCCTACCACCGCCAGCCTTGACACCCTGACGGAGGAAGGGGCTCATCCCACCATTGCTGTTCGACATATTCCGAAGTGCATGTCGAATTAGTGGATAAAAGGATTTGCAACCTCAAGCTCCTTCGATAGAGTCTCACGAGACTTTCCAGATTTCGAAAACCTGGAAAGTCTGCCTAGATTGCAGAATACCTGCCTGGTCACATTGACGCAGGAAAGGTCTTTAGAATAAATCTGATATAAAAGATTCATTAGATTCCTCCGCTGTGCTACGGAATGACCTACCATAAAAAAGGCATAAAACATCAGACGTTCCCCTAAAACACAAACAACCCAGATTGGTTTATTCATTGTAGGTGTCTCTCCACATTCGACATAGCAGGATGGACATTTTTGTTGCAAGTCCACGTCTTATTGGTTCCAATTGGAAGTTGCGAGTTCAGAGATTGGTTGATAATGCTTCTGATTGTTCGTGACCAACGTTAGGTCGTTCGTCACTGCAATTCCTGAAATCAATATGTCCGCCGTTCCGATGGTGATTCCTTTGTTTCTTAATTCTGCATAGATGTTCGCAGAAATTCGAAGGGAGGCAATAGAAAGTTTAAGGATTTCACAGGTCGATATGAAGCTCTCAAATTCAGAAATTTGCCTGGAAGCTCGTTTGAAAGTTAAACCAGCCAAAACCTCGAAATAGGTAATCTCTGAAATCGTAATCTTTGGATATTCTTTAATATAAAGTTCAAAGTTTTCAGTCACTTGTTGGTTGCCTTTCAAAAAATATGAAAGGATGTCTGTATCAATAAGTGATCTATTCAAAATTGAGGAATTCTTTCGTTGTTATCTTCTCTTGATTTGTGGAGTTCAGATGTTAGATCGTCCAAATCTAAATCTTGGAAAATACCGCTGAACGATAAAGTGGATTTCTCGGTTTGGAAGTTAGTTTCCAAGTCGTTGAGGTAAGAGTCCAGATTCTGAAGTTTGTCATCTGAAAGTTTCTTAACCTTGTTGAGGACTATATTTCTAAGTTTTTCCTTAGTTGCCATTACACAAATTTAGAAAATTTCTGCTTTGAAAACGAATTGATCTGATTGCTTGTTGTCAATTGATTTGTTTGTTTTTGTACTGTTCAAAAGTTGGCAGGACTTTTTCCACGTCCATTCAACGAAAAATGCTCCATAAGCCATATGAACAATTCCGATTAGCCAGCCAGGTTCTTCTGGTAGGATGTTCATAATGATAATCATCACAGGAATGTAATGAACGGCTATTGCTAAAACTGCCCAAATCGCTTTTCTGTTGCCAAATGTTGAACGCCATAAATGGTTCAATTAGGAGAGGGGTTACAAGAAACGCCCATAAATCGATGGAGTTCTTGGAGAAAAGTCGATCTTCAAAAGATTTGACTTCCTGTTCGGCTTCAAGTTTAGAGGATAGTTCGTACCCCAATAAATTACTTGGGTAAGCCATCTGAATATTTTTTATGTGAATCGGATTGGTTTTTTCTCGGGAGATGTCTCCCTACGTTCGACATGACAAGGTGGACTTTTCTGCCCTGCCATTGCCAGCCTTGTCACCCTGACGAAGGAAGGGGCCTCTCCCTTCTGTAGCTGTTCGACATGTTACGAAGGGTAGTTGAATTATCTGACAAAAAGGAGTTGAAATCCACTAACTGTTAAATACCATCTGCTCTGTGGCACAAAAAAACAAGCCTGCTGTTCTAACGAGACCTTGCAGGTTTTGAAAACCTGTAAGGTCAGGACTGCAAACAGCCAGCCTTGTACCAGGATGCAAGAAATCCTACAGATCGAATGCAATACAAAAGAAATTTGTCGTTCTGGTTTTGCACAAAGCCAAACTAAGGGCACGAGTGAGGACACTCGCGCCAGCATTCCGGAGTGTAGTGCTTCCTATACACAACACGACCAAGCAGGAAGACCAATACGTCGATCCAGGTAAAAACTGGTTGTAACAAAAAGCTCTTATGATTATCGGTATTGGTCATTTCCACCAAATTCCATGGTGTTATGCCAATTCCACATATATTTGACATTACAATTTAGAAAAGGCTACAAAATGGGTAAAACGAATTCGAGACGGACTTTTTTAAAACAAAGCGCACTTGGTGTGGGGGCATGCCTTGCACCCAATATGGCAACATCCAAACCAGCGTTAAAAGGACGGGTGAAACAGGTAATCGCGGCATGGCCTTTTATGGCTGCCGGTCCCAAATGGAGTCCTGAAGCGTTTTTACAACACGCTAAATCCCTAGGTGTCTCAGGGGTAGAGCTTTTTCCTGTAGAGCACTGGGGGTTGCTCAAAAAACATGGCCTGGTGTGTGCTGCCACAAAGTCTCACACCTTCATCAGGGGCATGAACAACAAAAACCATCACGCGGAATGTTTCTCCGTACTTGAAAGCGCCATTGATGCCACTTCTGCCGCAGGCTTCCCCAATGTAATGACCTTTACCGGCTTGGCCGATACTTCTATGGAAAAAAACGGCAGCAAAGTATCGGCTGAAGAGGGCATGAAAAATTGTATAGAAGGGTACAAAAAAATGGCCAGGATTGCTGAAAAGAAAAAGGTATCGATGGTGCTGGAACCCCTCAACTCGCTGGTGTCAGAAAACATGAAAGGACATCCCGGCTATCAGGGCGACCATGTGGATTATTGCATGGAGATCATCAAGGCTGTCAGTTCGCCAGCCCTTCGTCTTTTGTTTGATGTCTATCACATCCAGATTATGGATGGCAACATCATAGGCAATATTAAGAAATACATCGAGTACATTGGCCATGTGCAGGTGGCCGGCGTACCTGGTCGTGGAGAAATTGGTGACCAACAGGAAATCAACTACGCTACCGTGATGCGTTCACTTGTTGCTGAAGGGTACGAGGGCTATGTGGGCCATGAGTGGATACCCACAGGCGATCCCCTGAAAGGCCTGAAAGAGGCCGTAGATATTTGTGATGTCTAAAAATTTCATATTACTTACTTCAATTCAACCATGTCAATTCAGAAAACCACCCGGCTATTTATTTTCATTCTGTTTGTAAATTTTCTTTACTCCTGTGCCCCACCTAAGGAGGAAAGCAATGAACCCACGCAATCTGTAGATCAACCCAACATTGTGTTTATCCTGGCTGACGACCTGGGCTGGAATGAAATAGGCTACAACAGGCAAGGCAATGAACTTACCCCGCATATAGACAAACTGAGAAGTGAGGGTATGAGCATGACTCAATTCTATGTGCATGCCGTATGTACACCCAGCCGTGCTGCCCTGATGACCGGACGATATCCCTTTCGCACCTGGGCCGACTGGCGTTCGGAGGACTTTGGAAAGCCCTCATACCTGGAAAAACTTGGTATGACATTGAGCAAAAATATGGACGGGGAAGAAACCAGGCGCATTCATGGACTGGCAAGTGAAGAACGTACCATTGCCGAGGCACTCAAAGAAGTCGGCTACTTCACCTCCATTTCTGGCAAATGGGGCTGTGGGGAGTGGCTACCCGGCCACCTGCCTATGGGCCAGGGTTTTATGCACCAATATGGCCACTACGCCTGGGGGATTGATTACAACAACTACACCATCCCACATAACGCGCCTGCGCGCTATGCGGTGTACGACTGGCACAGAAACCAGGAACCCCTATCTGAGCAGGGGTATTCCACCGATCTCATTGCCAATGAAGTGGTGCGGTTGATTGCCAGCCACAAAAAGGACCAACAAGACAAACCATTCTTTTTGTATGTACCCTTCAATGCAGTGCATGGCCCACTGGAAGAAATACCCAGGTACAGGGACAAATATGACAAGCGCTATGCCGCCATCAAATGCCTGGACGATGCAGTGGGACGTATCGTGGGGGCTATAAGCCAATACGGTTTTGATGACAATACTCTGGTGGTATTCACCAACGACAATGGAGCCATCAGGGACAATATGAATGCCCCCTACCGTGGTACCAAAAACACCAACTACGAAGGGGGCGTGCGAGTGCCCTGTGTATTGAAATGGCCTGGAAAAATCCAGCCTGGAAGCTCCAACAACGAAATGATGCACATCACAGACTTTTACAATACCTTCATCAACCTGGCGGGTGGCTCTATGGAGCAGGAAAGGAAACCCGATGGACTTGACATGAGCAATGTGATATTGAATGGTGCTAAAAGTCCACGTGATGAAATTGTATTTGAGGTATCGGGGAGTGTTCGGTTGCCATCCATACGCAAGGGCAATTACAAACTGATTGGGGACGAATTGTACGACATTGCCAACGATCCGGAAGAAAAAACCGACATTGCCGCTTCCAATCCGGAAGTGGTGGCAGAAATGAAAAAACGTGTAGAGGCGGTTGGTAATGAACGTCCCCTCATGCCGGATGTCAGCCTGCTGATGACCCCTGCCCTGCCCTGGGTATATGGCCAGGAAGAAAATGCCCAAGCCCCTGAATGGATCAAAGAAGCAGTAAGAAAAGTACGCGCTACCCAACCCAGTGAATGGGCAGAAGGCACTACGCCCTGGCCCCAGGCCCCAAAGGATGGTAAGATTATTTACACCGGGGATGGGAGGTAGGTCTGCGGGACCACCCCTCTATTGCATTGATTCAAGTAGCAATTTCATAAATTCATTGGTGCTTTCGTAATCAAACCATCTCAACACGACCACCAGATTGTAGTCGGGCTCAACTATTATATAGTTGCCTCCAAAACCGGCAGCATAGTACGCATTTCGTGAAATGTTGGACAAATGGGGGTTCTTTCCATTCGGGTTTAACCACCACATATACCCGTAATTTTCATTGGCATTTGAAGGTGTCGTTGCTTGCTTTATCCATTCCCGGCTTATCAGTGGCTTAGTCCCCCATTTCCCTTCGCTAAGAAAAAGTAGCCCCAACCTTGCCTGGTCTTCTGTATTGGTAAAAACGCCTCCACCTGAGTGCCCTCCGCCACTCACCGATTGCATTTGAATTCCATCTACATTGACCCATGAATTTTCATAACCATACCACCTCCAGGTGGATGAAGCCCCAATGGGATCCATTATCTTCTCTTTAAATACCTGGGGCAGTGGTTTTCTCCAGACTTCAAGTAAACTATAGGCCAAGAGATTGACACGAACATCATTGTATTCGAATACACTTCCTGGCTCTGACAGCTTTCTGAATTTCCAATCATCAATACCTCCTTCTTTCGAGGGCCTGTCAGCCCAATCGTAACCTCCCCAAAGCTCGCCAGACCAATCTGAAGATTGATTGAGCAGGTGCTCCCAGGTAATTTTAGAATTGTGGTCCCCTTCAAACTTTCCATCCCAAACATAGTTGCCTACCCTTTCTTCTACCGATCGGATGAGCCCTTCATCCATAGCCAGGCCAGCAACGGTTGACAAATAACTTTTCGACACACTGAATGTCATATCAACTCTCTTTAAATCTCCCCACTTTGCCACTACATACCCGTTTTTTATAACCATTCCTGTAGCTTCTCCCCGCTTTCTTGTTGGCCCCAGTATTTCATGGTATGGTTCCCTTTCGAAGGCTCTTAATATGGCTTGCCGGAGGTCTTTTGTCTCAGTATTGGGGCTTGATTTTGCAAAGTCAATTGCTTTTTGGAATTGCTGCTGATTAATCCCAAAATCCGAAGGGGCTTTCACCGCCCACTCTGAATTTGGTTTCGGATAATAATAATCACCCTGGGCATGTACGAGTAGTGCACTGCCACAAATCAACTGCAGAAAAATAGCTACTGTTTTCATGTTTCTATGATGTTTTGGGTATCCAGCCTATAGCCTATTATGTAAACACTTAATATAGGCACATTTCAGTTTATTAACCTTAGCCCGGTCGAAAAGTGTACGTCATTCCTGCCTGTTTCGGCTGACAGGCAGGGATATTTTATCAAGCAACTGAACCACACTTGATGCGTGGACGGCCACCATTTATCGATTGTAAACACTTTAAGTTCCTAATTTACCCTAATTCAATCTTCTACCCTGAACCCCTGATGCCACCTGCTCCAATTGGAGTAAAACCCCTCATTGTTTTTTTGACGTACGCGACTGTAATAAATTACACCAGGCGCCAGAGTGGTTTTGCCTTCCAGGCTTCCGGAAAAGACACCATTGGAGCTATCTACCACTACCTTTTCTTCTGTACCTAAAAAATTGGATTTAAACACCACATCGTTACCTTCATAATCAGAAGCAAGCTCTACTTCCCAGCCTGCCAATTCACCAGCCCCGAAATATGGTGTTTTGTAGAGTGTAGGGTTAGAGGGTGAAATTACAGGACCAATAGGGTGTGTTGATATCACAAAATTATCGAACCAACGCCCCTGGGTTTTTACAGCCCCTCCATTCCAATATGACTCCAAAAAGACGGCATTCACACCATGCCGGGTATAACTGCCCCTAAAGTTCAGGTTTTTTCTTTCTGTTTCCAACCGGCCGTCAATCCATAGTTGGTTCTCTCCATCGTCCTTGCCTGGTGTATTCAGCTTGACCCGGCTTTCTACCAAAACCCAATACCCCGACTCGCCTGTAGAGGAGATTTTAAAATCAGACACGGGTTGGTTGCCCAGCCAGCTCAGGTTTTCAAAGTCGTTGTATTTCGTTGTTTTGATCTGGTCAGTTTGCCCATCTACCCCTCGTGCAGGGTCGAGCGTAATCCCTTCATCTTCATTGGAACCATTCCAGACATGCGCAATCATGGCTTGTTGCCAATTGTCGGAAACAATACTGGTAGCCCTCAACATTTTATAGGGCGAACCCTTCCATCCATGTTCGTGTTTTACATACATACGCACATAAATTTCATCGAATTTCCCGCCTTGCCTCACTACAGATGAAGTGGCCGGGAAGCCTCCAAAAGCGACCTGTCGATTGCCCCTGCCATCAACATCCCCCTCATCAAATCCCATATCGACTGACCCACCATCCGTACCAAAATCCTGATTGATATCTACTGTTCCCTTTTTTCCGAAATAATCCTTGTCCGACGAAAAATCATCATACCATATCGTATTTTGAGCCGTCTCATGGCTTTGTTCCTGAGACATTTCCACAAAATCAATACGTGGGACTTCAACCTTAAACGATATCTTTTCTTCCTCTATAGGATCAGCATCCCCACATCCCATGATCAGGAATGGAGAAGTAATGAATATATAGTTTATTAATCTAAGCATAATTGTTCTGTTTTTAAAGTGAATAATACTTCGTGCACCCTGGTGAATGAAATAGACAATTGTGCACCTGTTTTTTTTAAAAAAAATGAGGAGGTGAAATGGAAAATCTTTTACGTCAATACTCCAGTTGAAAAGAAGTTCGGTATGCTTTCAGCTTTTGTAAATAGCCTTCCATATCGAGCAACTGCTCGTCATAAATTAAATAGCTCAAATCAGCAGTCCGATTAGCAAAATGCCTGGAACGGTCCATTTTGTAAAAGAATTTCTTGTCTAGTGTGGACATGCCTTTTGGCAATCGTGTTTTTTTCCAGGTCTTTACCAAATTGGCATATACCTGTTCTCTTCTTGCCAGACTTGCTTCTATAATTTTCTCGGCCTTTACCAGACTATTGTATGCTTCTTTGCGGTCTGTAAATGCATTTTTATGGGCTTCTGTGATGGCGTATTCCAATCTTGACAAGTCTTCGTATGTAAGACAGGTATGGCGAATCAACTCTGCAATAGACGCATACACTTCAAAATCATAGGCATGGTCCAGGGCGAGGTTTTTGTTGGTTTCGATAATTTGAAGCGCCCGGAGCATCTTTTCTTTTTGCTCACCCGACCTTTTGACCATGTGCTTGTATTCGGTATTCCAAAACGGATCATACTCCAAATATTGACCTCTTGGCAAGTCAGGTAAATGTGTTTTACCGATATCTCCCGCATGCCAGACATGCCGTTCCATGGTTTCATAATAGTAGTAGGCACCCTCGTTGAGCAATTGGTAGAGTTCTTTCATATCTGTTGCCTTTTCCCCATAATAATTGGCAAAAAAGGAACCTTCAAACTCCTCCGGTCCGGGAGCAACACCATTCCAAGAATACTGGGCAGATGTGACAAAACTGAGCATCCACATCTGGTTGTGAAGTCCAGAATCGTCCCAGGAGGTGTTGATCATGCCATCGAATTCCGGTAATTTGGATCTTACCGAAAGAAAATCGTACGAACTTTTTAAACTTCCTTCTAACAATTCTCCTCTTTTCTTTTTGAAGTGATAGGGCAAAAACAGAGGTTCTATGCCAGGATTGGGGTCATACATAAACACTTCAAAACCCATGGCTTTTGACTCCCGGGCAAAGTTGAACTCCGATGAATAATCATAGCTTTCGGTCAGCACAAGGTTCGTATTTGGTTTCATGTCCTTTATGGGCGACTTTCCCAATTCCCAGCCCATTGGCCTTTCCCAAACCATTACTTTTCTTCTCTTTTCGAGATGTGCTGCTGCTTTGCCAATGAATAAATGATACAACCCACTGTTGCCTATTTCCTTTGCTTTTGCCTGGCATTTGTGACAAGCCCCCAATTCGTAAGTTTCATCCGAGCCAATGTGAATGTATTTGGATCCCGGAGTGGCTTTGATGGCTTCATCCCAGAGGTCGAACATCAGATCATAAGTACCGGCTTCCAAAGGGCAAAATTCCCAATCCGATCCTTCCACTTCCCTCAGTTCCTTGTATTGTGGCCATTTTAGGATGAAGCTCACGTGCCCAAGCCCCTGCACCAAAGGGGTCAACTCAATGTGATATTCTTTGGCATAGCGGGTAAACTCCTGCATTTCCTCTAAAGTAAAAGCCCCAGGCGCACCAATTTCAGGGTGGCTTTCATACGCCAGTTTGTCTTCCCACTCCCATACCAGCATGTTGATTTTGTACTTTGCCAAATCCCTTATAAAATCCCTGACGTAGCTGCCCTTGTCCTGATGGTGTTTGGTGTCGTAATGTACAGCCCTGATTTTCACATCCGGCCAATCGGTAATTTCCATGCCCGGCACCAGCACACCATCCCTGGTCTTTTTGATGAGCTGGAAAAAAGTTTGAACGCCATAGAACAACCCGTCTGCATCTTTAGAATTTATGGTTAGCTCATCGCTATCAGTAGAGAGCATATATCCTTGCCCGGCCAGTGATTTAGACGGTCCTTTTCTGGTCAACAGTATATTGCACATTCCCTTATTTTCGGAAATCACAGCTTTCATTCCCCATTTTCGTTCCAACTCGCTTTTCATTTGTTCAGCGGTTTTACGGTCGATGGCCGTAGCACTTTTATCCAGCACTATATTGATGGGGCTTTTTAATAAAAAAGCGTTTCCTCCAACGGCTACCTGCTGTGGGTACGGTATCACGTGCAGGCCAATGTCAGAAAGCTCTGATCCGTAGCAAAGGTTTTGAAATGTGTTAATTGTAATCAACAGCATGAAAACCATGCGGGGCAAAATTCTTTTTCTATTCATTTTGTTATTTTTTATAGGCACTGAACCAAATAGGTAGGTCAATCAGCTTGTATTCTTATCCGATGCTCCGGTCCTGCCACACCTGCCAGGTTTAATGCTCGAAATGTGAAAGCATGTTCATTTCCTGTCAAATCAAAACTGAGTTTGCTTTGTGTACTTTGCCAATCCCCGTTTGGAGTCGTTTTCACTTGATATTCCCGTAGGTTTGGTGTTTCGGACTTCAGCACTAAATGAGCTTTGTTTCCATCAATTTTTACTACAGATGAAATGGTGTTTGGCGTCCATTCGATAGCGTCCCTGTCTGGCTCAAGAATCATAAATTCTGGCTTACCATAAGCCCAGTGTGGCTTTTCTCCCCAAATCCAGGTGTTGTTTTTAAAATACTCATCTTCATACATGGTGAGGGTTTCCTTGTAGTCGGGCCAAGCGGTAAACATATTGTTGCTGGTATGGTATTCTACCCAGGTATATGTTCTGGCAAAGCTTTCTTTACTCCTTTTAAATTCATCATCAAATTCTGTGGAAACACCATCAATCCCCTTCATCAGTTTAATGTCTGTGGCCTTGTTTTTCAGGTACTCCTCACGAACTTCCAGGGCTGATAGTGGGATGCCATCTTTTTCAAAATAGTGGTTGTACTTGGCATCTATCAGCACCCATTTGCTGTAGGTATTCACCCACGTTTCGTTGATGCCATGATGCCCGTCGATAACGCCGGCTACACCAGGGCCAGCACCTATGGTTCTGGTGACATAGCCATAGGCATTCATGACGCCATTTTGTACCCGCATAAAATGCCCACAATGAAATCCTGTCCCGGCCAGCGCCTCGTCCAGGATATTTTCCACATAGCCCTCTCCGGGATATGGGTCGCCAAAATTGTCAATGGGTATCACAGTATGAATCCATTCTTTCAGCAAGAGTATTTTTTCAAATTCACTTTCCCCTCCCTCGAAAATAGTATCCAGTTGGTATTTGGATTTGAGATGCCCGAATTTATCAGACGTTAAATCTTCCGAATATTTGAACGCCGTATTTTGCTTAAATACCGGATTGTCCATGTCCACAAGCTTGTATTTTTTGCCAACACAAGCGACACAACATCCTAATACAGCCAGCATTGGTATTATCCTGTTCATTTGATTGTATTGTTTTTAAGTAATTGAAGGTTGGTGCCGGAAGCCTTCCAACCTTCCATGATGGGATTGTATTTTTCATTGACTGGCAATGTGTAGGAACCGAGCATGATGTCAACATCGCCATCCCGATCGAAATCCCCATGATCCATTACCATCCACCGTCCGGTTAAAGATTGAGGAAAGGTGTATGAAGTAAAATCAAAACTGCTGGGGTCATTGTTTTCCAGATATACAAACCCTTCTTCAGGTGCGGCGGTATAGTCAGAAAAAAAAGACATTACAGCAAAATCCAGATCACCATCCAAATCATAATCTGACGCCAGTACCCGTGTAGCTCCGTATATCGGATAAAACCATTGCTGATCAAATGCATTCGATCCGTTATTAACAAGCAACCGCACTCCATGATATGGCTTGGCAAAAACAGAAAAATCCCCATTGTCACCATTGGTAAGCACTATATCCAAATGACCATCAATGTTGTAATCCACCAACTGAAACCAACTGGAGCCATACTCCGGGGGCAATTGGATCACCTGATCTGCCCTAAACTTCAAACCTCCCTCATTGTACAGAATGTAGATTCCTTCATTGCCTTGAGATGCGAGAACAACTATATCTTCGAGCCCATCAGCATTCATATCAGCTATTTCCACCTTGGTGGTGCCAGGCACAGCCAGCAAACTGGTTTTGTGGTATTCCCCTCCCTGCTGTGTCAACAAGGACAGTTGACCTGTCCGGTTACCAAATTCGCATATCAGTATTTCATCGGAGGAATCCCCGTCCAGATCCAGCGATTTTGTAAAAACAGGCCTGAACAAATTCCGAGCAATGGTATCTACTGTACTTTCACCAATCTGATAGAGCGTACCCAATGGTATATGATTGGGAAATAAATAACCAGATTCAGTGACCAGCGTTTTGGATCCCATGTGCGCTACCGATGTGAGAGATGAATGAAAATTGAGTTCATCCCGGTGCACTTCAATTGTTGAATCCGCGCTATAAACCAAACTGATGTTTGTACTTCCGATCTGAAACCGGTTGTTGTCCATATCAAATTGTACAGTCGTAATTAATGAGGGTTGTTCATCTTTTTGAAGGCTGATGGCCAAAGGGCCAAAGCGCGTCAAAGGCATATTGCGCCTGACCCGGGAAGTATCCAAACCGATTGAATCCGGTGCCAGTGACATGATGTACTGATAAATCATTTTCCAGGTCTCGCTATCAATTGTTGTCCCTGTATAGGGCTTTGCTTTACTGCTAAATGCGCTCCGGTCATGAAAATCAAAACCCTTTTCATCGGGAGCCATAAAGTCATAGCCCAACTTTGAAGCCATCACTGGCAATACCTTATTTTTCCAAATCGATTTGGGAAGGTTTGAAGGGTTTGGAGCTACATGGCAACCTCCACAATACTCAAGAAATTGTGATTCGCCAGGTTTCATACGGCTTTGTTCTGTGCAAAAAACACAGCATAATGCCAGGCTCAATAAACATACAGTCCACCTCATAGGCCCATACCCGGTACTTTGGTTGTTCGGTTTTCAAATACCATCGGCTGTCTTTAATGATCAAATAATCCAAGCTTTAGACAACAGGTAAGCAACCCATAGGGCCCTATTCCGGCCCTACGGGTCTATTTTACACCTTGTTGATTAGCCTAGTAGCCTGGGTTATTGCCATCTTGCCTCATGAGGGGATTGGCCTCCAATTCCTCGGCAGGTATGGGAAACAGTACATGCGTGCCTACATCAAATTGAAACTGATCTGAGGAATTGGGAAATGAGAAATCAGATGCTGTCCAACTGTTAAGATCTTCCAGCCCGGCGGCATGCCATCTTCGAAGGTCCACCCATCTTATGCCTTCTTCCCCAGCCAATTCCAGAAACCTTTCGTCCATGATATCCTGCATGGTAACAGATCCCAATGCTGCTGGTTCGGCAGATTCACTGCCGTCTGATGTAGATAACCTGGCTCTTTGTCTCACGTCATTTACCTGGGTCAGTGCCGCCGATGAATTTCCTGTTTGCAGATAAGCCTCTGCTGCAATCAGCTTGACATCCGCCAACCTTAGAATACGGGTATTCACTCCGGAAGAAATTCCGCAGCATCCTTGTCCGTTTTTGTTGTCGAGCAAATCACCCCTGTCACCATTGATGTATTTTATAAACTGGTTTCCCCCAAACCTGCCCCAAGTCTTGGTGCCAATTGTCTCGGCCCGTCGTGGGTCAGTAGGGTCAAAAGCATTCATCAACTTATCTGTTGGCCCTACGGATCCACCACCAGAACCGTAGTTGCCCCAATGGTCGGTAAAGTACCCATAATAGGCGCCCAAAGCTCCATTGCCCCCGCCATAATCATTATCGAGCCATGGGTTTTCAGAATTGTTGATGCCTGCTTGAAACTCAAAAAGGGATTCCATGTTGTTTTCACTTCGATAGTCGAAGTTTTCACCAAAATGCACACCTACTATAGTGCTTTCAGAAGCGTCGATAGCTTCAAAAGCTGCAATTGCTTTGGCATAATCCCCATTCCTGTCGCCACCACTGTACTCATCAGCATAATTGGCCCTTAAAGAATTAGCCTTGACCAAAAGCCCAAAGGCACTGTTTTTGAATACCCTTCCTTTGTTGCTGACATCCCAGGAATCGGGCAATAAGGTTTTGGCTTCATCCAAATCGGCAATGGCAGCATTCAGCAATTCAAAACCCTGGCTTGGAGGGTTGGTGGTTGTCTCCAAAGACTTGATCCACTCGGTTTTAAGAGGCCCTTTGCGCCACTTTTCCCATATATTCATGTGTGCCCAAGCCCTGAAAAAGAGTGCCTCACCCCTGTTGTAGTCTTTGAGATTGGCATCTACATATACATCGGATGAAGCTTCAATCTGTTCCAACATAAAGTTGGCTCGGTTTACCACTATGTAATACCTCTGCCACATCATGGCGTTTCTGCTGTCAGAGGCTGACATTCCTGCAAAAGCTTCGTACTCGGCATTGGAGTTACCGCTATTGGTCAGGTCATCTGCCTGTAGCAACCAATAAGGGTGTATGGTCATTTGACGACCAATTTCACTGCTTCCGAGATTGGCCGAATAGATATTGGCCAATTCTGCGTACATGCCCCCAATACCCCTTTGAATTTTGCCTTCATTGTCAAAATATGTCGTTGACACTTCATCCACTATTGGCACATCGAGGTACTCATCTGTACAGGAGACAACAACACTGGCTGACAGCACAAATAAGGATAGAAATATTTTTGTTTTTATCTTTTTCATAATAGTCAAATGATTAAAAGTTTATAGAAAACCCTGTGTAAATCATCCTTGGTGATGGGTTGTCATCAGATTCAGGATCCAATCCGGAATAACCGGTAAGGGTGAAGGTATTGGACGACCCTACGTAAATATTCACGTTGCTGATATTGTTCCCAAGTGCATCATAAAAGGATTTAGGAAAAACGTAGTTTAATCGAACGTTGGCCAGTCTGAAGTAATCGGCATCTTCAATAAACAAGCTTGAGAAACGGAAGTTGTTGGCAGGATCGCCCCAGATCATTCTTGGCAAGTCTGTGTTGGTATTGGATGGCGTCCAGGAATTGAGTGCATTGGTGCTTCTATTCGATCCATTCACACTGGGGTTTGAGAATTGTCTTATGGAGTTGTATTTCTGGATATCCCCAACTCCATAAAATACCATGTCCAATGATAGTCCTTTGTAGGCTACATTAAAGTTTAAACCATAGTAATACCCCGGTGTGGTTTTTCCCAAATATGCCTGGTCAAATTGATCCACCTGTCCGTCAGGATTCGGATTGAAAAACTCTCCATCGTCAGTTGGAGCTCCATACAAGTCTTTAAAGTAAAAATCCCCGGCTGTGACCAATGGAGAGTTATAAGAAACATCATTGGTCTGACCCATCCATGCCTGGGCTTCCTGGTCGCTTTGGAATGTACCATCATATACCGGGCCCCTGAGAAATCCTATAGGCCTTCCTACTTCTACCCTTCCGGCATTGGTCGATATTGGAATACCTTCATATATTTTCAGGACTTCATTTTTCTGGGTTGTGAGGTTACCACCAACACTGAAAGAAATGTCATTGATGGACTTGGTGTAATTAAATGTCATCTCAATCCCTTTGTTGCTCACGTCTCCCACATTGGCTTCTGGCCCGTGTATTATCCCGGAACTTAACGGGATTACAACACCTTGCAATAGCCCTTCAGTTAGCTTGTCGTAATATTCAAATGAGAAATCCAAGCTGTTGAATAACCTGGAATCAAAACCGATATTAATGGTGGTAGTTGTCTCCCAAGACAATGTTGGGTTTGGAAGCCCAAACACGGTGGCTGCATCATTGATTGTACCATAACCTCCGTTTGTGTTTCCCCAAACATAGTTTGGCCTCTTGTTGATGGTAGAAAGGTAGGCGTTCTTGGTAACTTCGTCGTTTCCAAGCTTGCCATATCCTGCCCTAAATTTAAAATCATTTAGAAAGCTTACATTATCCATAAATGGCTCTGTAGATAACCTCCAGGCAGCCGATACGGCTGGAAATATTCCCCAGCGATGCTCCGGGGCAAAACTTGAAGAACCATCGCGTCGGATGGAAAAATCCAAATAGTACTTGGATGCATAATTGTAGCCTGTCCTAAGAAACGAGCCAAAACGAGCCGATTCTTCCTTAAAAATGCCTGCACTATTGGTAATCCCACTGCCAAGTCTTATCAAATCCCTGTCTATGGTGCTGATATTTTCTGAGTATAACTCCCTGTATTCATAGCTGTGGTTGTTCCCCATAGCACCAATCAGGATGTCAATTTTATGATCTCCAATGTACTTCTGATAATTCGCTGTAATATCAAATTGATTGGTAACATTGTTTCCGCTGATCACATTGTAGCTGCCCAGAGATCCAGGAACAGAAGGGGATTCGGGATCGGCACCCTGGGAACTAAACCAGTTGGATTCCCTTGGGTATATTTTATTGACCCCTGTCAACGTATTATCGATGCTATATGCCCCCCTTATCTTCAAATCCTCAATGGGTTCTACTTCCAGGTACATTCTTCCGGTATTTCTCAGCCCCTTGTGCAGAACATCGTCCAATGACAATATGGCAACAGTATTGTGACTGGTGCTATTGCCATAGAGCCTATTACCGGTCCAGTTGCCATTTGCATCATAGCCCTCAAGTACTTCTGCAAATCCCCTTCCATTTATGCCATTGGGATCGTATATGGGTTGAAATGGGGTCTTTCCAGCTGCGCCTATTGTGCTGGAAACTGCCCGTCCACTTTCTGTAGAACTTATCCGCCCATTAAAACCTGCCCTGAGCCATGGATTGATGTCCATGTTTAGTTTGAATGTACCATTCAACCGATCGAGGTAGTTTCCAATATAAACACCGTCCTGACTACTTTTACCAAGAGATACAAAATAGTTGACCGCTTTTGTGCCGCCAGAAAAATTGACAGAAAAATCCTTGGTCATGGCATTTTGGTTTTCCACAGCCCTTTGCCAGTCAGTAGTGGCTTCATTGCCGCGGTAGTTGGGGCTGGAGGGATCAAAAACCCTTAAATCCTCAGCAACAATCTCTGAATTGGAATCAGTAGCCCACAGTGCATTGTTAAAATCTGTATATTGTTGGGTGTTTAGTACATCCACGCGTTTCGTGATGTTTGTCCATCCAATCCTGGATGAAAAAGATACTTTCGGTTTACCGGTGGTTCCACTTTTGGTAGTAATCAGTACCACTCCGTTTGCCGCCCTTACTCCATAAATAGCGGCGGCAGATGCATCTTTCAACACTGTAATAGACTCGATATCTTCAGGATTTATCAACGACATCACATTGATGGATCCCCTTCGATAATTGCCATTGTCGGTTTGTCCTTCTATTCCTGCCCCATATTCCTCCAACATCACACCATCCACCACATATACCGGATCGGCCACTCCCCAGGTATTGGTACCCCGCACCCGGATGGTAGGCCGTGACATGGGGTCGCCATTATTGCCCGATACTTGTACCCCGGCCATTTGACCCTGCATAGCCATTTCTGGCGACATGGAAAACCGCTTCGTGATTTTTTCACTTGAGATTTGTGAAATCGCTGTGGTTACGTCCCTTTTAGACTTTTCACCATAGCCTATCACCACCACTTCGTCCAGTTGTTCTGCATCCAGTTCCATTTGCACATCTATCACACTCTGGCTACCTACCAGCAGTTCGCTGGTCTTATAGCCCACAAAGGAGACCACAATGGTGGCTTGTTCGGGCACACTGAGTTTGTATTGCCCATCCAGGTCTGTAGTAGTACCTACAGCCGTTCCTTTTATCACCACAGATGCACCCGGCAATCCTTCACCACTCTCATCGGTGATCTTTCCGGAAATGTCCACATCTACAAATTCTTCCACGGATTTTCCGCCGGAGCGCCCTTCGTCCCTGGTAATATTTCGGATAAAAATATTGTTGTTCACCCGCTTAAAACCTAATTCGGCCTTATTGGAAATTTGCCTTAGGATGGTTCCCAATGAACCCTGGTAGGTTTCCAGTTCTATTTTTTTATCCAGGTTTACCTTTTTGTTGTTCAGTGCGAACTCAAAATCGGTAGATTCCGCTATCTGGTCCAGTATATCGGCCAGTCTCTTGCTTTGTATAGCAATACTAATTTGTATCTCCTCAATGCTCTGACGCTGTGCTGTTGCTTCACGCGATGCAAGTAGGGAGGTACCAACAATACATTGAATGATCAATCCGTATGCACAGTATTTAGATATCATGTATAGTTGTCTAAGTACACTTAATTTCATATTTTTGTGTGTTTTATTAGGTTCGACAAAATTTAATTAAAACGACTTTTGAGCCGTGCAATGCCCCACATCGCACGGCTCTTTTTTGTTAGCTACTGTTATCAAAGTTTTTCATACCATGTATATTGAATAGTTTATGATTTTACTTTCAGTGTCACTTTTTTGTCCGAAATCTGATAATCCAGCATAAAAGAATAGGATAACCCTTCCAACACCGCATTCAGGCTTTGATTTTTGAAGCTTGCGGAAAATACCCCATCGACTGTCCCTTCCACGCTTATTTCTACACCATACCACCTCTCCAGGCGCTTGATTACTTTGCCAAATTCCTCCTTGTCAAAGATGAGTTCCTTGCTGGTCCAGGCCAATATCTGATCGATGTTGACAGTGGTTTGCTCCATCCTGCTGTCTTTCCTGGAAAATACCACCCCCTGCCCGGGCGTTAGCTCAAAAACCTGATCAGTTTTAAGGCCAGTACTTTTAACTTCTATTTTACCGGTGGCCAGGCCTATTTTTATTTCATTTTCGCCATCAAAAGCGTTGATGTTGAAAGATGTGCCCAATGCGGTGGTGACGGTATTGGCCGTTTTTACCCTGAATGGCCGCCTGGAATCTTTGGCCACTTCAAAAAAGGCTTCACCTTGCAGCACAATGACCCTTTCATTTTCGGCAAAATTTTCAGGATATAAAACCGAACTGCTCGAATTGAGCGTGATCCTCGACCCGTCTTTCAAATGAATCGTGGATTTTTGACCCGAAGGGTTTGTTTTTTCGATCATGGCCACTTCGCCAGGGGCTGGCTCCCGATTGGATGGGTTAAAAAACCAAAAGGACATACCCAGAACCAATAATATGGAAGCAGCCACCTGCCAGGCCACCCTATTCCTCTTGTGCCTACTCCTCACCACATCTGCATCCTTGTCGGCATCAGCATTGTGTGACACAAAGAGCCCCATCTCACTTTTGGCTGACTGGATGCGATCGAATACTGCTGTACCATCCCAATCGGTTTGCTTACCAGATGTCCAGTATTTCTCTATTTGTTTGTTGATTTCCTCCTCACCTTTATCTGAAAAATACCACCTGATAAAAACTTCGGCTTCTTCGGTGGTACATTGTTGGTGGAAAAATTTATCTCTTAGATTTTCTGGTTTCATATTTCAATCGGTTATCAGGTATAGCCACAAGTAAGGTGGTTTACTCAGTGTGATTGAAAAAAAGTGAAATTTTAGCTAAAATTTGACTGACCAGCTCTTAAGCGAGTGGTAGCGGTGATAGCCTCACCCCAACAAGAAAAACAAAAAAGGAGTGACCATCTTGGTAGCTGAGATGATCTTGTGCTCAATCAACTGTTGCTTCAATTCCTTGCAAGCCCTGTAAAAGTGGTTTTCAACCGTGCGTTTTGAGAGGTTTAGTTCGGCAGAGATTTCATCTATTGAAAAATTATCCCTTGTTTTCATCATAAATACCTGTCTCTGCTGAGGGGGCAGGTTGTCCAGGCATTTTTGCGAAAATGCTTCCATGTCAGAAAAAACCACATAGTCTTCGGTTTGGTTGTCATAGGCCAGTGAGCGGCTCAAGGCATATTTCTCATAGGCCAGGTGATAGGCCTTTTTTCGGCTAAACTTGAAAACAACCGATTTGGCGACCGTGAGGATGTAAGAATTAAAAGACAAATCTTCATCCAGGTTGGTACGGTTGCGCCATATTTTCAAAAACACCTCTTGCACAACCTCCTCTGCCTCCTGATGGCCTAGTTGGAGCTTTCTGGAAACCGCATAGATTTTTTTGGAATACTTTTGAAACAAGTCTGCAAAAGCCTGTTCATCGCCCTTTTTCAGGCCAGAAACCATCAATTTATCGGTATTGGTGAACAGGATTTTTTTCATGGAATTTTCAAACATACGAAATTTTCCATTAACAGTCACCAGATTTATCCTTCACCTGATAACATTCCTCTTCCACTTCCATGGTTTTGATGGCATCTTCAACCAAATTGACATACGTAACCGAATTTACTCATCAGACCTGCCATAGGCTCGATAAATACAATTGGAACTACCTTTTCGGGAAAAGAAAGCAGTGTTTTTCATATCATTTCATCCGGGTATTCCACCAATTGTCCGGTTGCCTTGTCTGTAGGCATTTTTCCTCCTACACTTTTGAGGTGGTCAGACAGCAGTTTTGCCAGCTCTTTTAGTTTGGTAGTGTTTTCACCTGCAAGGTCATTTTGTTCACCTATGTCATCACGCAGGTTGAAAAGCTCCAACTTCCGATCAACAAAATGGTATATCAGCTTCCAGTCCCCCTTTCTTACCGAACTGTACGGAGGTTGATCGTAGGTATTGGGGAAGTGCCAAAAAACAGGCCTTTCCTTCGGGTAGTCCCCCTGCCCCGTCAGCAATGGCAAAAAGCTGATACCATCGAGGCTCTTTTGAGCTGCTTCATGTTGATTGGCCATTTGCAGGAAGGTAGGAAAGATATCTTCAATAATGATGTATTGATCTACCGAAGTGCCTGCCTCTGTTACTCCCGGCCAGTTGACCATCATCGGCACACGGGTGCCTCCTTCGTAGGGCGATATTTTATGGCCTCTTAGTGGGAGGTTTCGGGCTGCCTGCTTCGGGGCTCCATTGTCAGACATGAAAACAATGATGGTATTGTCTTCTACCCCAAGGCGCTTCAGATTGGCCCGGATATCGCCCAGCGACTTGTCCATGCCTTCAAGCATAGATGCATATACAGCATCAAATTCACTCAGTCCGGCATCTATGTATTTTTGATAAAACCGCTCGTCTTTTTCCCATGGGGCATGGATGGCATAGTGCGACATGTAGAGGTAAAACGGTTTTTGCTCAGCCACGGCATCTTCTATGGCCTTGTTGGCCTCAATGGTCAATGCCTCGGTCAGGTAAATATCCGTACCGTGGTACTTCTCAAGCCCCGGTACATTCCATATCCGGTTGTTGGGCGATCGCCAGTGTGCACTGAAGTCATATTTGCCGTAGTAACTCCCCGGTCCTCCGGCTGCATGCCCTGCTATATTCACGTCAAATCCCAGGTTCAAAGGATTTTCCCCTGAAGTTTCTTTTGCACCAAAGTGCGCCTTGCCGGCATGGATGGTTTTGTAGCCCGCTTGACGAAGCAATCCTGGAAGTGTTTCAGCATATACAGTGCGGTGCTGATTGGGCTCGGCACTGAGCCCATTTACATTCCACTCGGGTGCCTGTATGGTGGGATGGTTCTGATCCGGGGATTTGTCCTTTCTCAAAGTCCAGCTGGTCACATTGTGGCGGGCGGCATTCATACCCGTCATCAGGCTGATGCGCGATGGCGAACAAATGGCACTGGCATAGGCTTGTGTGAATTTCACCCCCTCACTGGCTAATCGTTCCATATTGGGGGTATAGTACTGCCGGTTGAGGGCTGTTTTTTCAGTATGAAAGGGCACTGACGTATCCTGCCACCCCATATCATCTACAAAGAAAAAAACGATATTGGGTTGTTGTGGCTTTTCTTCTTGACTACAACTTAAAAGAGTCAATACCAGTATGCCGAGAAAAAAGATATATTTCACCATTTCCAGAATTTAATAGTTTGGGTTTTTATTATTCACTTATTTCATCATAAACCAACTGAGCAATAGCGCGGTACCCTTCCTTATTGGGGTGAACACCGTCCTTTTCAGTAAAGAGTTCGGGCTTATGATCTAAGGGGATATTCAGGTCTATAAAGTTGACATGCTTGTCTTCTGCCAACACTTTGACCTGAGCTATCAATTGCTGAAGCCTTGGTTTTCGGATGGTTAACCCCTCGATGCGCTCGTCACTCAATCCGGGAGTTTCCAGCACCATAGGTGAGGGCGCACAAATCCACAATTGCGGCTTGGAGGGTAAAGCTTGCAGCAGGTCTATCAGGTCAGCATAGTCGCTGGCATATTCATTTTGATATTCCCAGCACTTGCGGTTTCCGCATGTGCCCATACCACAGGTGTCGTTCGTTCCCAGGCTTATTACTATTGCATCTGGCTCAAATGCCTCCACTTTTGAGAGCTGGCTCCACACATTGGGTTTGCCTTTTCTTAGTAGTGTACTGCCTCCTACTCCAAAGTTGGTCACCTGGTATTGGTCGCCGAGCATCTTTTGGAGTTGAGCGGGATAGGAGTCCTCCGATGGATTGTCCAGCCGTGCTCCAAAGGTGATGCTATCACCCAGACAGGCTACTTTTATTTTTTCCTGACGGTGCTCTTCCGCTTTGTCATTCAGGTCCAAAGTGAAAGAAATGGTAAGCAACAAGGACAAAAGGGACTTTGCTAAAAACATCGGGCTATGGTTTATAATTAATTTTCAAAACATGACAGACGGTGCGGTCCCCTCCAAAAAAGTTCCAGCCACTGGGCCCGTATAAATAGGAAGGCTTTCCGTCTATCATCAATATTTTGGGGCGTTCCAATTTTGGGTCTCCTCCATATATTTTCACTACTTTGGCAGGGTCATAGTCCTGATAGTAGTCTGCCAATACCTTGTAGCCAACTTTGGCATCTTCCAGCCTGAAAGAAAACCCGTCTTTAGATTTCCACAGCGTTCCTCCACCTCTTATGCCGGTATTGTTGCCATGGTTGTCGGTAGTGAGTAGGTACACGTGGTTTTTGTAATAAAAAACCGTACCGTCTTCCAGAGTTCCTTTATTGGAGGTTACGGGTTTGTCCATAATGGTGTAAGGCCCCTCCAGCTCATCGGCTATGGCCAATCCATATTTCAGCCCATCTTTTCCTTTGGTTTTAAAATACAGGTAATACTTCCCATCCACCACAAGAAACGCCGGGTTTACTGACCCATTTCCAGAATTGTAGTTCCACTTGCCCTGTTCATCTGCTCCCAGAATAAATCCGTCTTTTCCAACTTTTTCCCATGGTCCATAAGGAGAATTGGCAATCATCATACCCGTACGCTGGTTGGCTGGATGCGGTGGCTGTCGGTAGTCGGTGTTGCCAATGTACAACAGCACATATTTGTCACCCACTTTCTTAATCTCCGGATTGTGGGGTGCATATTTATCCCATGTATCTTTCCCTGTTCCCTGAACTACTATGTCCGAAAAAGTAAACGGCCCTTCAGGCGTATCTGCTACATAGTGGGCTATTTCTGAAGATTTTCGCCACGCCGGATCAACATTTTTTTCCGGCCAGCGTGCGGCATACAAATGTGTTTTGCCATCATCGCCCTGAATCGGGGCACAGCCCCATATAGAATAATCCGGGTCGCTGATGGCTACCCCTTTCCATTCCAGGTTTTTGGCTATAAAAGACAGGGGTGCTTGTTCCATGGTATGTTCTTGTGCCTGTGCCCGCCATATCAGCCCTGTGATCAATAAAATGGTCAGTTTTTTCATAGCCTGGACTTAAACTGAATTTCTTTTCCTGTCATAGTATGTACTATGATAACGCCCTGATCATCGATTGCAAAATCTGCCGTACATGCTATATCGGTTGTCTCAAATGGGTTTTTCATTTTCAACACACCTCCTTTTTCGGGGGTTACAGTGACGATAGAGGTTTTTCCTTTTCTTCTCTCGGCAGAAATGACAAAAGCGCCATCCGTCCTCAACCTGTCGAACGACACATTCTGCCAGCCTGTAGGTATGGCCGGAAAAACATGTACTACTCCGGTATGGCTTTGTATCAACATCTCTTGCAATCCTGCCGCAAAGGCAAAGTTTCCTTCGAGTGTAAAAGGCCTGTAGGTGAATTTGGAATATCCATTTCCCGACTGGTCTCCATTTACATGAAAACTATTGGGCAGGCAAAAACTGGTCGCAAATTTTCGCAACACTTCGGCAGCCCCTTCTCCATCGAAAGCCCGGGCTTTTAAGTTGCCGAGCCAGCTAAACGAATACCCCACCCAATAGTCTGATCCCTTTTCTTCGAGTGTTTGTATCGTGTTTTGAATAATTTCCTGGTCTTCTGTGCCCTTCGAAAAATCAACAATCCCCAACGGATGATAGCCCACCTGGTGTGAAAAATGCCTGTGCGACTCATTGTAAGGGTTTTCTGGTGCAAACAACAATCCGCTTTCATCAGCGGCCAGCTCCGGCCATTGTGCAAGTAAGGCCTTCCACTTTTTTGCATCTTCGTTTTGGCCTACTTCCAGTGCCAATTCTGCCGCCTTTTCATAAGTCCAGCGAATGAGGGCCAAATCAAAATTGGTGGTATTGCTAAACCAGGCTTCCCGGCTGTTGTTGTGTATCTCAGGACTGGAACTGATAGGAAGCTTTCTTACACCTTCTTCATTTACAACGGATACCTGCTCCAAATAAATGGCAACATCCCTGAGCCATGGGTAAGCTTTTTGTTCCAAAAACTCACGGTCCATAGAATACCTCCAGTGCATGTAGAAATGATGTCCGAGCCATGCTGATACCGTAGGCCCAAACGAATACTGGATCCATCCCCCCATAGGCTCACCGGTAAGTGTGGATACTCCCGGCACGTTGAGCCCTTCAGTTTCATAATAGTCGCTGGTGTATTTCTTAAACACCTGACGGTATTGCCACAGCCAATCGACAAAACCCTGCTCTAAATCTAGGTGGTTGCCACTATAGGCTGGCCAATAGCTCAACTGGGTATTGAGGTCGTGGTGGAAATCACCTTTCCAGGGTGGCAGCTTGCCATTGTCGGCTGTCCAAACAGCCTGCAACGAAATGGGCGGTGCATCGGCACGTGCTACTGAGCCAAACTTATACATTTCAAGTTGCCATTGCCGCTGAAGGGTTTCATCGGGCACCTGTATGGTAGATTTTGTCCAGAAATGATCCCACCACTCCACATGCGACTGAAACGAGACTGCCATACCTTCCTTCATAGCATTTTCTATTTCGAAGGCTGCTGTAGGTTTTTGCGGCCAATCCGGAAACTCACTGCTAATGCTCCAACTGCCCGTCATATTCTTCCCGTCAAGTTTGTGGGAAGTTTCTACCTGATACCTGAACCCACCCCAGCCTTCCTGACTGTATGATACTGCATTGCCCTCTCGCACTACTTTGCCTTCCGGGTAGCCCAACCTTCTCAAATCCTGCCCCGTCACCGGGCTCTCTGCTTCATCCTTGCCCGCCACGTTATAGGCTGGTGGGATCAAATCATACTCGAGTGATTTTTCAACTCCTTCAAACCTGTACCAGCCTACAGGGTCTGTAGCATGAACAAATGTCAACAGTCGTGCTCCGTTTTTCCATTTCACCTCGCAAACTGCCTTGTCTGTATAGAGGTGTACATAATCCACCTCGCCCAGACCCGAAACATCAAACTCCAAAGCTGCACCAGGTATTTTTGATGGGGCAGGGCTTTTGTCGTACGGTACATCGAACCTTTCTTGAACAGGCTTGTAATCACCACTTTTCCACTGCTCATATACCCAACTGTACTTCCATTCGGGTGTATATAGGTTTTCCATTGGGCGCAGGTCCCATAGATCAGCCCTATCGAGTGAAAAACGCAGCTTACCCTTTTTTTCCCACACCAAAGCCCCAACCATACCATTGCCCAGCGGAATGGCTTCATCCCAGACGTTTGGCAGTTTATCGAAATGCAGGTCGTTTGGTGACATGACAAGGTGGCCAATAGGTGGCTTTTCGACACATGAAGAAATAAATAAAAGGACTATGAAGAATTTCGCAACCTGGGTAATGGCCTTACTACTTTTCAATCTGAAAACATTTATCATATTATAGAACTGGTTAATATTTTTTTAAATCTGAACTCATACCGCTGTGCTGTGGCACCTGGTAAAAACCTCCAGAAATCTCAACAGGGTATTTGAAATGCTCTTTCAAGTGTGGGATATGTTCCAAAAATATGGCTTCATGCCCCATAGCTATATGGTTAAACAGCACCAGATGCTGATGAATCTGGCCCATGTCCCCTACGTGGGGCACTACGGGTATATTATACTTTTTGGACAAAAGACTGATCGTAATAAATTCTGCTATACCACCTACCCTTACGGCATCCACCTGATTGAAATGCATGCAACCTGACTGAAGGTAATTTTTAAATATCACCCGATTGGGCACATGCTCGCCCAAAGCCAACTTAACCGGTGCTATCTCCTGTGCAAGCCGCACGTGGGCGTTCACATCATCGGGATGTGTGGGTTCTTCTATCCAATACGGGCTGATTTGCTTCAATTCTTTGCATACCGCAATCGCTTTTGGCAAATGCCATTGCTGATTGGCATCCAACATAATGGTGGCGTCATCACCAGCCACATCCCTTACCAAATGTGCCCTCCGGATATCCCTTTCGGCATCAGCAGACCCTACTTTCAGTTTCATCGCTGTAAACCCTTCATCCATTGCCTTGCTGATGTTGGTTTTCACCTGTTCGTCTGAATAGTTGAACCAGCCTATAGAAGTGTCATAGCCCCTGTAGCCCGTGTTGAGTATGCCTTCCCGTTCTTGTCTGGTAGGCTGTGCCTTGTCCAGCAGATTCAGTGCAGTCTCAGATGTGAGCTCTTCTTCCAAATAAGACAAATCCAGGGTATCGACTATCGATTTTGCCGGTAGGTCGATCAGTAATTTCCATAGGGGAACATCATTTGCCTTTGCCCACAAATCAAAACAAGCATTGGTGACACTGGCCAACGCCAGGTGTACCACACCTTTATGTGGCCCCAACCAACGGAAGTTGGGATCATCGGCCATGGTTTTAGACACTTCACCAAAACGGCCCATAAGTTCATTGATTTCAGCACCTTCAATGCGCTTCACCAAATAATCTATGGCCTGACAAACCAGGCTATTGCCCTTGCCCAAAGTAAAAGCCAGCCCTATGCCCTCTATTCCCTGGTCTGTCTGCAAGCGGCAAACAGCATAGGCATAAATTGGCGTTGTGTGCACCGCATCTGAGCCTACACCTTCTTTGAGAGGAAATTGCACATCAGCCGACAAGGCTTTTTTTATGATTACTTCTTTGTTCATAAACTTGTTCCTCTTTGTTGAAAACCGTTTAACAATTCGGTCAGTTGCTGCACCTTTTCGGGATTATCTGCATACAGGTTTTCCTGCTCTGCCGGGTCATGGGAAAGGTTGTACAACTGGCCGGGTGTTTCTACAGGTATGCCCGGAATTTTCAGGTTGTTGCTAAATCCTCCTGAGTTTTTGCCCAGGATCAGCTTCCAGTCTCCTTTTCTTACAGCAAAAGTGCCGTTACCAGAATGGTGAACAATATGTTCCCTTACAGTTTTTTGTTGGCCAAAGAGCAATGACGAGATGTCATAACTATCGACCATGCTTTTTTGCGCATCTTCGGAAACCCCCACCAAACCAGCCACCGATGATATGATATCGGTGAGGCAAACAAGCTGATTGTTGACCGAATTGGAAGCTATTTTGCCGGGCCATGTTGCTATGAAAGGCACCCTGTGTCCACCTTCCCAGGCATCTGATTTCATTCCCTTCCATGGCCGGCTGGGGTCATGTCCATATTTTTTGACCGATGCAATTGGTCCGCCCATGTTGGTGCCATCCCGCTGGGGCGATCCATTGTCGGATGTGAATACGAGCAATGTATTGTCGTATTGTCCGGTTTCTTTTAGCACCTTGATCACCTGACCAACCGTCCAATCCACCTCGTGTACAAAATCACCATATAGCCCGGCTTTGCTTTTTCCTTTAAATTTGTCTGTGGGAGCTATCGGGGTGTGGGGGGCTGTGAGGGCAAAATAGAGGAAAAACGGTTGTTCTGTGTTTGCCTGCTCTCCGATATAGTTTACGGCCTTTTCGGTGATCGTTGGCATTACTTTTTCGAGCTCCCACCCGTCGGCCATTGGGCCATACCCTCCATATATGGAATCGGGCTTTATCCTGTCGGGGATTTGAACCAGCCTGTCGTTTTCGAAAAAAGTATAGGGGGCAAAATTGGGCACATCATCACCAAAGTAATAATCAAATCCAACCTCCAAGGGGCCTCCTCCCAGCTTTTTTGAAAAGTCGATTTTTTCCCACAGCATATTTCTTCCCTTCAGTCCATAGTCGCCTATGGGAATGGTATCGTTCATAAACCCATCGCCCTGATTGGATGGCCAGCGCCAGCCCAAATGCCACTTGCCGACACAGGCTGTGGCATAGCCTTCGGATTTCAGCATTTTGGGCATGGTAAGCTGGTCGGGTGCGATCAGTGGTTTGTCCCACATCCAAAGTACACTCTTTTTCAGCTCGGTGCGCCAGGCGTATTCGCCTGTAAGCAAACCGTAGCGAGTGGGTGTGCACACACTGCTTGGGGTATGTGCATCGGTAAATCTCATGCCTTCGGCGGCCAGTTGGTTGATGTGAGGTGTTGGAATTTTAGATTCGTCATTGTACACCTGTGGATCACCATACCCCAGGTCATCTGCCAAAATGATAACAATGTTCGGATTTTTCTTTTTTTCCTCACACGCTACTGATAGGAATAGCATAGAGAGAATAATGGATTGAAAAATGTATTTTATTGTTTTCATGGTTTGGTTCGTTTACTTAGTTGAACGTCAATTCCCCATAAGGTCAAAGTATTTATGTTCATATTCAGAGATTTTATTTGTAAGGGAATTAATTCGATTTCGTATTTTAGTTAATGACTCTAAATCGAATTGAACGTATTCTTGGATCAGCTCTCCTTTCTTGACTTTAACCTTTATTAGGGTGTAGCCATCTATATCAGCGGTTTCCCATTCAGCATGTACCACCATATTCCGTAGAGTTCCGCACTCCTTCATTTCTCCTATGAAATTATCATAACCCTCAATCTCTCTTCCTGCTAACAATTGTCCATGTTCCATATATCTATTGAGAAGATTAACTTTAGATGAATAACTCATTCCAGAGGTCAAGATTAGTCCAGTACTGTCAGCCCTATCGTTAATCATCTTGCAAAGAAGGCTTGTGAGGCTTTCTTCTAGTGAATTGAAATCAAATATTAAGTACCCAATTTCTGGAGCAACTGAATCAAGAAATTCATCTATATCATCATTGAGGTTCTTAGTCTCGAATGAATATTGACCGATATTTTTCTCTTTGCGTCTCATATTTCCCTACACCTAACGAGTTATCACACCAATCTCAGCAGCTGACAAGGTTGCGTCGTTGTTGACATTGGACAAGCTCGTAAATCGGATGTATTTTGCTTTAAATGTGTTTTTCAAAAAGACTTCCTGCTTTACCGGGTTGTTTTTGATGTTGCCAAACTCTCCCGATTTTGTCTCCCATGTGGCCCCATCGGCACTCATTTCAAACTTATACTTTTTGCATACGCCACCCAGCCCACTTGTACGGGGGGTGTAACTAAAGCCTTTTAGCTCCAGCGTTTCCCCCAGGTCGATTTCGATGGTGTGTGGATGATCAGGGGCATTTTCACTCCAGGGTGTATGCCACATTGTGTTGGGGTTGCCGTCTATGGCTTTTTCCCCTTCATAGCCTTTGTGGCTCGACGATACAGACTTTACCGTCCATTTCGCAGGGCTTACGTCAAACCTTGTCCATACCGTTTCGCTTCTTTCTGTTCCGTCTTTTATTACAGCTATGGCTTTCACCTCTCCACCTTTTGGCAATGATATAGGTAATGTATAGGGGGTGGAATTCAGATCCGGATCTGTTCCGTCGAGTGTATAGTAGATTTTAGGGTCTGGTGTTTTACATGAAATCGACACATCACCCTTTTTGTTCCTTGTAATTACCGGGTTCGAAAGCATTTCGGGAGCTTTGTAGAGTTCGAAGGCCGATAGTGTGGGTGCCACACGGGAAGCCAACACCCTTAGCCGGACTTTTTCGGTTTTCACCATAGGAAACCTTCGGATGTTTTTGTAGCCCACTACCGTGCCTTCGGATATTTGCTGCCATGCGCCATTGGTCCACACATCCACTGCAAACGCTTCGATACGCTGGCCTTGTGTTTTTATACATTCCTTCAGCAGCAGCCTGTTAAATTCTTTCTGACCATCAAGGGCCAGTGTCAGTTCTGCCTGCTCCATACCATCGGCGGGTTTCCAAAAAGTATCTTCATTGCCATCGAGTACATTTTGGGCACTTGCACCTGCATCCTCACTTGGTTCGGAAGCCCTTGCCCCCTCTGTCAGGTTTTTTTCGAAGGTGTTTGAAATAATCCTTCCCACTTCCCGAAGTGTTTTTGCATCCTTTTCCGGTATCAATCCCCTCCTGTCTGGTGTGAGGTTGAGTAAAAACACCGTGTTTCCTCCAACGGACCTATACCAGGTGTCCAGTATTTCTTCTACGGTCTTTACATATTGTTTGTCATCACGGTAAAACCACCCGTGGCGTATGGAGGTATTTGTTTCTGCCGGGTACCAATACAGGAATTTTGCACCTTTCAATTTATCCCTGCTTCCCAAATCATCTTTGGTCATATCTGGCCAGTCATAACCATCCGGGTGCATGGGTACAGGCAGCACACTCCACTCATTGGCCCTTGTGTGTCCGGCTTCATTGCCACACCATCTCACATCCGGCCCTTTTATGGCGATAAGGGCATCAGGCTGTAATTTTCCTATCAAGTCGTTCCATGCGTCCCTGTCGTAAGTCTGGCTTGTCCCTGGTTTTGGGTTGGCTCCATCAAACCACACTTCTACCACATCTCCATATTGGTAAAGCACCTCATACAGCTGGTTCATGAAAAGGGCGTTGTAGTCATCAAGTTCATATTCATACACTTTGTCTGCCTTTTTTTGTAATTCAGGATCAGATGGGATTTTAACGGGCTTTGGTTTCGATCCATTGCCATAAGTACCTCCTTCCCGCTCTATTTCACTCAAATCTGCCGGGGACAGATAGACACCAATTTTGATTCCTTCCTTACGGGCCGCCTTTACCAAATCCCCCAACACATCTCCTTTGCCTTCTTTCCAGGGAGAGCTTTTCACCGAATGTGCTGTAGTAGTGGTAGGCCATAGGCAGAAACCATCATGGTGTTTGGCGGTCAGCATGGCCAGTTTCATCCCGGCATCCTTGATCACTGATATCCATTGATTGGCATCAAAAGCCGTGGGATTGAAAACAGTGGGTTCCTCCATTCCACTTCCCCACTCGACACCAGTAAAACTGTTTGGCCCAAAATGTAAAAACGCAATGTACTCCAGCTTCTGCCATTCGTATTGTTGCGCTGTAGGCACTACCCACGAAGATTTTCGTACGATTTCATCAAGGTCGTCACCAGGAGCTACAGCGATTAGGTTGTTCCGTTTTTCAGATGGTTTGTCTTGGTTGCATGCTGCTGACAGCAACAGAAATAGGGTGAAAATAAAAGGTGTATATTTTTTCATTGTTTTATTTTTTGCAAAAAAATAAAATAGAAATGGTGTGTGTACATTGGTCGTGCTATTCACCTCTTCTAATAATATTGTTCATGTTATACTTTCTGGTTTGGAAAACTCTTCAATAACTGCGCGATATTCTTCTAACCCGGATGTGGTAAAATGCGGGGTAATCAAATCCCAAATGTGCCTTACCATTTCTCCTTTTTCACTCAATTCATAATTGGCAAGCACTACCTGCTGGGAGTTCCAGAATGTGATCAGTATCCTGATGGTATGCTGCAACCTGTTGTAATACCCCGCCACAGGCTCAGGTTTGAGGTAACCAAGTGCCACACACTTTTGTAAGAGTTCGGTCATTTGATTTTTACGAACCAAAAGGGTGTCCTTGAGCAGCGCATTTACCTTCTCAAAATTCCTTGAGACCTCTAATACATCGAGGTTGAAAAACTTATATTTCGACTGAAATTCTTCCAGACGTACCAAAATCCTATGCAAGTAGGCTATGGGATGTTTGATGTCTTCATCACTGCCCGTGTAGTAGGAAGACACCTCTTCACGCATCTGTTCATATATGGCGAGCAGCAGGGCCTCTTTGTTGGGAAAATGGTATTCCAGATTGCCATGACTTATCTTGATATCGGCTGCAATATGCCTGCTGGTCACATTGGACAGCCCGTTTTCATTGTAAAGCCTGATGGCTGCCACTACAATTTTATCCCTTGTTTTCATGTTGAATATGAAATTAGGGCAACTGCCCTAAATACAATGTTAGCGATTTATCGGATTAAATCAAATTGGCTGCAAGCATTTTAGAAATTATAGCTGCAAGGATCAGCTCAACCGCTTAGTTTCTATTCTATCTCCACCTCCCAATCATCGGTGCGAAAGGAAGAGGCGGGAAGTCCTTCTGTGTTGAATAGGTTGGGTTCGGCAATATTGTCCCAGGCGAAACGTACCGCTATAGGTTCTTTGATCTTTTTCCCGGTCACCACTATGGAACTGCCCTCTATTTTAGCTTTGGCCGGCACGAACTCCCTATTGGCTTCTGCAACCTCAAAACCGGTCAACTCACCTCCTTTGGCTACCAGGCCGTTTTCGGCATAGTCGAAATGAAGCCTGATTTTCTTGCCTTCCTGTTTCATCTCTTTAAAAACAGGACCAGAATAGGCAATGTCAGGTTTATTGTAGGTTTTGGCCAGGGCCCATTGTGCCAGACGATGGCCTACATCCTGCTTATTAGTGGGGTGAATATTTCCAATATCCCCAATGTCGCTGATCACCACCATGCCTGTATTGGGTACTGTCATCGACAGCAGTTGTGCTTCTCTGAGTAGTACGCCGATATGTGGTTTGTTGTATTTGAATGGGGCTATTTGCACATAATAAAATGGGAATTCCTCACCCCATTTTTGTCTCCAATCCGCAATCATAGCCGGGAACAGCTTTCGGTAATTGAGTGGCGCTACAGTATTGGATTCTCCCTGATACCATATTGCCCCGGTCATACCAAAGGGAATGATGGGTGCTATCATGGCATTAAAAGTTGAACCAGGCTTTCTCGGCCACCAATCCGACACACCCAACTTCTCCGCATTGGCCTTAAAATCCGGATCATTGTTGACCACCTCTTCGTCTATCCACACTTCTGCCGCCGTACCTCCCCAGCTCGAGTGAATCAAACCAATGGGTATGCCCAATTTCTTGTGCAGCTCCCTTCCAAAGAAATACGCTGTGCCACTAAAGCTTTTCATCGTTTCAGGAGTACACACCTGCCAGCTCCCGGTCAGGTCGTCCTGACGTGCATCAGCGGTGGCCTTTTCTACATGAAACAAGCGGATGTTTTGATAATTGGCATTGTTGATCTCTTCCTGTGCATTGTTGAAAGAGTAGCTATGGGTAGCTGAGGACTCCATGTTGGACTGCCCGGAGCATAACCAAACTTCACCTAGCATCACATTCTCCAGTTCGATCGTATTGTTTCCTTCTATGCGCACGGTATATGGCCCCCCGGCAGATGCAGTCTCTAATTCAGTTTTCCATTTGGCCCCTCGTCCGGTTTTAATTTCTACTGTTTTGTTGTTCCAACTGCCAGTAATTTTTACTACTTCGCCCGGGCTTGCCCATCCCCAGATGGCTACAGTTTTGTTTTGTTGAAGCACCATGTGCGAACCAAAAACTGCAGGCAATCGCACATCTGCCTTGGCCTGCTGCATGGCTACTGTAACCAGAATGAGTATCAATAATCGTTTCATAAATAAATATTAAGGGCTTTTAACTTTTGTTTGGCAAATCAGGGTTCCACCTGACCAATCCTATTCTGTTTTATTTTCCATAGATTCTCTGCGACGGCTGGTGTTCCATCACTTGTTGGTCTATAAAGTTTTTTTTAGGAAAACACTATTTGCAATGATGTCGATTTGAAACATTAAATCAAAGCGATAGATGTTATTTAGGCGAACTGTGCGCACGCGATCCTACAAACTACCGACGACAACATGATCTAAAAAAAAACGAGCCATTGTACTTCATCAATTTCTCAAAGCAGGACCTGCTGATATTTTATTTGATAAACTTTCAACTCCTGCAACCTAAACGTAAGCCGGACGTTTAACAAAATTGTTAAACAAAAATGTCAATGAGTTCTGAAGAAGTAAAAACGGAAAAACTAATTAAGGAGCAGGCCAAAATACTCTTCTTTAAAAACGGGTACTTAAAAGCTACCACGCAGGAAATAGCCGACAAGGCAGGCGTGAACCGGGCATTGATCCACTACTATTTTAGATCACGCGAACAATTACTGGATACATTGTTGGATGAGGCACTATTGGAAAAGAAAGAAAGGGTAAAAAGAATTCTTTCCTCTGACCTCAGCTTGAAAGAAAAAATTGCTGCTTTCATTAACAGCACCATGGATTATGGAATCGCTTTTCCATACCTGGAAAATTTCATTATAAGTGAGATCGCAAGGTGCCCGAAAAAAATCACTGATTTTTGTTCGGTACATAGCGTAAAACCCAGTGACCTGATCAAGGATCAGCTGGAAGAAGAGATCAGGCAAAAGAATTTGGACCCCATATCTGCCGAGCAATTCATGGTCAACCTGATAGCCCTGTGCAATTACCCATTGCTGGCCAAACCGATACTCCAAACCATTCATAATATGACTGATGAGGCGTATGGTCAATTTTTAGTTGAGCGCAAACAGATCATATTTAGTACCATCTTCAAAGAAAGGATGCCTGAGACCATCCCAACGAAAAACGAGTAAACACCCATAACTTTTAAAATACCATGCAATTCGTATCATTCAAAATAAACACTCTTTTGAGAGGTGTTACCTGGATTATATTGTTCATTCCTTTTTTGGACCAGGCCCAAAACACGGTAGAAGTACTTGAAAAAGCCACTATTGAGGACATCATACAGTATGCCCTTAAGAATCAGCCGAAAGTAAAACAGGCCCAGATAGATGAAGAAATGGCTGATCAGGCCATCAAAGGAAAGCTGGCCGATTGGTATCCCCAGTTAAACTTCGACTACAACTACCAGCGTTTTATCGAACTGCAGTCAAGTGTGATTGGCGGAGAGGTCATTCGGTTTGGAGTTGACAACACTTCGTCGGTCCAATTCACAGCGACTCAGAACATTTTCAACAGCGATGTTTTGCTCGCCAGCAAAACAGCCTCCACTGTGCGTTTACAAGCAAGCCAAAACACCTCCAGGAGCAAAATTGATGTGGCCGCCAATGTAACGAAAGCGGTGTACGATGTGCTGGCCACTACGCAACAAATAAAAGTGAGCGAGGAATCCATAGTTCGCCTGGAGCAAAGCCTCAAGGATGCCAAAAGCAGGTATTCCGCTGGAATTTCTGACAAAACAGATTTCCAAAGGGCCTCTATCTTGTTAAGAAATGCACAGGCATCCCTGGCCACCAACAAGGCCTCATTACAATATAAAACTGATTTTCTGAAATCGCTGATGGGCTATCCCAAAGAAGAGGAATTGATCATAGCTTATGACGAGCATTCCATGGAAAGGGAAATATTGCTGGATACTACACAAGCAATCCACTATTCCAGCCACATCAACTACCAAATCCTGCAGACCCAGAAGGAACTTCAGAAGGCCAACCTTAAATACAATCAATGGGCTTACCTGCCTTCAGTAAGCCTGTTTGGTGCCTATAACCTCAACTACCAAAACAACAGTTTCGGCGAGCTTTATGACAACAAATTTCCTTATTCCTATGTAGGTGCCAAAGTGAGCCTTCCGCTATTCCAAGGGGGGAAACGGGCTTCAAAGGTACAGGAAGCCAGGCTGGCCAACAGCAGGATCGACTTTAGCCTGATAGATTTGGAAAACCAGCTGCACGCTGGTTATTCGCAGGCCTTGTCGGCTTATAAAAGCAACCTGGCAATGTATGGCGCACAAAAGGAAAATGTAGCACTCGCACAGGAAGTTTATGACATCATCAGACTACAATACAACAGTGGTGTGAAAACATACCTGGATGTGACTACAGCCGAAAGCGAATTGCGAACTACCAGGATCAATTATTTCAATGCCTTGTACCGTGTGCTTGCCAGCAAAGTAGATGTGGAGCAGGCACTTGGTCAAATTATTTATTAACAATCAAAAAATCCCCAATATACATACCCATGAAAAAGACACGTATAATCTTTGCCATAGCTATTCCGTTGTTTATCGCTTCGTGCGGAACCGAGAATCCCCCTGCCCAGCAAACTCCTGGAGCTATACCAGTAAGTGTACAGCAAGTGAACCATACCTATGCCCCGTACTATGAAGAAGTACCGGCTACCGTAAAGGCGCTGCTGGAAGTAGAACTGCGGCCCCAGGTAAGCGGATATATTACTGGTATTCATTTCAAAGAAGGCGAACAGGTGAAAAAAGGCCAAAAGCTCTATTCGATAGACCAGCAACAAACAGAAGCCAATTACCTACAGGCCAGGGCCAACTTGTCAGTACAGAAAGCCAATCTCGAAAAAGCACTAAAGGATGTGGAACGCTATCGTGAACTGGACAAAAGTGATGCCATAGCCAAACAACAGGTGGACTATGCGGAAGCCAATTACCAGGCTGCCCAGAAACAAGTGGAAGCGGCAGAGGCTGCTGTACAAAGTGCACAAACCAATGTGAGGTATTCTTCCATCGTTGCACCTTTCAACGGAACCATAGGCATATCATCTGTGAGGCTGGGGGCATCTGTTGTACCAGGCCAAACTTTACTCAATACCATCTCATCGGATGATCCTATTGGGGTGGATATAGTAGTAGATCAATCCAGGATTTTTGAGTTCTCAAAGCTACTAAACAAGGAATCTGCCAGAGACTCTACTTTTTTGTTGTCTATAGGGGATTTTAACTATCCCTATCCTGGCAGGTTGAGTTTCATTGACAGGGCAGTGGATCCGCAAACGGGAGCTATAAAAATCCGTCTTGAATTCCCTAATCCTGAACACACGCTGCGTGCAGGAATGAGCGGCGGGCTAAGGATACTTACCAATACCGAATCAAAATCGATCACAATTCCCTTTAAATCTGTAACCGAACAGCTGGGAGAGTTTTTTGTGTATGTGGTCACCGACAAGAATACCGTAACACAACGCCAGGTGCTTCTCGAAAAGCAGGTAGGAAAAGACATTATCATCAAAAAAGGGCTAAGCCAAAATGAGACCATTGTGGTTGAAGGAGTGCAAAATTTGCGAGAAGGTGCCAGTGTTCAGTACACCTCACCCCAGGCCATCAGTCAAAGGTAAGCTGCTTTTTACATAAAATATTAGAAGAAAATGATTGCAGACGTTTTTATAAAAAGGCCAGTTACGGCGATAGTCGTATCGGTTGTTTTGGTACTGGTGGGGCTGATCGCCATGACCACCTTGCCCATATCGCAATACCCGGACATTACCCCACCCACGGTTTCCATTACGGGCAACTACATAGGGGCAGATGCGGAAACGGTGGAAAAAACCACCACCACAGCAATAGAAACCCAGGTGAATGGTACTCCCGGCATGTCATACATGACAAGTAACAGTACGGCCAGTGGTGCCAGTTCAGTGACAGTTACCTTCGATGTAGGTACAGATATAGATATTGCTACCCTGGATGTACAAAACCGGGTGAGCATAGCCGAGCCTACCTTGCCGGAGATAGTAAAGCGGTTGGGCGTTACGGTAAGAAAGCGTAACCCCAGCATATTTCTGGCCATCGGGCTCTATTCGCCCAACGGCTCCCATGATGCTACATTCCTGGGCAACTTCGCCAACATCTATTTAAAAGATGCGCTCCTTCGGGTAAAGGGGGTAGGTGATATTGTCTCGTTGGGTGATGATTTTGGGATGCGTGTATGGCTGAACCCGGATAAGCTGGCCAGTATGGGCATCACTCCTGCCGAGGTGAATGCGGCCCTCACAGAGCAAAACCTTCAAATAGCTGCGGGCACCATCGGTGGCAACCCCCAGCCCAGGGTGCAGGCCTTTGAGTACAACGTTATTACCAACAGCCGCCTCAACCAGGTGGAGGATTTTGAAAATATTGTCATCCGTTCCAATCCGGCCTTGGGTACCATGGTGTACCTCAAAGACATAGCCCGGGTGGAACTCGCCAAATTCAACTACGGAAACCACCCCTTCGTTATGGGGCATCCGGCGGCCTTTATGCTGCTGTACCTGGAGCCCGGAGGAAATGCCCTGGAAACCAATGAGGGGGTCATGGCAGCCCTGGAGGAAATGAAAAAATCGTTTCCCAAAGATTTGGACTATTTGGTGCCATTGGAAACTACATCGGTGGTAGAAGTATCCATAGCGGAAGTTACCCAAACCTTGCTGGAAGCCCTGCTGCTTGTGGTGTTTGTGGTGTTTCTGTTCTTGCAAAACTGGCGTGCAACCCTGATACCTATTCTGGCCATACCGGTATCATTGATAGGTACATTTATCTTCTTCGTACCATTGGGCTTCACCATAAATACACTCACCTTATTCGCTTTCGTGTTGGCCATAGGTATTGTAGTGGATGATGCCATAGTGGTGGTAGAAGCCATTCAGCATAATATAGACAAGTACAAACTCAACGCAAAAGAAGCCACTGTGAAGGCTATGAAGGAAATATCTGGTCCTGTAATAGCCATAGCGCTGATTTTGGCAGCTGTATTTGTACCGGTGGGGTTTGTACCGGGTATTGTGGGCAAATTATACCAACAGTTTGCCATTACCATCGCCATATCGGTTATTATTTCGGCAGTGGTAGCACTCTCGCTTACACCAGCATTAAGTATGATGCTCTTGAAGCCTTCCAATAAAAAAGGCAAGAAAAACTTTTTGGATCGCTTTTTTGAGGGTTTCAACAACTGGTTTGAAAGGGTATCCGGATCGTACACCAATGGAGTGGGCACCTGGATACGCAAAACACCCTATGTAGTGATCATGATGGTTTGTTTGTTTGTTGGCCTGTTTTATATGTTTGATAAAAAACCAACAGGTTTTATCCCTACAGAAGATGAAAAGAGAATGTATGTGGCCTACGAGATGCCTGAAGGTACCTCCACTACAAGGAACATAGAACTTCAGCTTGAGCTGCAAAAAAGGATACAAACACTGCCCTCACTCAATGTAGTAGGTGGTATAGCCGGATTGAACATCCTCACTTTTTCCAACAAGTCCAACGCTGGAACAGTCTTTGTAAACCTGAAACACTGGGATGAACGTGACCCTGATACTGAAAGCGTACCCCAGGTTATGGCCCAAATACGTTCGATGGTATCGGATATCAAAGAAGCCAGGATACTTGTAATTGCACCACCTGCCATTCCGGGACTGGGCCGCTCCTCCGGTTTTACTTTCGAACTGTTGCAAACCACCAGTACCGATGACATAAAACAATTTGAAGGGGTAATGCATAAGTTTCTGGGTGCTGCAAACCAGCGGCCTGAAATAGCCATGGCATATTCGTTTTTCTCGGCCCGTACACCAAGTTATCAGGTGGATTTGGACAGGGAAAAAGCTCGGAAAATGGGGGTTTCGGTGGCTGAAGCCTACAGTACACTTTCCAATCTGCTGGCAAGTAATTATGTGAATGACTTCAACATCTATGGCCGTAATTTCAGGGTGGTGACACAAGCCGATACGGTGTATAGGAAGGCCATTGACGATATTGGAAAATACCATGTAAGAAACAGTGCTGGCAACATGGTGCCCCTTAGTGCCCTGATCAGTACCAAAATAATAGAAACCCCTGCGGTAGTGTCCCACTACAACATCTATCGGTCGGCAGAAATATTGGGAACTGCTGCTCCGGGATACAGTAGCGGCCAGGCGCTGAAGGCGCTGGAAGAAACAGCCAACGAAGTACTGCCTACTGGCTACAATTATGAGTTTAGCGGCATGAGCCGAGAGGAAATCAAAGCCGGAAACAGCACACTAATCATATTTGTCATTTCAATAGTATTTGTGTTTCTATTTTTGGCTGCTTTGTACGAGAGCTGGTCCATACCGTTTTCAGTGCTGTTTGCCGTGCCTGTCGGGGCATTTGGTTCAATACTTACGCTCACTTTGATGCCCGGACTGACCAACAATATCTATGCGCAAATCGGATTGATCACATTGATTGGTCTGGCCGCAAAGAACGCCATTCTGATTGTGGAATTTGCCAAGGAAAGAGTCGATAGTGGTATGGAGGTGGTAGCGGCCACCCTCGAAGCAGTACATATCCGATTGAGGCCAATTATCATGACTTCACTGGCATTCATCCTTGGGGTTATGCCCCTGGCCTTTTCATCCGGGGCAGGTGCAGAAGCTCGAAAAACGATAGGATGGACAGTAGCCGGAGGTATGGTGGCTGCCAGCTCTTTGGCCATTTTTGTAGTGCCTGTGCTCTATGTGATGATCACCAAAATAGCCTACCGTAGAAAAGCCAAAAAGGAAATTAAGCTTCAGCAGGAACTGGCAGAAGCCTAGTGAAAAGTCGATAAGAAAGAGGTCGTGTTGGTAGATAAACAGTTGCCGGAATAAATCCGGCAACTGTTTAAAAAAAACGTAAAAAGCCGTTTTGCAAACCTGAGTTCTGCGTAAAAAAACTTTCAGCACGCCATCCTTACCAACGCCATTCGGATTATTTTTCTAACTGCCCGGCAATAATTGGCGCCAGCAATTCATACCCCTCCTTGTTGGGGTGCAGCCCATCGGTAAATAAGGATTCATCAAGGGTGCCATCTTCTTTAAGCAAGACTTTACCGGGATCTGCGAATTGCACATTTTTCAATGCGGCCAATTGCTGCATCATAATATTTACTGATACCACCCGCTTTTCCTGGCTCCTTCGGGGGTAAATGCCCAGCATGTGTATGGTAGCGCCGGGCTGCTTTGCCCGCACAGCATCTATCACTGCCGATAGTCCCGTGATGATTTCTTCATTTGAATTCAAACCGAAATTATTCGTGCCCAGCATCATCATCACATGATCGGCCTCATAGCCATCCAACTCATCGTGGTAGGTCCGCCAGAGCACGTTTTCGATACGGTCCCAGCCAAATCCAAAGTTGCCTGTTTCGAGAGGTGTCAGGTATTTTTTCCATGATTTTTCTCCTCTCGCAATAGGAGCCTCAGGCATTCCTGCCCAGTAGTGGGTAATGGAATTGCCGATGAAACACACCTTTGGCGGGTTGGTTTTGTTTCTTTCCAATATGGCCTGGTGACGGGCTTCCCATTCGTATAGCCCAGGCTCTCTACGCTGGGTGACGGGTATCGTAGTGCTGATGGTGCCTACCGGCTGACTCAAAATTTGCCGAACGGCATTTTCACAGGCTTTGGCATGGGCCATCATCCCCAGATCGGTGGGGTGGGTGCCATCCACATAGTCTTCCATACCGAGGTTTAATTCTTCTTTTGTGATAAGAAACAGATCGTCAATGCCTTCATTCCTCATGTCGGTAAAAGACTTTTTCATCACCTCGTTGAGTCTGGTATATACCGAATACCGACTGCTATTCAACGTGCCATCCGAATACCCACTGTGCTCTACCAATAAAATGGGTGTGCCTGGTCTTCGTTGCTTTAGCGTCTTCACCGATTTTTTGATGCGCCTTTCTACTTCTTCCACCGTCCTGTCTTCAGTCGGGGTAAGGTTGGGCAGGCAATCAATTACATAAACCTTTGCATCTATTTCACTGATCAGGTCGATCAATTCATCTTCCAGCCTGCCATTGCCTGAAAAACCCAGATTGATGAGCGGTCTGTCCATATTGCGTTGCAAAATACCTGTCCATGCCATACCGGGGCGCGATGCACATGCCCCCTGTGCAATGGAAGTACCATAGACCACTATTGGCTTTTCCTGCCTTACCGGAATCGCTTCAATGGTTGCTCCTTCCGGCACACCTATTTCCAGCCACTTCACCCCATTGTACAAGGGCAGGTAAAGTTGGTAGTCTCTACCGAGCTTATGGTACTTTTCCCGGGCATCTATTCCTGCAAAATTGTACACACAGGTATCGCCAAAATGCCTTCTACCCAACAACCAATGCCAGGCACCCTCTCCGTCTTTGGCATACAGGTCCACGCCACTCACACCTGTGGCAGGCATGTGGTTCATCTCAAAGTTGCCGGTAACGCCATAACGCACTTTTATTTGCTCTGCATTGGTTCGAAAACGAACCATCAGTCCGGCTGCATGCTTGGATAGGTTCCAGACTGCTCCTCGCACCTTGTCCTTTGCCCGCAGGGGCAACCTGTCGTAGGGTGCCTCCACTTCGGCAGGCCAGGCCTGTCCTTCTATATAAGATTGATTTCCCTCTACCGGGTTCCACCACTGAAAAGATGTCTCCTGGGAAAAAGATGGGTGGGCAGCCGCAGTAAGTAAAAGAAACACAAGCGCCTTGATAAGATTGGTTTTCATAATACTGAAATGATTTGTATAGTTTGAAACTTATAATTCTATGGTTTTTCCTTCTTTGATGGAACGGTCGGCAGCCAGTACAATCTGCAGGCTACTCAGTGCATCCTGCATGTGGTCTGTCAGGTCAATATCTTCGGCTATGGCTTTTAGGAAATAATCCTGTTCCCTTCTGCAAAGCTCATTGTGGTCTGGTTCGTCTTCCAGGTTCACATAGTCGTCAGCTTTCACAAAATGGTTGTTGCCGTCCTGCTGGCTGCTATGCACTTTCAATCGCTGGGTCTGGGTATGCATGTCGATGTTGTCTGAGTCCACTTTTTCTATCTGGTCGGCCACTATGCTCACACAACCTTGTGGGCCCACCACATCTTTGACAAAAAAAGCTGTTTCGCTCATCATAGGGCCCCAACCGGCTTCATACCAGCCTACACTCCCATCGGCGAAGCGCACCTGCAGCTGGCCATAATTGTACATATCCTCTGCTATCTGGTCTGTAAGCCTGGCTCCTATAGCCGTCACACTTATGGGTGTGGAACGGGTCATCTGGCACATCACATCCACATAGTGCACCCCACAATCTACGATGGGCGACATGGATTTCATCAGGTTTTTATGTGTGTCCCACATAGCACCTTTGCTTTGCTGGTTTAGGTTCATACGCATGACCAGAGGTTTGCCCAGGGTCTGTGCCATTTCCACAAAGCGGATCCAGGAAGGGTGATGCCTGAGTATATAGCCCACTACCAGCTTCTTATTGGCTTTTTTAGCGGCATCCACTACTCGCTGCGCTCCGTCATAGTCGGGGGCTACTGGTTTTTCTAAAAACACATGACACCCTTGCTCGAATGCCTCTACCGCATAGGGCACGTGCGTATCGGGGTAGGTAGAGATACATACCGCATCGGGTTGGGTAGCTTCCAGTGCTTCGTGGTAGTCGTGATAGAGTGGATAGTCGCCTCCCAGCTTTTCGTTGAGCACGGCATTGCTGTTGCCGCGGCTTACGATCCCACATATCGTCACTTCATCCATTTGGTGGTAAGCCATGGCATGACTGGCACCCATGTTGCCACAGCCCACTACCAATATTTTTATGTTGCTCATTTCTATCTATCTGTCAGGTTTATCAAAAAAATGTGATCGCCTAAATTATTTGTTCTAGGGGAGAAATAACAGGGTTAGTAAAATAAACTAACGTGAATTCAGCTTTACTAAACCTTCGAGGTTTGGCAAAGCTAAATCAAGGGCCCAGCAACCCGATAAAAGCGGAAAGCCCATGTAAATGATCGATATGATCGGGGGCGGTGTTGCCAGCAAAGGCCAGGATGTGCAATCTTCTCTAAGTGGTTTCACCCACCTGTTGCATGCCGTTCGGGCATTGCCTCAGCACCGGGTTCCTTTTCAAGCCCAGCTCGTTGATTAGGTAATCAGCGCATTCGGTGGTGCTGGCAGAGGACACAGTAACGGGCGGGCAATTGTTAGTTCTGTATGAAATAGAACCTGTAACTAGTATGCAAGCTTTACTAAACCTCGAAGGTTTAGTAAAGCTTGGTCAAGAGCCTAGCAACCCGATAAAAAAGGAAAGTCCATGCAAATGATCGACATGATCGGGGGCGGTGTTGCCAGCAAAGGCCAGGATGTGCAATCTTCCCTGAGTGGTTTCACCCACCTGTTGCATGCCGTTCGGGCCTTGCCTCAGCACCGGGTTCCTTTTCAAGCCCAGCTCCCTAATCAGGTAATCGGCACATTCGGTGGTGCTCACAGAGGACACAATCAGGGGCTCGCAATTGTTAGTTCTATATGAAAAGAAGCCTCTCACTGGTATTCAAGCTTTACTAAACCTCGAAGGTTTAGTAAAGCTAAATCAAGGGCCCAGCAATCCGATAAAAGCGGAAAGCCCATGTAAATGATCGATATGATCGGGGGCAGTGTTGCCGGCAAAGGCCAGGATGTGCAATCTTCCCTGAGTGGTTTCACCCACCTGTTGCATGCCGTTCGGGCCTTGCCTCAGCACCGGGTTCCTTTTCAAACTCAGCTCATTGATTAGGTAATCTGCGCATTCGGTGGTGCTGGCATAGGTACCAGGAAATATGGATGAATGTGTGAAAACAAAACCTTTCCCGCCGTTGACGGCCATTCGAGCCAACTGCAAAAAAGGCCCGAGTTTTTCTCCGTTTACCCTTCCTCCGTTGGACAGTAATTGTTTGTCGGGTATGTAGTCGGTGTGGAGGCCGTCAAGCAACAGCACACCATCAATCATTCCGAAAGTTTTGGGATTGCCTAACAAAGCCCGCACTGCCCCGTAACCAGCGCTGAAACCAGAAACCAATATTCTTCTCGTCCTGATGCCATGCGCTTCCAGCAATATACCCCGGGTTTTATGGAGCAGCCTGACGGCCACTTCAGGGTCTAACAGTGGCCTTTCATAGGCACCTGACCCACTACCCAAATTGACGGTGGCTACCGCATATTGCTTGTCTCCCTGGCAGCCAGCCCACTCTGTAACACTGGAGCTCCCATGAAAGTGAATGATCAGGTCTGTGGTATCTTTTTCTGCCCAATGAGCAGGAATAAACATTTCGATGGGTACATCGAAAACACCGTCTATCGAAAAGCGCTTCCCTTCGCATGTCGTACCATCCACCCTTTCGTGGGGGCGGATGTGCTCCTGCATGGGTGAGGGGTTTTGTGCCAGTTGCCCGGGCTTGTCCGAGCAGGCCAGCAACATCAACACCAACAGCCACCATATATTTTCTTTGGCCATGCGCTATGCTTTTATGATGATGGTAAAGTTAAGGTGGGATTAATGATTTTCTATCAGAAATAGCCCTTTCTGCAATTGCTACTGCTGATGCGTATCTTTATTTCTTAACTTGTTACTGACAATCCTTACAGGTAAAGCCGTTGAGCAAGTTGCCGATTGGGGAGAATAGAAAAATCCTTATTAAAGCTACGGTTTTTGTTCTAATTTTTAGCCCATGCATTTTGACCATTGTTAACTGCTGGCTTTTTTTTCGTATCTCAGCCAATTTGTTAAACTTAATCGTGCCAATTGTAACGTTTTTAATCTCATAAGCCAGTCATCTTCTTTTTTGTCTATATGATCTCTAGAAAATTCATAATCTCCAATAAATAGTTGTCCGTTATGTGCAATCTTGCATCTCAAATTATATATCTTATTGTACACTTCTTCAGAGTCACCTGCAGCTGCAACAAATTTCTTAAGAAATTCTTTAAACTTTATTTTTATTCCCCAGATTGGTCTCCCACACTTTTGACAGGTAAAAGGAGAGTTGGTAACAGTTTTACAGTTTTGGCAATCAAATTCAACTCGCTTGTCTGAGTATTCTAGTCCAACAAATGACTCAATTGCTGAAACATATGATAGAAATGCGAGACTCCTTTTATAGTCAGAAATGTCTATTCCATCACAAATCAAAGCAACTGAAGCTTTGATCTTTTTTAAAGTCTTTGTTGAAAGTGAATAGTAATTATCAAGGCTAGCCTTAATTGTTGAAGGAAAAGTAATCTCGCCCTTTTCATCTTCCACAGGATTGTTTGTGAAGTATTCATAGTATGGCGAAATAAACCTTGTTTCTGGATATAATAGTTTTGTATATTCTGTAATTTTTAATTCTTGTCTTAATCCAGGATAAACATAGGCTCCAAAAGTCCAAGAACTATACTGATCATTATATAAGTCGGTTTGCTCATGAGTAAGCTTGTCAAATCCACAGTTTGGAGTCATAATTCCCCATTGATCTCGATTGGATTTGTATTTGAAGAAACGGTGGTTACTCAAAACAGAAAGTATATTTAATACTTCAAATTCAGCTACTTGTTGTGCAGTCAAATCGTCAAAAATGTCAATGTCAAGAGGGGTTCTATTTTTATCAAAATCTACAAAGTATTCAATAAAGAATGGAAAGTCTTTGTTGTAAGGGCTTTGAGGAGCAAGTTTTGAATCAATAGGCAAAATTTGAAACTTATCTTTAAAACGGAATTGACTTTTTAGTGGAGTCTTCGAAAAGGCAACACTTCGATAAAATTTTCTCATTTTCATTTTTTTAAGCTGGCAGCTAACCTTTAGCTTTTTAGCTATTATTCTTCCAAGAAAGAAATGAATAGCAGGTGGCTTTTCATAGTATGTTACAGAATTTCAACATGGTACATTCACAACGGCTGTCAAACCAAGACATAGAACTCACCCCACTAAAATAGAAAATAAATCACTTTAGCCGTTATTTTCCTTGCAAATTAAGAGATCAAAAGAGCTGTTCAGCCAAACAAGAATAATGTACATGCCCGGAAGTGATCCTTGAAAAAATCTACAACAGAATCAATAAGGGCAAAAAAGAAAAAGGCCTCCTTTTCAGGAAGCCCTTCCAGTCTTAGTTACCTTTTCCTCAAAGGCTTATTTATTCCTTTTTTCTCTGGCTTCCAGATACCTTTCCAGGTGCATCTTGTCGTTCTCGTCGCTATCGCCATATTTTTCCCGCATGTTGGTCAGGCGCTTGTGCATATTTTCCCTTACTGAGGCGTATGCCGGGTCGTTGTAAACATTGTTCATTTCGGAAGGGTCCTGCTCCAGGTCGTACAGTTCCCATTCGTCTATGTCGTAGTAAAAATGGATCAGTTTGTACCTGTCTGTCCTTACCCCATAATGGCGCTTTACCTGGTGCGCCCCGGGGTACTCATAGTAGGTGTAGTAGATGGCATCTCTCCATTCGGAGGTAGCGCCATTCACCACCTGCCGGAAAGACTCTCCCTGGATATCACCGGAAATGGCAGCCCCTGCATAATCCAAAAACGTAGGGGCAAAATCTATATTCTGCACCATCTGGTTTACCTGCAGGCCTGGTTTTATCTCCCTGGGATAACGCATTAGAATGGGGGTCCTGAGGGATTCCTCATACATAAACCTTTTGTCGAACCAGCCATGTTCGCCCAGGTAAAAGCCCTGGTCGGAGGTATAGACCACAATGGTATTTTCGGTGAGGCCATTTTCATCCAGGTAGTCGAGCACTTCGCCCACCCCATCGTCCACCGACTGGATACACCTCAGGTAGTCTTTGATGTAGCGGTTGTATTTCCATTTCCCAAGTTCTTTCCCCTGCAGGCCTGCCGCACGGAAGGCATCATTTTTTGGGGTGTAGGCTCCCAGCCAGGCTTTCAGTTGGTTGTCATCAAATCGCTTGAGCTGCGCCCCAAGCCTGGTAGAGTCCCCATTCGGGTCAACGATCAGCTTGAAATCGTGCCCCCACCTGGCATGGCCGTCTATTTGCATTTCCTGCTCCCTGGCCGCTGTGCCCCGGCCTTCATAGTCATCGAAGTAGTTGGCAGGTGGGTCGAAAGTTTTGTCGTCGAACAGGGTAAGGTACTTTTCTTCCGGCTTCCAGTTGCGGTGTGGGGCCTTTTGGTGGTACATCAGGAGAAATGGTTTTTCTTTGTCCCTTTTTTTATCCAGCCAATCAAGCGCCAGGTCGGTGGTAATGGTGGTCACATAGCCGGGTATTCGTTTTTTTACGCCGTTTTCGATAAAATCGGGATTGTAGTAATGCCCCTGTCCAGGCAATACGTTGGAGTAATCAAACCCCTGAGGAAGCCCGTTGAGGTGGATTTTCCCAATCAGGGCTGTGGCATATCCTGCACTTTGCAGCATTTTGGGGAAACTGGCCTGTCCCCAGTCAAAGGGCTGTACGTTATCCACTTTGCCGTTGACAAAACTATGCTTGCCTGTGAGGATGGCCGCCCTGCTGGGGGCACATATCGAATTGGTAACAAAGCCTTTGTGGAATATGGCACCTTCCCTGGCAATTCGATCAATATTGGGGGTGTTGTTGAGCCCATGGCCATAAGCACTCACTGCCTGAAAGGCATGGTCGTCAGACATGATGAACAGGATATTGGGTGGTTGCTGGGTTTCGGTCTTTTTAGTGTTGCAGGAAAGGCAGATTAGCACCAAAAAGGCAATGAGGTTGGGTTTGTACATGAAATTGAAGTTTTGGTTTGTGTAAGGTCATAAAAGGCAAAAATCATGCGCAAATAAACAAATCAAACCACTAATGCCTTTTAAAACAAACACCCCTGCATTTTTCAAGTACAGGGGTGGTCTATTTTTTGTTTTTATGGACTGATCAAAGTCCCAGTATTTTTTTGTTCAACTCTTCGTCTGGTCCTCCTCCGGCAAAATCGTCGAAGGCCTTTTCCGTAACATTGATGATGTGTTTTTGGATAAATGGTGCCCCTTCTTCAGCTCCCTGCTGGGCGCTTTTGATGCAGCATTCCCATTCCATCACGGCCCATCCATCAAACCCATATTGGGATAGCTTGGAGAATATTCCTGCGAAATCCACCTGCCCATCACCCAATGACCTAAACCTGCCTGGCCGCTCTGTCCAATCGGAGAAACTGCCATAAACACCTGCCCTGCCGGTGGGGTTGAACTCCGCATCCTTCACATGGAACATCTTAATGAACTCATGATAGATATCGATGTGCTGGAGGTAGTCTAATTGCTGTAATACATAGTGGCTGGGGTCGTAGAGCATATTGGCCCTGGCGTGATTGCCTGTGGCTTCCCTGAACCGCTCGAAGGTAATCCCGTCGTGCAGGTCTTCTCCTGGGTGCAGCTCATAGCATACGTCCACTCCGTTTTTGTCGAATTCGTTGAGTATTGGCAGCCAACGGGCGGCCAGTTCCTTGAAGCCCATCTCTACCAGTCCGGCCGGGCGCTGTGGCCATGGGTAAAATGTATGCCAAAGCAATGCCCCGGAAAAGGTGGCATGTGCTGTGAGCCCAAAGTTCTTGCTGGCTTTGGCGGCCAGCTTCAGTTGGTCCACCGCCCAGGCAGTACGCGCTTTGTCATCCCCCCTGACACTATCCGGCGCAAAACCATCAAACATGGCACCATAAGCGGGGTTGACCGCCACGAGCTGACCCTGCAAATGAGTGGACAACTCGGTAATCTGCAAACCGGCATCTTCTACTATACCTTTTACTTCATCTACGTAGGCCTGGCTTTCTGCTGCCTTCTTCAGGTCGATCGCTCTACCATCCCAGGTGGGTATTTGTACTCCCTTGTAGCCTAACCCTGCTGCCCACTGGCACACACTCTTGAGGTTGTTGAACGGTTCTACATCGTCCATAAACTGAGCCAGAAATACAGCTGGTCCTTTTATTGTGTTCATACTCTATTCTATTTTAATATTCAGTAATTAATAGTTTTAGTTATTGGTCGGTTTTCCTTTGGCCCGATATTTCAGCCTTTGTTTAACCATTGATCTAACGGGTCATTCCAAATCCACCCATTTCCCATCGGCCTGCGAAGACTCGATCACTTTGTCCACAAAATCCATTCCCCTCACTCCTTCATCTGCAGTTGGGAAATCGTACAGGCTATTGTCTATTTTTTCATTGTTCAAACGTGCCTGAATGCTCAGTGCGAAATTGCGGTAAATATTGGCGAAAGCCTCGAAATATCCTTCCGGATGACCTGCAGGCAACCGAGTATGCGCCAGGGCGTGCTCAGAAAGGTAGGCATTCATTCCTCCGGTTCGGAAAGTTTGAGCCGGAGCATCCAGCCACTTCACCTGTAGGGTATTGCAATCGCAATGGTTCCATTCCACGCCACCCTTTTCACCAAATACCCTTATTTTTATGTTGTTTTCTTCTCCTGCTGCTACCTGGCTCGAAAACAAAACACCTGTGGCACCATTTTCGAAGCGCAAGAGCATACCTGCATCATCGTCCAGCCTGCGGCCATCTACAAAAGATTTGATGTCTGCGGATAGTGAGGTCATCTTCAAACCAGAGACATATTCAGCCATGTTCGCCGCATGTGTACCTATATCGCCGATGCACCCTCCTTTACCTGACCGTTCAGGGTCTGTGCGCCATCCTGCCTGCTTAAACCCCTCGCTTTCCAGTGCTTCGGACAGCCAGCCCTGCGGATATTCTACATATACTTTTCGGATTTTGCCCAGTTTGCCACTTTTCACCATTTGCCTTGCCTCCTTTACCATAGGGTACCCGGTATAGGTGTGCGTCAGGGCAAGTATCAACCCCGATTGGTTTACTTTATCCGATATTTCCTCGGCTTCTTGCATAGAAAAACTCAGTGGCTTGTCTATAATGACGTGAAAACCGTGCTCCATGGCCATCATGGCCGGGCCGTGGTGTACGTGGTTTGGAGTGACTATAGATACACAATCCATGCGGACATCTTCGGGTAGTTCTGATTCCTTCTCTATCATTTGCTGCCAGGAACCATATACCCTGTCCTGATCGAGGTAAAGAGACTCTCCGGTTGCCCTGGATTTTTCAGGGTCGCTGCTAAAGACCCCACATACTAATTCTAAATGCCCATCCAGTGCGGCTGCACTCCTGTGCACCGAACCAATGAAAGCTTCCAAACTTCCCCCGACCATTCCCATTCGGATTTTCCGTTTGCTCATTGTCAATTTATTAAGATTTTGAAAACGATTGAATACACTGCATCATGAATAAGTAAAGCCATGGCTATAAATCTGTCGGGGTTTTCCTGTTGTTTTGGTTTTGCCCGGTAAAGACAAACAAAAACGCTCCATTTCCATCAAACCCCGCTCGATCAAGCTGGAAATTGTCATCTCAAAAATTTCGTTCTATGTGATTTATGATAGGTAATCTTATTTACATACAATTTGATCATCAGCCCGATTACAAACGAACATAGTCAGTTATCCTTTTACATTTCTCCTCATGCCGGAGAGGCACCTACTTTTCCTAGATGAAAAGTAGGCAAAAATCATGGAAAATTTAACGCTCAAGGCCTTTGCCCTCATCCGCTCGCCAACCTGTCTGCCGAACAGGCAGGTTTTCCACCCTCCCTCCTTGTCGTCTGCCCAATGAGCCGACTTTACTCAAATCCTAACCCTTTTTCGTTTGTTACCAAGAAAATCACTTCTGATAATTCTATCACTCACACCAATTCCTGTAAAGCCAAAATTTTTCTCTAAACGAAAAGCCAATTTAAAACAAAATTGTATTCCGCAAAAGCAGCACAGGCCTTAATTGTGGATTTGGCAAATGTCGGATTACAATGCTACTGGTATATACACCTGAAACCTAAAAGAAAACATGTTGTCGTGCCCGGCCTTCGTGCCCCAATCCGATATATTGTCGAGGTAGTCGGTCAATGTGTTGTGGTAGCCCAACTGGATACCTACAGAAAAATCATTGGGCAAAACATACAGCATACCCACTTGGGTGGGGAGCGTCAGCGTGATATTGCCATAGGTCTCGTTCAGGGCCCGTGTAGAAAGCTGGTCAATGAGGCTGGCGTTGAATTCATCCTGGGGCTGAAACCTCATCAAGCCGATTCCCTGCGATGCATAGACCTTAATCCTTTCTTTGTTCAAAATATTGTAGTGCAATTCATAGTTGAACCCTACTACGCTTGTGGTAAAAAACCTATTGGGCTCGGGGGTTGTCTGACTACCATCATCGAAACTGTAGTTGATGTTTTGTCCTGTTACAGAACCTATCGTAAGCGCAAAGTTGCCATGGACTTTTTTGAACCGATTGAGTTTGATGCCTGCATGTACGACCATAGACCATTTGCTGAAGCTATCGCTCAGGTCACCTTTGTAAGCTGCCGGCCCCACGCCAAAGAATACTTCTTTTCGTGGGACATCACTTTCCTGAGCCAGCACAACGTTGGCCATGAAAATCAGGTACAGAAAACAACTAATCACACGCTTTACCACCTCATTTCAGATTTTGATCAAAACAAAAGGAAAATTAACTGATAAATTTTTGATCTGTATTGGGATATGGAAATAAATACTGGTTCTGACCTGACAATTAACCAAACTATCAGCCACCCTTTATTTTCAGGGCTCGGGGATGTCTTAATACGTATGGGATAAAGGTTAAATAACGATTATTTTATATATTACTTTTCCAACCTATACCAAAACAAAATGGATAAAGTTTCTACCCTCATCCTGGCCGTTTCATTGATCATCATCATGCTAGGCATGGGATTGTCGCTGGTCATAGACGATTTCAAAAGAATAGTGGTTTACCCGAAAGCCATCGTTGTTGGGCTAACGAACCAATTGGTGCTTTTGCCACTTATTGGTTTTACTGTAGCTTCAATTTTTCCATTGAGGCCGGAAATTGCAGTCGGCGTAATGATCCTGGCAGCCTGCCCCGGAGGGCCTACCTCCAATCTGATCACACATTTGGCAAAAGGCGATATTGCTTTGTCAGTTTCGCTCACTGCGCTTAGTAGCATCATTACCATTTTCACCATCCCATTGATTGTCAACCTCGCCCTAACCCACTTTCTGGATGAAGGGAAAATCATCAAACTGGATGTGGTACAAACTATTTTGCAGATTATGGTCATCATCGTAATACCAGTCGGTATAGGCATGCTCGTCCGGCATTATAAAACAAGCTTCGCCATGAAAATGGCCAAACCCGTAAGGAAAGGTTCAGCAATAGTGATCACGCTGGTCATTCTGGGCATTCTTTTTAAGGAAAAAGACAACCTGCTTTCCTATTTTCAGGAAGCCGGAATTGTATCTTTAATCCTGAATGCTGCTACCATGTTGGTGGGGTACTATACATCGAAGCTATTCAGCATCCGCAACGAAAGGGCCATTTCCATATCTATCGAATCTGGCATCCAGAACGGGACACTGGCTATTTCAATAGCTGTGGTGCTATTGGAAAACACGGCATTTGCCATTGCCCCTGCCATTTATAGCATTCTCATGTTTTTCACAGGGGGTATTGCCATATATTTAGGATCCAGAAGCATGGCTACTGCAAAAGTTTAGGGACCAATAACTTGGGGAAAATTGGCACGAATTAGTAAGCCCGAACAGAAACCCCTTTCATAAAATTGATGAAAGCCTTATTTACTACCTCATTGCCACCGGGAGTCGGGTATTCACCAGTAAAGTACCAATCGCCCAAGTGGCCCGGACATGCATTGTGCAGGTTGTCCACGGTTTGAAACAGCACTTCCAGATCAGCCTTCATGTTTTTTGGCCTCACTATATCGGTGATTTTAGCAGACACCTGATCGTAAGTAAATGGTGCATAGAGTTCCCTTACAAAATTATCCTGTCCTTTTTTGCCTTTATGGGCGACACACTTGTCCATTACTTCGTCCAGCAGGTACTCCTGGTCGCTTTCTTCCAATAGTTTCAATACGGCCCTGAAAGACACAAAATCTTTCATTTTGCTCATATCTATGCCATAGCAATCGGGATATCTGATCTGGGGTGCAGAAGATACGATGACGATTTTCTTCGGCTCCAACTTGTCCAGCATGGTCAGGATACTCTTTTCAAGGGTAGTACCCCTCACTATCGAGTCATCTATTATCACCAAATTGTCCTTGCCTTTGTTCACTACCTCATAGGTGGTGTCATATACATTGGCCACAAGGTCGTCCCGTCCGGCATCCTGTGTTATAAACGTCCGCAATTTGGCGTCTTTGATTACCAGTTTTTCTATCCTCGGCCTGAATGAGAGGATTTCCTCCAGGTCATCCGGGCTTGGTTTTTTGTCAATTACAATTTCCTTGCGCTTCTTTACCAGGTAATCATCCATGCCATCCATCAACCCCAAAAACGCGGTTTCGGCCGAATTGGGAATGTAGGAAAAAACGGTATTTCTCAGGTCGAAATTGATGGCCTTGAGCACCTTTGGCACCAGCAACCTACCCAGTTTTTTTCTCTCCTGATAAATATCCGGATCGGAGCTTCTCGAGAAATAGATGCGCTCAAAGCTGCATGATTTTTTCTGAAGGGGTTTAAGGAATTTTTCCAGCTTGTAATTGCCTTTCTTATCGATGATCATCGCATGACCAGGCTCAATTTCATTGATGTCTTTGTAGTTGCAATTGAAGGCGGTTTTAATAGCCGGTTTTTCTGATGCCACCACTATTATTTCGTCATCGGCATAGTAGTAAGCCGGACGAATACCAGCCGGGTCGCGCGCCACAAATGATGCCCCAAAACCCAACATGCCGGCCATGGCATAACCTCCATCAAAATCCTTGCAAGACCTCACCAGGATTTTCTTTATCGAAATCTCATCCTCAATGATCTGGGTTATTTCCTTATTGGTGTACTGGCCTTTATATTTCTTGAACAAGAATTGGTTTTCTTCATCCAGGAAGTGGCCAATTTTCTCCATTACAGTCACCGTATCGTTGCTTTCCTTGGGGTGCTGGCCTATGTCGATTAGGATGTTGAACAACTGGTCCACGTTGGTCATGTTGAAGTTGCCTGCCATCACGAGGTTTCTACTCCTCCAGTTGTTTTGTCTAAGAAAGGGGTGACAACTTTCTATGCTATTGACTCCATGCGTACCATACCTGAGATGCCCCAACCAAACCTCGCCTGTGAAGCCATAGTTCTTTTTGAGCCAGTCTTCTTCAAAATAACGGTCTTTGCCTTCTTTTTTCGCCTTGGAAAATTTCTTTCCCACTTTGTCAAAGACTTTCTTCAGCGGATCTGGGTCAATAGACCTATACCTGCTGATGTATCTGTATCCGGGTTCCAAACCCAATTTTATATTGGCCACCCCAACACCGTCCTGTCCACGGTTTTGCATTTTCTTCATTAGGAGCAGGAGCTTATTCGCCCCGTACATGGGCGTGTCGTACTTGTCAATATAATATTGGAGTGGTTTGCGGAGACGAAGGTGCGCTATGCCGCACTCGTGTTTTATTGGGTCACTCATGGTTGAATCTAAAATGCAAAGTTATACTTATTTGTCAAGTCAAACAAAAAGTCAGCTTTAAAGAATAAGGCCAAAATCAAAATTGCAAATAGCACCAGTACAATTTTATCCATGGCAGTTACATTTAGTTCGGGTTGTTTATTTTTTGTTTTAAAAATACCCACATAAGGTATTTTTAAATAGTAAAACAAAGCGATAACAGTATTAAGAAGCCCGAACATGAACAACCAGAACAAAAAATTGTCCTGACTAGTTTCATACAAGCTCCAAAGTGCCGAAAAAAGCAGGAATTTTGCAGAAAAACCTCCCGTTGGGGGCAATCCTGTAAGGGAAATCATGAATACTACGAGACATACAGCCAAAACAGGATATGTGCGCCCTATTCCACTGTAGTCCTTTATTTCAAAAAGCCCATTTCGTTCCATTACGGCTACAAAATAAAAAGTGCCCATGTTCATGAGTGCATAGACAACTGAGTAGAATATGATACTCTGAAGGCCAAATTGATTGCTGATAATGGCCCCAATGATCAGAAACCCGGCATGGGCTATAGATGAATAGGCCATCATACGTTTGGCATTGGTTTGCCAAATAGCCCCCAAATTGCCCAGAAACATGGAAGCAATGGCCAGGCAGCTGAGGATCAGACCTACACTACCTTGAAATGACGGATCTGGGATAAACACGACCGATCTGAATAAAAACACCAATACGGCCAATTTTGGCACCACTGAAAACAGCGCCACTACAGACACAGGAGCCGCCTGGTAAACATCTGGCGCCCAGATATGCATGGGCACCACAGATAGCTTGAACAATATACCGGCCATCATCAAAAACAGGGCAATGAGGTGAAGCTCGGTAAAATCGGATGCCCCAAGAATAACTGCCACATCGAGCGACCCTGAGAGGCCATAAAGCAATGACATCCCATAGAGCATGACGCCACTGGACAATGCCCCAAACAACAAATATTTTATCCCGGCTTCAAATCCCTTTTTGCTGAATCCCAGGCTGGTAAGGATGTACGAAGAAATTGAAATCAACTCCAATGCCAGGTAAAAAACCAACAGGTTTCTGGACTTGACCATTATGAATGCACCCAATACCAATGAGAAGAGTAAAAAGTGGTATTCTCCCATTTTTCGCAATTCCCATTTTTGTTTGGGAAAAATCAGCGCAAACATAAAAGTGAACAAGAAAATGGCCTGAAAAATAAAGGACAGCCCATCTGAGATCAATGCCCCTTCGAAAATCAAACCGACAGGCATAACCGAAAAACATGAAATGAAAGTGATGGCAATAAAAATTATGCTGGTAATTGTTTTTGGCTTCCAGGCATCTTTGGCAAACAACTCGAAAACCAGCGTAACGAGTCCACCAGACAATAGCAGCACTTCTGGCAGCAAATGGACAACCCCGCCCAGGATTTGATTTAGTTTTTCTGACAACACCTGACTATCCATCTACTTAGCGTTTTCAAGGATCATTGTCAAATTTTCTTTCCCTTGGGTTTGTACAAAATCCACAAAACCAATGATTGTTTCATTGGACAAATCCAGGATAAGCCCTGGGAATATCCCGAAAACAAACATCATAATAAGGAGTGGCACAAACATTACATATTCCCTGATGGTGAGGTCTGGCATACTCCAATCTGCCTCTTTCACCCACAGCTTGCCAAAAAACATTCTCTGCAATGTCCAAAGCAAATAAGCCGCACCTATGATCATCCCCAAAACACCTATCAGTGGCATGAATGTATGGATGATACCAACAGAAACCGCCCCATCGAATGATCCTGAAAGCACCAAAAACTCCGCCATAAAGCCACTAAACCCCGGCAAACCCAGCGATGCAAAAAAGGTAACCAGCACGATGACTGTAAAATGGGGCATTTTAGCCGCCAGGCCACTGTAGCTTGATATTTGACGATCTTTCGTGCGATCATATACTACCCCAGCAATGAGGAACAACGCTGCGGAAATCAGTCCATGGCTAAACATCTGAAACATGGAACCGGATATACTCTGTGCTGTAACGGCGGCCAAACCCAGCATCACAAAACCCATGTGCGAAACAGATGAATATGCAATCAGCCGTTTGAGGTCCGATTGTGCCATGGCGACCAGCGCACCATAAACGATCGCAATGATGCCAAAAAGGCCAATCCACCACCCAAAATAATGGGCACCTTCCGGGAATATACTATAAGCAATCCTATAAAAACCGTATCCCCCGATCTTCAACAAGATACCTGCCAGCACCACCGAAATAGGAGTTGGTGCTTCCACGTGGGCATCAGGCAACCACGTATGTACGGGCACTGCGGGCAGTTTGATGGCAAAACCTATCAGGATGAACAGAAACGCCCATAGCCTGTAAGACAACCCAAACAGGGTATCTGTGCTGTCAATTGACAAGACAGAATCTGGCAAGTAGTTGACATTGTCCATCATGAGCATCAGGTCGAACGAGTGCACATCCATTTCCGGGTGCGGTCCAATGACCGAAATACTCAGACCGATCATGACGATCAAAATAAAAATAGATCCTACCAATGTATAGAGGAAGAATTTTATAGAAGCATATTCCCTTCGCTTGCCCCCCCACATGCCAATGAGGAAATACATAGGCAATAGCATAAACTCAAAAAACAGGTAGAAAAGGAAAAAATCCAGGGCTACAAAACAGCCCACTACACTGGCACTCAGGATGAGGTACAGCACGAAATATCCCTTGCCATTTTCTTTTATCCCCCAAGATGAAATCACCCCAATCAGTAGTACAATGGCCGAAAGTAAGACCATTGAGATGCTCAACCCATCTACCCCAAGAAAATATTGTATGGAAATGGCTGTTGTAGAACTAAGGTTCAGATCAATCCAATTAAATTTTTCAACAAACTGAAGGCCATCGGCCCCAATTCCAGGCCGGGATTGATCAAAACCAAAAACCAATACCAGGCTCAACAGCAATTCTATCGAAAGTGCCACCAATGCTACCCACTTGTAAAGTCGGGCATTTGATTGGGGAATGAACAAAATAACAATACCAGCAATAAGTGGTATAAATATCAATAGCGACAATAAATGATTTTCGATCATTTTATAAGCTTAAATGTTAGAGCAAAGCGATTAAAACCAATACAATTCCCAATATTGCCCACACAAAATATGACTGTATCCGTCCGTTTTGGATACCCCTGGCAATATTACCCAAATTACCCGATATGGCTGTGAGCAGCTTTATTATCCCATCCACCACCTGCCTGTCGAACCACCCCAAAACCTGGGACAACACCACATTCACCACAGCATATCCATTTACAAAACCGTCAATGTATTTCTTATCAAAAATATAGAGCTGTTCTTTCAACCAAACCACAGGTTGGATAATCAGCACGCTGTGCACCTTATCAAGGTACCAATTGCTGGCTGATAATGCACCAAAATAAGATCTTGCCCTATCCAGCAGCCCTTGGCCTGTCTTTTTATAGTAAAACAAATAGGAAACAAACAGGCCTGATGCTGCGAAAATGAAGGAAACTGTTCCTAAAATAAAAGGATTGATCAGGTGCTCACTCCCCACACTACCCTTGTAGCGAAGAATTCCCATCAAGATGGTGTCTGCATGAAAAGGATTCCATGAATAGAAAAACCAAAGTGACAGCAAGGCCAGTGACAACACCGGAACGGCCACAAACCATGTTTCCTTTTGGTTGGGATCCTTCCATTTGGGCTGGCCAAAAAAGACCAAAAAGTATTGACGCCCCATATAAGCAGCGGTCATAAAGACCCCAAAAAATGCGAATATGGGCACAATCGCTTTCCAGCCGATACCACCTATAGAATTGTAGGTAATCCATTCCAATACCCCACTCAATATGGCTTCTTTGGAAAAATAGCCTGAAAACAGTGGCATTCCACATAACGCCAACATGCTAATGGTATAAGCAATAAATGTAAACGGCACATATTGTCTCAAACCACCCATGGCTTTCATATCCTGCGGGTCGGGTTCGTGGTGCAAATAATGGATGATGCTACCCGCACATAGAAACAGGCTGGCTTTAAAAAATGCATGGGTCACCAGGTGGAAAAAAGCAGCATCTGGCGAACCCACCCCAATGCCCATGACCATATAACCCAACTGGGAAACGGTAGAAAAAGCCAGCACTTTTTTAATATCATTTTGTGCAAAAGCCGCAAAGGCTCCCATAAAGGCTGTAATAGCACCGATAATAGCAATAACATCCAATACCGGAACGCTCAAAAGCGGAAATACACGCACCAACATAAATACCCCGGCTGCCACCATAGTAGCCGCATGGATCAACGCCGACACGGGCGTTGGCCCGGCCATGGCATCAGGTAGCCACGTTTGGAGGGGAAACTGTGCAGACTTACCAACTGCGCCCAAAAACAGCCCCAGACCCATTACCATGAGCCATGTACTGGAGATGCCAACGGATGCGCCCGGTTTGCCAAATGAGGCAAATTCAGTCCACAAATGCGGGAGTTCAAAAGATTTGAAAAATACGAATATCACAAATAACCCTACCAAAAAACCTGCATCACCAACCCTGTTGACAATAAACGCCTTAAAAGAAGCTTTGGGTGGTTCTTCATTTTGAAACCAAAACCCTATGAGCAGGTAGGAAGAAAAGCCTACCAATTCCCAAAACACAAATGTGAGGAACAGGTTGGAAGACAGTACAATGCCATACATGGAAAAGGCAAACAAACTAAGGAAAGCAAAGTACCTGCCTTTGCCTTCGTCATGTCGCATGTATTCGAGGGAAAAAATGTTGACCAGCAGTGTAATAAAGGACACTACCCCTATCATCACCAGGGACAATTTATCCAGCAAGATACCTACTTGGTAGGTAAACCCACCAGCCTGAAACCATGGCACTGAAAAATAGAACCTACCCTGGCCGTAATACTTTATGATCAACTCAATGGCTACAAAAAAAACAGCAGCCGATACCGCTGTGGAAATAAGCGCTGAAGCTTCTTTGTTTCTGGAAAGGCCTGCTATGACAAAGGCCACCAACGGTAATATGGGTACCAGGAAGACCCACAGGATTTGTTCGATATTTACCACTTCCACTGCCATCATCCATTCAGTTGGTTTAGGTCATCCAGGTCGGAAGTCTGGTAATGCTGATAGACTTTGTAGATAATGGCCAGGGCAACAGCTGATTCGGCCACTGCCACTACTATTACGAACAAGGAGAACATCTGGCCTGACAGTGTAGGGTCGTTTTGAGAAAAAGCCACAAAATTGATGTTGGCGGCATTGAGCACCAGTTCAATCCCCACCAGTACCATGATGGCATTTTGCTTAATAATGGCTATCAACAACCCTATGGTAAACAGGGCTGCACTGAAAAGAAGATAATGTTCGGTTGGTATCATTTAATAATCAATATGGCGTAATGGCTCTTAAAGATTTACTTTTCTTTTTCTTTTGCTTTTACTTTTTTTAATTCTTCTACATCACGTTGATCCTGCAATCTGTTTGAGGCTTTCTTGTTCTCGATCAGGTCACGATACCCAATAAAATTTATCTTCAAGAGATCATATCTTGACTCATCCTTATTTCTATATGCTTCTTTAAAATCCCCAATGCCATCAATAGCAGTTAAAACATCAATTCTTAATGGTTCTACTCCAAATTGTACTATTTTATCCGGGTTTGTAAAATCTTCAGGTCGAATTCCAAGTGACCCAAAACCAAAATCATCGAGTACTTTCATCATTTTTTTACCATTTTCGATTGTCGGGTTGATCCAAATATCGAAATCTCCTGTGTACCTTGGAAAGCCGTGATGGGCCACCGAATACCCTCCAACAACAAGATATTCCACTCGATTATCGTTCAACAATTCTACAAACTCTTTGAAGTCTTTGTCTAACTCCATCTTTAACTAGGTTTTGGTTTCGTAATACTTCAAGTGCTTCCAGCCTTTGTTTCGAGGTTTTAGTTGACCAATACTCCGCATCAAATCCAGCTGAATCTTTCCGAACTACCCGTACCACCTTTTTCATATTCGACATCACTCCACTTGTTTCACCTTATTCCCTACAATAAATGCAGCCCCTACCAACGCAACCAACAGCAAGACGGCCGTAAGCTCCAGTGCCAGCATCTGATTGGTCATCAGGTTAACTCCTATCACCTTTGTATTCGAAAACCCTGCACCTACCTCAATACCCGCTACAATGGAAGGGATTTTATTCAGGCCTCCTGCGGACAAAGCTTCAGCATTTTTCACAATTGACCGCCCCAACACCCAAAACATTAACCCTCCCAAGGCAATCGCCGGAATTAACCTGCTATGGGATGTGGTCAACAACTGCCCTTCAATGCGGTTGGTGAGCATAATACCAAACATCAACAAGATCAATATGCCTCCCACATACACCAGTATCTGCGTGACTGCCACAAACTCCGCATTGGTGATCATATAAATACCTGCGATACCCACAAAAACCAATACCAGTAAAAATATAGACCGCACAACATTTTTGGAAAATAGTATGACCAACCCTGAAGATAGGGACATACCAGCCAGCAGGTAAAAAACTACTGCATTTATTTCCGGTGATGAAAGGCTTTCCACTTATTTCTTTGGTTTTATCTTAGGTCTGAATACAGGTTTTTTAGGTTTGTCAGAAGCACTATCCTCCGGAGGGTTTTCTTCTGATGAAGTATCCATTGGAGCATCTCCTTTTGGTTTTACCTTTGGCCGGAATACAGGCCTTTTCGGTTTATCAGTCTTATCTTCTCCTTTAGCCTCATCGGTCGAATCAACTGCTTTAGGCTTTATTTTCGGTCGGAAAACTGGCTTGGACGGCTTGCTTTCAGCCGAATCCTCAGTCGTCTTAGGTTTCACCTTTGGTTTGAACACGGGCCTGGTTGCAGTTGGTTCATCTTTTGTTTCGGCGGTACTACCCTTTACCTTGGGCTTGAATACCGGCTTTTTCGCTGGTTCCGCAGATTGTTCTGCCCCTTTTATTTTTGGTTTAAAAGCAGGCTTCTTCTTCCCAGCCTCTTCCTCAGGTTTTGAAGCGACTGTGGCAGCTTTGGCTTTTGCCTCCTTTTCCCGTAATTTGTTTTCGTTGAATTGTTCAAACTCCTCCTTTTTCTCAGCTATTTCATTTTCGGTCATTTCCCCGAATTCAAAATTGTGCTCCTTCAGATCAAAAACACTGAAATCAAACTCCTTGTTCATGGTAAGGCACTCAGTAGGACATACCGTGGTACACAGGCCACAAAAGCAGCACTTGGCCATATCAATGTCAAATTTGGCTGCATAAATCCTTTTGGAAGTACCATCTGAAGTTTTGCCGATTTCTTCCACGGCACGTACCGGTTCTATGTCTATGCAATTGACCGGGCACACTTTAGCACACTTATCGCAAACTATACAGTCGTCTATTTCATTGTGAAGCTGGTAGCGCCCATTGTCAGGCACAGGCAGTTCCTCAAATGGATACTGCAAAGTGACTATGCCCTCTTTTTTTTCAAAATAATTGTCATCCTTTATTCCAATCGGATCACGTGACACTTTGGCCTGAAAGAAATGAAGCAAAGTCAGCCGAAACCCTTCGGAAAAGGTCGTAATGGTATTTTTTATGTTGGATAAATATGTCTTCAAAATTCTCAGTTCAAATAATCCACAATCTCCAAATTCCTGCCACAAACACGAGTAACAGACCAATTGGTGTCAGGTACTTCCAGCTAATGGCCATCATCTGATCTACCCTTACGCGAGGTAATGTCCAACGTACCCACATTTGTACGTAGATCAACACCAGTGATTTGGAAATCAACCAAAATGCCCCCCAGGCATTGCCTGCCAGCGTTCCCGGCTCCCCTGAAGTCCATTGGGCTAGTGGCAATCCTGCGATATTGGGAAATATGGTATTCCAGCTTCCCAAAAACAAAACAACCGCCAATATGGATACCAAGAGCATCATGCCATATTCTGACAGCATGATGATGGCCCACCTGAACCCGGAGTATTCCGTATGAAACCCTCCTATCAACTCGGATTCTGACTCAGGCAGGTCGAATGGTGTACGGTTAGATTCGGCCAGGGATGCAATGAAATACACAACAAAAACCAAAATCAAAAAGGGGTGCCTGAAAATATTCCAGCTCAACACCCCTCCAAGTGATGTGACAGCTCCATTTTCCACCAAACCACCAGAATTAAAAATACCCTGCTGAAAAGATATCTCCTGCAAGTCCAACGTCTGTGCCACCATGATGACACAAAGTACGGCCAATCCCAATGGTATTTCGTAAGAAACAATCTGAGCCACCGATCTCATAGCCCCAAAAAGGGAATACTTGCTATTGGAACCCCATCCGGCCATTAAAATCCCTACCACGTCCAATGAAACTACTCCCAAAAGGAAGTAAATGCCTGTCTCGGCTGTTGACCCTCTTACATCTGACGTGAGTGGCAAAACTGCAAATCCTGCAAAAACCGAAACGAAAATCACCAGTGGAGCCAGTAGAAAGAGTTTCCTGTCAACAGCATCGGGTTTGATGTCTTCCTTTTGCAGCATTTTGAGCACATCGGCTAGGGTTTGTAAAATACCATATTTACCGGCGACCATCGGCCCCAACCTGTCCTGCATAAAGGCACTGATTTTTCGCTCGGCATATACTGCCAAAATCACGAAAAGGAACAAGAACGGAAGGTAAAAAAGAAATGCGATCATCGACCCTGTTTCCAGATGGTTGTTGAGGTGTCAAAGATAGAACGATAAACTATAAAATGACCGGACTATGATCAATTTGTGCCGGAAATATGATAGAATGTACATTTGCAAATTTCGTTTGGTAGAGTATATAATTGATTATGTGGATTAAGTATGCCTATGGTAAGTTGAAATAATATCCGGGATTACACATTTATCCACTATCTCTTATAACAAAATCTCTAAAATTACCCCTGTCAACTACAGCACACCGGGCGTCATACGCATTTGTAAATGTCTTTGGCAATCGCAATTTCCCTTTGCTGTTCCACTTAAACTCAAAGGCTGACAGTTTGCCATTTTCTTCTTCTACCAAGTCAATTTCCTGATGTTGCTTTGTCCTCCAAAAATACATTTTTGCCAGGCCCGTTTTGTATTCATTTTGTTTCACCCTTTCGGCTATCAGAAAGTTTTCCCACAATGCACCCTTGTCTTGTCTTAGGTCGAGGCTTGTAAAATTGCTGATGACCATATTCCTCACGCCTACATCATAAAAATATATCTTTTGATTGGTCTTGATTTCATTGCGCAAGTTTCTACTGAAGCTCCCCAGCTTGAACACTACATAACCTTTCTGCAATATATCGATGTAATTGCTGATCGTGTTTTTATCTACCCCTACCAGTTGTGACAACTCATTGTAGCTTACTTCACTTCCGATTTGCAGTGCTAGAGCTTTAACCAGTTTCTCAAGGACTTCCGGCTTTCGAATGTTGGCGTAAGACAATATATCCTTGTACAAATAACTGTTCACCAATTCTTTTAGTACATCCACCTCCTCTCCCTGATGATTGAGCACATCCGGGTACATACCATAGAGCAGCCGGTTTTCCAGTTGTTGTTCTGCCAGGAGGTACCCATGTTTTTGCTGGTATTCTTCCCAGCTAACAGGCAACAGTTCAAATTCCCATTTTCGCCCAGTGAGGGGCTCATTCATCTCATTGGCCAGATCAAATGAGGACGAACCACTCACCAGTAATTGTACACCCTTGAATTGGTCTGTGATGATTTTTAGGGTAATACCAATGCCACTTATCCGCTGTGCTTCATCGACAAAAACGATTTTATGATTTCCAATTATACTTTTGAGCTGCTCTGTTGATGGGTTGGTCAGAATACTGCGCACTGCAGGGTCATCGGCATCTAAGAAAAGGTATTCCTTTCCGGATAGTAAATTTTTCAACAAAGTTGTTTTTCCTACCTGCCTGGGACCTAGCACCACAACGGCCTTTCCTTTACCCATTTTTTGGGAAATACGGTTTTCAACAGTCCTTTTGTACATAAAACTTTTTGCCAAAAGTAATTAAAACTTTCCTTGTATTCACCAAAAGTTATGCTTTTTAGTGATTATATTCACTAAAAGTTATATTTTTCAGTGATTACACTCACTGAAAGTTATATTTTTAAATCAAAAACGGTGAATTACTCCAACTATCAATGATTTAATATGAGGTGTTCTTTTTCATCTACTTCCAACTTCGCCGGTGCATTCAATATAAATGTACTCCCTTTCAGCCCTGGGCTGGTATCCAGCTCTACTTCGCCCTTGATCAGATTGGTGCGGGAGTGGATATTCTTCCAGCCATTCCCTTTTCCTGACACCAGTACAGATTTGTCAAAACCATTGCCATTGTCTTCAATGATCAGGGTGATTTCATCGTCATCGCGGGTTACCTGCAAATCTATTCGTGTTGCATCGGAATACTTGATCACATTGTTTACCCATTCCTGGGCTATCCTATAGATTGAGATTTCCTGTACTTCTGCCAAACGCTTCTCCATATCAAATAAGGACACCTCAACGACCAATGACCCGCTCGAATTGATTCTTGCTGCAAATTCTTTCAAAGCTTCCCCAACTCCCGCCGCTATAAGGGTCTGGGGCATCAGGTTGAAGCAGATGTTTCGAAGTTCCACATACATGTCGTTCAGGATCGAAACAGACAATTGAAAAATACCGGTACGTTCTTTCTCCTTTTTAGGAGCAGCACTCTGCAAACCCCGAATATTCAGCATCAAGGAAGAAATCATCTGGCCAAACCCATCGTGCAGGTCTCTGGCAAACCTATTCCTTTCATCCTCCTGCCCCTTTACTATGGCTTTCATCATGGCCTCCTGATTGTTCTGTACCTGCAGGTATAGCTTTTCCCTTTCTTTATAGACAGACAGGGTCACCTGCGCCATCAAAATGGTAAAGGCAATGGTCTCGAATATAGAGCCGGCCAGCACATAGTTCAGGCCGTTCAGCCCTTTGTCAGCTGCCCCCAGAAGTGGAAGGATAACATTGCTAAATGCGAGTGTGAGGTAAATAAAATACACCACAAACAAAGTAAGGGCCCTGTCCATCTTTCTAAATGTAGCTATGGCCAAAGTGACCAGTAAATACAAAAACAACAAGGCTGAAAAAGAAACCATGGTATTGATGAACAAATTGGTAAAAAAGAAGCTGAATTTGAAAAACGGCGTGCTGTACAGCACAGCTATACCAATGGCTACATAACCGACGATTTTCATGCCCGACCAGGCCCATCGGCTAATCACTGAAATCGGAACAATGCAATTGAGAAACCGGGGCATAAAATTGATCATAATGACGGCCCCTACCTGATAGTAATTGGTCACAATCTGATAAGGATCGGAATCGAAAAACAGGAATACAATGCCAGCATTGGCTGTAACAATCATTCCAGTACCCAAACCAAACATAATATAATAAAGGAATATTTTTTGCCTGATACTCAGGTACATGAAAAAGGCCAGCACCATAGATAGCGCCAATATGCCCAACCACAGGAAGCTGATCGAAAGGTCTTTGTCTTTGACGGAAGTGGCCGTGTCAATATCCATCAAAAACAAGGGCACATTGATGGACGACATGGGATCAAGCATCCGCATCAGTGCATACACCGTTCCATTGGCTGGAAAATGTATTTTCACAGGGTAACAAGGGTCATTGTACAGTTTGGATTTGCTGGACCTGGCCAGGCCTGTGGCTACACTTTCGGGCAAGAGCCTTCCATTTTCTACAAAGTAAAAATCGACTTGATGGCTAATGGGGTTGTTCAGGTACAATACCTTATCGAAGCTTTCATTGGAAGTATTTTCGAAGGGTATCAGTATCCATTCGGCATTTTGGGAATAGCCCGTCAACACATCTTTTTTCCATGCTGCATCGCCAAGGCCAGCTACCTCTGAAGAAGTCATATTGCCAGCTACATCCGAATACAGGTAGGTATGTCCCAGCAAATCCAACAAATCAACATCCGGCGATACTTTGACATGGTCAAATGCCTCTGAAGGTATGTAAACCATCAGGAAAACGACAAATAAAACTGGTCTCATTTAGAAGCGTTTAGATCCTAATCTCTTTTGAAAAAGCCCTTGTAACATAATAAAAGTTTAAGAATTTATAAAAATACTGACATTCACCGCTACAGATTGTCATAACAGTCTATACATCGACATAATTTGGTATTTTTATAGCCTCAATAAATCAAGTTAATATACCATATCGAAAAAAATTCGTTCTTATTCATTGTTGGCAAACCTCGAATCCGTAGAAATACTGTTTGTCAGGGGGTTCATGGTTTGGGAAATGGTTAAAAACGACTAATTAGAGCAAAAATGCCTACCTATTATCAAATATTAGGTGTAGCAGAGGATGCCTTATCGGACGAAATTAAAGCGGCTTTCAAAAAACAAGCGTTGAAATTTCATCCGGACAGGAACCAGGGCGACCCTGCCATGGAGGAACTATTCAAGGAATTGAACAGTGCCTATCAGACGCTCTCCAACCCATATACCCGGCACAGGTATGATATGACCCTGAAATTCGGATCATTCGAACTACCGCCACAGCCGACTACCCCACCCCCTCCAAGATACTACCGCAGGCCAAGAAGGCCGATATTTCACAGGCCATCACTCACTTCCAGGGAAAACCTCATGGCTACCATGTATGCTTTCCTGTTTGCCTTTGTGGTAGGTCTTTTCATCAAAATAGGTATCTGGGCTACCGACTATTATAAGGCGATTGAAAGGGAAAAACTACTCACCGAACGCAGGGAGGTTTTCGGAATGGCCCAAAGTGCCTTTAAGAAAGGTGAATTGAGGGAAAGTCTGCTGATCATAGACGAAATGGGGATGTTTTTTGAATCCGAAATGGATATGAGGGAGTACAAGGATATGCTGCTGGGAAATATCCTCATCAGGGCAGATCAATGCATGGAAGACAAGCTCTACAAAAAAGCCCTCTCGCTCTACAGCATCCTCGACAATTTTCCCAATGGAAATTCACTCAACATCCTGCTCAACAAAGCTGAGGCCAACAAACAGCTGGGCAACTTCCAAAGAGCTATCGACATCTACCATCAGCTATTCTACATTGGCTATCGCAATACATCTTTTTATATCGAGTTGGGCGGCTTGTATGAAAATGGCCCCAAGGACTATGAATCCGCCCTCCAATATTATGAAAAAGCCACAGATATGGCCGTAAGTGAATACGAAGCGGTATTTGGAAAAGCCTATCCAGTAATGATCAATGCCAACTTCATACCCAAACACCACTTTCAGTTGTTCACCAAATTGGCCAATATGTACTACCTAACGGGTGATTTCGAACGTGGAATAAAATCGACCATCTGGAGCAAAGAAATCTGGCCAGACAGTGCTGCCAACTACATCATCAGCGGACAATGCCACCAGGCACTTGGAGAAACAGATTTGGCTTGCCAGGATTTTAATATAGCCAAAAACCTGGATGCCTCTTTCCAGTCTCCGCTTGATTGTCCATAGCACAAGCAGGTAACCAATCGCCAATATAATTGACCAACCAATTTCTAATTAAACCTTTCAACCAAACCACAAGGTTTTAATGAAAGGTTTTCTGATTACAATCGTTATCTTTCCCGGATTACTGTCAACCCAGGCGAATACATGAATTCACACAAAACAGTCACCTGCTGGCTTATATTGGTCACACTTCTGCCAACATGGCTCTATGGCCAACGTCGCGCCAGCGAACCCTTTGATGTACTTCACTACAATTTTTCGATCGGCCTGACAGATGAATCGGATATCATAAAGGGGGAAGCGGAAATCCAGTTCCAACTTCCTCACACCGATGTAGATACCCTTACATTGGACCTTGTGGCGCAAATCAAAGAAGGAAAAGGCATGAAAGTAGTGAGTGTGAACATCTGGACAGATCCAGTCAATTTTTCCCAAGAAGAAGAGACACTCAAAATTTTTGGTAACCTAAACCCTGTGCAAAAAGACACCTTATCCCTCAAAATAGCATATATGGGTGCCCCGCAAGACGGGCTCATAATCAGTGAAAGCAAATTTGGGCGAAGGACATTTTTTTCAGACCACTGGCCCAACAGGGTCCACCATTGGCTACCTGTAGTGGACCACCCGTCCGACAAGGCAACCTGCGAGTTTAGGGTGACTGCACCCTCGCTGTATTCGGTGGTGGGCAATGGCACATTGCTGGAAGAAAGTAACTTGGGCGATGGCTCTAAATTTACCCATTGGAAGCAAAACCAACCCATCCCTACCAAAGTAATGGCCATGGGTGTGGCAAACTTTTCCATACAATACACCGGTGATGTAAAGGGTGTACCTGTGAGTAGCTGGGTGTTCCCGGAAAATAGGACCGAAGGATTTTATGATTACGCTGTAGGAAAAGACATCCTGCAATATTTCACTAGGATGCTGGGTGACTACCCTTTTGACAAACTGGCCCACATACAGTCGAAAACCAAATGGGGTGGAATGGAAAATGCGTCCGCAATTTTTTATACCGAAAAGTCCGTAACCGGTAACCGAAAATACGAAAAGACCATTGCACATGAAACGGCACACCAGTGGTTTGGCAACTATGTAACCGAATCGGACTGGAAGGATATCTGGCTGAGCGAGGGTTTTGCCACCTACCTGACCCACCTCTACACAGAATCCAAATATGGCCGGGAACAAATGGAGCACGACATGAAGGTAGATACCGAAAAAATCAAAAGGTTTATAACAAAATACCCAAACTCCTCGGTAGTAGAAAATGAATCCACCAACCTGAATTACCTGATCAACGCCAATTCTTATCAAAAGGCAAGCTGGATTCTACACATGCTCCGGCACGAAACGGGTGACGATGCGTTCTTCGAAATACTCCATGTATATCTAAAGAAGTTTCCTTATGCCAATGCCAGCTCCAAAGATTTCGTCGAAATCGTCAATCACGTCACCGGCAACAAATATGGTTGGTTTTTTGATCAGTGGCTCAAAAGGCCAGGAATACCACAGGTCAATTTTTCCTGGGCCTATGACAAAAACAAGGTCAATCTGGTCTTCACCCAGGCGGATGGTCCTTATATGCTGCCACTAGACATACAACTGGAATATGAAGATGGGGAAATCAAAAAACTAAAAAGTGGCATATCTGAAAAAACCGAAACCATAACAATAAAATCCAAAGATCTGCCCAGCGCCATCACAATCGACCCTGATTGCTGGCTCTTAGCTGAGGTCAATGAAGAATAAGCCTATTTGTAGCATAGTATCAAAAACCATGAACCAACCTTTAGAAAAAAGTGGTATGCCGAAAAAAAGGACTGTCAGAAGAATGCTAATAACCCATGCGGCAGGGTTGTTATTTTTCCTGATACTATCTGCAAGCACAGCATTCCCACAGCACGGCTATCAGATTTACATCAACCTCAACCGTGTAATTGATGACCAGGTAGAAGTGCGCATAGAGCTGCCACCAGTAGCTGAGGATGAAGTGGAATTCCATTTCCCTAAAATAGTGCCGGGTACTTATACCATTTACGATTTTGGGCGGTTCATATCAGGTTTCAGGGCTTTTGACAAAGACGGCAACCAATTGGTAACCGACAGCCTTTCTGTCAACCGCAAGCTAATCAGGGACGCACAAAAACTATCTACCATCAGCTACTGGGTGGAAGACACCTATGATAGCAAAAAGGGAAATATTGTATTCGAACCCGCAGGCACCAACATCGAAGATAGAAAGAATTTTATACTGAATACTTTTGGCTTTGCGGGATATCTGAAAAACTACAAGGACCTGCCTTTTACCCTCCACATTACACACCCCGTGAATATGTATGGCTCTACTGCCCTTGCCAAGACAACACAGGCCGATTCGCTCGATACTTTCAGGGCTGCCAACTATTCCGACCTGGCCGATGGCCCTATCATGTATTGCGTGCCAGACACCACCAGCTTCGAAATGGGTGGTGCTAAAATCCTTGTATCCGTGTATTCACCCAACGCAGTATCCAAATCCAACCTAGTATCCGGCTATATCCGGGAAACGCTGGAAGCGCAAAAGGATTACCTCGGGGGGCAGTTGCCCATAGACCGATATGCCTTTTTGATCTACCATTTCAATGGTGTATTCAGCGGTTCCCTGGCTGTTGGTGCCCTGGAGCATTCGTATTCGTCGCTCTATAGCATGCCCGAGCTGCACCCTATTCTCATTTCACAGACCCTGAAAGACTTCACCGCCCATGAATTTTTTCATATTGTCACCCCCCTCAATATCCATTCGGAAGAAATCAGAAATTTTGATTTTATCGAACCCAAAATGTCCAAACACCTTTGGCTCTATGAGGGCGTGACAGAGTATGCCGCCGGGTTGGCCCAAGTGAAATATGGCCAGATGACAATGAAGAAATACATGGAAGTACTGCTGGGCAAAATAAGTGCTGCGATGCGCTACAATGACGAATTGCCCTTTACAGAGTTGAGCAAAAGATGCCTGGATGAACACAAGTCCCAGTATGGCAATGTGTATCAAAAAGGGGCACTGATTGGGCTTTGCATGGACATCACGCTACTCAGTCTGTCGGAGGGCAGCTATGGAATACAGGCCCTGATGGACGACCTGGCGAAAAGGTTTGGAAAAGACAAGGCCTTCCAGGACGATCAATTGTTTGACCTTATTGCAGAAATGACCTATCCGGAAGTACGGGATTTTTTCAGCCAATATGTTGAGGGCAACAGCAGTTTGCCCTTGCAGGAGATACTTTCACAGGTGGGTATATTGTATTCACCAGCTGGTACCAGCGCAGAGTTGTCATTGGGCAATATCCACTTTTCTGCCAATCTATCGGACAGTACAGTGGTAGTGACCGATACTCGCGAAATGAACAGCTTTGGAAAAGAGCTCGGTTATCAGGAAGGCGACATTATCATTCAGTTCGATAAAAACCCAGTAGATGCCGTCAATTTCGAAGAGGTATTTGAAGGGTACAAAAAAAACAGGCAAAGTGGTGACAAAATCAGTGTAATCGTACTAAGAAAAAACCTGGACGGTAAGCTAAAAAAACAAAAACTGACCGGCCATGCATTGGAAGTAAAAACCCTATCCCCAATGAATTTGGAAACAGATCCAAATGCCACCAGTCAGCAGATAGCACTTAGGAAATCATGGATTCTGAAATGACCTGTATTTTTAAAAATAAAGTTTGATATTCTGTTTGAAAATAAATCAAATTAACAGAAATTATCCATTCTAATAGGAGCTTGCAAAAAGCTTTAAGTTTAGGTCTCATCTATAATAAAAACGGCATGGCGAAGAAAGGCAGTGAAAAAAAAATATTCGTTTTAGATACTTCAGTCATTTTATACTCACACGATTCCATTATGCATTTTGCGGAGCACGATGTGGGTATTCCCATCACAGTACTGGAGGAATTGGACAACTTTAAAAAGGGCAATGACACCATCAATTTTGAAGCCAGGGAGTTTGCCCGGTTGATAGACAAGCTATCCGAAGGGCACATGCTACAGGACTGGATTCCCCTGAACGGAAAGACCAAGGGGAAATTCAAGGTACTTATGCATTCCAACCCGAGTACCGATGCGGAAAAGATTTTTGACGACCACAAAAATGACCACAAAATACTCAATGCCGCCCTCAACCTGCACGAGCAGGAGAAAGACAAGAAAGTGATACTGGTGTCCAAAGACATCAACCTGAGGCTGAAGGCCAAATCCCTCCACCTGAATGCTGAGGACTATGAAACGGGAAAAATAAAGGATGTGCGCACCCTTGTATCGGGCAAGCACGAACTCAACAAAGTATCGGCTGAAGCCATTAATGACCTTTACACGGATTTTTCGGTCGAAAAAAAGCGCATACTTGGCAAAAGAAAAGCCATCAACAACTGCTACTACATTGTAAAAAGCGACAAAAACTCGGCACTGGCCTATTACAATCCCGTAACTGACCGCATTGACCATGTAGAGAAAAAGACCGTGTATGGGGTCAAACCAAGAAACGCTGAGCAGGCATTTGCCATACATGGCATGATGAACCCGGAGGTGAAATTGCTGGCAGTAACGGGTGTGGCCGGTACCGGAAAAACCCTGCTTGCACTGGCCTCAGCACTGGAGCAGCGGCGAAATTTTAAGCAAATATACCTGGCCAGGCCCATCGTGCCATTGAGCAACAAAGACATTGGCTACCTGCCCGGTGATATCAAATCTAAGCTCAACCCATACATGGAGCCCCTTTGGGACAATATGAAATTTATCCAAAACCAATACCGGGAAACCGACAAGGAATACAGCAGGCTCACCGACATGCTGAACAAAGAAAAACTGCTCATTACCCCGCTGGCCTACATCCGGGGCAGGAGCCTTTCGAACATCTATTTTATAGTGGATGAAGCTCAAAACCTGACACCCCATGAAGTGAAGACCATTATCACACGAGCCGGGGAGAATACCAAAATCGTATTTACCGGAGATGTGAACCAGATAGATACACCATACCTTGATTCGCAAAGCAACGGCCTTTCTTATCTGGTAGACCGCATTCAGGGGCAGCCCTTGTTTACACATATAAATCTGGAAAAGGGAGAGCGTTCTGAACTAGCCAATCTTGCCAATGAGTTGTTGTAGGGGATAAACCAGGGTTCTCTGGTTTCGATTAGGTCAATGGCTCCAATAGCGAGTCACTCTTATCTAACTTTACACGAGGTAAAACGGTCGGATTTGGGCAACTCAGGCTTTTCAGGTTTCCAAAACCTGGAAAGTCTTAGAAACTCGCAGGCTTCTCTATTGGGGCTATCAAAAAGGCATGGTATTACAAACCCTCTTTACGAAAAGCGCTTCAATTTTTCTCAAAAGAGACCCTTCCTTCGTCAGGGTGACAAATCAGGCTGAATTGGGACAAACTTTGGAGCGTTGATTCCTAAACTAATCCTGATTTTTCGCTGTGGCTACCTGAGGCAATATTTTCAAGGCATGTTTGATACATTCTATTGTGCTTGCAGAATAGTTCCATTATTTTAGTAAAATGGCAAAGTGGGTGAACCTGTTCCATTTGACAGGACAGCACACTCTTTATTATGAAAAACATATTTGTATTACTGTTGGTTGGAATTTTCCATTTCCAGGCTAGCCTGGCGCAACAGACCGGCAAAGTCAATTACGAGCAACTGGGCATTTCATTTACCATCCCTACGGGATGGACTGGCCAGGAAACCAACGATGTTTACCTCATTACCTCCCAGACAAAAGCAGGGGCCATTCTTCTTTCAGTTGAGGACTATGGTTCACAAGACCAAATGAAAGCAGACATGGAGGCTGGCTATCGGGAAGCCGGTGGTACTGATTTAAAACCTGCCGGCCCAATTTCTGCGAAGGACAGCAATACGCTCTGTGGGGAATACTCGGGAATGCTCGAAGGACAGGCCGCCAAAGCGTATATTACCGGCACCATCAATCCATACGGGCAGGATGTGTTCATAATGGCCGTTACCACAGCAGACATATATTCTGATGAATACAAGCAACTCGCTATATCCCTGGAAAAAAGCCTGGTCTTTGCCAAACCTGAAGCATCACCCGCTTCAGAAGACTGGAAGACACTTTTGTCCGGTGTGAAATTAACATATATGGACTCCTATTCCTCCAACTCCTACAGCGCCGGAGGTGTTTCGGGAGGTTATAGTACCGAGAATGTGTTCGACCTTTGCAGCCAGGGCTATTTCATCTATTATGGTAGTGATAATATGGCGGTCGGGGGCAGTGCTTCTTCAGGGTACTCAAGTAGTAGCGGCAGGGGAAGCGGGCAATGGGAAGTAGTGGGAAATACCCTTCGGTTGAAATTTCAAAATGGCAAAATATGGGAATACGAATTGAGATTGGAAGAAGGTAAAACCTATCTCAATGGCCAGCGCTACTTCCGCACCTGGGATGGTGACTATGCTCCAAAGTGTGAATAGATGTGTACCACAAAACCTGATTTGCCTACGCGGGTTAAATTGAGGAAAAGTGGCTCACCAGATACCATTACACTATTTGCCACAATAAATTTACTTTTTGTATCTTTAGCAAATGGCAACTGTAGAAATAAAGTCCAATTCGCACTCATTATTTGACACAACAGAAAACCCAAAGGCCTTTAACCCCTCCAATCGTCCTTCTCTTTGTTATACTTCAGAAGCAAACGATTAACACTGAAATTCTAAAAACAAATAATCATGGTAAAAATAATCGTAATGTATGGGCACCCGGCAGATCCTGCTGCTTTTGAAGCCTACTATTCAGAAACGCACCTTCCAATTGCTGCAAAAATACCCGGTGTGGCCCGGGTCGAGCTCACAAAATTTGTTGGTACACCAGACGGAAGTGAACCCTCACAATATCGAATGGCCGAACTATATTTTGACTCCATGGAAGAATTGCAAAAGCAAATGGGTTCGCCAGAAGGTCAGGCCGCCGTAAACGATATTCCCAACTTTGCAACCGGAGGTGTTGATGTGATTATTGGGGAAGTCCAGGGTTGATAGTCATTTCGGCGTATGGATCAAACACTCCAAGGCTTCCTTATTCCTTAGATTTTCTGTTCTCTGGGTTTAGCAGTCACTTTATGGAAATCGGTGTTTTCATCTGCCTGTATGGTTTTACAAACCCTTAAAATATATAGGTCTCCAAAGTGCACATGCTTAAATGTTGTGAGACATTAGTGATACTGGTATGTGACATGTATTTCATTTAACTTTGAATATGATCAAATCGGTGTACTTGGACACGTCTGTTTTTGGAGGATATTTTGACGAAGAGTTTTCGGCGAACACTATTCCTTTTTTTGAACGAATAGCGGAAGAACGTATAACAGTAATTATTTCTGAAGTGCTTGAAGATGAACTTTCTGGCGCACCCGATTTCGTGAAAGAACTTTTTGAACATATCCTCAATGGAGAGACCGAATATGTCAACGTGACCTCAGAAGTGGAGAACTTAGCAGAGACATATATTAAGGAAAAAGTAGTTGGCCAGACGAGTTTTGTTGACTGCACTCATATAGCACTTGCAACGGTCAACAAGGCTGATATTTTGGTAAGTTGGAATTTTAAGCACATTGTAAATATTGACAGAATCAGGGGATACAACTCTGTCAATATGAAACTTGGTTATCCCATTCTAGAAATTCGAACGCCTAAAGAAATTTTCAAGTATGATTAACAAGAAAGTAAAAACGGTTAAGGGATTGGTACAGCAATTACGAACAGTAAGGGACAGGATGAACGTTGAATTGGAGAATATGACACCTGAACAGCGGACTGAGTATTTCGTAAAACTACGGGCCAAAAGTCACTCTCCACAACAAACGACATAGCACATGCCTCTAAGGGTATTCTTAAAAACACTGAACCAGCTACATTTGACTGGATACTAAGCTTACACCCTTTTGGCGTGGAGAGTGAACCCTATAGACAGCACGCTCCAAGGGCTCCTTCGTCCTTAGGTTTCCTGTTCACTTGACTTTGATGGCCTCTTAATTGAGATAACCCTTAGAGCGTTATTTTCATCTATTTTGTTTAGTTTTAAAAACTATAAAAGAGATTGATGAAGTAAAAATCCAGTGGATTTGATGTTGGCATATATCAGGTAATACCACTAGATATATGCTAAAATGTTGTGATCCCTAACTCGAAATACCATCAGATTGAAAAAAAAACGATCTAAACCTGTATTCTATTGGGAAATGCATTATGCCATGATTTATATACTTCCAATAGTGATTGTATTAATCTTCTCCTACCAGATTTATGAGAAGTATTTTGCTCCAGAACCGATAAATGAAGCTTACTGCTATTGTATAGATTCCAAAAGTAGACTTTACTATGCGGAACTTCATTTTAGAGCAGAAGACGCTCAAAAATCCGCTGAAAAAATGATTAAATGTCAATTTGACGAAACTGCTTCCGATCGTATAACCCCTGGCTCTTTAGTTTCAATTTATAGATATTATGGAGACCCTGTCGTTGCAAAAGTGGAATGGACCTGGACTTCCTTCCGAGGAACGGAAATAACCGAATCAGGTTGGGTGCCAATTAAATGTCTGCATGATACGATAGATTCAAGATTAATACGGTAATACCCTGATCACAACATGGCGAATTACGAATCCCAATAGGTTATCAATCTTCAATTATCTTAGATTTCCTATTCAATAAACTTTTACAGTCTCCTTTTAAAGACAACCCTTGGAGAATTGTTTCTGTCTTTGTGTTGGTTGTACTTGTGACACCCAAAATTTATAGCAGACAATGCCTACAACAGCAACCCCATATTTTCGCAATACTATGTGAAAAAAGTAGGCGAATGAAGCAAAATAATTCCCTGTTCCCCCATTTGTTCCCCCAATTGCACCCCATATAGGTAGTATTTTAGCATTCAATTGTATAAAACATTATGATATAGATATGAATTCAAGCAGAAGAGATTTTTTGAGAAAGACATCCCTGGCTGGTGCTGGCCTGGCAATGGTGCCGGCCTTTTCCAAGGCAGGAAACCTTACCCCACCCCCTGCAGCCAATGCCCTGTATATGGGAGACTTTGTTGCCCCAAAACTCGAAACGGTTCGTTGTGCCTTTATAGGTGTGGGAGCCCGCGGATCCGGGCATGCCCACCAGATAGCACAGATAGAAGGCACTGAGGTAGTCGCCATCTGCGACCTCTACGAAGACTGGGCTAAGCGTTCGGCTGACAAGTGTGTCGAAAATGGCGCAGGCAGGCATAAAAACATCAAATTATACACTAAGGGTGAAAACGAGTGGAAGAAAATGCTGAAGGAGGAAAAGCCCGATGCAGTTTTCATTTGTACCCCATGGGCCCTGCACGCCCCAATGGCTATAGAAGCAATGAAACAAGGTGCGCATGCTTTTGTAGAAGTACCCCTGGCATTAACTACAAAAGAAATGTGGGACATAGTGGATACCTCAGAAAAAACACAAAAGCACTGCATGATGATGGAGAACGTCAACTACGGGCGTGACGAGCTGCTTTACCTGAATATGTGCCGACAAGGAGCAATAGGAGAACTACTGCACGGTGAGGCCGCCTACATACACGAGCTTCGCGGGCAAATGAATGAGGTAGAACGTGGAACAGGATCGTGGCGTACCTACCACTATGCCAAAAGAGATGGTAACCTCTACCCTACCCATGGCCTTGGCCCGGTAGCACAATATATGAACCTGGCCAGAGGTGAAGACAATTTCAAACTGATCAATTCCTTTTCATCTCCAGGAAAAGGCAGGAACCTCTATGCGAAGAAAAACTTTGCGCCCGACCACAAATGGAACAAACTGGACTTTAAGGGCGGGGATATGAATACCTCTATCATCAAAACCACCCTGGGCAGAACCATTATGGTGCAATGGGATGAAACAAGCCCTCGTCCATACTCCAGGCACAACCTCATTCAGGGTACCAAAGGCACACTGACTGGCTTCCCTACAAGGGTAGCACTGGAAGGTGGTGTAGAAGGTGGATCTGACAGCCACCACCAGTGGGCACAAGGCGAAGGATTAGATGCCATCTACGAAAAGTACGAGCACCCGCTCTACAAGCGACTTGGTGCACTCGCCAAAAAAATGGGAGGCCATGGTGGCATGGACTTCATTATGAGGTACCGCATCATCGAATGCTTGAGAAAGGGAGAGCCTATCGACCAAAACGTTTACGAGGGCTGTTTCTGGAGTGCCGTTGGGCCGCTTAGTGAAGCATCAGTGAAACAAAATGGTGCCCCTCAGGAGTTCCCGGATTTCACCAGGGGTAAATGGCAAAGTACCAAACAGCTTGATATTATTGCCTAATCCGTTGGGCTAACTCTGCGTAGGACAAACGCCATATATAAGCCAAAGCCCTTCGATTATATGTCGAAGGGCTTTGTTTTTTTATTCTGTATGATTTTGATGGCGCACTGCCCTCATCAGTTTATTGGCGAAAATAAAATCCTCCAACTCCTTTACATTGCAATCAAAAATGTTCTGATTGTTTCCCTCCCACAGCTTGTGGCCCTGATGGATAAACATTACATAGTCACCAATCTCCATTACCGAGTTCATATCATGGGTCACCACCACGGTAGTGATGCTCAACTCTTCGGTAATTTCCTTTATCAGGTTGTCAATAACTATTGAAGTCTGGGGATCCAGTCCGGAATTGGGCTCATCGCAAAATAAATATTTGGAATGGTTTACTATGGCACGGGCAATACCGACCCTTTTTTTCATACCTCCGCTTATTTCCGAAGGCATCTTCTTGTTCACGTTTTCCAACCCTACCTTTTCAAGGCATATGTTCACCCTGTCCAGCTTTTCTTCTTTGGACATTTTGGTGAGCACATTTAACGGAAACATCACATTTTGCTCTACATTTTTTGAGTCGAACAATGCCCCGCCCTGAAAGAGCATCCCAATCTCCCGGCGTACATCTGTTTTCAGTGCCTTATCGCCGGATGTGAAATCCCGGCCATCGTAGAGTACATGCCCTTCATCTGGCTGCACCAGACCTACTATATTTTTCAGCAATACACTCTTACCAGTACCACTTGCCCCAATGATCAGGTTCGTCCTGCCCTTTTCGAAAGTACCACTTATATTGTGCAGTATTTGCTTGCCATCAAATGACTTACTGATATTTTGGATCTCGATCATAACAACAACTGGGCTAAGAGGTAATCGGCCAACAAAATAGCGATACAACTGTTGGTGACGGCACTGGTACTGGCTACACCTACTTCCAGGGCCCCTCCTTTGGTGAAAAATCCTTTATAGGCGGAAATAGAAGAAACCAGAAAGGCAAACACTACGGACTTGATCAGGGCAAAAGCGATATTGTATTCTATGAATTCGTATCGGATACCATAGATATATTCTGTGCCTGTAATTTCCCCAGTCAATGTGCCGGCCAGATAGCCACCATACATCGACAAAAAGGCTGCCAGTACCACCAACATGGGGTACATCAACAGCGCTGCAACAATTTTAGGAAGCACCAAATACGAAGTAGAGTTGATCCCCATCACTTCCAGGGCATCAATCTGCTCGGTTATCCTCATGGTGCCCAATTCACCTGCAATATTAGACCCCACCTTGCCGGCAAACACGATCGCCATTATAGTTGGCGCCAGCTCCAAAATGGTCATATCCCTCACGACCAGTGAAATCACATAATTGGGAATGAGCGGGCTGATCAGGTTATAGGCAGTTTGAATGGTTGTAACCGCCCCCATAAATGAAGAGACGATTGCAAAAATGAAAATAGAATTCACTCCAATCTTTATAGACTCATCTATCACCAACCGTACGTAAGTGCCGATGGACTCCCTTCTCACAAAGAGTGTGGCGATAAAAATCAGGTATTTTCCTAGGCTTTTCAAAGGTTGATGTTTTGGGCAACAAAATAATAAAGTTCCGGGTCAACGAACAAATTCCGCTTCCGGATTCTTAACGGTTAAAATTTTTCCAATAATCTCCGGTATGCATTCTTATTGGTTTGCAAATACCTTCTTGAGCAAATCCGTAGTTCGTGCCAATGGATCTTTACGGATATTGGCCTCCTCCTTGGCGATGAGGGTAAACAGGCCATCAATGGCCAATTGCGTTGCATAATCGTCAAGGTCAGGGTTTGCCTTCTGCACAAATGGGATTTTGTTGTATTTATCCACCAGGTCACCATAGTATTTCGTGGCATTCACTTCATTGAGCGAGTTTTGCATCACGGGCTTAAACTTACCGGTCAGCTGGTCGCTTGTGGACTTTCTGAGGTATTCTGTTGCTGAGTTGGGCTCGCCCTTCAATATACTCCAGGCATCTTCTATGGTCATAGAAGTAATGGCACTTACAAATATGGGTTTTGCTTCTTTTGCAGCAGCCTCTGCTCCACGGTTCAGCGTCATCACAAATTTGTCCACTTCACCACCCAGACCAATGGCCGTGAGCTTATCGGCCACATTCTGGGCATCAGGGGGAAAAGGTATCTTGATTTGTGGGTTTTTAAAATAGCCATCCAACTGGCTGGCATTGTTAGATCCCTTGGTAATCCCATGCACCAGTGCCTCTTTCAGTCCGGAAGCTACATCCCCGGAAGTCAGGGGGGTGTCCTCATTCAGGTAGTCTCCCACTGCATCTTGTACTTGCTGTAGTTGCTGGGCTGTACACGAGGTAATGATTAAGAAACTGAGTATATAAATAGCTACATTTTTCATGGGTTTTCTTTTTTTCATAAATCTGATTCGAATATAGTGGAAAACAATTCTCTGTTCGAATAATTGTATCAATCAATGAAAAATCACTCTCAGATTTAATATAAAGGTTCGAGGCTGACATCATTTTTTGTGCAAAAAAGCATTCATTATAAGATATAAGAAATAAATTCGTCCGCTTGAAAAAAGCCCTTTTCAGGAAAGTTTAAATCAATGAAAATTGAGATGAAGGAAATATTTGCAGAGATCATAACCATAGGGGACGAAATTTTGTTTGGACAAATCACCGATACAAACAGCCAGTGGATCAGCGCCGAACTGGACAAAATCGGGATAAAAACCAGAAGAAAAACCTCTGTGAGCGATAAAGAACCTGAAATAGTAGCAGCGTTGAAAGAAGCTGAAGCCAGGGTGGACATTGTTCTGATGACAGGGGGACTGGGCCCAACCAAAGACGACCTCACCAAAGGGGTGTTGGCTAGGTATTTCAATGTTGGCCTTGAAAGAGACGAGGTAACCTACAATGAAGTCAAAAATTATTTTGAAAAAAGGGGACGCGTATTCGACGAACTCAACTGGGGACAAGCCGACATTCCGTCCAATTGTACCCGTGTACAAAACAAATACGGAACAGCTCCAGGTATGTGGTTTGAGGAGAACGGTACCGTGTATGTGTCAATGCCCGGCGTTCCTTATGAAATGAAAGCCATGATCACTGACACAGTTCTCCAAAAACTGAAGGAAAAATACGCTTTGCCTGCTATCCATCATAAAATGATCCGAACCGTGGGGATAGGTGAATCCTGGCTGGCCGACAAAATATCGGATTGGGAAGACAACCTGCCCGAACACATGAAACTAGCCTACTTGCCCGGTATGTGGCAGGTGCGCCTCCGGCTAACAGGTGTAGGCACCAACAAGGAGGAACTTGAAAAAGAAATTGAAGCGGAATTTTCCAAGGTTTTCCCTATCATAGAACAATATATATTTGGATATGAAAACACAGAACTGGAGGAAGCGGTTGGCTCCCTTCTTTCAGCTAAAAAGCTCACCATTGGGTTTGCCGAGAGTTGTACAGGCGGGTACATCTCCCATCTGATCACCTCTATTCCCGGCAGTTCACGTTATATGGCTGGCTCTATAGTAGCATACAGCAATGAGGTGAAAACCAAACAACTTGGAGTCAACCCGGAGACCCTCGAAAAGCACGGGGCAGTCAGTGAGGAAACGGCCATAGAAATGGCCCGGGGAGTGAGAAAAAAACTCGGAACTGACATAGGTTTTTCATCCACAGGCATAGCCGGGCCCTCTGGCGGCTCAGAAGAAAAACCTGTAGGAACAATCTGGCTCGCATTTTCCAGCAAGGAAAAGACAAAAACCATAAAATTAAATTTGGGTGGTACCCGCGAACTTAATATAAAATATAGTGCGGTAAATGCCTTGAATTTGATCAGGCTAAGTTTGTGAATTATGTGCATAATAGCCCCTAAATCGTTAACTTTGGGCGAATAAACCCAAAAGCTAAATAGGAAAAATATGGCTCTAGTTGAAATGGTAATGCCCAAAATGGGCGAGAGCATTATGGAAGGAACTGTCCTTTCCTGGTTGAAGCAGGTAGGCGACACTATAGAGGAAGACGAATCGGTACTGGAAGTAGCAACAGATAAAGTAGATACAGAAGTGCCTTCTATTTATGCAGGGGTCCTGAAAGAAATTTTGGCCCAGGAAGGTGATGTCATCTCTGTAGGTAAGCCCATAGCCATCATAGAAACAGATCAGGAAAAAGTGGGGAGCGAACAATTGGTCGATACTGATCCGGAAGAAAATGCCGAAGCTATACTGGAAGACGTGGCTTCAATCAGTGAATCGTTAAAACCCGAAGCGCCAGCCCCGGTTGTATCGTCCACCACCTCAGATTCCTCACGGTTTTATTCCCCCCTGGTACTGAATATTGCCAAGGAAGAAAATATTTCAAGGGCAGAGTTGGAAGCCATTCCTGGCACAGGCAGTGAAGGACGCGTAACCAAAAAAGATATGCTTGCCTACGTGAAGGCGCGCAAAAGTTCCGTACAAACGCCAGAGCTTGCACCATCCAATGGTTCTGCCCCACAGCCGGTAGCTTTCTCGGGCGAGGATGAGATCATCGAAATGGACAGGATGAGGCGAATGATTGCGGACCGTATGCTCGAATCAAAACGAATCGCACCACACGTGACGTCCTTCGTGGAAGCAGATATGTCTCGTGTTGTGGCCTGGAGAAGCAAAAACAAGAGGATATTTCAGGAGAGGGAAGGGCAGCCGCTTACTTTTACACCTATTTTTATAGAAGCAGTGGTCAACGCCATCAAGGACTACCCCATGATCAATATTTCTGTAGATGGCCACAAAATCATCAAGAAAAAAGCGATCAATATAGGCATGGCTGTAGCATTGCCTTCTGGCAACCTCATCGTGCCTGTAATCCACAACGCTGATCAACTGAGCATTAGCGCCATTTCTTTGAAAGTAAACGACCTGGCAAAGAGGGCAAGAAACAACCAACTGACCCCAGACGACCTGTCAGGAGGCACCTATACCATATCCAATGTAGGATCATTCGGAAATGTGATGGGCACGCCCATATTGGTTCAGCCGCAAGTAGGCATTCTCGCCCTGGGCACCATTCAGAAAAAACCTGCCGTCATCGAAACTCCCCAGGGCGACTTTGTAGGGGTACGTCACAAAATGTTTCTTTCTCACTCCTACGACCACAGGGTCGTAGATGGTGCATTGGGAGGCATGTTTGTAAGAAGGGTGGCCGATTATTTGGAAAAATTTGACGACACCAGGGCAATTTAAGGATCAAGCAGATAACCTGTGGGGTAATTGTATCTTTCCAAGAAAGCTAAATTTAGCAGAACTTAACAATTTTCGTTTGTAACCCGGATTGTTCCTGTCCCATCGGCATGTGCTTTGCTACGCAATGACACACGTCCAGAACAGTCACAAACCTCTAGGAACCACTTTTTAGAAGGAAGGATGTCCATTAGGACTCTACCAACGGCCACTCAAAGCGTCATGTCGCAATGCAATGCCCGCCAGCCGGCGAGGCTGGGAGACATCTTTGCCGAAACAAAAAACTGCCCAATTGGTAAAGATTCCTTCCTGCCTCGCCGAAGGCGGGCGCTTTGCTGCGGAATGACTTTCCCGAAACTGGTGCAAACCTTCAAATATTTTTTTAAAAGCTAAATAAGACTTTTTCTGGATACCCCACAGAAATTCCGCTTGATCCTAACTTAACCTCCTGATCTTTTGGCCCTGGTCATAGAAAAACAAGTACCCTTTTTGAAGGTCAATAGCTAACAACCAACTACAATTAGGATAATCTCGTTCATCCGGGCTCTTTGCTAAAGACAAGGATTCTTCCCCATTCCCTATATATAAGACATTGAGAAGCCTGTCCGGAAATCCGGACAGGCTTTTTTCATTATTAGCCATTGGAAGCCAATTTTATGGCTCACAACAGCATTTCACCTTATTAATGATAAAAAATTACCCAATATTTATTATTATTGCCAATTAATTTGATTTTTTAGTGTAAAATTTATCCTGTTTCACGTAAATATTTATAATTTTTAAAATCATTAGTTAAAAAATAAACCCACTACTCACGATGAATCGAAAATTCTTAACAATCTTGATGATGGCATTGACAATGCCATTTTTTGGTTACTCTCAGGACGCCTCCCTAAATACAGGCGATACTGCCTGGATGCTCATTGCCACTGCACTCGTCATGCTCATGACACCAGCCGGCCTTACACTATTCTATGGTGGCCTTACCCAGCGGAAAAGTGTACTCAATACTATTGGAATGAGCTATACCGCTTTTTGCACTGCTACCGTAGTTTGGGTAGTGGTCGGATACAGCCTTGCCTTTGGTGAAGGAAATGGCATAATAGGAGGGCTTGATTATTTCATGCTCAGTAACATCAAAATCACTGACCTGTCGGGCACTATCCCTCACCTCCTTTTTGTGATGTTTCAGGGAACATTTGCTGCCATAGCAGTGGCCCTGGTAAGTGGCTCTATCATAGAAAGGGTTAAATTTTCCACCTGGTTTATATTTTCTATCCTATGGGTAGCTCTCATCTACTCACCCATAGCTCATATGGTATGGGGAGGTGGCTGGTTAAGCAACCACGGCGAGCTTGATTTTGCTGGCGGAACAGTGATCCATATCAATGCGGGAATTTCAGGCTTGGTACTGGTGTACTTACTAGGAAATAGAAAAGACCACAACAACACAGATCACAAACCTTCATCTACCAAACTGATGCTCCTGGGCAGCTCATTGCTTTGGTTCGGTTGGTTTGGTTTCAATGGAGGCAGTCAGTTGGCGGCAGATTTTGTAGCCGCCAATGCCCTTTTGGTAACCAACGTAGCTGCTGCTGCAGGTGGACTTGCCTGGTTGATCATAGAATGGTCTTCCACAGACAAAAAGCCGACATTGCTGGGATCGGCTTCCGGGGTTGTTTCTGGACTTGTGGGCATCACCCCTGCTTCAGGCTATGTAGATGTGACAGGTGCACTTGTTATCGGCCTCTTTTCCGGGGCAATAGGCTACTTTGGCGTGGTGAAACTCAAAAGCATGCTTGGCTATGACGATACACTGGACGTATTTGGTATTCATGGCCTTGTTGGGATTTTCGGGGCAATAGCCACAGGCTTCCTTGCCAACCCGGAAGTAAACGGTGCTACCGGCTTGTTCTATGGCAACCCAGGGCAAGTACTGTCCCAGTTGCTCGCCGTTGGTGCTACCATAGTATTCTCAGGGATCGGCTCTGCAATCCTATTCAGGGCCACCACACTCATAACAGGTGGAGGGCGTGTAGCCGGGGCACTCGAAGATCAAGGCATGGACATTGGCTATCATGGCGAGGAAAGTTTTGACACCATTTAATTAAGATCGTTTAGACTTATTATGTAACTAAAAACAAACAGCAATCGGGTAAACCGGTTGCTGTTTGTTTTTATATGGGTATTCATTCAGCTCGCACTTAGGTTCTGCCTTTCAATGGTTATGGGGTTTGAAAAAAAAATCACTTAATTGGCTTCCATATTTACTTCATACTTATGATTGAAATACTCAAAGCCACCACAGATCACCACATAGCCAAAATCGAGAGCCTGGCCAATGAAATATGGAGGGAACACTACACCCCAATCATTGGTATCGATCAGGTGGTATATATGCTCCAAAAGTTTCAGTCAACTGAAGCCATTGAGTATCAAATAAAAACAGGGTATGAGTACTTTCTCATTTCACACAACAAAAGGGCAGTTGGGTATTTAAGTTTGAAAAATGAAAACGACGGTGTTTTTCTGAGTAAAATATATGTGCTGGCTAATCAAAGGGGATTGGGCATTGGAGCTGAAACCATTGGATTTGTTGAGAAATACGCAAGAAAAAAGCGCAAACCAAAAATCAGGTTAACGGTAAATAAGAACAACCTGAAGAGTAAAAAAGCCTATGAGAAATTAGGGTTTGTAGAGTGTGGTACTGTTGTCGCAGATATTGGACATGGGTATGTAATGGATGATTACGCCATGGAAAAGACGGTAACCTGACCATCCATGCCATCTCCCGGCCCTTATTGACAATCTACCATACAAAAAACAAAAAATACCAGCACGGTGTGCTCACATTCTTTTAATTTTAAGTTTTGATTCAGATGATAGAGCTTTCACCATATCAAATCATACTTCTCTTCGCTATTGGCGGGCTGATTGGCGTAGCAGCACCCTTGCTATTGGGCAAGCTTATCAGGCCAAACAGGCCCAATGAAGAGAAAAACACCAGTTATGAATGTGGTGAAGACCCCACAGGTAGCGCCTGGGGAAAATTCAATATTAGGTTTTATGTCATCGCTTTGATATTTATCCTTTTTGAAACCGAATTGGTGTTTCTTTTCCCCTGGGCAATCGTATTTGGCGATCAGGGTATGATTGAAGCGACCAATGGCGTTTGGGGCAAGTTTGCCTTTGTCGAAATGCTCATTTTCATAATCATCCTCGCTCTGGGGCTGGCCTATGTCTGGGCAAAGGGCTTTTTGGAATGGGACAAACCCAAACTGGAAATCAAAAAATTTGACTCCAAAATACCAGATGAGCTCTACACTCAAATAAACGAAAAATACTCCTGATGCAGCAGAATGGCCAATCAAACAATGCGGGTGTGATAGTAAGCAAACTCGAGGACCTCACCAACTGGGCCAGGCTCTCCAGCATCTGGCCAATGGGATTTGGCCTTGCATGCTGTGCTATAGAAATGATGGGGAGCATGGCCTCAGGTTATGACCTGGACAGGTTTGGGGTAGTGCCCCGCGCATCCCCCAGGCTTTCGGACGTGATGATCGTGGCAGGAACAGTTACTTACAAAATGGCCGATAGGGTGCGTCGGTTGTATGAACAGATGGCAGAGCCAAGGTATGTTATCTCCATGGGGTCTTGCGCCAATTGTGGTGGGCCATATTGGGAGCACGGCTACCATGTAGTGAAGGGTGTGGATAAAATCATCCCGGTTGATGTGTATGTGCCAGGTTGCCCCCCGCGTCCTGAAGCCCTGATCGGTGGGATTATCAAACTGAGGGAGAAAATAGATGGCGAATCACTGATTGCCCCAAAAGGCCTGATCAACGCCATGAAACAAAATGCATAGGTTTTGAAAAGTTTTAGCGAAGTAAAGGAAATACTTCTGTCCACTTTTGGCGAGGAAGTAATATTGGGTGAAGGTGCCAACAGCACCCCAAAATCGTTGCTGGTCAAAGCAGATCAAATTGATCTGGTTTGTAAGGAGCTCCTCCAAAACCCCGGGACATATTTTGATTTGTTGTCGTGCCTCACCGGACTGGACAATGGCCCTGAAAAAGATACCATGGAAGTGATCTACAACCTCTATTCTATTCCGTTTGATATTTCCCTGATGCTGAAAGTAGAAGTTCCCAGAAAAGACCCCCACGTACCTTCTGTGTCCCATATTTGGAGCACCGCCAATTGGCACGAGCGGGAAGCTTTCGACCTGCTGGGCATCCACTTTACAGGACACCCGGACCTTCGGCGAATTTTGATGCCTGCAGACTGGGAAGGCCATCCATTGCAAAAGGACTATACAGAACCCGAAAGGTACCGGGGAATGGAAACAGTAAGAAATGAAGAAGAATAATGCCTGAAGTACAATATTCATATCATAAAGATAACCTGGCCAAATCCGAGCCAAACATTTACCATAAGGGCAACCTTCGCTCTGAGGAAATGGTCATCAACATTGGGCCCCAGCATCCATCTACCCATGGCGTGCTCAGACTGGAAGTGGTGACTGATGGCGAGATTGTCGTGGATGTGGTACCCCACCTGGGCTACCTGCACAGGTGCTTCGAAAAACACGGTGAATCTGTTCCATTCAATCAGGTCATTCCCTTTGTAGATAGGATGGACTATATGGCTGCCATGAACAACGAACATGCCTATGCTATGGGCGTGGAACGGATGCTAGGCATACAGGATCAAATACCCAAACGTGTTGAATACATCCGTGTGCTGGTCGCAGAACTCAACCGAATAGCGTCACACTTTGTGGCCATTGGCACATACGGCCTGGATATCGGGGCTGTTACCCCTTTTCTGTGGGTGATGCGCGACAGGGAACACATTTTAAGAATGTTGGAGTGGGTAAGTGGGGCACGAATGCTCTACAATTATATATGGATTGGCGGATTGTTTTACGACCTGCCGGTAGGGTTTGAGGAAAGGTGCGCCCAATTCATCAACTACCTGAAACCTAAACTCAAGGAGCTCGATGACATCCTGGTAAACAACAAAATATTCATTGACCGAACTGCCAACGTAGGTGTACTCCACCGCGACCTGGCGATCAATTATGGTGTTACAGGACCTATGCTAAGGGCATCAGGTCTCAAATTCGACCTACGGAAAGTAGATGGTTACTCGGTCTATCCTGAACTGAACTTTAATGTACCTATTGGCAAAGGCGAAAAAGGGCAACTGGGCGATTGCTGGGACCGGACATGGGTACGTGCTGAAGAATGCAAAGAGTCGGTGAAGATTATAGAACAATGTCTGGCTAAACTCCACGGAGAGCACAAAAGAAGCAAAGCCTTTGACCCCAGACAGGTTGTACCTAAAAAAATACGGCCCAAGGCACAAGACCTCTATGTGCGTTCAGAAAACCCAAAAGGTGAAGTAGGGTTCTTTTTCAGGGCTGACGGAAGATCGGATATCGCCCTTAGGTGCAAGGCACGCTCCTGTTGCTTTTCCAATTTATCCATATTGGCGGAGTTGTCCAAAGGCCACATGGTAGCAGACCTTATAGCCATAGTGGGTTCGCTGGATTTGGTTTTGGGCGAGGTGGACAGGTAGAACCTAAACCACATAACTTCAGAACGCCTCCTTCACACCTCCGGTATTCCAAATCAATAAAGCCCACATTCCCTTATTGGTGGCATCCATTTTGTTTGGTCGGTGTTGACTACCCGGTTATTTCGCTTTTTACTATTTTTATAATATGGATGCATTTTCTCATTTGACCAAAATACTGACAGCTGAACAAATCAGGCAGGCAGACCAATACACAATAAACCACCAACCCATTGCTTCCATTGATTTGATGGAGAAAGCCTCCAGGGCATTCGTCTCCTGGTTTTTGAAAAAATACGGGCTTAGAAAAAACATCAAAATATTTTGTGGCACGGGAAACAATGGAGGGGACGGGTTGGCTATTTCCAGATTGCTCACCGAACATGGGTGTGACATCAACACTTTCTGTATAGGTGATCTTTCCAAAGCATCTCGGGATTTTAAAGCAAACTATGATCGCCTGTGCTTAATTCAGGAACCCGAAGTTCTTAATGAAAGCACAGCATTGCCCAAGCTCGTGGCTGGGGACATAGTTATTGATGCCCTGTTCGGATCGGGCCTGTCCAGGCCAGTTACCGGGTTTTATGCCGATCTGATAAACCACATAAATACAGCCGGTTTAGAACATGTGATTGCCATAGATATTGCGTCCGGCATGTTCAGCGATCAAAACACCTCTGGAAATGTCGTTGTACACTGTGACCAGACCGTCAGCTTTCAAATCCCAAAACTTGCCTTCTATCTACCTCAGAACTACAAAAGTACCGGCAAATTGTCCATCGTTGATATTGGGCTCAATGATGAGTACATTCAACAATTGCCGACAGATTTTTTTCTCATATCCAAAGCGTATATCAGGTCAATTCATAAAAAACGAAAGAAATTTGACCACAAAGGAAAATTTGGGCACAACCTGATAATAGCTGGCAGCAAAGGAAAAATTGGTGCTGCGGTGCTCGCTACCAAAGCTTGCCTGCGATCCGGGGCTGGGTTGGTTACCACTTATGTACCAGAGTGCGGCTATGGCATCCTGCAAACAGCTGCACCGGAGGCTATGGCCATGACCGATCCACACCAAACCACCATTTCGGAAATCCCTGATCTGGATACTTTCAGTTCGGTGGGCATAGGGCCTGGTATCGGCACAGAAGACCCCACAGCTGCTGCACTTGCCAATGCTTTAAAAAAATCCGGGAAGCCATTGGTATTGGATGCTGATGCACTGAACATCATCAGCCAACACGGACTATTGGATGTAGTCCCTAAAGGCAGTGTCCTAACACCACACCCAGGAGAGTTCGAAAGAATGGCCGGATCCTGGGACGATGACTTTCACCGGTTGGAAAAACAACGGGAACTATCGAAAAAATATGAGATTATTATCTTGCTAAAAGGAGCCCATTCCAGTATTTCCGACCCTAGTGGGTGCGTATGCTTCAACATGACAGGCAACCCTGGAATGGCCACTGGGGGAAGTGGCGATGTACTGACCGGCGTGATCACTGCCCTACTCGGCCAGGGCTATACATCCTTCGAGGCTGCAACCATGGGAGCATATATTCACGGATTGGCAGGAAATTTGTATGTAAAAGAATATACCGAAGAAGGGCTGACGGCAGGAGATCTCATAGACTACCTGCCAAAAACTTTTCAGGAATTCGGCTCATGATATGAAAAGGTTGATTTGACATAACCCATTCGTCATCAAGCAGGTAACTTTGGGTTATTCAAATAGTAATAACGTATCATGATTAAGTGATAATGTTTGCTGATTTTAATTTAAGCGCCCAAACGATATTTTTTTGGGAAAATTTTATTATCTTGAAGGAACTTTAGTGAATTAGCAACGTATTTTGTTTAGAGGCTTAAAAAATTTAATATTAGTTGTCAATAAAAAAGACCATATTATCAATAACATTTTGCTTAGGGTTCTTAGCCGCACAGGCTCAGGACTCTACTTCTAATGTGGCCCTGGAATCCCCCGATTTTGACAACTCCCTCCTCGAAATTAAAAACCAAATAGAAATCTACCCCAACCCTTCGGTAAACTTTCTGATTATCGAAATCAAAAATTCTGATCTTGAGCGTGTTGAATTCGAAATGCGTAGCATTATCGGCAATAAAGTCAATGTGGTTCCTGAAGAGATCGGCCGGGACAAATTCAGGATCAATGTCAAGGATTTCTCCACTGGTTATTATTTTCTCGTAGTAAAAGATGAATTTACCAGGTTCAAAGAAGCCCATAAATTTTTGAAAAAGTAATTTTTCATTTCACGCACTCTTTCTTTCTATTTCCTTTATCAGAGACGCACCATTTTTATTCAGGTCGGCATATCTTCATACCCTACTATTCACTAAATTGCCATACGAATACCAATGTAGTGTGTACGCCAAAAGCATTCAGGTCTAATCAGGATAACTCTGTTTTGAAGAAATGAAAGAACAACTAAAGGAGAATTTCAGAAACATTCTCCAGCCCGGCCTTGTAGAAGAAATGACTGAAAAAGGCCGGGGAATGATTGTAAAAAAAGGCATGGTCATGATGGAATACGGCAAGTACATCAAAGAAATTCCTTTGGTTATTTCCGGGTCGATCAGGATCATTCGTGAAGACGAAAAAGGCAATGAATTGTTCTTGTACTATCTAGGCGAAGGTGATACATGCGCCATGTCACTTACGTGCTGCATCCAGCACAAAAAAAGTGAGATCAAGGCCATTGCTGAAACTGAAGCCCATGTATGGATGGTGCCCCTACAGTATATGGACCTTTGGATGAAATACCCTTCCTGGCGTCAGTTCATATTTGCCTCCTACAATCTCAGGTTCGAAGAAATGCTTACAGCCCTCGATTCTGTAGCCTTTCTTCGGATGGACGAACGCCTGATGAATTACCTGCTGGATGCTCAACAAAACACGGGCAATTACGCCATTTCGAAAACCCATCAGGAAATAGCCGTTGAACTGAATACCTCGAGGGTGGTGGTATCCAGATTGCTGAAAAAACTGGAAAACGAAGGCAAGATCGAGCTTCATCGTCACAAAATTGAAATACTATAGCTTCTATTGTAACGATTGTTACACACCTCTATCTTTATAGCTGGTAAATTTGCCAAAACGACCAATTTTTTTCTGTCAATGCTGCCGCCACTTTTCCATGATTTAAGAAAGTACTCCTTTGATCAGTTCAAAGGGGATATGCAGGCGGGGGTGACTGTTGCCGTCATCCTCATTCCTCAGGGTATGGCTTATGCCATGATAGCTGGACTACCACCGGTCTATGGCCTATATGCGGCCATTTTCCCTCAGCTGATCTACGGATTGCTCGGCAGTTCACGACAGTTGGCCGTAGGGCCTGTGGCGATGGACTCTATTATAATAGCGACAGGTGTTTCCGCATTGGCTGCAGCCCACAGTGGGGATTATATTGCGTTGGCCATCCTACTGGCTTTTATTACTGGTATTATTCAGCTTACTATGGGATGGCTAAAGCTGGGCTTTATTGTAAACTTCCTGTCCAGGCCGGTGATCAATGGGTTCACCTATGCTGCGGCGTTGGTGATCAGCATCAATCAAATTGGCCATTTGACCGGGATTGATCTTTCTCAAAGCAAATACACCCACCTTGTACTGTCCGAATTGGCATTAAGAATCCATGAAACCAGTTGGATAACCCTCTCGATTGGAGTAACAGGAATCATCTTGATAGCAGGGGCAAAAAGATGGCATAAGCTCATCCCTTCTGCACTTATAGTAGTGATGGCATCCATTATTGCCAGCAGGCTGCTTCAGTTTGATGAATTGGGCGTGAAAATAATCGGTGATGTACCAAAAGGTTTGCCGGGATTCGACCTGCCCTCTTTTCAGTTGGCCGACATAATTAATCTATTTCCAATTGCTACAACACTTGCCATCATTGGGTTTCTGGAGGCATTTTCCATAGCAAAGGCAATAGAACCAGCCCATAAAAATGAATACAGTATAAATGCCAACCGTGAATTGCTTGCACTTGGGGGCAGCAATATCTTCGGGTCGTTTTTCGGTAGTTTCCCGGCATCAGGTAGCTTTAGTCGGTCTGCCGTGAATGACAACACTGGTGCCAAAACAGGAGTAGCTTCCTATGTGAGCGCCCTACTGGTATTGGCCACAGTACTTTTCTTCACTCCGCTATTCTACCATTTACCCAAAGCCATATTGGCTTCCATAACCATAGTGGCCGTTATGGGGTTGGTTGATATCAAACAATGTCGGTATCTATGGAAAACTGACCAAACTGACTTCTATATGATGATTTATACATTTCTCGGTACATTTCTCATCGGCATAAAAGAAGGAATTGCCATAGGAGTGGCCTTGTCCCTGGTGATGGTGATATACAAGACAACCCACCCGCACCTTGCGGTGCTGGGGCGAATTCCAAATACTACCTTCTTCAAGAATATCGACAGGTTCGCCGAAGCAGAAGAAATTCCCGGGGTGTTGATCATCCGGTTCGATTCACGCATCTATTTCGCCAACGTCAACTTCTTCAAGGAGAAAGTGGAAGAATTGGTTTTGGAAAAATCCGCGGGGCTAAAATTGCTGATCATTGATGCACAAAGCATCTCCAGTATAGATTCCAGCGGCATGGCCACCCTTCACGAAATACTTGACTTCTGCTCATCACGCAAAATAGATTTAGTATTTGTTAGCGTAATAGGGCCAGTGAGGGACACTTTTGTAAAAGAAGGTTTTGCCAATAAGCTGGGTGAAGACCATTGCTTCGAACAAATTGACCAGGCTATCGATACCTTTTCAAGTCCGAAAACCCCAGCGGGTATAAACCGTCTAAAATTTCAAACCAACGTAAAAAGATAGTTCCTTATCAGGATTGTTTTTCGCATAAAAAACCGTAATCTGCAATTTCAATTATACTTTTGAAGTTTAATTGATAGAAAACCAGTTCAGGTGTGGAATACCCAATGCATAAAAGCCTCCAATGAAAAAACTCGATAAACTCATACTGAAGTCATTTATCGGGCCACTGATCCTGACCTTTTGCGTATCTGTGTTCATCCTGTTGCTCCAATATATGTTGAAATATTTCGACGATTTGGTAGGCAAAGACCTGGGCTATACGGTCTTCGGGGAGCTGCTGATATACTTCAGCATCAACATGACACCTATTGCCTTGCCATTGGCCATCCTTATTGCTTCCATTATGACCTATGGCAACCTCGGGGAACATTTCGAGCTAACTGCCATCAAGGGGTCCGGCATTTCCCTCACCCGTACTTTGCTGCCTACAGGTATTCTGGTGTTTTTCATCTCCATAGGTGCCTATTTTTCCAACAACCATATAGTGCCGACAGCCAACCTGAGGGCCTATAGCCTATTGTATGACATCAAACACAAAAAACCCTCCCTGGATCTGAGAGAAGGGCAGTTTTATGAGGGCATTCCCAACTACAGTATCAAGGTAAGGAAAAAGTATCCTGATGGTGTAGCGATGAGCGATATCATTATCTATGACCATAAGGGGTCTTCTCAGGGAGGAAATAAAAAGGTAATTATTGCAGATTCGTGCCGTATGTACACCATCATCAATGACAGGTACCTGATGATGGAACTTTTCAATGGCAACCACTACATAGAAGGTGAAAACAAAAAGAAAAGGGGAAAAGAAAACATTGAGACTTTTGCGAGCACCAAGTTTGCGGTTATGAAAATGGTTTTCAGTCTGGCATCCTTCGATCTGGACCGTACTGATATGGACTTGTTTGCGGGCAACAAATTGATGAAGGATATCAACAAGCTTACAGAAGACATTGACTCTATGAGCAATACCATTCTAACAACGAAATATCAGATATTCAAAAGCACTGATGCCTCTTTCAGGTACCATTTCAATTCCAAGCTGTCCGTTCCAGAGTCTTTCGAAATAGCCCAGGAAAAGCTTCGTAGAAAGCAACATATAAAAGACAGTATAAGAATGATGATGGAGGAGTTTGGACTGGAAAATCCTGACAGCCTGGCTTATAAACTCCAGGAGAAAAACCAAAACAACCCTGAGACCATTCGCCCGAAAGCTGAAAACCCTACGGCCCAAACTAAACCTGCTTCAGCAAAACCGGACCCAACTGATGGTAAAGAAGACGACACCAATGAAAGCCCCTCGGTTTTCAACCGTTTAACCGAAACGGTAAAAACAAAATTCAAAAGTTTGCGGGATTTTAAAAACAGTGATAAGGTATTGACAACAAAAACTGTTGAAGAAGATAAAAACCAAGAAAACCCCTCTTCTGGCAATACAGTAGTAAAAAACACAGGCCCTGTCAAAAAACCAATCGTTCGAAGTTACCAGAGCAAGGTGGATACCGCTTCCATTGAAAATGACTCGCTTATTGCATTTGTAAGGGCCAAGATTGATAGCATCAACGGCCCTGCTGCCAAAAGAGAGAATGTACTGACCAGGGCCGCAGGTACAGCCCGTTCCATCAAGACCAACATAAGCAGCAAAAGCCTGAGATTGGCCGACCTGAAAAGGGAAACCAACCAACACAAACTTGAAAAGTACAAAAAATTCTCGCAGGCCATTGCCTGTATGATAATGTTTTTGATTGGGGCGCCTTTGGGGGCCATCATCAAAAAAGGAGGCCTGGGCATGCCGGTAGTCGTATCGGTGTTCTTTTTCATCATATTTTATGTGCTCACCGTGATCGCCGACAAATGGGCCAAAGCAAGTGTAATGGACGGGACGTATGCAGCCTGGGTAGCCGATATAGTATTGCTCCCTTTCGGGATCATGTTCCTATACCAGGCCAGGCGTGATGCCAAGTTGTTTGATGCCGACTTCTATGATGTATGGTGGCAGAAACTAAAAAAGTGGTGGCTGCAAAAACGCAATTTCAAATTACAACCAGTTAACAATTAGAATCGAAAGTTGTTTTTGAATTTTATACTACCTAATTTTGCCCGCTTAACTTAATAGAAACATTTAAACTTTTTACTAAACATGTATTTAGCAACAGAGAAAAAACAAGAACTGTTTGAAAATCATGGTCGGTTAAAGTCTAAGCAAGATACTGGTTCAGCTGAATCTCAAATTGCTCTCTTTACCTACCGGATCAACCACCTGACTGAGCATTTGAAATCTCACAAAAAAGACCATTCTTCCAGGATGGGGCTTTTGAAGCTCGTAGGAAAAAGAAGAAGCCTGCTCGACTACCTTTACAAAAGGGATATCGAGAGATACAGGGCGATCATAGCAGAATTAAACTTAAGAAAATAAAATATGCGCAAAGGGAATTCATAAACATGGGTTCCCTTTTTTGTACTTCTCACTCGGATTTTTAACAGATTTTGACATACCTCACACTCAATTCTCAATTATTGTCAAAATTTAAAAAACTATTATGTCTTTAAATGTAGTAACTAAGTCCATCAAATTAGCTGATGGAAGAGAAATTACGATTGAAACCGGAAAACTCGCCAAACAGGCCGACGGTTCAGTTGTAGTAAGAATGGGAGACACCATGCTGCTAGCAACGGTGGTTTCCAACAAAGAAGCAAGGGAGGGTGTTGACTTTCTCCCCATGTCGGTAGATTATCAGGAGAAGTTTGCTTCAGCTGGTAAAATTCCAGGAGGATTCCTCAAAAGGGAAGCCAGGCTATCTGATATGGAAGTATTGATTTGTCGATTGGTGGATAGGGCCCTGAGGCCACTGTTTCCGGACGATTACCATGCTGAAACCCAAATCATGATATCGCTGATTTCAGCAGACAAAAATGTATTGCCTGATGCCCTGGCGGCCCTGGCGGCATCTTCTGCCCTGGCTGTATCGGACATCCCCTTCAACGGCCCAATATCTGAAGTAAGGGTGATTTTCAAAGAAGGCGCCTACCTTATCAACCCTACCCCGGAACAAATCGAAGGTGCCGACCTTGAAATGATCATAGCCGGTACCATCGACAACATCCTGATGGTAGAAGGTGAACTCAATGAAGTATCTGAAGAAGTAATGATAGGGGCTATCAAGGCCGGACATGAGGCCATTAAGGACCAATGCCAGGCTCAAATCGAACTGACCCAGGAAGTTGGTAAAACTGAAAAAAGGGAGTATGATCATGAAAACCATGATGAAGACCTGAAGGCTGATATAAAGGCTAAAACCTACGACAAGGTATATGCAGTGGCAGCTGAAGGCATAGCCGATAAAGCACTGAGGAAAGAAAAACTGAGCGCCATCAAGGAAGAGTACATCGAATCCTTGCCAGAACCTGCCGAGGGTGAGGAAGGACCGGATGAGTTCCTGATTGGTAAATATTTTCACGATGTGGAGAAAGAGGCTATTAGAAACTCGGTATTGGATACAAGGGTAAGGCTTGACGGGCGAAAGCTCAATGAAGTTCGCCCTATATGGTCGGAAGTGGATTACCTTCCAGGTGCACATGGCTCTGCCGTATTCACAAGGGGCGAAACACAGTCATTGACATCAGTGACGCTGGGCACCAAACTGGATCAGCAAATGATCGACAGTGCCATGCACTCCGGATACAACAAATTTATGCTCCACTACAACTTCCCTGCATTTTCTACAGGAGAGGCAAGGCCCAACAGGGGACCAGGCAGAAGGGAAATTGGACATGGAAACCTCGCCCTAAGGGCGCTAAAGAGGGTGATCCCACAGGGTGATGAAAACCCGTACACGATCCGAGTGGTATCTGATATCCTTGAGTCAAACGGCTCATCTTCAATGGCCACTGTATGTGCCGGTTCGCTGGCACTGATGGATGCAGGTATAAAAATCACCTCACCTGTATCGGGTATTGCCATGGGGATGATCTCCGATGCTGAAACAGGTAAATATGCCATACTATCCGATATACTTGGCGATGAAGACCATCTGGGTGATATGGACTTTAAAGTAACTGGTACCGACAAGGGGATCACAGCTTGCCAGATGGACATCAAAGTGGACGGCCTTTCTTATGAAGTATTGGCAGAAGCATTGATGCAGGCCAAAGAAGGAAGGGAGCACATCCTCAATGAAATCAAGAAGACCATGGCTGAATCCAGGGCTGAATTGAAGCCGCATGCGCCAAGGTCATATACCATGACCATTGAGAAGGAGCTGATAGGTGCAGTGATTGGACCTGGCGGAAAAATCATTCAGGAAATCCAAAACGAATCTGGTGCTACCGTAGTGATCGAAGAGATTGACAACAAAGGTGTGATCAATGTATTCGCTGTAAACGGTGACTCTATGAATGATGCCATCAGAAGGATCAAAAACATAGTAGCCCAACCTGAAGTAGGCGAAACCTACGTAGGTAAAGTGAAATCGATTATGCCATTCGGCGCGTTTGTTGAATTTATGCCAGGCAAAGACGGATTGCTTCACATCTCTGAAATCAAATGGGAAAGGGTTGAGAAGATGGACGGTGTGATGGAAGTAGGTGAGGAAATAAAGGTAAAACTTACTGAAATCGATCCTAAAACCGGTAAATTCAGATTGTCCAGAAAAGTATTGCTCCCTAAGCCCGAGAAGGCTTAAACATAGCATTCTTATAAAAATTCTAAACCACCGATTGCTTGTTCAGTCGGTGGTTTTTTTGTGTCAAAAAAGGAAAAGGCCAGACAATTCCACGTTTGGGAATTGTGACTATAGTAGAATTCGGTTTGAACCATTTATGGTCTATTAGCGGAGTGTACCGAAGGGCTAAATAATTTAAAAACGCTAACTTTGATAGTATCATTTGATACTATCATGAAACCACCTTACGAAGTAACTTCATCCATATTGAAAATGGTCTCAACCATTTCTGAAAAAATGGGGACCATCAATGCCTATCATTTAAGCAAGCCCCCAACTGAGCTCAGAAAAAAAAACAAAATTAAGACCATACAGTCCTCCCTAGAAATTGAAGGAAACACGCTCACTGTTGAACAAATTACAGCAATACTTAACGACAAAAGAATAATAGCACCTGCAAAAGATATTTTAGAAGTCAAAAATGCTATTAAAATTTATGATCGCATAGGTGCCTTAAACCCTCATTCTATTCGGGATTTTAAAACCGCCCATAAAACGTTGATGAATGGTTTATTAGAAAATCCGGGGGATTTCAGGGTATCCGAAGTAGGTATTGTAAAAGGAACTGCTGTTCAGCACCTTGCTCCTCCCGGACGCATGGTAAACGGGCTAATGAATAATCTTTTCAAGTATTTGAAAGGATCGGACGAATTACCTTTGATTAAAAGTTGTGTTTTTCACTACGAACTTGAATTTATACACCCCTTTATTGATGGAAATGGTCGAATGGGAAGGCTATGGCAGTCTGTGATTCTAATTAAGGACTCTCCTATTTTTGAATTTCTTCCCATTGAAATAATAATTAAACAACAACAGAAGGAGTATTATGAAGCCCTCAGTCAATCCGATAAAACCGGAAAAGCTACTTATTTCATAGAATTTATGCTGTCGGTAATTAACGAAGCTCTTGAGGTGGTTGTCAATGGACAAAGGCCAACTTTGACAAATAAAGACCGGTTACTGATATTTAGGGATTTTATCGGTGGCCAGATTTTTTCCAGGCAAGACTATTTAGTTCATTTCAAGGAGATTTCTTCTGCAACGGCAAGCCGGGATTTGAAATATGGGGTTGACCAAAACATTTTGACCAAACATGGGGATAAGCGACTTACTGAATATCAGTATAATTGAATCCAATAAGTTAGCCAGACCTTAACCCAACAAGCTTACCCTCTACTCCGGAGTTTTCTCCCCGGGCCATTCTTTTTTGAAGTCTGTCCAGTAGTTGTCGATGGTTTCTTTGATGTCTTTTCTCAGGTAGAGCAACCCAAAAAGGTTGGGCAGGGTCATCAGGGCAATTGTAATCCCCGAGAGCGTCCAGATGATGGTGGTATCGGTAAAGGCCGCCAGGAAAAAACCTATCACATAGACCACCCTGAAATAAATAACCGAGTTGCTGCCCAAAAGAAAGGTCATGGCCCTATCTCCATAATACGACCAGGAGATGGCTGTACTAAAGGCAAACAACAGCAATCCTATGGACACTATGTATTGCCCAAAGTCGCCGAAAAACCCGCGGGTAAAAGCAATGGTAGTAAGGGGTGCACTGTGCACCAGGGATTTGCCCCGAAATATCTGGTCTAATCCCAGTGGTTTGCCATCTGTAATCGCTATCTGTCCGGAATACAATTTATCACCAGCGAAGACTTTTACTTCCTCAGCCAGCGACCGTGCATGCAGTATCGATACATCATTCTTTATCAGGCCGTTTTCTACTTTTAACTCACCATTAAATACTGGCAATGGTTTTTTCCCGGAGATGTGTCCATACAATGCAGATGCGCCCTCATCCGTCTGATCGGTATAGCTGCTGCCCACCAAAATCGACATATCGGATACCTGAAAATCATTCTCGTGTTTTTCGTTCCAAACACCAGATGACAACAACACCAAACCTGTAATCGTACAAATGACAATAGTATCGATGAAAGGTTCAAGAATGGCCACCATACCTTCAGATACAGGCTCATGGGCTTTAGCCGAAGCATGGGCGATGGGCGCACTACCCTGCCCCGCCTCATTGGAAAACAGCCCCCGGCCTACTCCATTTTTAAACGTATAAGAAAGTGACGCTCCTAAAAACCCACCTGCTGCCGCAGATCCAGTAAACAAGCCACTAAAAACCAAGGAGAAGGAGGGAATAATATTGTCTAGATTAGACAATATTACAGCGAATGCCCCAATAAAATAGATAACAGCCATTCCGGGTACGAGTTTTTCCGTTACTGCAGCTATCCTCTTGATTCCTCCAATAATTACAATGCCCAATAAAATGGATAATACTAAACCGGTAACCCAAAGTTCTATTCCAAATGTAGCCTTTAAGGATGAAGAGATACTATTTATTTGAGGCAAGTTCCCAGTACCAAAAGAAGACAGTACTGTGGCTATCGCAAAAAGAATCGCCAACCATCCCATATTCATTTTGTTTTTCATAAAATACATAGGACCTCCGGCCATGGAGCCATCTGAAGTTTTTTCCCTGTATTTATGGGAGAGTGTCACTTCCACAAATTTGGTACACATGCCCACAGAAGCTGTCATCAACATCCAAAACAGTGCCGCAGGGCCACCCATATGTAACGCTAATGCCACACCAGCAATATTGCCCGTACCGACAGTACCTGATAGAGCTGTGGTCAACGCCTGAAAATGGGAGGTATCACCTTCATCATCAGATTTGTCAAACTTTCCCTTTACTACCCTTACCGCAAACCTGAAATACCTAATTTGTGGAAATTTCAGATAAATAGTAAAAAATAATCCGGTCCCTAATAAAACATAAGGAAACCACTCTGCCCCACTGCCTACTACACTATCAATTAAGGCCAATATTTCGTTGAGTTGCTGCATAAAAGAAAAATTTAGATTGACTTGGTTGATGCAATCGACAAAAATATAAAATAAAGCCAGTTATAAAACCTGAGGCTACAGTATTATGTGAACGGTAAAATCTGGCTGTATGGAAACTGTCTCCATACAAACCCTTTAATACATAGAAGGTGAGGTATCCTGGGGTCTCAGGTTAACATCTGTATAGTGGAAAAACAGGCCTGCATTTGGGGATTGTCAGGTGTTGTTTGTTGCCTTCAATAGACTTTTTCCCCTTTTTCGAGCCATTTGCCCCACAACTTGTTGTATGCGTGGATTTTTTGGGTTTTCTGACCCAGGCTGTCCTTTACTTCATAGTCGGAGTTCATCCAGGAAAATATTCCGCCATATAGGTTTTTGACACTGGTAAAGCCGGCCTGTTTCAGTTTTTCTGCTACTTTTTCGCTGCGGTATCCTATGGAGCAATACACAATGATGTCGGCATCCTTTTCGATACCTGCTACCCTGCTCATCTCAAAATCATCATAGCCCACCCATTTGGCATCTCCAATCCTGCTCACATCGTACTCGTTGCGCTCCCTGGCATCCAGCCAAACAGCCCCTTGGTTCTCTTTTGCTTTATCAACTGCCACCTCCTCTACTGAATGGGACAGCATGTTTTTCAGCATCAGCTGGTAAGCTTTTTCTTTCATGGGTTTGTCTTGAAAGGAAAACAATTGTATCAGAAGTATCGATATTGTTGTTAGCCCGCCAGCCATCATGTTGCGTGGTTGTTTATGATTTGCCTGAGCTCGTCCTTACCTGCCGTGCCCGAGTGCCTCCAAAGGATTTCACCCTTTTTGAACAAAACCAGGGTAGGCACAGAGCGCACCTGATATTTGATGGCAGCATTGGTGTTTTTATCAATATCCACTTTAATGATCCTCCCCTTTCCGTTAAGTTCACCTGACAGCTCCTCCAAAACAGGTGCCATCATCTTACAGGGCCCACACCACTCGGCATAGAAATCTACCAACACCGGTTGATCAGAATTTATTATATCTAAGAATTTAGCCATTGCGTTCTATTTTGAATGAAAACAAATTTGAATAGAAAAAATTCATTTATTGGCAACAAAAGTTACAAAACCAGGCATCCCCCTACGGTTTGCATTTTTCAATAACTGCTCACACCAAAATCCCCTTTTTCCCTGCCAATCCTCCCATCACACAAGTAACTACGATAAAGATGGTTTGCATTTTTAAAGGTGTCTGCCCTGAATTCAACGCGAAGTTTTCACACATATTAAAAAAAGTATTCTAATTTTAAGGTTGGCTATGCTTGCAAGCATTCATATTTTTAAGAAAATTTGAATCAACATAAATTTAACAAGGTTGAATCCTAAAAACGTAACCAATTGTAACTAGATTTAGACCTAAGTACGAAAAAGCAAATCACCTCACCTCTATTGTCATGGGAAATTCACACACAAAAAGTCTGGCAACAGCATTTCTGTTATTTTTCACAACATTCGCAATAGCTGCGTATGCACAGAACAATCCAGCTGCAAGGATCAAAGATGCCACCGGCACCCTCAACGCTCAACAAATCATCAATATTGACAATAATTTGGATGAAATAGAAAGGGACTACAATACCCAAATCGCAGTAGAAATAGTTTCGGTCACCAAACCTGAGCCTATAGAAGAATATACCAACAAACAGTTGAAGCAATGGCAAACATCAGATCCGACCAAAGGCAAGGTCCTGATTGTGGTAGCCAAAAAAGACAGAAAGGTGTTAATCTCTACAGACGAGGCATTTAAAGGAAAACTTTCTGATCAGGATAAAAAATATATAATCAATAGCATCATCATCCCTGAATTCAAAAGTGGAAGGTTTGCTTCGGGGATTATCGAAGGCATGGATGCCATCAATGATGTCTTGCAAGGAAAACAACTGGCCGAAACCTCACCTTTCCAACACAAGAATTATCCTTTGCTTTCCATTTTTGTAGTCTTTATAATCCTTAGCCTGCTGAGTGGGTTTGTGAAAAACATCAGAATAAAATTGGCAGTAGCGGTATTGGTGGGAATAGTTTTTTGGTTGGCTTTCAGCAGCATCACCTATGGAATACTCACGCTCATCTTGTCCTTATTCCCATTAATGGGCCGATCAACACGGGGAGGTGGGGGAGCCTATGGAGGCGGGTATAACGAAGGCAATGAAGGAGCAGGTGGCAATACCAGTGACAGCTCATTTTCATTAGGAGGGGGTACCTTCAACGGGGGCGGGGCTTCCGGCGATTGGCGGTCTTTTTCTTTTGATACCCATAAAAAATTCACTTTTAGCGACAAGCAAAAGAATGACGTGGAGCAAGCTGTAAAAGACCTTGAGCTTGAATCATCAGGCGAAATAGTGGTCTATTTTGGACGAAAAAGTGACTCATACCAGCAAGGAAGCTGGAAGCTGGCAGCCACCCTGGGAATGGCAGGCCTGTTGGCGGTTATGTGCTTGTCCTACGTATGGATGTTGCCGGCAACACTTACCATCATGGCCATCGCCCTGTCTATATTTCTTCTGATGATCATGGGGTTTGTGGTATCTTATTTCTTTCCCGCCGTAAGGCTGGCGTTCGTACCACTCAACATCATGGACCACAGGGTAATTACCCGGGCGCGCGATATTTTCCTTCAGGAGGAAATATTCAACACTGTGGATCGTACGGGTATTCTTATTTACATCAGTGAGTTGGAAAAAAGGGTACAGGTAATCGGGGACAGGGGCATTAGTTCAGTGATTGAGCAAGATGACTGGAACAAGGTATTGGCCCTTGTAACAGATGGTATAAAAACCGGAACCCCGGCAGAAGGCCTTGTGGAAGCCATCCACGAGTGCAAAAAACTGCTGCTTGAAAACGGCTTCATCGTAAGGGTTGATGACACCAACGAACTTTCTGATGAAATGATCATCGAAAAGTAGGTTGCATGTCGGAAAACGGTAATTTGCCTGTCAATGTGGTAACCTGTTTTTAACAAGGCCATACAAAAAGGTGCCAAACATAGCGCTTACAATTACCACCAAAAAAACACCAAACCCATTTCCTGCCAACACAAACATAGGGCCCGGGCATGCCCCGGTCATAGCCCAGCCCATGCCAAAGATGGTGCCTCCGAGTAAGTATCTGGTAACTCCAAATGGCTTGACGCTGTATTTGATGTCTGCTCCTTCTACAGATTTCAATCCCATCTTTTTCATAATGGCAATCACTATTGCCCCGCATACTACGGCCGATCCTATGATACCATACATGTGGAATGATTGGAATTTGAACATTTCATAGATCCTGAACCACGAAATGGCCTCAGACTTGCTCAGCACTATCCCGAAAAAAACACCAATCAACAAGAATTTAAGAAATTTCATAAGTGGGAAATTATAAGGTTAATAAATAGGGTAAAATGAAAAAGGTAACCAAAAGGCCTCCTACAAAAAAGCCAATGACGGCTATCAAAGAAGGCAATTGAAGGTTGCTCAGACCGCTGATGCCATGGCCTGAAGTGCATCCGTCTCCATACCGCGTACCAAAGCCAATGAGCATACCACCGAAAACCATCATCACAAGCCCCTTAAAAGAAAAAAGCACCTCCCAATTGAATACATCTGTGGGTACATAGTCACTTCCTGGCAAGGCAACTCCGAGTGTTGCGAGTTCCGCAGCAGTAGCTGCTGATATGGCAATGGAAGGATCATCAGTAAGAAACTCCCTGGAAATAAACCCACCGAGCACAGCTCCCAATATAAACACCAGGTTCCAGATATCATTTTTCCAGTCAAACTTAAAATAGTCCGCATATCGGCCTGCGCCTGCCATGGTGCACATGGTGCGCAAATTGCTCGACACCCCGAACCTCTTGCCAAGGTACAACATAGAAAACATGACCAATGTGATCATTGGGCCCGATACATACCAGGGCCATGGTTTACTTATTATTTCTATCATATCTTTTATATGGTATATTCGATTCGTTTATTTTATTGTACTCGGACATACGAAATCCGACGTTTGGATATTGGTAGTCTTGATGGCGGCTATACCACCATCTATATCTACTATCTTGTGATACCCTCTCGATTTTAATATGGAAGCCGCTATCATAGACCGGTAACCACTGGCACAATGCACATGATATTCGTCTTTCTTGTCAACGGCATCCAGGCCTTCGTTGAAAAAATCCAGGGGCAATGAAAGGGCACCCTCCACATGCTCAGCATCAAACTCTTCAGGCTTTCGGACATCTACTACTTTGATATCCTGGATAGACTTTATCCTGTTTTCCAATTCCATCGCACTTATCGATTCTACTCGGTCCACTTCTTTACCTGCCTTTTTCCATGCTTCTATCCCACCTTTCAAATAGCCAAGGGTATTGTCATACCCAACCCTTGACAGCCTGATGACGATTTCTTCCTCACGGCCTTCATCCGCAACAAAAATAATGGGATGCTGCAGGTCCATAATCAGTGCGCCCACCCAGGGGGCAAACGAACCATCAACTCCTATGAAAATTGAATTGGGAATATGTTCATCAGCAAAATCCTTTTTGCTTCGTGTATCCAATACCAACGCCCCGCTTTGATTGGCCAGTGCTTCAAATGTATCTGCCTCCAGGGGTACATTTCCTTTTTGTAAGACATGATCTATGCTGTCATATCCTGTCTTGTTCATCAAGGCGTTTTTGGCAAAGTACTGAGGTGGGGGCAATATGCCATTGGTCACCTCACCTATAAATTCTTCCCTGGTCATATCGGCCCTCAAGGCATAGTTGGTTTTTTTCTGGTTTCCCAGGGTATCCCAGGTGTCAGATGACATGTGCTTACCACAGGCCGATCCTGCTCCATGTGCCGGGTACACCACTACATCATCAGACAATGGCATCACTTTGTTTCGCAAGCTATCGAAAAGCATTCCTGCCAGGTCTTCCTTGGTCAGATCGCTTTTGATGGCCAGGTCCGGCCTGCCAACATCGCCTATAAAAAGTGTATCACCGGAAAAAAGTGCATGGTCCCGGCTGTTTTCATCTATCAAAAGGAAGCAGGCACTCTCCAGGGTATGGCCGGGCGTATGGACCACTTTGATTTTGACCCTTCCCACACTGAAAATTTCCCCGTCAATGGCCTCATGTATTTTGTAGCTGGTATTGGCCTTAGGGCCAAATACGATCTCGGCACCTGTTTTCTTCGCCAGGTCGATATGCCCGGAAACAAAATCGGCATGAAAATGTGTTTCAAAAATGTACTTGATGGTAGTTCCTGCTTTTTTTGCTTTGTTGATGTATGGCTCTGGATCCCTCAGGGGATCGATAATCGCTGCTTCTCCCTCACTCTCAATATAATAGGCGCCCTGTGCAAGGCACCCCGTATAAATCTGCTCTATCTTCATTTTGGATTTGTTTATTTTAACTGGTACAAAAATAGGGCAACTCAATTTGGTATCAAGTAACAAAAGTTACAGAGGTTGATGCATTCCAGGAGGGGAAACAAAAAAGGCGAACCCTCTTTGGGCCCGCCTTTTCTATTTAGGTTTTTTTGCGCAATTATTCGTCCAGTGCTGCCACGCCAGGTAGTACTTTTCCCTCCATGTATTCCAACAATGCTCCTCCTCCGGTGGACACATAAGATACCTTGTCCCCATATCCCAGATTGTTGATTGCAGAAGCAGAATCACCTCCACCAATCAATGAGAACCCGCCGTTATTGGTGGCAGCCACCACTGATTCGGCTATGGCATCTGTTCCTTTGGCAAAGGTTTCAAATTCGAATACCCCCATAGGGCCATTCCAAAGGATGGTTTTGGACTTGGCTACAACATCGCTAAAGAGCTTTTTGGTTTCAGGACCAATATCAAGGCCTTCCCAGCCATCAGGTATCTCTCCTCGTTTCACCACCTGTGTGTTGGCATCATTGCTAAAATCGTCCGCAATCACATTGTCAACTGGCAAGTAAATTTTCACCCCTTTTTCAGCGGCTTTTTTCTCCAGTTCCAATGTCAGGTCGAGTTTGTCGTTTTCACAGAGGGAATTTCCAATAGAGCCTCCTTTGGCTTTTGAAAAGGTATAGGACATACCTCCTCCAATGATCAGGTTATCTACTTTATCGAGCAGTTTTTCTATGATCAAAATTTTATCAGACACCTTGGCACCTCCCATAATGGCGGTAAACGGCCTGTCCGGATTGTTCAATACTTTTTCGGCATTGTCCAGTTCGGCCTGCATCACATAGCCACATATTTTTTCTTCAAAAAACTTAGCCACTATAGTGGTGGAAGCGTGTGCCCTGTGGGCTGTACCAAACGCATCGTTCACATACACGTCACCGAGTTTTGACAGCTTTTCAGCAAATGCCTCATCACCTTTCGTTTCTTCTTTGTAGAAACGTAGGTTTTCAAGCAACAACACTTCACCGCCTTTAAGGCCAGCTGCAAGCGTTTCGGCATCAGATCCAATACAATCAGTAGCGAATTTCACTTCAGTCCCAAACCTTTCTGAAAGCGCAGGCACCAGGTGTTTTAAAGAAAACTTGTTTTCAGGGCCTTCTTTCGGCCTGCCCAGATGGCTCATCAATATAGCCGAACCGCCATCGGCCAATATTTTCTTTATCGTTGGGGTTGCTGCTTTGATCCTGGTATAGTCTGTGATTTCAAATTTCTCATTGAGCGGCACATTAAAATCCACCCTTATCAATGCTTTCTTGCTTGCAAAATTGTACTCGTCCAGTTTTTTCATCTCTTACTTTTATGTGTTTAGTTAGTTTAAAACCATCATTCTAGGCTTTGGTTCTCTTTATTTTTTTATTGATAACTGACTCCAGCTCCCCTATATCCAATGCACCCTGCCTGAATAGGACAGGGTCGTTTCCATCAAAACCAATAATTGTAGATTCGAATCCAACCTCGCATGTTCCACCGTCGAGTATGTATTCTATTTCCCCTCCTATCATGTCATTTACTTCTTGTGCCGTAACCGGGCTTTTTTGCCCATGGACATTGGCACTCGGCACAGCCAAAGGAAAATCCAACTTCGACAACAACTCCAAAGTCATGGAATGGTGGGGAATGCGCACACCAACGGAGTTGCCGCCATTGGTCATACTATCTGGGATTAAATCTGTCTTTTCAAGGATCAGGGTCAAAGCCCCGGGCCAATACTTTTTGGCCAGCATGGTTGCTTCCAGGGGAAAATCCTTAGTCCATCCCTGTACTTTTTCCATCGAATCGGTTTGGGCTATGAAGGGTACATTCTGGGGCCTTTGCTTTACTTCGAAAATGCGCGCAATAGCGTGAAGATCGAAGGCATTTCCGGCCAAACCATATACTGTCTCTGTGGGAATGCCAACCAGTTTTCCCTGCCTCAACAATGCCGCAGCATATTCGATATCAGTTCCTATTTTTGCCATAGGTTAATTTCAGGTGCGAAGGTAATAAATGCGGGTTGATTGTCAATAATTAATTGGCCTTGTTGGATCGGAAAACCAATATACCCCACACTAAGCCACCCGGCCCATGCCCCTCGGAAAAGGCCTGTAGGCATAATAATGGAGCACTTCCTCAATCGCAGTTTTCAAAGCCTGGTTAATGGGCATCAACATGTTCCCCATTTTGAAGTCGATTTGCGATAGCTTCATATAGTAGTCGGAAAATATGGGTACAGGGAGTTTTTCGCTGATCATGGTGTTGGCTTTCGAATAGCTTTCCGACTGGCCTTCTTTAATTACTTTACAAGTAGTCAATCTCAGCATGCCAAATTTGTCCTTGGTAGCCCCAAAACCAAACAAGCGGCAGATCAATCCCCTGTGACGGTATTCCCCACATTGGCCATTTGTGGGGTTGTCGAGAGACAAAGGTGCATAGAGCATACAAACTGCCGACTTTTCTGAATTTAAAGCATCGAGTACTTCCTGTGCCCTTTTGGTCAGGAAGAGATGAAAAGCGTAGGGCAAAAACTCCAGGGGCGAAGCATCTATATCTGGTTTGGTACAGCATTTGCCACAGCCCTGCACACAAAACAAACCTGTGTGGCCTCTAAACTCAGCTATTTCCAAATCGAGGCGCTCAAACAACCGTTCAACCGACCTCACTTTTCGTATGATTGACATAAATATCAGCGCGCGAATATACACCAGGAACCCATGCCCGGAATGTCCGAGTAACAATATTTTTTCTAAATAAACCTGTTATAGATACGAACATTAAACCCGCATGGCAACAATCCCAATCTGCCATGCTATATTAGCAGCTATGGCGTTACTCCCCTATTACCAAAAGGAATTGCTGGAGGCAGGATGCGATGAAGCCGGGCGTGGCTGTCTGGCGGGCCCTGTAGTGGCGGCAGCTGTTGTTCTGCCCAAAGATTATTTTCATCCCACACTAAACGACTCCAAAAAACTGAGCAAAAAGCAGCGGGAAAATCTGATAGATGAGATCAAGGAGGCATCCATTGCGTGGGCAATAGGTGTAGTGGACAATCACGAAATTGACGAGATCAATATTCTCAATGCCTCCTTTCTGGCCATGCACAGGGCTGTAGATGGTTTGAAGACTTCTCCCGAATTGTTGATCATAGATGGCAACAGGTTCAATAAATATGACGGGTTGCCACACCAATGTATCGTAAAAGGCGATTCCAAATATTTTTCCATAGCGGCTGCATCTGTCCTTGCCAAAACCCACAGGGATGCTCTGATGAGCGGGTTGCATGAAGAATTTCCCCATTACGGTTGGGACACAAACGCAGGCTACCCCACAACAACCCACCGGCAGGCTATACGGGAGCATGGCATCACGGATTTTCACCGCAAGAGCTTCCGCCTCCTCCCTGAACAACTCGAACTGTTCTAGTTTCTGAGAGACTCAACAAGTAGGGCTACCATTAAATAACCACAGTATATCAAAATGCGGATTCTAAATGTTCGTGCTCCCCTTGTTTGTCAAGAATTCTATATCTACATTTAAGAAACAAATAATCATCGGTACCGTTAAGGTTTTCTAAACTAACAAAATATGAAAGGGACACATCTTGGGGAATTCGAAGAATTGGTTCTCCTCGTTATTGGGGTATTGAAAGACAATGCCTACAGTATTTCGATAAAGGAAGAATTGAAATCGAACACAGGTAGAAACCCTAGCATTGGGGCCTTGCACTCGGCCCTCAACAGGCTCCACGAAAAAGGGTACATTACCTCGCATGAAGGTGGTGCTACCACCGAAAGGGGTGGAAGGCGCAAGAGGTTTTATATCATTACGTCCACTGGTAAGGCAGCAGTGACTAAATCACATGAATTGAGATCGGGGCTATTTAAACTCATACCTGGCATGTCCTGACCTATGGCCGAGCACCCACCATATGATCCACCAAGATGGGCCAACAAACTGCTGGAATGGTTTTGTTGTCCCGACCACCTCGAAATGCTCCAGGGCGACCTCTATGAACTGTATCAGGAAAGGGTGAAAAATATGGGTAAAAACCGGGCCCGGTTCTACTATATTTTCGATGTAGTGGACTTGTTTAGGCCTTTTGCCATCAATCGCGATAGAAATTCACCTTTCAGTTCCCTGACCTTATTGGAAAATTACTTTAAGGTGAGCTATCGCAATTTCCTTCGTCAAAAAGTGTACAGCTCCATTAATGTGGCAGGTTTGGCCATTGGACTGGCCTGTTTCATCCTTATATTCTTATACATCCGCGACGAGCTTAGCTATGATAAATTCCACACAAAACATGATAGGATATACCGCCTGGTGGAGCATTTTGAAAGTGAGGGTGTGGGGGAGCATTCTGCGAGCCAGCCATTTCCTGTCGCCCATACCCTACTCACAGACTTTCCCGGGCAGGTTGAGGAGGTTGTCCGGCTATTTAATTTTCAATCCCCTTCGCTTTCCCTCTCCAACGTTGCAAGGGAAAGGGAATACAACGAATCACGCATATTTCTTGTAGATTCTACATTCTTCAAGGTATTCGATTTCAAGCTGCTACAGGGTGACATACGCCATGCACTAAGTGAACCCAATTCAATATTGCTCACCAAAAGCATGGTTGAAAAATACTTTGGCAATGAAGAACCAATGGGCAAAGTACTACAATTTCAGGGCAACCAGGACCTTGTGGTGAAAGGGGTACTCGAGGACGCACCATTGAATGCACACTTCCAATTCGACTTTCTCATTTCATTTTCCACCCTATACCACCTCCCCAATTTCCATTATAAAAACAATTGGTACTGGAACCCCTGCTGGACCTATATCCTTTTGAACGAAAACAATGATACCGGGCTGTTGGCCAGTTACTTTCCCGGGTTCATCAAGAAGTATTTTCCCGAATTCATAAGTGAGGACATCAAACTGGAGCTTCAGCCCTTGGCTGACATCCATCTCAAATCGAAGCTAGACTATGAAATCCAGCCCAACAGCAACGAAAGCAATGTCTATGTTTTCAGTGCTGTGGCCATCTTTGTTTTGTTGATTGCGGCCATCAATTTCATCAATCTATCCACAGCCAGGGCAACCAAGCGGGCCAAAGAAGTGGCCGTGAGGAAATCGCTGGGCAGTGACAAACGACAGCTGGTCAATCAATTTATCTTCGAGTCGATATTCCTTACCTCACTGGCCGTAGTGATAGCACTTGTCATCGTTTTCTTCGTGATCCCATACTTCAATGTACTTACAGAAAAAGCTATTGGTTTCTCCACATTGCTTGATCCGGGGTATGTATTGTTCATAGTGGCGCTCACGCTGGCTGTAGGATTGGTTTCGGGGTTTTACCCGGCTTTCGTATTGTCCTCTTTCAAACCCGTAAAAGTATTGAAAAGCAACCATGTACCTACGGGCGGACTAAGCTTCAGAAAGGTGCTGGTGGTGCTGCAATTTTCCATCTCTATGATGCTCATTATCGGTACGATTGTGGCCCTGAACCAACTCACGTTGCTGCAAAATGATGACATTGGGTTTCGCAAAGAACATGTGGTGATGGTACCCGTAATCCGTACACCGATGGCCGGGCATTTTATGACCTACAAGCATGAAGCGTTGCAACATCCCGGCATCTTGTCTATTACGGCGGTAGAGGAAATTATTGGGGCCAAACATCAGGTAGGCAATTACAAGTTTGAGGGTATGGACAAATCCAGGCCATTTCCAAGGCTGATGTTGCATCATCACTTTATCAATACTTTTGATATTACGGTGGTGGCTGGCAGGCCATATTCAGAAAAATTTGCCACCGACGATTCCATGGCATTGATAGTGAATGAAAAGCTGGTGAAACAAATGGGCTGGAAGTCCAGCCAGGAAGCTGTCGGCAAGGCATTTAGTCTGGGTGAAGGGCATCACGGAGGAGGCAAAATCATCGGGGTGGTGAAAGATTTCAACTTCGTATCAAAACACCATCCCATATCCCCATTGGTGCTGGACCTCAACACCATACCCTATTCCTTCAACCTATTCATAAAATACATGGCTGTGCGCGTGCATGGCAATGATCTCCATGCCTCCCTGGATGTCTTGCGCTCCACCTGGGAAAAACTGATGCCAGAACGTCCGTTTGACTACTTCTTCCTCGATGACCGCCTCAACGACTCGTACCGGGCGGAGCAAAAACTCAGCGATGTAGCTGGAATATTTTCCTTTCTTGCCATACTTGTGGCCTGCCTTGGGCTGTTTGGCCTGGCTACATTTGCCACTGAACAGCGTTCTAAAGAAATTGGCATAAGAAAAGTATTGGGCATCAACAATGGGCAGATCATGGCACTTCTTTCACGGGACTTCCTAATACTCATCCTGATCGCATTTGTGATATCCTGCCCGCTGGCCTATGTGCTACTCAACCAGTGGCTGGATGGTTTTGCCTATCGCATCAACATTGGGCTATGGCCATTTGTAATTGCCGGTATGGCCACATTTCTGGTGGCACTGCTTACCATCTGCTTTCATTCCATGAAGGCCGCACTGGTCAATCCCGCCATGGCTTTGAAATACGAATAACGTTTTACCAGCATGGACATTTCCCTTTTTCCTGATAAAACAAGCCCTCCTATCGCTCTTTGTAGCTGTAGGAGGCTGTGCCAATGGCAATGACCTTTTCTTTCTCCCCTTCGTGATACACTTTCATCTCTGTAAATATCACCCTCGCCCCTGTTTTCACATTCCTGCCTTCTACTATGAGGTTTTTTTGAAATGCCGGACGTAGATAGTTCACATTCATACTGATAGTAGAGAGGTGGTCGTCAAACCCTTTGAAATTGAGCAGGGCTACTGCCCCACCTGCCGCATCCATGGCGGCTGAAATTATCCCACCGTGAATCCTTTTGTTCAGGATATCCCCAATCAGCTTTTCATGAAATGGTATTTTGAAGGTGACCAACCCTGGTTGGATTTCAAGCAATTCCAGGCCTATTAAATTATGCATCGGGATCATACCCTCAGAAATACGTCTGAGCAGCAACTGGGGGTCGAATTCATTTTTGTTAATGTCAATCATTATACAAAAATACGAATAACTCTACTTTGTCACAGTTACCCTTTAAGTCAATGTTTGCCATATCTGTTGACAGGTTGATGTATCCACAAACGATTTCGATTTAGCTTTCCATTTATGGGGACACTAAACGGAGGTGGGGTTTTATAACTTGACGAAGTAGGGATAATAAAATGCCCCTTTCCTGAATGTCGAAGAGTAGCGGCGGGTCAGTCCGCCAGACGGCTTAGTGCTTTCCTTCCCTTTTGATGATTTCTTCCAGGGTAGCCCCTTTCAGCAAGTCCACCGTTTTGTTTCTCAACTCCAGAAAAACATCCCTGATACCGCAGGTTTCTTCATCCTTGCATTCTTCACAGCGCTCATAGTACATGTAAGTGACGCAAGGTAACAATGCTATTGGGCCATCAAACAAACGCATCACTTCGGCCATGTGGATATCCGTTGGTGACTTGGTCATGTAATACCCACCGCCTTTGCCTTTTTTACTGGCAAGTATTCCCGCCTTTTTCAGGTCCAGCAGGATGGCCTCCAAAAACTTCTGTGGAATGCGCTCTGAATCTGCTATCTGGCTTATTAGAATGGGGCCTTCATCCTTCCTTTTGGCGAGGTGCACCAATGCATTGATGGCATATTTTGTCTTTTTGGAAATCACGCGTGCAAAATAACCATACTCCCAGACATTTTCATCTATTTATAGTATTGAGAGGTAAAGACTTAGGGTTCTTTTCAAGATAATCAATAAAAAAAGCACCTATTATCGCTCCAAATACTTACCTTTAAAACCAGCACAATCAAGCATATAAGGCATTGTTGTGCCTATTGTACAACGACTAACCCAACAAAGAATGGATCAATTAATTGAATTTATAACCAAGATGTTCGATACATCAGACTGGCCCCCCAGATGGGTATGCGGAAAATGGAGTGATTTTCATGGTTGGCTGTACATCAGCAGCGACATCATGATTTGGCTGGCCTACTTTCTCATTCCCGTCATCCTGATCTGGTTTATACAACGAAAACCCAATTTGCCATTTTTGCCGGTTTTTTATCTTTTTGGGGCTTTTATTCTATTCTGTGGGGCTACCCATATATTGGATGCACTCATGTTTTGGTGGCCTAGTTATAGGCTAAGTGCCTTGGTTCGACTTGCAACCGCAATAGTAAGTATGCTCACTGTATTTGCTATGATTCGCGATTTGCCAAAAGTGCTAAACTTGCCTGAATATAAGGATGACAGTGTTCAAAGTTCGCTAGAAAAACAATTGGCAGAAAAGGATGCCAATATCCGACAGCTCTCCACAGAAATAGAAAAACTGAAGCAAAACCAAATGCCTTCATAATATGGAGAAGTGGAAAATCAACTCTACCCTTGTTCTTCTGGCCCTCTTTCTTACGTCGTGCATTTTTATCCTTGATATCAATGTACCCCTAGGGGTTGCAATTGGGGCTTTGTATTCGCTTATTATCTTATACAGCTGGTTGTTTCCAGGCCGATATTCTACCTTGATCACTGCCATTGTATGTTGCGGTTTGGTAGTGTTGGGTCAAACATTATCCGAAAATCCCATTGTTGGAAGCCATGCACCTGCGGTAAATAGAATTATTTCAATTATCGTCATTTGGGTGTGTGCGGCACTTGTAACAATAGCCAAGCGAGGATTCCAAGGTCTGGAGCAAGCCAAGAATAGGCTAGAAGAGCAGGTGGTTTTAAGGACTGGAGCACTTCAAAAAAGTGAACAGCGCTTGCAACAGATGATTGAACAGGTTCAGGATTATGCCATATTCCTCCTGGACACTGATGGAAATGTTACCACATGGAACCAAGGAGCAGAAGACATCTTAGGGTATTCTCCTTCAGAGGTTATAGGAAAAGAGTTCAAGGGCCTTTGTACTCAAGAGGGCACCTCCAATGAATCGTATGAAAAGCACCTAAAAAAAGTTATCTCATTTGGTAAGTCTCAAATCAATGATTGGCGGGTATGCAAGGATGGTAGCCTGCTGTGGGTGGATGAAAGCATCACCGCTATACGTAACGATAGGGGACTCATTTCTGGACTGTCTGTGGTGATCCGTAATATTACTGAAAGAAGGAAAACTGAAGAAATGCTGGAGGCTACCAACCAAATGGCTAGGGTAGGCGGATGGGAGGTGGACCTGATCAAGGAAACTGTGAACTGGTCTTCAGTAACAAAAGAAATACATGAAGTGCCGCAACACTACATACCAGACCTTGCCACAGGTATAAAGTTCTACAAAGAAGGCAAAAGCCGTGAAACCATCACCGATTTGGTAAATACGGCCATAGAACACGGCACCCCTTTTGACACGAAGCTCCAGATCATCACAGCCAAGGGAAACGAACGCTGGGTGCGGTCTATTGGCCAGGCCGAGTTTGTAAAAGGTAAGTGCCAGCGGATCTTTGGTACTTTTCAGGACATCCACGATGAACAGTTGAAAGACCTGAAACTAGCCGAAAGCGAGATATCGCTCAAGCAGGCACAGGCTATTGCCAAAATTGGCAGCTGGGAGTGGTTTCCTGATACGAATCAGGTAATCTGGTCTGATGAGTTGTTTGCAATATTTGGCATGGGCCGTGAGGAGCACACTGGCAATGTAAAAGACATTTACCAATACGTACACCCTGATGACTTGGAAAGGGTGAAGGCAACAACAGCCAAAGCTGCGGCTACCAAAAAAGCTGTTCCTATTGAATACAGGATCATCACCAAGGAGGGAGAATTGAAATACATTAGGGGAGAAGGGAGCCAGGTTTTTGATGAGAATGACAACTTGGTCAAGTTTTTTGGCACCCTTCAGGACATCACCGAGCGGATCCAACTCGCCACTCAATTGGATAGTTTTTTCAACAATTCCCTGGAGCTGATGTGCATCGCCAACACAGACGGGTACTTTCTGCGGCTCAACCCAAAATGGGAACAAATTCTTGGGTACACCGATGAAGAACTCAAATTAAAACCATTTATCGAGTTTGTGCACCCCGAAGACAAGGAGGCCACTATCGCAGAAGCCAGTAAGCTGGCACAAGGGCATAAAACAATCAGTTTCACCAATCGTTACCAGAAAAAAGATGGCAATTATCTGTGGTTGGAATGGTCATCGGCAGTAGAGGTACACAGTGGGCTGCTTTATGCCACAGCCAGGAACATTACAGAAGAAGTAAAAGTTTCCCGTTCACTAAAAATGTATGCCCAGAAACTGGAAGCTAAAAACAAGGAACTGGAGCAGTTTGCCTATATAGCCAGCCACGACTTACAGGAACCTTTGCGCACCGTGACCAGCTTCACAGAAATGCTGGCACAGGAGTATGAAGATAAATTTGATGAGCAGGGAAAAAAAATGATGCACTACATCACCCAGGCTGGCACACGTATGCGACAACTCATCAAAGGCTTGCTCGACTATAGCCGTCTGGGGCACAATGCCGAACAAAGCGATGTGGATTGCAACCAACTCATTGAATCTGTCAGGGAGGATTTGGCCAAAGCAATGGGCGAACACAAGGCCAGTTTGAAAGTAAAAAAATTGCCTACCGTAAAAGGTTTCGAAATTGAGTTGAGGCTATTGTTTCAGAACCTGATCAGCAATGCGCTCAAATTTAGCCAACCAGGCATACCGCCCAAAGTGGAAGTGAAGGCTAGAAAAAACAAAGACCACTGGGAATTCAGCGTGAAGGACAATGGGATCGGTATTGCCCCGGCATACAAGGACAAGATTTTTCTTATTTTCCAAAGGCTGAACACCAGGGAGGAATATGATGGGACAGGGATTGGACTTGCCAATTGCCGCAAAATTGTGGACCTCCACGACGGGGAGATTTGGGTGGAATCCGAACCAGGTGCTGGTAGTACTTTTCACTTTACCATACCCATATAGCTGGTACCAGAAGTATACCGAAAGGTCTCTTTAGATATCCACTTTCTTTTACTCAGGCCACAGAAAAAACGGTGGACAGGCGGGTGTGCATGTAAGTACAATTTTCGAAGTAGGTTAAGACAGGAAACCAAATCGGCAACACTTCCCTAATCGGGCACCTCTTTTATAAATATTCTGCCGTATTTACCCATAGCCGGTATATATTTGAACAATAAGGAGACTGGCTGTCTCACCTACGTATTCACTAGTACCCAATACCAGACAATGAACCCATTATACCAGCAAATAATAGTAGAAACCATCAAAAAGCACCTGGGCAAAAGCCGGGCTGAAAAAATCAGCAATTATGCGATTGCCAAGCATTCGATGAAGCTCAAGGTGACCATGATGCGGCTCCTCAAGGATGTTATGTTCATTTCACTGGGCATCCTGGCAGCAGGTTTTGGCCTCAAAAGCTTCCTGCTGCCCAACGGCTTCATAGATGGCGGGGTGACAGGCATTTCCCTTCTTGTGCGGGCGCTCACCCAGCAGCCCCTGTCAATACTTATAGTCATCATCAATATTCCATTTATAGTACTTGGATACTTTCAAATTGGCAAGTCCTTCGTTGTGAAAAGTGTGTTGGCCATATTGGGCCTGGCACTTGCCCTTGAGGGTATCGACTACCCGATCATTACCACGGACAAACTGCTGGTCTCTGTATTTGGGGGATTTTTCCTGGGGGCGGGTATTGGCCTATCGGTACGAGGCGGTGGGGTGTTGGATGGCACGGAGGTGCTGGCCATCTACCTGGGCAGAAAAACAGGCCTCACAATCGGTGACCTTATCCTGGTGTTTAATATTATCATATTCTCTTCTGCGGCCTACCTCCTCTCCATTGAAACAGCCCTCTACTCTACCCTGACCTATCTGGCTGCCTCCAAAACGGTTGATTTTGTAATTGAGGGAGTAGAAGAATACATTGGTGTTACCATCATTTCAACCCATACAGAAGAAATAAGGATAATGATTATTGAGAAAATGGGCCGGGGAGTCACCATCTATACGGGAAAAAGGGGGTTTGCCAAGCGTGGGGAAACATTGAATGAAACGGACATCATCTACACCGTAATCACGAGGCTTGAGCTTACCAGGCTGCAAACTGAAATACAAAAGATAGACCCCAATGCTTTTATAGTGATGAACAGTGTGAAGGACCTAAAAGGTGGCATGATCAAAAAAAGGCTTTTTAAGGAGGAGTGATAAAGCAATTGGATTTTTCCCACATGTGCATACTGGGCATTGCCAGTGGAGATAGCCTTGAAAATAAATAAAAAGTCCCGTCAGAGAAACGTAGCAGATGGCCATGATACAACCTTTTCATTTTTTTAGTTTGGGTCAACACCTGCTGGAATCACCGCTTTCTTACCCTGAATAGTGTTTAAAGCATCTTAAAATACCCGGATATTTAACATAGCTCAAGTTTTATGAGAAATATTCAAACCGGTATTTACTGCGCTTTTGGCCTCCCCAACCATTTTATTTTATATCTTTAGGACACTTAAACAAAGTTATACCGGCCAGATTTGTAATCTTCCTGGAAACCCGGGACATTACAATACCTTATTTATGATCTCCAGCGAACACTTCCTATCCCGATGCAACCAACTTTCTGCGAACGTGGTAGTCTCGTTTTCGACGGTTTTAAACGATCATTTTATACCAGTATCAGTTGTTAGCACCATCCTTCAAGCTGATATGCTGCCCACCATGAATCCAATCTTAACCAGAAATAATTTTTTAACGAAAACCAACCTTTTACCATGACAAAAAAAATTTCCGATTTCATTGAAGTAAAGAACCCAAGGGTATCCGGTCGTTATTCAAAACAAAAAGTAGCTATTGGCACTTTTGTAGAGGACTATATGGCCGAAAAAATCGACATCAATACAGGCTTGCTCGAAATTTTGAGCCATAGAGGCGAAATCTTCACTTATGATTACACGGCCCATCACTATTACTTTTTCTTGTCCAGAATGATCCCGGAAGTGGTACTACATTCCAAAAAACAGGACGAAAGGATAATAAAAAGCCATTATGACAACAAAAACGACCTGTTCAATTGGTTTTTAGGATCCAAAATGATCTACACCAGTTGCTACTTCAAAAATGAGGAAGAAACGTTGGAAGAGGCGCAGGAAAACAAGATGAACCTGATTGCACAAAAGATGCAGTTGAAAGCCGGGGAAAGGTTGTTGGATATCGGTTGTGGATGGGGAACGCTGGTAGCCCACCAGGCCAAGCACTACGGTGTGGATGCTACCGGGGTAACGATAGCCCAGGCAGGGGCAGATTGGGCCAACAGGCAAATCCAGGAGTATGGAGTAGAAGACCGTGCCCGCATTTTAGTGAAAGACTACAGGGATATTCCGAGGGACAAGAAATTCAACAAAATCAGCTGTCTGGAAATGGCCGAGCACGTGGGCATCAAATACTTCAAGAAATTTATGCAACAATGCTACGACATGCTCGAAGATGATGGCATCTTTTACCTGCAAATCGCAGGCTTGCGCGAAAGGGACCATTTGTTTAGCTGGCCCGACAGGGAAGATTTGGTTTGGGGCTTGTTTATGAACGAATATATATTTTCAGGGGCAGATGCCAGTATGCCACTCAACTGGGACCTGAGAAGGATAGAAAAAGTGGGCTTTGAAGTACACTCGGTAGAAAACATCGGAAACCACTACCACATCACCATCAAAAAATGGCACGAGAACTGGCTTGGAAACAAAGAAAAAGTGCTGGAAAAATATGGTGAAAGGACTTTCCGAATGTACGAGATTTTTCTCGCCTGGTCTGTGCTCATAACGAAGCACGGCGGGTCATCGGCCTACCAGATCGTTTGTCACAAAAACAAGGATGATTTTGATAGGCTCAAATTCATTGGGGCTACCAACCTTGGAGAGCAAGATGGATTCAAAAAAACCAGGGAACTGGAATTGGACAGCATCAGCTAATACTGCCGCTTTTATATAAAGCCAAAAATGGCCGAACGATGTGGGGAGGATTGCATGCTCCGGTTTCCTTTACAAAAGGACACGTCTTTCGGTCATTTTTTATACCCAAAAATGAGCGTCCGGAAAAATATCACAAATTTGACCGAACCTTCCCGGCCACTAATAGTATTGCTCACACCAGAAGACAAAAAAGTCCTGGCCTACACGAGACCAGGACTAACTAAAACTATTCAACTATACAAATTACTATTTTACTTCTATGGTCCTCTTCATCAAATAGATATCATTTGACACTTCAAAAGAATAGGTTCCGGCAGGTAGCTGCGACAGGTCAAACCTTTTGGCCACTGCAGTTTTGTTCAAAACTTTTTCTTCGTGCACCCTTACACCATAGGTGTCATATATATTTATTCGAACCTGTTCTTCTTCCATTTTGTGGAATTTCACTGTTACCATTTGTCCTTCAACTGGTGTCACCTCCACATCGAGATATGCACTATTGAGGGAATTTTTTTCTCCTTCAGCCAATGTCAAGCCTGAGATCAAAAGTAATCCTACCATCAATCCCGTTTTTACAAATGTTGTTTTCATGTCTTTTATTTTTGGTTTTGTTAAGTATTACATGACAAGGTTAGGCAATAGCAGCCGTGGAATAAACCGAAAATCGGTGACGTGAAGATTTTAGGAGGTGGGATTAAGAATTTTAAGGTTGACCTGAAATTGGCTTTTTGCGCCATTTCAAGCCTTAATAATAGGGTCATAGACCCTTAAAACGTACATAATATTCAAGCACCCATCAAGTGTGGGCATTCCTTGTGCCACCTGCAATGGGTATGGAGGACACTGGGTCAAAGCTGGCCAGGCAAGCATTCCACCTATTCCACTCCCGAATAATTCAGGTTCATTCGATAATATTGCAAATTGACATCCCGATTGGATTTCTTTGCCAGGATGAAGAAACACTTCGTATGAAAATCAATAAAAAGATTGTACTGTATTTTGGCCTTGGGGGCATCCTTCCTGTCATATATTTTGTGGGCGAAGGGCTCTATGAAGGAAAAGACGACCCTACAAGCCTGGTTTTCTACACAGATATCCTGATCGATTTGGTTTTGTCCTATGGCATGACCACCTCTATTTCTTTGGTCGTCTTGTTGTGCCTGGAAAAGGTGAACCAGATCTTCCCCTGGGAGAAAAATATATGGGTGCGGTTTGCCGCTGATATTACCATCACCCCGATAGTAGCTGCAATTTCCGTGTATCCCCTGGCTGTGATCACTTTTTATATTTACCACGATGATGCATTCAATGCGCACATCCTTAAAAACGTCATCATTGCCATAGTGCTCGACTTGCTACTGGTAGCCGTGTATGAGGGTACTTATTTTTTCAAACAGTGGAAGCAATCGTTGTTGAAATCAGAACGGTTGGAAAAAGAAAACATCTCATCTCGTTTTGAGGCCCTTAAAAACCAAATCAACCCACATTTCCTATTCAACTCCCTGAACACCCTGTCTTCCCTGGTGCATGAGAGTGCTGAGAAATCAGAAGCCTTCATTGATGAATTTGCCAAAATTTACAGATACGTCCTGGAAAATCAGGAAAGTATAGCCGTAAGCCTGAAAAAAGAGCTGGCCTTTGTAGAGTCTTTTATGTATTTGCAGAAAATCCGGTTTGGGGAAAGCCTGGATACTGAGGTCGCTATTGATGCATCGAAACTTGAAAAACTTGTTCCAACATTGTCGCTGCAATTGCTCATTGAAAATGCCATCAAACACAATATGGTGACCAGATCAGCCCCACTGAAAATAAAAATCCATACCGATGGTGGTTTTCTGATCGTAGAAAACAACCTGCAAATGAGGAAGCAGGTCAATAATTCTACAGCAATCGGACTGAAAAACCTAAGGGAAAGGTACAAGCTCATTACCAGGCTAAAACCGGAGTTTATTGTCACGGACAATTCCTATATTGCAAAAATCCCACTCATAGACAAGGATGAACTGTAAGGTATGACAAGAGTCCTGATCATAGAAGATGAATTTTATGCTGCCCAAAAACTAATCAGGCAGCTTAAAAACATAGACCCGGAAATCGAAATCCTGGACACGCTGGATTCTGTGACAGAATCGGTAAAATGGCTCAGGCAGCACACTGCCGACCTCATTTTTCTGGACATCCACCTTGGCGATGGACAGAGTTTCAAGATTTTCGAGAAAATACAAACTAAAACCCCCATCATCTTCACTACCGCTTACGACCAATATGCGATCAGGGCCTTTAAATTGAACAGTATCGACTATTTGCTCAAACCTGTGAACAAAAAAGAACTTCAGGATGCACTGACCAAATACCACGATCAGAAAGTATTGGAATTTGATTACAAATCCTTGCTTGCCACCTTTCAAAATGGCAGCTCCAGCCATTATCAAAAACGGTTTATGGTGTTTTACGGAGATAGGGCCAAGTCCATACCTGTAGAGGATATTGCCTACTTTTTTGCTGAGGGCAAGTATGCCTATCTTGTATCGCGCGGAGGCAAGGAATTTATTGTGGACCATACGCTGGAAAAACTAGAAGGCCTGCTCTCCCCGGAAGTATTCTTCCGCATCAACAGGCAGTTCATCATCAGCATTGACAGCATCAGCGATATGATAGCGTACACCAAAGGCAGGTTGAAGATAGAGCTGGACCCACCAGGCAAAAAGGAAGCAATAGTGAGCATTGAGAAGGCTTCTGACTTCAAAAAATGGTTGAATAAATAAGGTATCGTTAGTTCGGTGAATAAAACGAACGTCATGCCAGAAAAATATGCCTTAATTTTCTCAAAAGGCATATTTTATCAGGCCTGCCTCGCCGGACAGGCGGGCATCTGAAAATGAGATTACGGATATTTTTATCCTTTTTAAAATTTAAGGATAAAAATTCCGAAATTACGATTGTAATTTGCTGATTGTAAACACGTTAAACCCAGATTTTACGTTAAGATAAACACCATCCGAGTTTACTCCAAAGGTCAATCGCTTCATTCTGTGAGATCAACCACCTGGGTATCCAGGTATTGGGCTAATGGCCCAAGTGCTTTTATCAGGGCTTCCTTATTCTTCATACTTTTGAGGTGGATTTTGTGCTGCTCCCCAAATTTCAGGTAGGCATTGTACTCCACATGATGGAAATTCGATGAATAGCTGGTGTGGGCAGTGTACATCCGCTGGCTGACATTTTTCGAATTGATGAAAATTTTCTCTACACCATCATAATTCTTTCGAGCACCCTTTTTCAAGAAAAGAAAGGAGTTGTATTCCCTGTATTTTTTTTCCTGTTTGTCGAATTCAATACCTGCATAGCCGGTAAGCATAGCTCCTCCTACTGCCACCAATATGACAGCAAGTATGATTGAGGACAGCAATGCAGCCATACCAACCACCACCAGCACCCCACCCACAAACCGGAAATGAAGTGGAAAAAGTTTATCTGCTTTCAGGTCATAAGGTGTATTTGCCATATTCAAGGGGGTTCGAAAAACCTAAAATAATCAATTACCTATTAATTGGCCTTTCTTTCACTCCAAACATGACTGGTTCATTCCCAATAAATTCCGGTTCATTCCTTTATCATTCTAAAACATACCCTAATGCAGTTGATTTGCCGTGTTGTCAATCATTAGCAAACCAATAAACCATGCAGCAATTTACATTTATAGCCCTCCTTTCCCTGCTTCACATTTTCGGCCTCCAGGCCCAGGATGTTTTAGACCAGTACATCCGGGAGGGGGTAAACAACAACTCTGGATTAAAGCAAGCCTCTCTCGAATTTGAATCGTCGCTGGAGCAGTTGAATGAAGCCAGGGGAGGCCTGCTACCGAGTATTGATTTTAGCTCCAGATACACCAAAGCACATGGTGGGCGTAGCTTTGTGGTGCCCATCGGCGACCTGATGAACCCGGTCTATTCCACGCTGAACAGCCTTACCGGTGAAGACAGGTTTAGCCAAATAGAAAACAGTACGCTCAATTTCAACCGAACCACTGACATAGACAATAAAATAACGCTCACGCAACCGATTTTTGATAAACGTCTGATCCTGGCCAGGGCTATCGCTGAAGATCAGTCCAAAATAAAACACATGGATGTAGCCATTAGGAAAAGGGCGTTGGTTGCTGAAATCAAGAAAGCCTACTTCAACTACCTGAAAAGTGAAAAATTGATGGACCTATTCACATCTACCCGAAAACTGGTAGAAGAAAACCTGCGATCGGGCCAGGCGCTCTACAACAACGACAAAGTGACCGTAGATGTAGTACTCAAAGCGAAAACTGAAATCGGGAAGCTTGACCTTCAAATTGCGGAAGCTGAAAAAATGCGAAACAATTCGCGGGCATATTTCAATTACCTCCTCAATCGGTCACTTGAAAGTGTGATCGCTGTGGAAGAGGTAAATTCCACGCCTGCCCTTCCATCCGGTATATCTCCCACATCCACGCAAAGGGAGGAATTTTCACAGATAGACATGGGCTTGAAAGCCAATGATTCTGAAAGAAAACTGCATGAATCTATTACGCTACCCAACCTGTATGCCGTGGTTGACTATGGATTTCAGGGTTCTGAATACGAATTCAATAACCGCTCCGACTATGTGCTGGCTTCTGTGGTACTTTCCTGGAACCTGTTTTCTGGTTTTCAGAACAAGGCCCGCATACAACAGACTGCCATCAATAGCCGGATATTGGAATCCAGGGAACAGGAACTGGCCAAAAGTATAGAATTGGAGGCCATTCAGTCTTTTTACGACCTGAAAGAAAAGAAACAAAACTTTGAAACAACGAGCACCATTGTGGAAGAAGCCGCTACCACTTACCAGCTGGTGAACAAGAAATATCAGGAAGGTATGTCCAGCCAATTGGAGCTCATTGATGCCAGGACAAACCTAACCAATGCCAAAATTCAACAAATAATTTCGAAATACGATACATGGATAAGTTTTGCTGCCTACGAGCGCACCATAGCGAGCTATCCTATCGAAAGCCTATAAATACAACCAAATATGAAAACCAGAAAAGTCGCACTGATCATAGGAATATTGATAGCCCTCTCTATCCTTGTTTTTTCCTGTCGGGACAAGAAAACTACAACGAACACCAATGCAACAATGGATTCCAGGCCTATACCTGTGAAAGTGGTACAAGTGGAAGAAAAACTTACAGCAGTACCCATACATACGGCGGGCATGGTTTACTCCCAGCAGGAATCATCGCTGGGTTTTAAAACGGGTGGGATCATCAAAACTGTATTTGTTGGCAATGGCGAACGGGTAAGGGAAGGCCAGTTGCTTGCCCAGCTCGACCTATCTGAGGTCAGGGGCTCCCATCAAAAGGCCGAGGTTGGCTTTGAAAAGGCCAAAAGGGACCTAAAACGTATCGAAAACCTATACAAAGAGCAAGTGGTGACCCTGGAGGCCCTCGAAAACTCCAGAACGGCATTTAGTGTGGCTTCATCCGACCTGGATATTGCGGCATTCAACCTTCGGCACTCCACCATTAAGGCCCCTTCGGATGGGTTGATCCTCCGCAAACTGAAAGAACCGGGTGAGTTGACCAATGCCGGCACACCTATTTTCGAATTTGCCGGCACCAGGCAAAATTGGATCATCAAATGCGGGCTTGTTGACACAGAGGTGGTAAAAATAAACCTGGGGGACACGGCCAATGTTTTTTTTGATGCTTTTCCCAACCAAAGCTTCAAAGGAACGCTAACGAAAATTTCCAACGCTCCCGACCGCCACCAAGGCACCTACGAAATTGAAGTGGAATTGGTCAAAACGCCGGAAAGGTTAAAGAAAGGCTTCATTGCTAAAATTGACCTGATTCCTTCGGAAAAACTGCTGTACAAAATACTGCCGATAGAATCGCTGGCTGAAGCAAACCAAAATGACGGGACAATTTATAAGCTGGAAGCTAACCAGGCGAAGAAGGTAAAAGTAAAAATAGAGACCATTATGAATGACAAGGTACTCGTGTTTGGCGATATCGAATCTAACGATAGGATCATAGCCGATGGGCTGACAGATATTGGCGAAAACAGTACTGTTGAAATATTTGGCGAACCCAAATAAGACTGACAAGCATATCCACATTCATAAAACCTTTAGATATAATCTACCAAAATGAAACTTCCGGAATTAGCCATAAAAAACCATCAGTTTACCATTGTTATAGTCATTTTGCTTGTCCTCATTGGTGTGGTCACCTTCATTACCATGCCCAGGTCTGAAGACCCTCAGAATGATATGGCCGGCACAGCCATCAATGTCATTTACCCTGGTGCAAGCCCGGAGGATTTGGAACAACTGGTAGTTGATCCGATCGAAGAAGAACTGAACGAACTCGAAGACATTAAAAAAATAGAATCCCATGCTTATGATGGTGCCGCCTTTATCACCATAGAGTTTGTGGCTGGCTCAGATCCCGAGGACAAATACAGGAAGGTGCTGGAGAAAATGAACAATGTAGAACCAGAGCTACCGAAAGAGATCAAGAGTGTGGAAAAAAGGAAATTTTCCGTAATGGATGTCAGCATTATGCAACTGGCGCTGGTTTCCGATTCCACAAGTTATGAGCAATTGGAAGACCATGCCGAACGGCTAAAGAAAAAGATAGAAAAATCCTATGGGATCAGAAAGGTAAACATACTGGCCGTACCAGAGCGGGAAGTGAGAATAGTGACGGACTTTGAGCGTATGGCCAATTTGAATATATCTTATAACCAGCTCGCGCATGCTATCCAATCAGCCAATGCCAACATTCCCGGTGGCACCATAGACGTAGGAAGTAGAAAATTTAGCGTGAAGACCAGCGGAAGCTATGAAAACCTGGACGAAATAAGAAACACCATTGTATCGGCCTCATCTGTCAGCCTGGTAAAAGTAAATGATGTGGCCAAAGTGGAATTTGCTGACGAACAGGACAACTATATCGCCCGATACAATGGATCTACAGCTATATTTATCAATGTGCTCCAGAAAAAGAACACCAACATTTACGAAATCGACAACCTGCTTCAACCGAAAATCAGTTCCTTCGAAAATTCACTTCCCGAAGGCATCAGGCTTGAAACAGTGCTCAACCAAGCCAATACCGTAAGGGCCAGGATTGGGGATTTCTTTATCAACTTTTCACAGGGCATTCTATTGGTGGGCCTGTTCATCCTCATTGCAGTGGGCATCAGGGCATCTATGGTGGTGATGATAGCCATTCCGGTATCGGTTCTCATAGGCCTGACACTGCTCGATTTGTCTGGCTATGGCATGCAACAAATGTCGATAGCCGGTTTGATCATTGCCCTTGGACTACTTGTGGACAACAGCATAGCCGTGGTAGAAAATATCCAACGCTATCTGGAAAAGGGCCACAGCAAAATTGATGCAGCCATCAATGGCACCAAAGAAATCGGATGGGCACTGGTGAGCGCCACTGCTACTACTGTATTGGCCTTTGTGCCCATGGCTTCCATTGGCGGGCCTACCGGGGATTTCATCAGAAGCCTGGCCATTGTGGTGATCTACACCCTGGTTGCGTCCCTGGTCATTGCCCTGACTTTTGCACCCTATTTTTCGAGTGTATTGTTGAAATTCAAAGAGAAAAAAAACAAAGAGACCATTTCCGGGAAAATAATCAACAACTACTATGTTAAAATCCTTAAAGCGAGCCTGGACAAACCCAGGCTCACCATAGCGATGGTAGCCCTGGTTTTTGTTGGTTCCTTGTCACTCTTCGGCTTGATTGGGGTAAGCTTTTTTCCAAAAGCCGAGAAGGCACAACTACTGATAAATGTGAATACTCCGGAAGGATCGAATTTTACCAAAACCAATGAGGCTGTTAAATATGTCGAAAATGTGCTTGAAGAATACGAGGAGGTAGTCAAGGTGGCCTCCAATATTGGCAAGAGCAATCCAAGGGTCTATTACAATATTTTTTCAAGCAGTTTTTCCGTCACACATGGTCAGTTGTTTGTCACACTAAAAGGGTACGAATCCGAAGCAATGATCAACCTGGTAGATGAGTTGAGGAATAGGTTTGACAGTTACCCATCGGCCAGCATCGAGGTAAAAGAATTTATACAGGGGCCTCCCGTAGAAGCCCCCATTGCCATCAAAATAATGGGTGACGACCTGGATGTAATCAGGGAAATATCAAAAGATGTAGAAAATATTATGAACGAAACCACCGGGGTGATCAACGTAGAAAACATCCTCACTTCTTCCAAGACCAGCCTCAAACTGGATGTTGACTACCAACGGGCGGGAATGTTTGGCGTGGGCATCAGTGATGTTGACCTGGCTGTCCGTACCCATATTTCCGGGACACAAATCGGTGAATTCAGGAACAATAAAGGTGAAACTTTCAATCTGAAAATAAGGATGCCCTTTGATAAAAACCCCGGTTATGAAGAACTGGAACGGGTATATGTGAACAATCACCAGGGTACACCCATCCCACTGAGGCAGGTAGCTGATATACGCTTTGAACAGAGCATGAAAAAAATAAGCCATTACAACCTGGACAGGCAAAACACCATCACTGCCGATGTGGTGGATATAGGCCAGGCAGCCCCCCTCACTGAAAAAATAATTGCAAAATTGAACAACTATGACCTTCCCGAGGGATATTCGTTTTATGCTGGCGGACAGCTGGAAGAACAGCAGGAATCTTTCGGCGATATGGGCAAGGTATTGCTGGTGTCACTTATCGGCATATTTGCTGTGCTAGTACTACAGTTCAGGTCTTTTACCCAACCCCTGATCATTTATTCTGCCATACCACTGGCTGTTACAGGGGCTTTCCTGGCACTATTTATCACCGGTCATTCGTTTAGTTTTATGGCTTTTGTGGGGCTTACCAGTTTGATAGGTATTGTAGTGAACGACTCTATCATCCTGGTGGATTATGCCAATCAGGTGAGGGCTGCCGGAAGTGGGTTTATCGATGCGATAGTGGAAGCCGGCAAAACGAGGTTTGTGCCCATTATCCTCACCACTGTGACAACCATAGCAGGCCTGTTGCCATTGACACTGAGGGGTGGCGACATGTGGGCTCCTATGGGCTGGGCAATCATTGGCGGCTTGTTGTCTTCTACTGTTTTGTGCCTGATAGTAGTACCCGTTTTGTATAAATTGTATAGCAAAAAATAAACTCACCATGAAAAAATCAGTGTTCCTCCTAATATCAGTGTTTTTCATAACCACGAACAGTCTCTGTTCCCAGGATATTACCGGAAAGTGGGCCACCATTGATGACAATACAGGGAAAAAACGGTCGATCGTAGAGGTTTATAAAAAAGGTGGAAAGTATTTTGGCAAGGTAGTCGATATGTACCTGGAGCCTCACGAAGACCCGGACCCGGTGTGCGACCTCTGCTCTGATAACCGGAAAGACCAGAAAATCAGGGGCATGGAAATCATACAAAACATGGAACAAACAGGTAACGAGTACACCGGAGGGGAAATACTGGATCCTGAAAATGGTAAAGTTTACCGGTGCAAGCTATGGGTGGAAGATGGGAAATTGATGGTCAGGGGTTACATCGCTTTCTTTTTCAGGACCCAGGAGTGGCTCAGGCATGTTCCCAGGTGAAACAACCTTCAGCTAACAAGGATTTGACCAAAGCTTAACATTCGAAATACACGGATTCATTAGTTTTACTTTTCAATCGAGATAGTAAGTCTGGATGCACTCATTCTCAATAAACCATCGGACAACCCGGTCACATAAGTTTTGGAAAAACTTTTATGTTTCAATATATAGTAGTAACAATTCTTATGCTTTCTCCCTTTGTAATAGTTCCATTGAACAATAACGGATCGATGGGCTGGAATCCGGAGTATGAAATAATGGCCAAAACGATAGTCTCATCCCTTATGATTGCTATAATGTTGTTGCTTTATTCGTTGATACTCCAACTGGTACGCTTTAACCGGTTTTACAATGAGTCCTCAAAAAGGTGTGCCAATATGACTGTGAATGTTGACGGTACATACCTCCAAATTATTAAAGAGGGTTCAACGATCAAACTGCCTCTTGATCAGGCAGAACTTCGCAACTATATTTTTGGTGCGGGATTGAGAAATCCTTTCTTTGGAAAGGGATTATTTATTGTAACTAATTCTCAAAACCAAAAATTTGTAATACCATCGTTAATTTTTAACGAATCGGTGGGTGCCTTCGTGGTTCGAGATCTTTTTAGAAATAGATCCAACTATCAACAATTAACATTAAAGTGGAAGGAATTAAGTGCTTTATATGATTGACTTACCATTACAAACTTTATGGGCTGGGAAACTTTAAATAGATTTAAATATTGTGGATATGAAGATTTGTAAAGTTGCTACTTCCATCCCACCTTGTGCAGGCATTAAACTAAAAACTAAATCATGAAAAGTATTTGTGTGTTTTGTGGGTCTTCCACCGGCAATGACCCGGATTTTGAATCCGCCGCAGTAGATCTAGGGGAAAGCCTTGCAAAAAGGGGAATAGACCTGATATATGGTGGATCCAAAATCGGCCTGATGGGTGCTGTTGCCCGGGGTTGTTCCCAGTCCGGAGGCCGGGTGATTGGCGTTATCCCGCATTTTCTCGATCAGGTAGAAATCACAAATACAGGTTCGGACGAGCTATACCAAACAGAATCGATGCATGAACGCAAGATGAAGATGTCGCAGCTATCGGAAGGTTTCATCGCCCTGCCCGGCGGCTTTGGCACTATGGACGAACTGTGCGAAATACTTACCTGGGCCCAACTGGGACTTGTGCCCCACCCCATTGGCATTCTCAATATCAACGGCTACTTTGACCACCTGCTGGCCCTGTTCAGGCACATGAACCAAAAAGGACTTGTAAAAGACAAAGATTTTGACATTCTGATACACGACCAAAACATAGATAGTTTGCTGGACAAAATGGTGGCCTACGTACCGTCCGAAAATAATATTTTGAACAAACTCAACCAGACCTAGTGTAAAGATTTGTTAATAACCGAATTAATATTATTTTTGTCCTATGGCAAGAAAGGGACGAAAGTTGATATTGAGTGAAGATGACCAAAAAACATTGATTGCTACCTCAAGGGCACATAGTGCTGGCCACAGGGA
>JAVKDJ010000037.1:0-2166 GCA_040222275.1 Cyclobacteriaceae bacterium
GGGTAAAAAGGAAAACAAATCAGCTGCCAATAATCAGTCTGGTAACGGTTCAACTTTGCAATTAAAGGATAACCGACCAGTAACAGTTGCCCAAAGAAAATTGCAAAAGATGGCGGACTGTAGCCCGCAAACTGAACATACCGCTCTACTGCAGGCAAAAACATCTGACGCTTCACCAAATAATCAGCAAACCATTCAAAAGAAGGATAACAAGACGGGTTTACCTGACAACTTAAAATCCGGTGTGGAAAACCTATCAGGTTATTCTATGGATGATGTAAAGGTGCATAGAAACTCCGATAAACCTGCCCAACTCAATGCGCATGCCTACGCCCAGGGTACTGATATCCACTTGGCACCCGGGCAGGAAAAACACCTGCCCCATGAAGTCTGGCACGTGGTGCAGCAAAAGCAAGGCAGAGTGAAACCCACCAAACAACTCAAAGACAAGGTGAATATCAATGACGATGCAGGGCTGGAAAAAGAGGGTGATGTGATGGGGGTGAAAGCTATGGGATCTGCCAAAACCAAATACGAGTATTTCACCCAAAATACAGGCAATAATTTGCCTAGCGCCGAATCTTTGATACTATCACAATCTACAAACAATGGAATACCTCAATTAAAAAAAGTGACAAAACCAGAGCGCAATCGACTGACTGTAGCAGGAGAATACCATAATATTTCTGGTTCGGAGATAAGAAGGCTTAGGGAAAGAGAAATCGTAAGGGAGGAAACAGGTGGAGGATATTGGCTTGAGCAGACATTTAAATATACAGAACCAAATAAAAATTCTCGAAGTGGGGATAGCTCTGTTCTTAGATATTTGAGACTTGTGAAAAATATACAAGGAGAGAAGAGCGATGGTGAGCCAATTCCAGATGTTAGAAATCTGGAACAAGTTAAAAAGAACCACGGCTTGCTGACTAAAGTTTGTCAAGAAATTAAGGACATACTAGCTTATCATAAGTCAGCGTTTATGGAAGATTTTGGTGATCATTTGGCGAAGATTTCTGGTGCAATAAATGCCTTCGATATGACCTACGAAGCTGTTCAGGGTTATCTCGATAAAATGATTTCCCCTAAAGCTTCCTTTGACTTTAAGGAAACTTTGTCACATTTGACAAATAACCTGAAAGGTATTGAGAACAATTTAAATATAATAATGGGTACCCAAAACCTTGGCTTGGATGGAATAGACTTTAAACGTTCAGAATCCATGCATCGGGCGGCTAAATACGGAGCACATCAACACGGTGTATGGAAAGTAGGGAATAGCCATGTAATACAATTACCAGATGAAGAGAGTGGGTATGACTACATGACAGCAGCCAAATTTAAAGCTTTTTTTGATGAAAAAATGGAAACGAAACCCTCAGATTGGCTATATGATAAGATGCCTTCTAAAGCAGCCAAATCCAGTACATCGAGCGGAGCTGAAATCGGTGGTGGGGAGCAGACTGGACAACACACTATGGACAAAGAAGACGATGTACCCAGTGGATCAGGAACGACACAATCAGAAGATAATGAAGAACTACAGGCATGGATTGATGAAATGTTGGATGACATATTAGGCAGCCAGGCAAGTTCAGTTGACATGCAGGAAGAATCAAGAAGGCAAATTGAAATGGAGTATGTGCAAGTATCTGGTAATATGTCAACCCGTGAGTCTGCAATGGCTGAGCTTAGACGGATCTGCCAAAAGTACTATGCTGAATGGGATGCAGAAATAAAGGCAGGAAAAGCAATCAAATAATAATAGGATATTGTTAAGGGAAATCAAAAGGGAGTTTGCAATGTCATTTGTCAGACGCGCTTCTACAACTTCTTTTAGATGACTTTATTAATTAAGTGACTCATTAGTATTACTTGCAAACTGTAGATAAGGTAGGTATATTTGGTTAGAATGAGGGTGTAGTCGTCTATTTAAAATCTATAGTTTTTTATGATTTTTAGTCGACAACAAAAAAGTGAAATTATGGACGCCTACTCTGACAAGGCATTTAGAAAAACTTCATCCGGGGGTAAAAAGGAAAACAAATCAGCTGCCAATAATCAGTCTGGTAACGGTTCAACTTTGCAATTAAAGGATAACCGACCAGTAACAGTTGCCCAAAGAAAATTGCAAAAGATGGCGGACTGTAGCCCGCAAACTGAACATAC
>JAVKDJ010000038.1:0-98891 GCA_040222275.1 Cyclobacteriaceae bacterium
GCATTCAGTATTTATTGCCCCAACTTGAACATTCTTGACAAGCAAGGTTCGATAGTGGTTCAATGCCGTAGGCATTATATATCGGTAATTGGAACCCGTATGACATTCAGTGCCATAGGCACGAAACATAACTGTTCACGCTCCTTAAATACAAAATCCCCTAAGTGCATAGGTCTCGTCCCGATGGGACTGGTATTCAGCTTTCTTCTGTAGTTACCTGTATTATGTCCCTATGGGACAATTTGCTGGCATTTAGCTTTAAACCAATCATCCTAAGAGGTTTCGTGGTAACCAGGCATGTAGTATTTATTGCTTCAACTTGAGCATTCTTAATAAGCCTGTTGTGGCTATTGCAATTCGCTATAAACCTAAAGAATTCAAGAGAGTACTCGTTTCTGCAATGATTTATTTGTCGTGGATGCCGGGAGATGCAGGTATGTACTGAGTTTTGATAGTCTAAAAAGGATTGCTGAATTGTCTGCTGTAGGTGCTTTTAAGGACAAAAAAAATCCTGGCCTACGGAAAGCCAGGATCCTAAACTATTCAACTATACAAATCACTATTTTGCTTATGAAATCAAAACTACAATACAAGGTTAGCGCATTCATGGGTGTCTGTAAACCAAAAACCGGTGAACTGTAGTATTTGCCCGGTGGACTTCATAAAAACAAAGCTGGCCTAAATCACTATGTGGCGGTTCCCTGCCTTGGGACTTTTCCAACGCGATCGGAGACCTTCAAAACTTTTAAGGTAAGTGCTTAATATATTCTTTTTCGAATAAGAGAAATCACTGGATGCTCAGCAATGGTTTTAATTCAATGGATTAAAACAACAGTTTAGGACTGTTATGAAGTATTCTAATTTTATTTTTAGCCAAAAGCCAAAAGCCCGACTTTATTTATAAACCAAAACTATCTTTTTAAGCGCGCGATACTTGAGTGCCTTACTGCTTATCCTCGATGGTGCGTTCCAGTTTGGCGTACCAATCTTTCCCGTATTTTCTGATCAGGGGTTCTTTCAAAAATTTGTAAATCGATACTTTTAGCTTTTCCCCAAGGGTGCAGGCAGCCGCACAAATGTCCCATCGGTCGTAATTCAAAGCATCGTAATGATCATACTTGGTCACCCGGATGGGGTATAGGTGGCAGGAAATTGGTTTTTTAAAATCTGTTTTACCATCGGTATGGGCTTGTTCAATGCCACATTTTAATACGCCATTTTCATCATAGATAGCAAAAGCACATTCTTTCCCACCTATAGTGGTAGTGGAATAGTCGCCCTCCTCATCGAGGATGTAGGCACCATGTTTTTTGATGGCTTTCAGCCCTGCTTCAGACAGGTAGGGTTTCACCTGGTCCAGGCTATTGTCAAGTTCTGTGAGTTCGTGCTCTTCGAGTGGTGCGCCCAGGTCGCCTTCCACGCAACAAGCACCCTTGCATTTGTCCAGGTCACACACAAACTGCTTTTCCTTGATGTCATCAGACAACACCGCATTCTCTACTATTATCATGGCAATCTCGTTGTTTAGCCGTTTCCGATCAGATGGTTTTGTTTTTGACCAGTGGATTGGCCCAAAAACCGATTGCAAAAATATAACCCAGGCTCAAATAAAGAACCATCATCCCGGTTTTTAGCGAAAAGATGTCGCTGAGGCCTCCAATAATGAAAGGAAGAAACGCACCTCCCACTATGCCAGTGACCAGTATGCCGGCAAAAGACCCGTGGTGTTCTTTTACTGAATTCAGTGCCAATGAAAAAATAACGCCCCACATCACCGACAGGAAAAAGCCGGTAAGTGGAAACGCCACGATGGCTATTTCCGGCCCGGTGAACAAGGCCAGGGTAAGGGAGATAATGGCAGCACCGGTAAACAAAATGAGTACCTTTCGGCTGTCTAGTATTTTCAGCAAAACCAGTCCCAGCAAGCAACCTGCGGTCAGCAGGCCCCAAAATAAGGATACTACTTCCGCCCCGCGTTCGAGAGGGTCAATGCCATGATATTGAAACAAAAACTGGGAAATCCAGTTGGCAATACCCTGTTCAGACCCTACATAGGAGAAAATGCCGAAGAAATAAAGGAGCACATATTTGTTGCGCAGTAGCTCAGTATATGTTTCCCAGGTGCCGGATTTTTCTTCTTCGGTGAGTGTCACTTCCGGGTATTTGAAGAAAAATACCACCACCATCATCAACAAGGCGATGACCGCAAACAACCAGTACAACGAAACCCAGGGCAGGTTATCAGGAACATTTTGTGCCAGAAAACCGATAAGCGCTCCCTGATCTGCCGCCCCGTCCTGAAGGGATTTCACCAGATAAGTGTAAGTGCCCGGGCTCAGGTAAGAGGCCAGGCCGAAAATCAACTGCGCAATGACGGAGTAAAAGGCATAATGTTCCTCGCCAGCAGACACCCTCAAAAGGGGATTGATGGCCACCTGTAGGGCGGCCATTCCAGAGCCGATAATGAACAGGGACAAACTGGCCGCAAAATAGTTTGGGAAAAGTGCGAATATGGACGACCCAATGAACACTACAAAGAACGACCCTGTCAGTACCTGCTTTTCACGGTATTTTTCCAACAAAAAACCTGACGGGACAGACATAACCCCATAGGCAACAAAAAACGAAAAGGGCAGGAAGCCCGCAAGGGTACCACTGATGTCGAATCCCTGAATGACATCCGGCACTATCGGGCCGAGTATATTGGTAATGTAGGAGATCACAAAGAAAATGAGCATAATCAGCCCTACCACGAGATATTTTTGGTTCATAAGCATGGGTTTATACTCAAATATATGGTTTTGAAAATAAAAACAAGTCAACTTGTACATGACACTCAGCTAGCGCTCGTTTGTAACGAGTGCTTGAAAAACGGAAAGCCTTGTAGCCATGCAGGGCTTTTGCCGACTCGCCAGCCAGGCTATATCTTTGTGTATGTAAGCAACCCTCTGGTCTTAGCGTTTCGCTGAGACCAAAAGTGAAAAATCAAACATTGATTATTATTGTAGAATGGGATGCAAATATGCCATCAGGGATCAGAAAGGCTCAGTTGAACAGACATGAGGAATCAGTTAGGGATTATATTACATCTTCGAAATTAGACCATAGGCGGTATGATTGTTATTTTAACCTCGGGCTTATTTATGGTTTCGTCATTGTCAAAGATTCTCTTGCAATTGTTTACCTGGAAATGGCTTTGGAAGAAAAACCTGAGTCCCAAGAAGCAAAAGATATTCTTGATGACATACTTAGAAGAAATATCAGTATATAATGATTCTTTACAATAGCTTGTTCTGCCTAGTATATGATTTTTTGAGAGCAATTGAAATGGGTTTACGAAGAACCGATTCAGATCAAGCTTTTGCTTCCTTGGCACTGATCAGTTTTCTGGAAATGTCGAATGTTCTTTTTTTTTGGCCAAATTCTTTGTCAACAGAAGAACTAATTGGAGTGTATGTCCTTTTTCTGATCATTAATTTAGCTGTATTTTTTAGAAATGGCTTATACAAAAGAGTTATATCTGATGATAATAATCGAAAAAGGTATTTGTACTTTATCTGGGGCATATATTCAACTGCGAGTATCGTTACGTTCATCATTGAAACCAGTTAGACGGATGTAGGTAAAATTGAAAAACCAGATGGCTTCTATTACACCGTATCGGTACGCCTTCAACGATCCAATAAGTTTTAGTGACCCGACTGGCTTGAGGCCGGGGCTTGGTGATGGGCCAGGGCAGATACCTGAATGGGCTCAATTTGGGTTTGATAACCCTGGGGATTTTTATAATAGCTATGGTGGAGGAATGAGCGAGAGTGATTTGGGTATTGGACGAACTTCACCAGGATCGGGTATGCATTGGACTGACAAATACAGAGAAGCGAATGACCCTTTTTGGTCTTCGACAGCACTATACAGCAATTTTGGGTCTTTAGAATTTTATAACTCGATGGAGAAATAATTATAGAAAGAAACCAGTGCAAAAAAATCCTTTGGAAAAACTTAATAATGGCTTTAAAAGTGGAAGCACGGCGATTGATGGATTTAGAGAATCAGCGCCCACCGGATGGCCTAGTGGCTCCATCATTAGAAACGATACCTTAATTGCCCCTTCATACTGGCCAGATTTAGATGATTCTTCCAGATATATTCCTAAAGTTAGTTTTTTTGGCAGTAGAACCTGGCACAGAGTAAATTAAAATCCATGAAATACTTAAAGAATTACATCTTTTTTGTCATCTTGTTTATGGCTTGCAGTAAATATCCGGCTGAACAATTAGAATATTATGACAATGGAATAGTTAAAACAAGGATTGTCATTTTAAATAATCTAGGGAAAAAGGATGTTTTACATTACTTTCCAACAGGTAATCTTTCACACGAATATAACTGGAGCGATAGCCTAAAAAATGGTTTTTACAAATCGTATCATGAAAATGGTCAACTTAAAGAAGATTATGTTCTATCCAAAGGCAAATTTTCAGATGAGGCAGTAAAGTATTATAAAACTGGAGAAACTCAATCAAAAGCTGTGTTTGATGATGATCAATTTATTTCTTCAGTGTCATATGACAAAAATGGCATTTTGTACAATAAACTTATAGGCAATAAGAATGAGGTACTCTATCAATATTATAAAGACACTTCAGTTTATGAAATTATTCATACTACGCGAGTATATTCTGAACAAGGGTTTTTAGCAAATGTTAAAGAAGACAGTGCGTTTTATTATTCCAATAATGGGAATCTACTGTTGAAAATTAATAACTATGGAAATAGAGTTAAGGTAAATACATATGCCGAATCTGAGAAGATTATTTTACAACAGCATAGTATTAGTTCGAAATATGAATTGGATAGTTTGAAAAAGTGGTTGATCGGCTCTGACAGTTTAAATTTATTCTATCAGTTCATAACTGAAGATTGATTCCCCTCTCTGGTCTTAGCGTTTCGCTGAGACCAGGGGAGTGCTAGAGGGCAATGGGTTGAAGTTATACAAGTATTTAATAGGGATAAAACGGTTATTCATAATGCTGGTAATGTACCAGATTCGGTTGATGAGAAAATGTACCCTCATTTATATAGAACTTATAACCCAACTACAAAAGAATGGATAGACTTACCAATAGGGTGATTATTTTAATGCTGATGTTTGGTTGCTCTCAAAGTAATCAAATTAAGGTACTTAGTATTAATCCAAATTTTGAAAAAAAGGAGGAAGCCAAATTAAATTACCCAGGTTTATACTTTGATTCTGATAGCCTGGTAACCATGATTTATATTCTTAACGAAAAAAGACATATTATTAAGAAAATTATGTATGAAGGGTCTGTAGATACACTTTGGACAAGGAGGATAATGAAAATAAAGGAACTGGGATCAAAAGATACACTTGTCAAAAGTTTTGTGGCTCATCCAATAGTGCCAGATGAATCTAGGCTAGTTCTCTATTTTATGTCATTCGGAGATTTAGATATAGAAGTTAGACGTAATGGTGATTTTGTTTTTAAGGGAAATGTTGAAACATACAAAACAACAGTTGTTTTGAAAAAAGAAGACCTTACTAAAATCGAAGTAACTGTTGACGGACAACCTCTTAATTTGGATATTCATAAGGAATATAATTATATTGAAATGATCCACAAAGATTCTTTGATTGATTGCAACTATTTATACTATTCTCGTGTTCCTCTTGGCGGTGTAAATTCAGCTAGTGCTCTTTAGCTCTATATTATTTTGAAAAGGCCCTGGAAGAAAATTCTAGATCTTTAGAAATTAAAGAAATAATAAAATCCATTCATAAAAGCCAAGAAGGTATAAACAAATGATTGGGTACAATAGTTTTTTTTGCTTGTTTTACGACTTTTTTAAGACTTTAGGGTCTGGAAGCGGTTATTTTAATTATACGTTTAACGTTGTGTTAATTATTAGCTCATTAGAATTTTCAAATGTAATATCCATATGGCATGAAGAGTTTTCACGTGAGGAAATGGTCTTAATTTTTGCTTTGATTTGGGGATTGAATATGCTTTTATTTTACTTCAGAGGATATTACAAAAAGGTAATAGCAAATGAAAATAATCCAAATCCATATTTATACACAATGTGGAGTCTGTATTCTATTGTAAGTATTGTTACTTTAATTGTTCGGACAAGCCACTTTTATTAAAGTCATTATGACGCGAGTCAGCCAGCGCTCGTTTGTAACGAGTGCTTGAAAATGTAAACTACGTGCATTTCGACGAACTGGAAATAACGCATACCGAAAGCCCGATCATCCAGTCCGATGACTATTATCCCTTTGGGATGAACATGTCCAGCTCGTTGAACCGTATCGGAAACCTGCAAAATAAGTTCCTCGATATAGAACAGCAACACATTTAGATAGTTTAAAATTTTTAGAATAAATCATGAAAGTAAAGTTTAAGAATTCTGTATCTTTTTGCTTCCTACTAGTTTTAATATCATGCGGTTCGAATCAAGAAGAAAAGGGTAAGAATATTGGAGATGTATCTTTTTTATTACATACCTATAATACACAAATATGGGCTGATTATCTCTCTGGTAGAGATTCAAAAGATTCATTATTATCGGAGTATATCCTGGAAACATCTGTAATTATTGGAAGTTTGGCGAGGGAAATTGGAACAGAATCCGGAGGGTTAAATGAAGATGGTTCCTTATCCAATCCACTAGCGAAAAACCCAATACAAACTGAGGATTTAGAAAAATTTTATGAAAAACTTTCAGATCAATTGTCAAAAGTTAAATCATTGGAAGGTCATGAAATTATGGATGACGAGGTTGACAAAGTTTTAGGTTTTATGTTTTTCGATCAAGAAGGAATATTGAGCAAACGTCAGTTGTCTTCGATGAATGTCGTAAACGCTGTATCTAACCTATTTATTCTGGAAAATTTTTGCTACTATTTAGTTGTAAAATATTGTTAATGATCCAATTATCACCTCTAATGGCGCTCGTTTGTAACGAGTGCTTGAAAATGTAAACTATGTGCATTTCGACCAGCTGGAAATATCGCATACCTAAAGCCCGTAGTTGGAGATTTTTCAATCCAGCCCGTCGATAAGTTGTTGCAGTTCTTTGTCTGAGATATTTTCTTTTTCAGACTTGCTGTAGATGGTGAGCAGGTAAACGAAACTGTCCACAACCTTGACACAAGTAATGACCCTTGCACCACCGGATTTACCTTTTGATGGCTAGCCGTATTTTGTAGCATTCATGGCCCAGAGGCGTGCCTTGTGTGGGATCTTCTTCCAAGGAGGTGATCAGCTCCAGAATCTCGATCTTGAGCGACTTGTACTTTTTGAGTAAGGGTTTAGAATCCCTTTTAAAATCAGAGGTGATTAATACTTCAAAACTCATTGAGGAAGTCCCTGGCAGATTGGAGTTTGATTTTACCTTCCTTGTGAAGCTGTACTTCTTTCATTCCCTGCTTGATGCTGTTGAGAATCTCCTGCTTTGTAGGTTCTTCATAATCTTCCTGACTTTGAATGCGGATAAAGTCCAGACTTTTGACAAAGTTGAGAAAGGCAGCAGCTTTGCTGTCTTTGATATCTAAAGTTACTTTCATAGGGCAGCTAAATTTTTCGTAAAGAAACCTTGGAACATGGATTTTGTTACCTTGCTGTCAATCATACGAATGATAGCCTGGCGACCAGCATCCTCCATTAGTTCTATGAGTTTCTTTTTTTTCGATACATACTTTTTTTCGATACTCACCTCTTGTGGGATATCCTTACCGTAGTTGATGGCTTGATCCATAGCCATATCAAACAGCGTGTAGATGTGGCCTAATACTTCAATAGATGACTTAAGGTCACCGTTAGCCATCCCATTATGGTTCATCGGAAGTAGGTCTGTCGAAGCACCTACTTCTTTTTGCGTGAGTCCTTTTTTGACCCCAATATCATGGATGTTTAAACTTACCTGTGGCATAAGTTGAAAATATGAACCACCACAAAGATAGTCGTAAAGTGAATTTTAATCAATTAAAAACATGAAGGGAACAAATTGGGGTAGTCAATAAGACTAAAACTTGTTTTCACCTGAAACAATCCGCCAGCACTCGTTTGTAACGAGTGCTTGAAAATGTAAACTACGTGCATTTCGACCAGCCGGAAATAACGCATACCGAAAGCCCCATCACCCAGGCCGATGACTACTATCCCTTTGGGATTTTAATATGGAATGTAGTGCCTTTGCCTTCTTCAGAGGTAAGCTGGATGGTGCCGGAGAGCTTTTCTACCGATTCCTTTACGATATAGAGTCCCAGGCCTGAGCCCTTGCTCTGGTCATTGGCCCTGTAAAACATGTTGAATACTTTGGGTTTTTCTGCGGCAGGTATCCCAATCCCATTATCCATTATTTTGATGCCAATACTTGCATTGGTCTGTTCTACCTGTACGTTCACAAAAGGGTCGGGGCGTTCCGGGGAAGAATATATGATGGCATTGGCGATCAGGTTGCTGAGCACCATTTTTACCCTCAGCTTATCGCTAAATACCAGACTGTTGCCTTTGATGTCAATTTCTGCTTTTACACTTTCGGCCCGATCGAGGTATTTCAGGTTGTCGAAAATTTCCGATATCAGCTGTCCGATATCAAACTCCTCTGGCCGTACCTCCTGGTTTTTGTTTCTCGAAAAATCAATGATATCGCTGATGAACTGGTCCATTTTGTTCATGCACCCTTCCATCAGGCTGATGTACTCGTCTTTGCGCTCCGGGGAAGTTTCCATCCTGGCAATGCTGGCCAGGCTGATGGTGGATGACAATGGTGCCCTCAAATCATGCGAGGCACTGTAAACAAACCGGTCAAGTTCTGAATTGATTTTGCCCAGGGCCTGGTTTCGGCCAGTGATGTCCCGCACACGCCATTTATAAATCAGCAAGAGTATCACGGCCAACGCCACTACACATGCCAAATAAAACCAAACGGTTTCGTAGAAGTAGGGCAAAACCTGAAATGCCAGACTGGCTTCTTTCTCATTCCATACGCCATCGTTGTTGCTGCCCTTTACCTTAAAAGTATAGTGCCCATTGGGCAGGTTGGTATATTCAACAGACCTGTAGTCAACCAGGCCTATCCAGTCTTTGTCTATTCCCTCCAGTTTGTACAAAAACTTCACCTTGGCCGGGGAAAGCAAGCTGAGCGATGTGAAATGGAAAGTGTACCTGAATGCCCCTGGCTCCATTTTGGGTTTCTCCTTCAGAATATCCTCCGGCTGGTCATCAATCTTCAGGTCTGTGATATATACATCAGGCACAAGGTCATTGGTTAGGTTGATCGAAGGGTCAATTACCGCCACACCTTCAAATGTGGGCACGTAAATCTTTCCACTTTCTTCGTCGAGGTAGGATCGGGTAGCGCCGGTACATTCGTTGTTGAGCATGCCCTCATTGTCATCATAGAGCTCATATTCTACAAAAGCAGTGTTGGTTTCCAGGTGCCTTTCAAGATCATTTTTATCTATTCTTAAAATCCCAAAGTTTGAGGTCAGCCAATAGCTGCCCCTTTTGTCATCTATTAGGTCAAAGAACGTTTTAGGGTCTTCTTCAGGCCCTATGGGCACATACCTGAAGCTGCCATCTTTAAAATAGTGCAGTCCGATGTTGGTGCACAGCAGGTATCCATTGTCCTGGTCCACATCGGTATTGAATATCAATATGCCCGAATCGTCATCGGTAAAATGATGGGTACGTACCTGGCCTTTTTTATCGATAACCGTCAGCCCGCCTGCATTGGTGCCAACGAGTATGTTGCCTTTTAAATCTTCTTCCACAGAAAGGATATAATTGGCGTCAAGTCCGTTGGACTTGTCATAAATATCACTTTTTCCTTTTTCCCTGAAATGGACCAATCCCCCCGTTCTTGTGCCTACCCAAATCCTTTGCTGGGAATCCTGGAAAATCCTGCGCACTTCATTGGCAGGCAGGCCATTGTTATAGCTGTAGAGCTTTTTGGAGCTACCCGATTCTTTTAAGATGCCATTGTAATTGACCACCCATGAGTTTCCATCCGTATCGAATAAAAAATCCCTGATGCCCGCATCCTGAAATTCCTGATCACAAACCAGTTCGCTGAATGCCCCGTTTTGCAGGAGGTTGATTTCTCCATTGTCTGTACCGATGAAGAAAGTATCATTTTTTTTGGCTACTATATTGATTTTGTCTGAGGTCAAGCCGTCATGGGTGGAGATGGTATATATCCTTCCAACTTTGAACCTCACCAGCCCCGCTTTTTTCGTACTTACCCAGAGGCTGCCTTCTTTGTCAAAAGTGAGGCCGGATACCTGCCGGCCGGGAAGGCCCATTTCTTCTGTAAACAATTCGTAGATTTGATTTGATTGGTTCCATCGGGCCAATCCACTTTCCGCAGCTACCCATATTGTGCCATAGTCATCTATCTTCACCTGGTTCACATCCAGTCCCTTGAAAACATCCACCTGATCAATTTTTCCGTTCCTCCATACATTCACGCCATCTATGGTAGATAAGTACACATGGTTGTTGGCGTCTATCTCAATATGGTTGATGACATTACTGAGGAGCCCGGATTGGTAGTTGAAATGTGATATTCCATCAGCAGCCATTCGGTACAGCCCTTGGCCATCGGTAGCGATCCATATATTGCCCCCTGCATCGCTATTGATGTGGTTGATGGTGACTTCCGGAATGCCCTCCACTTTTGCTACCCTGCCGCCGGCGTTTTGCCTGTATAGGCCGCTGTTTTTGGTGCCTATCCATACTTCTCCGTTTGGGGAATGATAGAAAGTAATGGTGGCCTTAGGTATGTAGTCGTTGTGTTGGTATGGAAAAAGTTTGTCGTTGGCCATGCCCACCAGCCCGCTGCGTTCGGTAGTAAACCAAAGGGAGTCCCCATTGGATTCGAATACCCGGTAAAATGAATTTGAATTTAAAAAAGGCGTATTGTTCGATGTAAAGGAAACGAAAGTTACCCCATCAAACCGTTGCAACCCATTGTGTGAAGTAACCCATATAAACCCCTTGTTGGATTGGTACACGGAAGTTAGGTTGCTGGATATAAGGCCGTCCTCATTGGTCCATTGGTCCATCACCATATGGTTGAGCGGATACCTTGGGTCAAAGCCCTTCTTTGTTATACTACCCTTCAGATGACCTGATAGCACAAAAAATAGGACAAGAAAATAAGTAAATTTAAAGTTTTTTAATGCCAATTCTCAATAGCTATAAAAGTAAATACCAATACTAATATAAGCTTAAAAATGAGAGGATTCTATTTTATCCAAAATATTAAACGAAAGGGGCTTGGTGAATAGGCCGGTTACTTCAGAGTAGCGGGTGGCGATTTCTTCGTCCTGATAAAACTGTGATGAGGTGAGCATAAAGAGTTGCATTTTTTGTTGGAGGTTAATGTCCAGTTTTCTGCATTCTTCTATGAAATCCCATCCACTCATGATGGGCATGTTGATGTCTAAAAGAATGACATCCGGAAGTGTTGCTTGGTTTTCGGTGATAGAGTTTTGTAAAAAAAGAATGGCCTCTGACCCTCGAGTAAGTGAAACCACTTCGATAGTCTGATCGAATTCCCTGATGATGTGTGTGCAGATGAGGTTGTTGACCTCATCGTCATCTACTATCAATATTTTTTTCGTTTTTGATGGCATTTGGGGTTAAAACTAAACCCTTCTTGTTGAGCTGAAAAGTTTTGTCCTCATGGTGCGGATATTTAGGCCATCAACTGATGGTTTTGCGGCTTGAAACAAAAACCAAAGACAAATAACCAACCTTCATTATTTGTCTTCGTCTTAGTGTATGCAATCAAAAATTATTTAAAAATGAGAACAGTAAGAAACACCTTCTATTTGGCCTTGTCTTTTATAATGGCCAGCCATTTTGTAAACGCCCAGGAAAAAAGGGCAAGCCCCCCGGCGAATGTAAAAGCTACAATCAACGGCACAGATATTATCATTAATTACAGCAGCCCATCTGTAAAAGGAAGAACGATATGGGGAGACCTTGTACCCTACGACAAAGTTTGGCGTACAGGGGCCAATGAGGCCACCACCATTGAGTTTTCAAAGGATGTAAAAGTAGAAGGTAAGAGCGTGAAAGCCGGCAAATATGCTTTGTTTACCGTGCCTGGCAAAGACAAGTGGAAAGTGATTTTAAATGCAGTGCCCGACCAATGGGGAGCTTACAATTACGATGCGTCTAAGGATATTTTTTCTTTTGAAACAAAACCTAAATCTGATAAGATGAGCGAATCGCTCAAATTTGGAGTAAGCGATAAAGGCACAGTAACTATGAATTGGGAAAAGCTGAAGGTCAGCTTTGATGTCAAGCAGGGTTAGCCTGAATAAGGGGTTGTATCAAGGTGTTTAAACAGTCATCTGATATATTGCGACAAGACTTTGATACAACTTCTTTTTTTAAGGAATTAAAAAAACCTGAATATTATTTTGAGTAAAGCGAAAAATTTATCGTAATATTACGATAAAAAAAAGGTGCCCGAAGTACGGGCATTTATTTTTGTCTAAATCAATCGTAAAATTACGATAAAATTTCAAGAAAATGCTTACACAAGAATTTACCCGATTGTTGGAAAACAACCCAGATCACCAACTCCAGTTCGAAGTTGAGGAAGGACGACTTGTCAAACCCACCTATCACATCACAGAAATCAAAAATGTTTCAATAGATTCTGTTGATTGCGGGGGCAATCCCGATGCATACAACCACACAGTAGTGCAGCTATGGGTAAACCCTCAGGAGGAGTTGAGGAAACCATGGACGGCCAAAAAGGCACTATCCATATTCCAAAAGGTAGATGCCATTACCCCTATGGATGGTCATGCCGAAATATTTATTGAGTATGGCGACCACACCATGCGCACCTCCAATTTCAGTATCGAAAATGTGACCACCACCAATGGCAAGATAGAAGTACAACTCTACACCAAACCACCGGTATGCAAACCCAGCCTGAGAAATGAAGGGGTGGCAAGTTGTTGCTAGGTGGTACGTAGTTTTGTCCCTGGCAGTAAAAGCCTTGAGTGGTTCCAACCTGAACCCAATTAATACATTCACGTCATTCCTGCCTGTTTCGGCAGACAGGCTCGAAAATATTGATCTAACTTTCAAAAAGATCAATATTTATCGGGAATCTCACCCTCCACCAAAGAGATTCCTGATATTTTTCTTTCCCTTTTAAAATTTGGAAAGAAAAATTCTGGAATGACGTCATTCCTTACGTTAAAGGTACTTTTTTAATCGAAGTTCAGGTTTCCAGGTAAAATTTTACATAGAATCACTAAATTTCAAATGTGCAGGCTCAAAACCCGCACATTTGATTTTTTATCAAAATCCATGGATCGATGAGAATAGTTCATTTTACAAAAGATCACTGGCCTGATGTGGAAGAAATTTACCTACAGGGGATAGCTACCGGGCAGGCGACATTTGAAACGGAGAGCCCGGGGTGGAAAAAATGGCATGCAGGCCACCTGGATATTTGCAGGCTGGCAGCCATTGTGGACGAAAAAATTGTCGGTTGGGCTGCCCTTTTGTCTGTTTCCAACAGGTCAGTTTATCGAGGGGTTGCTGAGGAAAGCATCTATGTATCAGCCTACCACCAGGGGGCTGGGGTCGGTTCTTTTTTACTAAAGCATCTCGTGGATGAATCGGAAAAACAGGGTATATATTCGCTGCAGGCCGTTATGTTCCCGGAGAATATCGCCAGCGTCCAATTGCACGAAAGAAATGGTTTCAGAAAGATTGGGTACAAGCGTCAAATAGCGAAACTTGATGGCCAGTGGAGGGACACTGTGCTTTATGAGCGGAGGAGTGCTACCATCATGTAGGCGGGTATTCCAAGAGCGCACAGCTAGGATTGTCCCACTACCTCAGTATCCATATTTTTGTTTCCATTGAGCCCTCAATTTGTTTCTCATATCTTCCTCGCGAGGGTTTTTTCCAGGGTCAAAAAACCTGGTGCCTTTGATTTCTCCTGGCAGAAATTCGGAGGCCACAAAGTTTCCGGCATGGTCATGGGCATATTGATAACCCTTGCCATACCCCATGTCCTTCATCAGTTTGGTGGGTGCATTTCTTAGCTCTAGTGGCACGGCAAGGTCGCCACTTTCCCTTACCGCTTGCTGGGCCCTGTTGATGGCAGCATAGCTGGCATTACTTTTTGCAGAGCACGCCAGGTATATGGCACACTGGGACAGTATGATCCTGCCTTCCGGATAGCCGATCACATTCACCGCCTGAAATGCATTGTTGGCAATGACCAGGGCAGTGGGGTTGGCATTGCCTATATCTTCAGATGCCAGTATCAGCATCCTCCGGGCGATAAACTTGATGTCTTCACCTCCTTCTATCATACGGGCCAGATAGTACACCGCCGCATTGGGGTCGCTACCACGGATGGACTTGATGAATGCCGAGATGATATCATAGTGCATCTCGCCTTTTTTGTCATAGATGGCAGCTTTTTGCTGCGCTACTTCAGTCACCCATTGGTCAGTTATTTCTATTTTCTTCCCTGAAAACGACCCGACACTGATTTCCAGCAAATTGAGAAACTTGCGCGCATCGCCCCCGGATAATTTCAGCAAAGCACCTGTTTCTTTGATTGCAACCTTCTTTTTGGACAATTCAGTATCCTTTTGGAGTGCCGTTTCCAATAAAAAAATGAGGTTGTCTTCAGATAACGGTTTTAGGGTATAAACCTGGCACCTGGAAAGCAGGGCCGAATTCACCTCAAAACTGGGATTTTCTGTTGTGGCCCCTATCAAAATGATATGGCCCTTCTCTACCGCTCCCAGCAGCGCATCTTGCTGTGCTTTGTTGAAACGGTGGATTTCGTCTATAAACAATATGGACTTGGAGCCCATTTTTGCCCGCTGGATTACCTCGCGGACTTCCTTTACTCCTGCGCTGATGGCACTGAGGGTATAGAATGGCAACTTCGCCTCATTGGCAATGATGTTGGCAATTGTGGTTTTTCCAACACCCGGTGGCCCCCAAAGGATGAGCGATGGTATTGCCCCGGACTTCAAAGACCTGACCAATACCGATTTCAAGTGCTCCTGTCCTACTAAGTCGTCCAGGGTAGTGGGTCTGAGTCTTTCGGCTAATGGGTGTGGGTTTTGAAGCATTCTCGAATAAATTTTAATCGGAAAATTACTTCATTTTGATCAACGATTGAAACGTTGGGCCGGGTTTAAATGTGCCCCAAAGATTTCAAAGGTTATTGTCCTGCAGAGTCTGCCTCTGTGCTGTCTTCGGTAGTTTCCTGGTCTTCTTCTTTGTTCTTTTTCTTCTTTTTCAGAAAGCCGGGCATCAGCTTCTTGCCGGAAGATGTACTGGTGGTATCGCTCTCGACTGTGGCCTCCCCGGTAGGTTCTTCTACTGGTTTTGGAGGTGGTCTTTTATCTACCAGCAATTCCCCAAAGTACTTGTTATAATAAATTTGTTCGCTGCTATAAGGATTCCTCTGGTCATAACGGTATTTGTACTTGGGGCCTTGTGGTTCGGTATTGGAGGAGGCTACCACATCGGGCACAGTGGCCAAAGAATCAGTGGCAAGTGAATCTATGTCTGCAAAGTCACTGGCAATAAATTCACCTTCATCCATGAGCTCCAGGGTGTCTTCCGGATGTACAAATAAAGAGTCTTTGGCCGGCGGGCCCAGCCAGTTTTCTTTGGGTGAAGTTTTGAGGTCGTAGTTTTTCTTGAAAAAATTGAAAAACCGGTATTTTTCACTAATCCCGTATCTATTTCTCCTTGAAGCGATCTGGTATTTAGGCAAGGAATCTTCACCAAACAATGAAAATTTTGCCCGCCTCAAAGAGTCATTCAGGATGTAAGTACTTTGAAAAGCAGGACATATCACCTTGTCCTTGCAGGAGAACGTAGAAAGCCCAATGATACATACTATAGTATAGACTATATACCTCACGGCTTAGCAAGAAGATTTAGTTGGATGATACATAACACAAAGTACTAACTACCAAAAGTGGGAAATATTTTCCAAAATAAGGAATGATTTCGGGTTTATATTGCCAAAAGGATTTTCTGTATCCAGGTTGAAATACCATCAGCTGAAAGCCTGTATCAGGCAAAATCCAGCTTTTCCCTGTCCTTTTTGGGCAGTTTGTCCACCACCAGTTGGTAGGAGGTATCTATCCATTTTTTTACCAGGTCATCGGGCACGCTTCCGTCCATGGTTATGGTGTTCCAGTGCTTTTTGTTCATGTGGTAGCCGGGCACAACAGCCGGATAGGTTTCCCTCAGTTCAATGGCCATTTCCGGGTCGCATTTCAGGTTGATGCTTTCAAAAGCCTCAACATCGGTGAGTGCAAACATTTTTCCGAGCACTTTAAAGACCAAAACATTTTCATCGAAGGGGAATTCTTCGGTTACGCAGGGTTTGCCCAGGCAATACACCCTGTAAGATTCAATGTCCATAATTTATTGAAAGAATATTTTTTTGATGATAAAAAATGACATCCCCAAAAGAAACACAATAATCGAAAACTTGTTGACGCCATGCATCATGCGTAGGTTGATGTTTGACTTTCTGTTGGGGTCTTTTTTTCTGAAAAAGTAGGTAAAAACCTCTCCTATGGAAAAGTAATCCTTGATCGAACTTTCAGTTTTTGGTGCTTCCTCTTCTTTCATCGCTAAAATTTCAAACTAAGTTAAGGCGTAATTGGTTCAATACTGAATTTTTTGGTTCAAAAAATGAAGGTTTTCCCATGGTGGTTAGTTTAACCTGAAAACTATTGTGCTCGAATATTCCAAACTTTTTCTCATATCGTTTGATGTCAAAATCATATCCAAAGATGTTGGTGCTTACCGTTTTAAATTACAGTTGAATCAAATCACTTTTTAAGAAATGAAAATTATTACGTCAGCTTTTCTGCATAGGCATTTACTTATTTTATTGCTCTTTATTGCGGGCAACCTTCAGGCACAGATAAACAACCCCAACGTGGTTTTTGAAGAGCAAAACGGTATTTTGGCCGTGGAGGCGGAGTATTTTCACGAACAAACAAAAAGTGATGCACGAAAGTGGTACCGCACTTCAAAAATGGAGAGCCCGGCACCCGGTCAGGATCCTGACGGGCCGCATGTAGCCGGATCGGCAAACAACGCCTATCTTGAGCTATTACCAGATACACGCACCACCCATGGGGATGAGTTGATTTCGGGGGTTAACTTCCAAAGCGGAGGTGAGCCGATGGCTGTTCTCAGCTACAAGGTACAGGTCAATTCACCGGGCAAATATTATGTGTGGGTCCGGGCATATTCTACCGGGTCAGAAGACAATGGATTGCACGTTGGGCTGGATGGCGAGTGGCCGGAAAGCGGACAAAGGATGCAATGGTGCAGTGGCAAGAACGAATGGACCTGGGAAAGCAAGCAGAGAACAAATGAAAACCACTGTGGCGAGGAGGGTTTGATTTTTTTGAACATAGACAAAGCAGGGGCACATACCATACATTTCTCCATGAGAGAGGATGGGTTTGAGTTTGACAAATGGGTGTTGTCCAAAGAATACGTGAAGCCAACAGGAACAGGACCAGCTGTGAATGCCAAAGGTGGAAACCTGCCAGAGCCATTTGCCAATGTAGATAAAGACCCTGAAAGCACCTCGCTTTTGAAGGAAGTGGCCGAAAGTGACAAAGGTGTGAAAATCATGCGGGCAATCAACTTCCCTACCAGCGGCACCAATTACTATACAGACAAAAACACCTGGCTGGCCATCAATCCCGAAAAGAACAAAGAAGCAACTGCTACAAATGAGTTTGGTTTTCCATCAGGTACTTATGACCTGGTATTTCTTGGTGTTGGCGAGAATGATGGAAAATCATCTTATGAAGTGAGGATAAATGACCGCCTGGTGGGAAAATTCACCTCCCCTTTAAGCCAGCAGTCTTTTGAAGAAGGTGGCACTTATACCGAATTGTGGGAAAACGAAGAAATAAACAAAGGCGACAAGATATCTGTGAAGGCGGTGATCGGTAGTGCCGATGGGCAGGAATATAGTCGCGGAAGATGGTCGGGGATAGCGTTTGCGCCAATGACGAAAGGCAAGGACGTATTGAAAAAACTCAATATGCTGACCATATCAAAGTCCACATCTGGTGAAATTCAGGTGACAAGAAAAACGCCCTGGGGGGAAAAGGTGGTTGAAAAACAAGAGGTAACGCCCGAACTTAGTTTTACCAACCCTGCGGAGCGCTTTGATCATGGAGATGGTACTATTTCCATGGAGGGGGAGCTGAAACAATGGCATAAAGTAACCTTGCTTATGGATGGGCCTTTTGCCCATGAGCTCGACAATGAACCTAATCCTTTTAAGGATTATAAAATGGAAGTTACTTTCACACACGAATCAGGCGAGCCGTCTTACAAAGTGCCTGCTTATTTCGCCGCTGATGGCAATGCCGGTGAGACCAGCGCTGACAGGGGCACAAAATGGAAAGCCCATTTTTCACCGGACAAAACCGGCAAATGGACGTATCAGGTGTCGTTTGAGAGAGGGGAGAATGTGGCCATTATGGACGTGCCCTGGTCGTATGAACTGGAACCCTATCATGGTAAAAAAGGCGAATTTGAAATTGCCTCCGGAGACAAATCAGGCAGGGATTTTAGGGCACGTGGGCGATTGGAATATGTGGGCAAGCATTACCTGCAATTTCAGGGAGACAAATCCTACTTTTTCAAGGCGGGGGCCGATGCACCGGAAACCCTCCTGGCTTACTCAGATATAGATGGCACCTACACGGTGAAAAGGGAACTTAAAACCTGGTCTAAGCATGTGCAGGATTGGTCGGCTGGCGATCCAAGCTGGCAAAACGGAAAAGGAAAAGGCCTGATAGGAGCAGTGAATTACCTGGCTGCCAAAGGTGCCAATGCATTTTCTTTCCTTACCTACAATGCCGGCGGTGATGGCGACAATGTTTGGCCGTTTGTAGAAAGAAATGACAAATACCACTACGACTGTTCCAAGCTGGACCAATGGGGGGTAGTTTTCGACCATGGACAGTCGAAAGGAATGTACCTCCATTTCAAGACCCAGGAAACTGAAAATGATGACAACAAAAGGGGAAAGAACAACGATTCGGTGATCATAGAGTCACTGGATGGTGGTGCATTGGGCCCGCAGCGAAGGTTGTACTACCGTGAATTGATGGCCAGGTACAGCTACCTTCTGGCCCTCAACTGGAACATTGGAGAAGAAAATACGCAAACTCCCGAGCAACAGCGGGAAATCGCCCGGTATTTGAATGACCTATGCCCGTATGATCAGAATATAGTAATCCACACCTTTCCCAACGAGCAGGACAAAATATATCCTAAACTTTTGGGCAGTCAATCCTTGATCACAGGTGCTTCATTGCAAAATGAGTGGGACCATGCCCATATAAAAACCCTCCAATGGGTGAAAGAGTCGGCCAAGGTAAACCGCCCCTGGGTGGCAGCCAACGACGAACAAGGTTCGGCGGGAACCGGCGTGCCACCGGATGCCGGCTATATGGGATTTGATGCAGAAAAGCTGGGCTATGACAACCACGATATCCGCAAGCAAACGCTTTGGGGCAACTTAATGGCAGGAGGTGCCGGGGTGGAGTACTACTTTGGCTACAAGCTGCCGGAAAATGACCTGGTTTGTGAAGATTTCAGAAGCCGCGACAAGTCCTGGGACTATTGCAAGGTTGCTATTGACTTTTTTGACACAAGCGGGCTGCCTTTTATAGAAATGACCAATAGGAATGACTTGATAGGCAATACTGATAACGAAAAGGAAAAGTACTGTCTGGCCAAAGAAAATGACATTTACCTGGTTTACCTCGGGTATGTCAATACTTCAAAACTTGACCTATCAGGTACCAATGGTAGCTTCGACGTGACCTGGCTCAACCCAAGAAAAGGAGGCAAAACCATCAAAGGAAAAGTAAAGCGAGTGAAGGGTGGCGGTGTTGTGGATTTGGGCACTCCACCAAGCGAGGTGAACGAGGATTGGCTGGTGATGGTAAAAAAGCGTTCTTAGAGGGCTGAAAAACATTTTCAGTTTATCATTGGGGGAAACACTTGTTTTTCATGACCTATGTGTGCAACGTCAAAAATTATACATAGGTCATGAAAAAAATTGCAATCGTAGGACTATTCATTTTGTTGAGTACAGCAGCATTTTCGCAAATGGTAGAAATGGATGCTGATTCCACCACCAAAAGATCCATCATTAAGATAGAGTTCTTTTCCCCGCTTACCGGCAACACTACTCTTGGGTATGAACGCTACCTCAAAGATTTCACAAGCATAGAATTCAAAGTAGGTATCATTGGTCTGGGCAAGAAAATTGATGATTATAGGAGCAGTGGCGTTTTCGTTAAAGCAGGGCCTAAATTCAAATTGAAACCGGAATATGCTGTGGCCGGCACTTTTGGTACGCACCTACTCCGAGGTTCATACATCAGGCCTGAAATAGCGCTTTCAATTTTCGAGCATGAAAGATTCGATAACCCTTCAAAGTCTATCACCTCGGCGGCTATCCTTATCAACTATGGCAAGCAGGTGATTTTAGGCAAGGTCATGTCACTGGACTGGCACGTAGGCCTGGGGTATGGTTTTTCCAATGATGACGAACAGGGCTACTTTTACGGCTACTCTGCCGGCGACAATGATTTCCCAATGGCCTTTAGTGCAGGCTTTACCCTGGGTGTATTGCTTAGGTAATCAAACTTCAATGGGTTGTTCCTCAGGTTCAACCCATGCCCCATCTTCCCGGATTATTTCAATCAATTCATCCACGGCCCTTTCGGAAGGCACGGCCCGTTTGATCACTTCCTGCCCCTTGTACAAAGTGATTTTTCCTTTACCAGACCCTACATATCCATAGTCGGCATCAGCCATTTCGCCAGGCCCATTCACTATACATCCCATTATGCCAATTTTTACACCTTTCAGGTGGTCGGTGCGCTTGCGAATTTTAGCCGTAGTTTCCTGAAGGTCAAAAAGTGTGCGGCCACAGGAAGGGCAGGAAATGTATTCCGTTTTGGTCATTCTGGTTCTGGCAGCTTGCAGTATCCCAAACGCCGTATTGTTGGCCAGCTTGGTTTGGTGCACATTGTCGTTTACAAAATCGAGCATTGCACCATCGCTCAAACCGTCTATGAGCAGCCCACCAATATCCGTTGCGGCATACAGTTGGAATTGCTCTTCGGACAGGTTTTTATACACCCTGGAAATGATCACAGGAACCTGAACATCCTTCCTGATCAACCCGAAAATGAAATTTCGCAGTGTAGGCATGGCATGTTCGTTGGTGGTGCCCAGGAGAATCACCAAATTGGAGGCGTCAGTCATTTCACCTATAAAACCAATATTGTCTGCATCCACCGCAACAAAATTCAGTTCAGAGTGAAGTGTAGTAGATCGTTTGTAATCATCGACCGTCAGCAATGGGAACCGATCTTGCGGGTTTTCCAGTTTCAGCCATGCCGGATAATCCAGGATTTCTTTCAAGCCATTGGGTAGCATAAAGGATATTGGGTTGCCGCCGCTATAAATAAAATCTGCCCCGGTATCGTTCATGCGCCATTTGTCTGGTTCAGGTAAGTAAAAATGGCCGATGGATTTCAAATCTTTGATGCCAATATCAGGCAGGTGGCTCAGGTCGGCAATGACCCTTGGCACGTTTTGTCCCCCGATATTGAGCACTTCATGCGTATCCCTTTTGTGATAGGAAAACGGGTCAATGGGGATGTCAGTTGATTTATCGTCATCAGTTGGGTGCGTTCTGGTCAGGTATCGGTCCACCAATGCTTGTGCCACAGGGGCTTCAAATTCAGGTTCTTCGGTCAGTGATACCCGAACGGTATCGCCGATACCATCTTCCAGCAATGTGCCAATGCCTACGGCTGACTTTATGCGTCCGTCTTCTCCTTCACCAGCTTCTGTCACTCCCAGATGCAAGGGATAAGGTTTTAAACCTTCTTCGTCCAGTTTTTGCACCAAAAGACGGTAGGCTTGTACCATCACCCGGGTATTGCTGGATTTCATGGAAAGCACAATGTCGTAATATTCCAGGTCTTCACATATCCTCAGAAATTCCAGGGCCGATTCCACCATGCCCAGGGGTGTGTCGCCAAAGCGGCTCATGATGCGGTCTGAAAGAGAGCCATGGTTGGTACCTATTCTCATGGCTGTTCCGTTTTCTTTACATATTTTCACCAAAGGGGTAAACTTCTCCCTGATCCTGTCCAGCTCCCTGGCGTAAGATTCATCGGTATATTCTATGTTTTCAAACTTCTTTTTATCGGCATAGTTTCCGGGGTTGACCCGTACTTTCTCCACAATACCAGCGGCCAGTTCTGCAGCGTTTGGGGTGAAATGAATATCCGCTACCAAAGGTGTCTGGTAGCCCTTTGCCCTCAGTCCTTTTTTTATAGGCTCCAGGTTTTGGGCTTCTTTGATGCTGGGTGCGGTAATCCGGACGTATTCACACCCGGATTTTATCATACGAATGGATTGTTCTATGGAATTTTCGGTATCCATTGTATCCACGGTGGTCATGGATTGTACCCTGATGGGATTATTTCCACCCATTGGCACATTACCAATTTTCACTTCGATGGATTCCCTTCTCAGATAGCCCTGCAAGCTTCGGCAATATTTGTGATTGCTGTTCATTGGGTGCAAAGTTAATGCCCACCCGGATGAATTGCGACAATTGGCATTCAAATAATCCGGTGGCTTCATGGTACTGTTATGGGAGCGGAGTTGGCAATAGGCCTTTTTATCAAAAAATATTACCGCTTAAAACCTTCTGGGTTGTGAGATAGGCCGGGTGGCCTAAATTACGGTTCAATTTGATTTTAACCTTAATTCAAAAATAAATGAGCAACAAAATTTTATCCCTTGCGGCACTCGTATTGATGGCCACAATGCCTTTTTCATGGGATGCTGAGGCCCAGAAGAAGAAAAAAAAGAAGAAAGATGAAGAAGTGGAAAAAACCACGGATGCCAAAAAAGAGGACAAGGGCCCTAAAAAGGTGGCCGATGCTGTAAAAAAGCATGAAGAGATTGGAGGGCTGTTCACTTTTTACCGTGATTCTATATCAGGCAGCCTGAAAATGCTGATCAAAGAAGAGCAATTGGGTAGGGAATACATACATTTCTACTATTTCGAAAATGGCATTGTACAGGGCCGTATGAACAAAGGCAGTTTCAGAGGGTCAAAAATTTTCACCATTCGCAAATACTACAACAAACTGGAATTTATTACCCAAAATAGTTCTTTCTACTTTGACCCTGAAAACCCCTTGAGCCGGGCTGCTGATGCCAATGTATCAAATGCGATATTGTTCTCGGGAAAGATTGAGGCCGGAAGTCCGGAAGAAGGTCAATACCTGATCAAGGCGGATCCATTGTTTTTGAAGGATGTGCTGGGTGTGATAGATGTCACTGCGTTTTCCAAAGACCCCAAGGCATTTAAGCTGGGTGGACTAAGCGGTGAAAAGACCAAATACCTGGATATCCGAAATTATGATGGAAACTCCGACCTGGTCGTTGAATACACATTTGACAACAAGAAACCCAATCCGATCAATGCAGATGCGGTTACAGACTCAAGGTTCATTACCCTGACCGTACAGCACAGCCTGATTGCCGTGCCGGAAAACAACTACCAACCCAGAATCGATGATCCAAGGGTGGGATATTTCACTACCCAGGTTACCGATATGACCACCAAAGAGGCCATTCCCTACCGCGACCTTATCCATAGATGGAACCTTGAAAAGCAAGACCCATCTGCCCGGCTGTCCGAGCCGGTGGAGCCCATCACCTGGTGGATCGAAAATACAACGCCCTATGAGTTTAGGGAGGCTATAAAAAAGGGAGTATTGGCCTGGAACAAAGCTTTTGAGCAAGCTGGTTTCAAAAATGCCATGGCCGTGAAGGTGCAGCCTGATGATGCCGAGTGGGACGCTGGGGACATCAATTACAATGTGCTCAGGTGGACTTCTTCAGCCAACCCTCCTTTTGGAGGATATGGCCCCAGTTTTGTCAATCCACGAACAGGGCAAATATTGGGAGCGGACATTATGCTGGAGTTTGTGCACCACACCAATAGGGTCACTTATGACAAATTGTTTGATATTTCAAATGGGTATCAGTCTTATGAGCCAGATGCAGAGCAAGATGTACTCAACCCAAACCTTTGCAGTATGGGGCATTTGATGCAGTCTAATTTGTTGTTTGGACAAACAGCCCTGCTGATGGACGAAGCATCCGAAACTGAACTGAAGGGCATGCAGGAAGAGTCTATGATTGCCCTGATTATGCATGAGGTTGGTCATACCCTTGGACTCAACCACAACATGAAGGCCAGCCAGCGGTTTTCGCCTGAGCAACTCGCCAATAAGGACCTCATCGCAGGCCAGTGCCTTACCGGGTCAGTAATGGACTACACAGCCATTAACCTGACAAGGGATAGAGACAAACAGGGACAATACTACGATGTGGCCGTCGGGCCTTATGACCAATGGGCGGTTGAATTTGGCTATTCCCCGGTAGGTTCCGATGAAGAGTTGGAAGCAATATTGTCTAAATCCACCGAACCGGAGTTGATTTTTGGAAATGATGCCGACGACATGAGGGCACCAGGCAAGGCCATTGACCCGCGCGTAATGATAGGAGACCTTTCCAACGACCAGATAGGCTATTCAATCGAGCGGTTTGAAATCGTGAATGACCTGATGGGCAAACTGAAAGGAAAATATACCAATGATGGTAATTCGTATCAGGAACTGACCCAGGCTTTCGGTATTCTGACGCGCCAATATGCCATCGCAGGAGGTGTGGTGTCGCGGTTTATTGGGGGTGTATATGTGGACCGCTCTATGGTAGGGCAAGAGACCAATGCAATGCCTTTTACACCCGTATCATACGATGACCAAAAGAGGGCAATGACAACTCTCGACAAGTATATATTTGCGCCGGATGCATTTGATGTGCCATCTGATTTGTTCAATTATCTGGCCTTGCAGCGTCGTGGCTTCAATTTCTTTTCTGGGCCAGAGGATCCTAAGTTGCATGCCAGGGTTTTGTCTCCGCAGAAGAGCATCTTGGCGCATCTGCTTCATACCAATACGTTGCAGAGGATATCCGACAGTGAGTTGTATGGCAATAAGTACACCTTGTCGGAGTTTATGGGTGACCTGAACAATGCCATCTTCAAAGCCGATGCGTACAAGTCGGTCAATTCATTTAGGCAAAACCTGCAAACTGAATATGTGGAAAGGCTGATAAGAATAGCCGATGCAAAGAGCAGCTATACCAATATGGCGAAGGCTATGGCATTGTACAATCTTAGGGCTATCAAAAAAATGTCTGCCGGTAACTACGGTAATGTGGCGAGCAAGGCACATCGCCAGCATCTGGTATTCCTGATCGACACAGCATTGGACAAAGGTTGATCAAGGGCCTGTGGTTGCCAAAAAAGTCAGCCACAGGCTCAGCACAAACACATTTAAAACGAAAAAATGTTTTCCTCAAAAAGAATTGTCATATCGCGATGAAAAGGGGATATGACAATTCTTTTTGAAGTAGTGAATCCTAAAGTTCAAATGCGTTTGCCTTTATTGCCATTCGTTATTACAATCCTCAATCATTTTTTGGGGATTTTTTTTGAATTCGCTCTTTACATCCTCATTGGAGAAAATGTAAAGCTTACTGTTTTCGATGTGCCAAATGTTTGGATCAGCAGGGGCAGTAAACCCGGCACTCACTGCAAATGCGCAGTATCCGCCATATTGAGGTGCAAATTTTTCAGGGGCATTTTTGAATTGCTCCAGATTGCTGGGAGACGAGAAGAGCCACTTGGAGCCATTCCATTCATGGCTCAGCGTTTCATTGCCCTGGGTAGGAGTACCCTTGAAATAGCTTACTACATCTGTGCCTCCAAGGGCCAGGCCAGAGTTTTCGAATACGGGGTTGTGCATGCCAAACGATATTGGTTTGACGCCCATCATTAGGGCACCCACAATCATTATGGTGACCAGTGAAACAACTACGAAACCGCCTATTTTGAGTGCTTTTTTCATGAGTTTATGTTTGGTTGGCAAAGTAAAATAACGTGAGTTCTGACTTTAACGTATTCATAATCAATAAATTGCGATCGTCATTTCGGAATTTTTATCCTTAAATTTTAAAAAGGATAAAAATATCCGTAATCTCATTTTCAGATGCCTGATAAAATATGCCTTTTAAGAAAATTAAGGCATATTTTTCTGGCATGACGGTTATATTGTTCATCAAGTTCGTGTTAAAATAACAAGAATATTAAATATCCCCCAATTGAGGACGGATGACAAGGTCTTCTACTACAGAATTTCGGGAAAGTGAATAGGCAGACCAAACTGCATCTGCTACATCTTCTGGTTTGATAAACCGGCTTTCGGGCAGGTCTATGCCATCCCAACTGGCAGTATAGGTAGCCCCGGGTAGTACGGCAGTTACCCTGATGCCATGTGGTTTCATTTCTTCCCTGAGCCCTTGTGACATGCCATACATCGCAAATTTAGAAATACTGTACGATCCTCCGTTGGCATAGGCCATTTTGCTGGCAACTGAGCAAATATTGAAGATGTCACCGGATTTGGCTTCCATCATGCCATGTATCAGGCCCCTGGTCAGGTGATAGGCACTGTATAGATTGGTGTTGATCATAAACTCCAGGTTGCCCTCTTCTTCACTACTCAATGCACCGGGAATAAATACGCCCGCATTGTTGATGAGGACATCTACTGCCTGGGTGTGTGATTTGACAAAAGCTATAAAATCCATCACCTCGCTTTTTTTGGACATATCCACTTTCATGGTATGCAAGTTGCCTTGATGGTCTTCAGTGTCCAGTTCAGATTTCAATTCGTTGAGATCCTCCTGATTTCTGGAGCATGTAACGACATCAAAGCCATTTTTCATAAAAGTGTCCACAAGTGCCTTGCCTATTCCCTTGGTTCCCCCGGTAATTACTGCTGTTTTCATAGCTATCAGTTTGTAAAATGGTACAGGCACAAATAAAACCTTTCGTGCCGTCCGATCAAAACTTCCTACCGGATAAAAGGATTACAAAGACCGGATTACCCTAAGCGCCTCTTCCACATGCTTTTCCGCATTGAACAGCGAATTGAAGATATGCCGGACCACACCTTCCTTGTCCACTATGTAGGTGACACGCCCGGAAATCAACCCAAGAACAGACCTGGGCACGCCAAAAAGCTTTTCTACCTTACCCTTTTCATCACTCAGTAAGGTGAAATTGAGGTTGTATTTTTTGGCAAAGGCCAAATGTGATTGGGGGGAATCAGAACTAATTCCTATCACTTCAGCACCGTGCTCTGCAAACACATCGTATTGATCGCGAAACGAGCAGGCTTCTTTGGTGCAACCTGGTGTATCATCTTTTGGATAAAAATAGATCACCAGTGGCCTGCCAATTTTGCTGGCAATAGCCACTTCCTTGCCATGCTGATCTGGCAGACTAAAAGTAGGGATGGTATCGCCAATGTTGATTTTTTCTGGCATCCGGCAAACTTTTTTTTATCAGGATAAACAGGTTCAGTTAAAAAAGGTTTTTAGGTTACCCTCTGACACTTTTAATTCCAAAGCGGACTTTCGTACTTGCCTTCGCTCACAAATTCTGCTAGTTTTTTTACCACCACAGGGCGATCTTCTTTGTAGGTAACGCCAAACCACCTGGCACTGGAATGCAATACCGAAACAGTTATCTTTCCGTCGTTGATCATTTTATCAATGACAGTTGGGATTTGGAATTCGTCTTTTGTAAGATCGGAAGTAGCCTTTAAAAAAGCCTTAAATTGTTCATGCATCTCAGCGAACAAATTGGGATGGAAACCCCAAAAATTCATGGAAGCCAGCCCAGCCTTCACTTCTGATTTCACCCCGTCCCCATTAGAATGCAACACCTTTTCCCCTTCAGCGAAAATCCCGTGGGTTTCGGTAATGGATGCCAGGTAGCCATTTTCATCGCTAACAGATATGCCTCTCGATACTGTGCCGTTATCGGATAAAGTATTGATGAGGTCATAGCCTACCATGCTGTATTTGGTTTCGTCATTTAGCGCTTCTGTAGATAGAAAGTCAGCCATGGTTTTGAAAGCATCTTTGCCATAAAAATCATCTGCGTTGATCATGGCAAAAGGGGTATCGATCAGTTTTTCTGCCGATAAAATGGCATGTGCCGTCCCCCAGGGTTTCAGCCGTGCGGCCTGCACCTCGGGTGCTATATGGTCAACAAACAAATCCTGATAGGCGTAGGAGATCAGATCCGGATCAATGTTGGTTTCCGACATGATTTCCATGGTATCTTCTTCCACATCCTTGTTGATGACCAAGACCACTTTTCCAAAGCCATTTTTTAGTGCATCGTGGATGCTATATTCCATAATGGTTTCCCCGGAAGGCCCCATTTCGCTTACTTGTTTGGCTCCTCCGAAGCGGCTGCCCCTACCGGCTGCCAGTACTAATAGTGTAGGTTTCATTTTTTAGAAAAAGTTAGAAAGTGGAAAGTATAAGTACAAAGTTTGAAAGTGGCTGGTGTTTGATTTAGACAATGTTTCTGCCAACTGCATTGGCCACTGGTTGCAAGCTCTCAAACATGGCACTGAACTCATCGAAGTTCAACTGCTGGGCGGCATCTGATTTGGCCACTGCAGGGTTAGGATGACTTTCTATCAGCAATCCATCTACCCCCATGGCCACACAGGCCCGTGTGAGGTCGGCTATGCCATATCGGTAGCCCAAGGCATGGCTTGGGTCTAGTATTACCGGTAGGTTGGTGTTTTCCTTCAGCCAGGCCACACCACAGAGGTCGAGGGTAAACCTCGTTTTGGTCTCGAAAGTCCTGATGCCCCTTTCACAAAGCATCACATCTTCATTGCCACCCGACAGCACAAACTCTGCCGATTGCACAAACTCCTGTAGAGTAGTACCAAACCCCCTTTTGATCAAAACAGGCTTTCCGGATTTACCACATTTTCTCAAAATCCCCTGATCATACATGGCTTTGGCACCCACCTGAATGATATCCGAATACTCGATTACTTCGTCAATGTGCGATGCGTCGCGCACCTCTGTGATGATGTTGTAACCATACTGATCGCGGATTTTGGCCAGCATTTTCAGCCCTTCCAATCCTAGTCCCTGGAAAGAATAGGGGGATGTTCTGGGTTTGTAGCAGCCAGCTCTCAGCGTTGTGAGATTGTGTTTTTTTAGGAGTTCTGCACTTTGCGTGATTTGCTCCATCGATTCGATAGAGCAAGGCCCGGTGATCATCAGCGTATTGTTGGTGCCGCCTCCAATTTTGGCTTTGCCGAGGGAAATTTCCCTAAGTTCTGCCCTATAGGTTTTGCTGGCCAGTTGAATGTCCGAACCCATCACATAGTGGGCTTCTGTATAGGATGCCAGTGCTTCAGGCAGTTCTTTTTGTCCCGATCCGGTGATTAAAACATAAGCGCCATTTTTTTTATAATAAATAGCAGCTGCCTCTTCGGCCAGTGCCTTTGCTTTTTCGTCTTGTACGTTTTCCTTTAAGTGGATGATCATGATTCGCTTCTTATTAGATTGATGAAGGAAAGCCCTCCTGTCAATTGGTGGTTGTCATTTACAACTGGCAGAAAGGAGATTAAAAATTTCTTCGAATGAATGAGGTCCAGCAATTCCGATATGGTGCTGTTTTCATTGATGGTTACAGGGTTTCTGTTGATGATGTCTTCCGTGGCAATGGCATTGAGGTCGTCCAGGTGCTTCAGCATGCCATGACGTACGTCCGCATTACTGGAAAGCCCGGTGAACTTTCCGGATTGGCCAGTGAAAAAGGTGAAGCCCAGGTTGTAGGCTTCAATCTGGCGAATGATGTCTTTCATGCCATAATCTCCATCTTTGAGTATTGGACAGTTTTCGATTGGAATGGCAAAATCTTTTACTTTAAAGTCCGAATGGATAATAGAGCTTTTGAGGTGTAGCAGTGCAGTGGCAATGGATTCGTGGTTGACCAGATACGACCCGGATACCACGGAGTTTACCCCCATCATGCGAAGGATAAAACCAACCTCATCATTTACCCCACCATCTACTTCTATCTCAACCCCCGGATAGCTGTTGCGGAAGTCCCGTATCTTTCTGAAGTTGTCCGGCCTGAATTTGCCCCCACTTTGCCCCGGCGTGGTGGTCATGATCAATACAAATTCGCATTCATCGGCATAGTCGGCAAATGCATCAATGCTTGTGTCCGATACTATTGCCAGACCAAATTTGGTATGGTTCGTTTCGGGAAAGTTGAGTTTGCCTTTGATGTTTTCGTATTGAAAAGACACAAACTCCACTTTGTGTTCCAATATCAGATCGAAATAGCGCTCTGGTGTATTGCTGATTACATGCAGGTCTATGGGCGTTTTGCTTACTTTCCTGATCTTCCCAATGTCGTCGAAAACGGAAGGGTCGTCGTTGCAGTCTATATGAAAGTAGTCAATGTGGCAATTGTCCAACTCCATGGCCAGGTCTTCTACAGATCGTTGTTTATTGGAATATATAGAAGCGGATATTTTCATTTTTCGACTGTGGTTAGTTTCTCAAAAAAGGCCCTTGCAAGAGAAAAGATTTTCTTATAATGTCCGATTGGCGGTAGGTTTTTTCAATTCACCGCAATGTTAATAAGATTAATATTGAATTTGAGTAAATTCACGGATTGGCTTTTGCCCCAACCCAAAAATCAAGTGCAACAGCTTAGGTTCATACGATATCTCAGTGTTTTTACGCTACCAATTACGGTGTATTTGTCATTTACCGGCAATGGCCTGATGACATTTTTCCCATTAATTTTCTTTTTCGCGGTGGTTCCCTTGTTGGAGTTGTGCTTTAAACCTGTAGCTACCAATCTGGAAAATACTGCCAGGGAAAAAGTGAAAAATGCCCGGGTGTACGATGTGCTCCTTTATATGGTGTTGCCTGTCCAGTGGGGTTTTCTGTGGTTTTTTCTTTCATCCATCGAGCGGCCTGGCTTGAGTTGGTGGGAAGTGGCCGGGATGGTTTCTGCCATGGGCATGATGTGCGGTGTATTTGGGATCAATATTGGTCACGAATTGGGGCATAGGGTGGATCGGGGAGAGCGCCTCATTGGTGAATTGCTTTTGCTTTCTTCGCTGAATACACATTTTCTGCCCTACCACAATTTGGGCCACCACAAACATGTCGCAACACCGTCAGACCCTGCTACGGCTAGAAAGGGTGAAATCGTTTTTCTGTTTTGGGTCAGGTCCAATTTTACCAGCTACCTACAAGCCTGGCAGATAGAATTGAAAAGGCTGGAGAAGAAAGGAAAAAGAATAATTTCACCCCATAACCGGATGCTGGTCTATTTCATAGCCCAGGTTGGTCTGGTCGCAACGATTTACTTCTTGTTTGGTGCATTGCCACTTTTCGCTTTTCTTGGAGCTGCTATTTTCGGCGTATTGCTACTGGAAACGGTAAACTACATTGAGCACTATGGTTTGCTGAGAAAGTTAAATGACAAGGGAGTGTATGAGCGTGTGAAGCCGTGGCATTCATGGAATTCCGACCACATGATAGGGCGGGTGCTGTTGTTTGAATTGTCGAGGCACTCCGACCACCACTACCTGGCGAGTAAAAAATACCAAATCCTGGATTCTTTTGAAGAAAGCCCACAAATGCCCACTGGATATCCCGGCATGATGCTGCTGTCCCTGGTTCCACCATTGTGGTTTAGGGTAATGGATCCTAAAGTGGAGAGGATCAGGGCAGAGCACCCCATTAATTGATTACATTCTTAAATGTTGTGAAAGAACCCTTTCAGCATCAACTAAAAAATGTATTTTTAGGCATGAAAATACTAAAACTAACTATTGCCTGTCTGGCCGCATTCGGCCTACTTTTCTCTTGTTCGAACAAAAAGCCAGATTCATCAAAAGAACCAGACACCCCAAAGAAGGAAAACTGGATTCAACTTTTTAACGGTAAAGATTTGACGGGATGGGATATAAAGTTTTCGGGCCTTGAAATAAACGATAACTATAAAAATACTTTTCTGGTAGAAGATGGGATCTTGAAGGTGAGCTATGATGAATATGAAAATTTTGATAAAAAATATGCCCACCTTTACTACCAAAAGCCATTTTCCCATTACAGGCTCAGGATAGAATACCGCTTTGTCGGCGAACAATTACCGGGCGGTGAAACATGGGAAAATTTTAATAGCGGTGTGATGTTACATTCCCAGTCGGCTCATGACCAGCAGTTGGATCAGGACTTTCCGGCCTCCATAGAGATGCAGTTTTTGGGGGAAGTAGAAGGAGAGCGGAGAACCAACGGCAACCTGGCTTCCCCGGGTACCCATGTGATAGCGGGGGATTCATTGCACAAAAACCACATGCTTTACTCCAGCTACAAAGCACCTGCCGGGGAGGGGTGGGTAAGTGTGGAAGCTGTGGTCCTGGGAGATTCAATAGTGCACCATATAGTAGAGGGTGATACTGCCCTGACCTACACGAAACCACGGATAGGTGGCTGGGAAAAAGCAGGCACCCGCAAGCGGCCATGGGTGGCAGATAATTCCTGGTTTCAAGAGAATGAAGGCAAGCTGCTCAAAGAGGGATTCATTGCCTTGCAAGCCGAAAGCCATGCCATTCATTTCAGGAAAATTGAGCTGTTGGATTTGTCGTCGGATTTCGAGTAAAAATTATTGAGTACTCTGAAGCAAGTTTGAAAAATGCCCGGCGCAAGTCTATTAGATTGGTGCCTGATATTTTAAGTCAGTAATGAGCACTAAATACAAATTCAGAAATCCGGATGGTATTTATTTTGTCACCACATCAGTTGTGAATTGGATTGATGTTTTTAGTCGCCGTTGCTATAAGGAAATTATTACTGACAGCCTTCAATATTGCAAAACGAATAAGGGATTGGTTGTTTATGCCTATGTAATAATGAGTAACCACCTGCATCTAATCGTTGGGAATCGAAACAATGAGCTTAAATTTTCAGATATCATTCGGGATTTTAAAAAGTACACAGCCATGAATATCTTAAAGTCTATTCGTGAAAACCCTCAAGAAAGCAGGAAGGAATGGATGCTTTGGATGTTTGAACGTGCAGGAAAAAAGAATGGAAACAATACCCTGTATCAATTTTGGCAACAAGCTAACCACCCCATTGAATTGGCTGGAAATATGATTGATCAAAAACTGGAATATATCCACAACAATCCGGTGAATGCCGGGTGGGTAAATGAACCTGAAGAATACTTTTATTCTAGTGCCAGAAATTACGCAGGATTGGAAAGCCCTATGAAAATTGAATCAATTTATGATGGGACAGAACTTTAAAAGGGCACAAGGGAAAATCTACTTGCACTATATGAATTTAGAAGGCACAAGTCAAAAAGACTTGCGCCAGTGCACGTAATTTTTTTTCCGAAAGACCTCAATTCATTTGTAATGACTTTCCAAAAAGTTGAGTTCACTCGAAATATAGACAGTAGTATTATGTAAAGCCGCTATAAGATTAAAATTGGTTTAGAAAGCGGTTGACAATAAAAAGCAGCAACCCGGCGCAAGTCTTTTTGACTTGTGCCTGATCCATGCTGCAATATTGGAAGCCCTTTTATTGCCATACAGATATATGTGAAAAAAACTGACAGGTATCCAGACCGATCAGGGAAACAAGGACTTGTCGATATTAGGGATCACATTCAGTGCATTTTTGTAATACAATTTGCGCAACACATCGTCCGATAGGTCCAGCCCGTACATTTTCCAATAGGCGTGGTATTTTTTATAGTAAGGAAAGTACTCATCGGCCGTTTCCAGCACCCTGAAGTAGGTGTAGTATTCTTCCTTGTTGTAGGAATCTTTCCCAAACATCACCCTGTCCTGATATTTGGTCAGGAATTCCTTTGCTCGTCTGGGTTGCCTGCCGAGTTCGGCTATCACAGCCCCTATTTCCGAGTACATATTTGGGTATTTGTCCATCAGTTCACCCAGCTTGTCCAGGTTGTTGCCGTACCAGCCGAGGTGCGCATTGATGAATTTGGTATTGGGGTGTTTCCTGAAAACGTTGTGCTGCTCGGCGATTATTGTTTCCCATGGGGCAGGGTCTGTATCAGACCTTTTTCTGCCAGACCTCAATTTTAATTCGAGCCAGCGCTCGTTGTTGGCGTCATGTGGCTCCCAAAATGGTTTTGGGTCTGCTGCATGAATGAGTACCGGGATACCCAGTTCGCCGCATTTGGCCCATACAGGGTCGATCCTTGGGTCGTCCACAGTTATTCTTTTGCCGTTTTTATCCCTGTGCCTTAGTCCGAGGCTTTTGTATATCTTCAATCCATTGGCACCAGCTTTCACATCCTGCTCCAGGGTTTTGACAGCATTTTCAGTCCAGTTTGGATCGTCCATGTTGTCAAAATCTACATTGGTAAAAATAATGAAACGGTTGGGGAAGTTGTCTTTTACGTTTTTGATGGCACCCAGCAAATGCTCACTACTGCCCCTCCCACGACCACTCAGGTTCACCATTACCTTCATGTTCAGGTCGTTCATTTCCGCTACCAGCCCATCAAGATTTTGGCTGTTCATACCAAATTGGTGATTGTGCACATCTATAAATGGAAACTTGGCCCTGGTAACGATATTTTCGGGGACAACAAGTGTGGAAGGTGGATTGTAGGACTCAAAGTCCATGTTTTGAGCCTGGATAGAAAACTGAATGAAGGCAATTAGAATAAATAAAAAAACTGTTTTTTTCATTAGGTTGGATTTTTGATTGTTCCATACAACGCATCCCGAGGATGGTTAGTTACGGCATTTAAAATGCTTTGCTACGAAAATAACAGATTCGATTTAATATGGTGCAGAAAAATGGAAATAGCCAACCTCTCAAGGGCTGTGAGGGTTGGCTATTTTATAATCGAAACCTTTTCAGGTGGAAGGACACTATTTATATGTCCCAGCTGGCTTTTACCACCCGTTCTATTTCCGGAAAGTTGGCATCATTTTCTTTGACCTGCTCCCTAAGGTTTTTGAGTCTTGACTTCAGTTCTTTGATCACGCTGGCATATTTCGGGTCTGCATACCTGTTGTCCATTTCCTCAGGATCTTTGTTGAGGTCATAAAACTCCCAGGCTGGTGGCGTTCTGAAATCAGACATGGAGGCAGGATTGTGCGCCCATTGCTGTGCCCCGGTGTTCCTTTCTTTATAGTCAAGGCCATAAAAGAATATCAGTTTGTAGTCCTTGGTCCTGATCCCGAAATGGGCTGGGTTGTTGTGCTTGTGGGCCATGTGCATCCAATACCGGTAGTAGGTTTCCTGTTTCCAGCCGTTGGGCTCCTTGCCCGTTTCCAATATTCTTTTGAAGCTGGAGCCTTGCATATATTCCGGGGGCGTGCCTCCTGCCAGGGATATCATGGTAGGGGCAAAGTCGGTGTTGTTGATCATGGCATCCGAGGTTGATCCCGGTGCGACCATCTTGGGGTAGCGCACCAGAAATGGCATGCGCATGGACTCTTCATACATCCATCTCTTGTCTATATAGTCGTGCTCGCCGAGCATAAAGCCCTGGTCGCCGGTGTAGATAATGATGGTATTGTCCATAAGCCCTTCTTTTTCCAGGTAGTCAAATATCCGCTTCACATTGTCATCCACGCCTTTTACACATCTCAGGTACCGCTTCAAATACTCCTGATAGGCCAACTTCTTGTATTCAGGGTCAGGAATGTTAGGGTCAATTTTCATGTGCATGCCCATGTTTCTGATAATATTCCTATGACCAATGGACGAGCCTATGGTATCAGTCAGCGAATTGTTTACCCCTCTGGTGGCAATCGAACCATTGTTGGCATTGTACCACAAACTTGCAGGTTCTGGTATTTCCACATCTTCCAGGTAGTTTTCATATCTGGGGGCATATTCGAAAAAATCATGTGGCGCCTTGAAATGGTGCATCAAAAAGAAAGGTTTTGATTTGTTCCGTTTGTTTTTAAGCCAATCCAAGGAAATGTCTGTGATCACATCTGAGGAATGTCCTTCGTACTGAGTGGCATTGACTTCCCTTACAAGGTCTTCCTCAAACCTGATTTCTTTTTTTTCTTCTCCTTCCCGACTGTACAAAACCGGATCGAAATAGTCGCCCTGTCCGGGCAGTACATTGTAGTAGTCGAAAGCCTCGGGCGCATATTTCAAATGCCACTTGCCAACCATGGCAGTTTCATAACCCTGTTTTTTAATCTCATGGGCAAGGTACTGGTTTTCGGGTTTGAGCTTGCCGCCTAAGTCAAATACCCCGTTCACATGGCCATATTGTCCCGTCATGATGCTGGCCCTGGAAGGAGTGCAAATAGAGTTGGTACAAAATACATTTTCGAAGAGCATACCTTCCTTTGCCAACCGGTCTATGGTAGGCGTGGGGTTGAGCCTTGCCAGCCTGCTGCCATAAGCGCCAATACCTTGAGTAGTATGGTCGTCGGACATGATGTACAAGATGTTTGGTTTCTGGGCTTTGGCTTGTAGCACAAAACACAAGAGTGCAAAGGAAACTAATAGTGTGGCGGTGGATTTGTCTGGTTTGGCATTCATAAATTTAAGTTTGTGTTTGATAAGTTTTAAAAGGGAATATGAAAGGGTTTAGTAAATATTGGAATTAAAAGAGTCTGTCTCAAAAGTCAAATAAATCGTCCCTGCATTTAGTGCGGGGCAGACTATCACGAGCTAACTTACTGTCCAGTCAAATGTAGCAGGATCAGTTCCAATTTACACTCGACAAACTCAAAATTCAACCGATTTTAAATTTTGAGCAACCTTTTAGAACTTCCGTTATATAAAGTTATATTTGAAAAGTCCATCACCGATTCATTACATTTTTATGATCCACTTAAAGAACGTTGACAAATACGTCGAATCTAAATTTCAAAGGATATTTATCTTAAAGGGTATTGATTTGGAGGTAAAGCAAGGGGAGTTTGTGAGCATAATGGGGCCATCGGGATCAGGCAAGTCAACCTTACTCAATATTATAGGTATGCTGGACAAGGCTTCTGCCGGTGAATACTTTTTTCAGGACGATCCGGTACACAAATTCAGCGAACGCAAAACCTCCAATTTGCATAAAGAATACATAGGTTTTGTTTTTCAGGCATACCATCTCATAGACGAACTGACCGTGTATGAAAACATAGAAACCCCATTGCTCTACAGAGGGGTAAAGGGCAAGGAAAGGGCAAGTTTGGTAGCAGAAATGCTGGACAGGTTTCAGATTGTAGCCAAAAAAGACCTTTTTCCGGACCAGCTTTCTGGTGGACAGCAGCAGCTCGTAGGTGTGGCCCGTGCCCTGATAGGCAAGCCAAAATTGCTCCTGGCTGACGAGCCTACAGGCAACTTGCATTCTGAGCAGGGCGAGGAAATCATGAACCTCTTCAAGAAGTTAAACGAAGAAGGCATGACCATCATACAGGTGACCCACTCTGAAAAAAACGCCGAATACGGTTCCAGGATTGTGAGGCTGGAAGATGGTGCAGTAGTAAGCGATGGCAAATGACCTACTGCCCCATGGGGACGCCTTTTTGTTTTTAGATCATATCGATGAAGCGAGCGAAGATGAAGTCGTCGGTACTTTTACGTTTTGCCGAGACCACAAAGTGTTTGGATCAGGGCATGCAGGAGGCATTGTACCACAGGTGCTTCTGGTTGAATCCATGGTACAGTGTGGAAGTGCCGGTGTGCGTCAATTGAAGGGCCTTTCCGGGGTGTATGGCTTAGCTAAAATTGAAGAGGTCGAATTCTTAAGACCAGTCCATTTTGATTTGAAAATTACATTTAGGATCAAAAATACCAAATCAGGGAATGCTATCATCCGACAACATGGGACAGGCTATGTATCGGGTGAGGTGGTGATGAAAGCCAGCTGGATTTCGAAAAGGCTCAAAACAAAATAGGGGCACACCTGCCCCTATCATTATCTTGAAATTGAATGTGGTTTAAACATCTACATTCGCATATTTGGCATTTTTCTCAATGAATTCCCTTCTTGGAGCCACCTCATCGCCCATCAGAATAGAGAATAGGTGGTCTGCCTCGGCGGCAGATTCTATTGTTACCTGTTTCAGGCTTCTAAACTCCGGGTTCATCGTGGTGGTCCATAGTTGTTCCGGGTTCATTTCTCCCAGACCCTTGTATCGCTGTACACCCACAGAGTCTTCTTTCCCGTCCTTGGCCAATTCTTTTATCACCCTTACCCTGTCTTCCTCAGACCATGCATACCGCTCTTGTTTTCCTTTTTTGAGCAAATACAGAGGTGGCAGGGCGATGTACAAATACCCATTGTCAATCAATTCCCTCATGTACCGGAAAAAGAAAGTGAGGATCAGGGTTCGAATATGGCTTCCGTCGATATCGGCATCCGTCATGATGATGATCTTGTGGTAGCGGAGCTTGATCATGTCCAGGGCTTTGTCGTCATCTTCTGTACCAAATTTGACGCCAAGGGCAGTAATCATGTTCTTGATTTCGTCATTGTCGTAGATCCTGTGCTCCTGCGCTTTCTCCACGTTGAGTATTTTTCCCCTCAGTGGCAATATGGCCTGGAATTTCCTGTCACGGCCCTGTTTGGCCGATCCTCCTGCAGAATCACCCTCAACCAGGTACAATTCGCACATGGCTGGATCTTTTTCAGAGCAGTCGGCAAGCTTTCCTGGAAGGCCTGTGCCTGAGAGTACATTTTTTCTCTGCACCATTTCCCGGGCTTTGCGGGCAGCATGCCTTGCCTGGGCTGCTAGTATCACCTTTTGCACGATCTGGCGAGCATTTTTTGGGTTTTCCTCCAGGTACTCGTTCAGTATCTCACTTACAGAGGTGTCCACGGCTCCCATGGCATCTGAGTTGCCTAGTTTGGTTTTCGTCTGGCCCTCAAACTGTGGCTCTGCCACTTTTACAGAAATTACGGCAGTTAGCCCTTCCCTGAAGTCATCCCCGTTTATTTCTACCTTCACTTTATCGAGCAATCCAGATTTTTCTGCATAGCTTTTCAACGTCCTGGTGAGGGCACGCCTAAAGCCGGCCACATGGGTACCACCTTCAATGGTGTTGATGTTGTTGACATACGATACTACATTTTCGCTAAATGAAGTATTGTATGACAAGGCAACCTGTACTGGCACACCACCCTTTTCGCCTTCCATGTAAACAGGCTCTGGGATAAGTTTTTCCCTGGAAACATCCAGGTATTCTACAAACTCAACAAGGCCTCCTTCAGAGAAGAAATCTTCCGATTTGAAACTTCCATCTTCTTCTATGTCGCGCTTGTCGGTCAGGTGAATCCTTATTCCGGCGTTGAGGAACGAGAGCTCCCTCAGTCGGGAGGCTACCGTCTCATATTTATATTCTGTGGTAGTGAATATGCTTTTATCGGGCCAGAAATGGATCGTCGTTCCGGTGATATCGGTAGTGCCAATTTCCTTAACTGGCGCCACAGGGATGCCTATTTTGTATTCCTGTTCGAATATTTTTCCTGCCCGGTGAACTGTGGCCTTCAGGTCTGTTGACAGGGCGTTGACACAGGAAACACCCACACCGTGTAAACCACCGGAAACTTTATAGGTGTCTTTGTCGAATTTACCACCGGCATGGAGTACCGTCATTACAACCTCCAGTGCAGATTTTTTTTCCTTTTCGTGGTAGTCGGTCGGGATGCCCCGGCCATTGTCGTTTACTGAAATCGAATTGTCTTCGTGTATGGTTACCGTAATGGTATCGCAGTGACCTGCCAGTGCTTCGTCTATTGAATTGTCAACAACTTCCCAAACCATGTGGTGTAGCCCCTTTGAGCTCACATCCCCAATATACATGGCTGGTCTTTTTCTTACTGCTTCCAGTCCTTCAAGAACCTGTATATTACTCGCTGAATACTCTCCCTTGCTGGTTTTTTTTTCCTCGCTCATATAGTGATTTTAAAGTGGTGCAAAAATACAAAAATCTACTTCACAGCATAGGCCTTTACGACATTTTTATCCACATTAAACAACTTAGAATCAATCACATAAAAAGTGAGGCGTGGGAGTGCAAATGCTTTCTTTTTTTATCCCCAAATGAACATTGGAAAATGAAGTCCAAAATTTAAACCGGCTGGCCATCTACAGGGATTGTGTAGCCTGACCATGTAGCTTTTTGGGATTATGGTACCCAATGTCCGTGGAGGCTGTTAAATTGCGTTTTGTTGATGGTATTTCTATTTTTTTGTTGTTTATGTTGGAAGTAAAAAAAGAGTTCTCGCTTAAAGCGTTCAATACTTTTGGTATTTCAGCCTCTGCTGCACATTTTGTGGAGGTGGTGTCCCCCGATGAGGTCAAGGCCGTATTGTCTGACGATCGTTTTCAAAGCATGCCTAAAATGGTACTTGGAGGAGGATCCAATATTTTGTTGACCAGAGATTTTGATGGGTTGGTGATCAAAAATTCCATCGGGGGAATTGAAACGGTCAAAGAGGATGATCAAAGTGTTTGGCTAAAGGTCGGTGCAGGGGTGAACTGGCACGAATTTGTAATGTTTGCCGTGGAAAAAGGATATGGAGGTATAGAAAACCTTTCTTTGATACCCGGCACTGTTGGTGCTGCCCCCATGCAGAACATTGGTGCTTATGGAGTGGAGATAAAAGAAGTGTTTCATTCATTGGATGCGATCAACAGAACGACCCTTGAAAGTGAAACTTTTCACCTCGAAGATTGCCAATTTGGTTACAGACAAAGTGTTTTTAAAAATATCCATAAAGACAAATACCTCATTTCGAACGTTACCTTCAGATTGTCGAAGCAGCCCGTTTTGAATACGTCCTATGGTGCCATAGAGGAAGTATTGTCTGACGAAGGAACGACCACCCCTACGATAAGAGATGTAAGCAACGTAGTGATAAAGATACGCCGATCCAAGCTGCCTGATCCCCTGGAAATTGGCAATGCCGGCAGTTTTTTTAAGAACCCGGTGATAGGGGTCATAGATTTTGAAGGGTTGAAGACAGAATTTCCCGATATTCCCGGATTTGAGCAACCTGAAGCTCAGGTAAAGGTGCCAGCGGCATGGCTTATCCAAAGCTGTGGCTGGAAGGGCAAAAGGATGGGTGATATAGGGGTGCATGTCAACCAGGCATTGGTGCTGGTGAACTATGGCAATGGAAAAGGTCGAGACCTGAAAAACCTTGCTGAAACGATACAAAAATCAGTGGCGGAAAAATTTGGTATAGAACTGGAAATGGAAGTAAATGTTGTGTAGGGATAAGGGTAAATGTTCAGCCAATGTTATGAGAGAGATTATATTTAAAAACCGTACTCTTATTTGGTTTTTTAATTGGCAGTAATAACACAATATCTTAAACTTACAATAACAAAATATTTCACACGTAAAATTTTAATCACATAAATACTATGCTTACAACATTTCAACAAAAAAAGATCACCAAGCTATTCAAATTCTGGGATGCGAATGGCAATGGAGTGCTCGATCAACAGGATTATGAAGGGGTAGCCGAAAGATTGTCCGCTGAAAGGGGGTGGGCTCCAGGCACTGACAAGTACAATTTTTTACGCCAAAGACTGATAGAGGACTGGAATGAAGCCAAGAAATTTGCCGATACAAACAACGATGACAAGATAAGCCTGGAAGAATGGCTGGTGTTTTGTGAAACGTTTATGAACGACAAGGAGATGTACAAGATTACCGTGACCAACGTAGCAGATGCCATTATCGATGGTGTGGATTTAGATGAAAATGGCCTGATTGAGCAAAACGAATGGGAATTGCTCTTTAAGATTTATGGCAAGCAGAAAGATGAAGCTACATACGCTTATGGTGTGATGTCAGAAAACGGTACCGTGGATATTGACAAAGCAAAAGTACTGAGCCTACTGGACGATTTCTTTTACTCCAACGATGAAGCCGCCAAAGGCAATTACATGTTTGGAAAACTGTAAAGGCATTTGAATGAAAGTACGAGGCTTGTGGGGATATTTCTCACAAGCCTTTTTTATGTGTTGAGCTGCTCTGCACTGAGAAGTTAAGGCAGTCGGGAAATTTCGAAAGGGCTATTCTTCTTTTAATATCCGCTGTACCTGCGTGCCAAGCAGAGGTGAGCTTACCCTGACGAAATACAGGCCCTTTGGGCAAGTCAAATCAAGTGGTATTGAACTTTGCTTACCATATTGCTCTTTAAAAACTACTCTCCCGAATACATTCACAACCTCTAATGTGATATTGCTGTAAGTATTTCCCAGGTTGATTTTAATATTTCCTGTAGTGGGATTGGGCATGGCATTTATTTTTGAAGTAGCGCAAGATGAGTAGATCGAAGGGTGAATTTCTGAGGTTCCATCAAAATCTGTTTGAACCAAACGGAAGTAGTTGGAATTTAAAGGCTGGGTGGTTTCGTGCGAATAGTTGGTAGTATTGTTGGTCGTGCCATGGCCATCAACCTGCGCTATTTCGGTCCAGGAAAAACCATCAGGACTGTGTTGCAACGTGAAATAGCTGTTATTTAGTTCAGAAGCAGTTTGCCAATAAAAGTGAATCCCCGTTTCTTCGCAATCGAGATAAAAATCGACCAATTCTACAGGCAGGCCGGAATTGTCCGTGCAAGAGCCGGGACAGGGATCGAATGGGCCATGGTCACCCCCGCCAGTGATTCCCCCGGAAAATGAGTTTCCTTTACCATCTGACGTTATAACACCTTCGTTTTCTGTTCCACTTGAAGCGATGATAGAACTGCCGTTGGTCATATGCATAGTAGCTCCACTCTCTATCACCACCCCATCACCTGTACTTTCAAAAGTGCCACCATCGAGGGTAATATTTCCGCCACCCTTTATCTCGAGCTTACCCTCTGCTGTGATATTGCCCGCAACGACCATCGTGCCTTCATTTGTAATGCTGCCATTCATGTCATCAATATTTCCATTGATGGTAAGGGAACAGGAACTGCACACAAATATGTTTCCGGTTATTTCACTGATATCCCCATTGATGGTCAGGGTTCCATCTTTTACTTCAACGTTTCCGCTGATGGTACCAATGCTGGCATCCAGTATCCCGCAATCACCATTGTCTATTTCAACACCATCTTCTACATTGCTTTCCACATTGCCGCCACCCGGTGGGCATGCGGGAATCACAGTAGCCATAAGGATGCCGGGAAACATAATTATTACTGTAATGATGAGAAATAGGCGCATATTGCTGTGGTTTTATTGAGTTGTATGGAAAAGTCAATCCAATGTTTTGTTGTGTATGGCAAGGTTTAAGTATGGCTACAGGTAGTTTGAATGATAAATAATTGCCCTGCTATTTGTACAGAACAAAATCTCAGACCTGTAACACTTCGATATATATATTTCCCACAGCTGAATGGTACGATTAGAAGTAAAAATAGGGAACAACTATTTGTAAACCAACACTTTAAAAGCCATTTCGATGAGCCCGAAGAATTCATCGACCTATGGTTCTTATCTCGGTTTGTTATTATTTTTAATATATAGCCTATAAAAAACCGAATAGAGAAAAGCTGGGGAAATGTCGCGCAGGCCTACATGTTTATGGCTTACGGATAATTTTCGTCCATACCAGAAAGCGTCAGGTCTTACTGTGGTCGTTTAAACATCCCCATTGATATAGAATGTAGGTTACAGAAGGAAGTTATTTATTTGCGTGTATCCTGTTGTTTATTTTTTGTTCCCTTCATGGAGCAAAGATTTAATCCTAATATATTTTTGGAAACCTGAACCAACAGAAGATTTTTACTTTATTTGACGCCACCACCGTGAATCTGGCAGTTCTTCGTGCTCCAGTACCAATGGTAGGCCTATTTGTGGTATGACAAAGGGTTGATTGAGTTCGGTCGCTTTTTTCGACAACCGCTCCACAGGATCAGACCAGGTATGCAAGGCAAGCACAAAAGAACCCCAGTGGATGGGCATCATCAATTTGGCCTGCACATCTACAGACGCCTGGGCGGTTTCCTCTGGCATCATGTGTATATTGTGCCATAGCTCATTGTACTGGCCGCATTCCATCATAGCAAAATCAAATGGCCCGTATTTCTCACCAATGGCCTTAAAATGTGGCCCATATCCACTGTCACCACTGAAGTATATTTTCTTCGAACTTCCTATTATGGCCCATGAGCACCAGAAAGTGGAAAACCTGTCGGTCAGGCCCCTTCCAGAAAAGTGCCTGGCTGGTGTGCATGCCAGGGTGATGCCTTCGTGCTCTATTTCATCCCACCAGTTGAGTTCATGAATGCTTTCTGTAGGTACGCCCCATTCGGTAAGGTGTGCAGCTAAGCCCAGTGGAACATAGAATTTTTGCACTTTGTCTTTCAGTTTGACCACAGAGCCATAGTCCAGATGGTCGTAGTGATCATGCGAAAAGATAACAGCATCGATCTTTGGCAACCTATCGATTTCTATGGGCAAGCCATTAGAAAAGCGCTTGTTGCCCAACCAGGGGTGAGGGGCAGGCACATCCCCAAACATAGGATCCAGTAAAATGGTTTGTCCTTGCATCTGTAGCAAAAAAGCTGAATGTCCAAACCAGGTGATAGTAGTGAGCGAATCAGGATGGTCAACAACCGCCGTGGAATCCAGCTTTTGTACTGGCAGTTTGTTTTCAGGGGCATTGTTGGGTACACCCACAATGTATTTTTTTAGTAGAGAAACATATTGTGAAAAGCTCAGGTTCATGGGAGTGGGCAGCTCATTCTCAAATTTGCCCTGCTTAAAGTGAGTGGTAAGCGCATAAGCGTCTTTTTGGTCATGGGAGGCCTTACCCCCAAACTCGGGGCTCAGTTGAATGAAAAGGAATATTATGAGTGCCAGTATAAGCACTACACCGAGTACAAAAAAAATTGTCATTTTTAATATTTTAGCAACTGTCATTTTAGAACGGAGCGTGCGTTCCTGTTTTGAATCTTTGATGAGATTGACACGGATTTTACGTGTCAATGTTATTTCCTTTTGAAAAGAAGAGCAACTTTATCAACCCAATATTAATAGCAACTATAAGAAAAAGCGCTGGCAACCCACCCAGGTTGGACAGCATTTTGATACCACCAATACCCGCCAGCTTCACCATTACGAATGCCACAGCCCCAATAGTTAGCCCCCAAATTATTTTGATGCCAATGGATGGACTGGGAGAGGATGGGGAAATCCCGGTTGAGCTGATGCCACTCATGGCTTCAGTATTGGAATCTGCGGCTGTTACATAGGAGAGAAAAGCCGTGAACAAAAACACCCCCGCAATTATCCTTGACATTGGAACGGATTCAAAAACCTGGAATATGATGGCCTCCGGTCCTTTTTGGGAAAGCACTTCGCCCAGATTGATGCCCTGGTTTAGAAACAAGTCGATGGCTGTGCCGCTGAATACCGACATCCATATCATACCAAAGAGAGATGGTATGACCCAATTGAACACCAGAAACTGACGGATGGTATAGCCATAGGAGAGCCGCCCGAGAAACATCGCCGTGATAGGAGCCCAGGCCAGCCAGTTGGCCCAGTTGAAAGTCGTCCAGCTTTTTGGCCAGGGGTCATCGGGGTAAAGTATGGACAATGTGCTGTACTCAAAAAAACCTTTGATATAAAGCCAAAGGCCTTCCATAGATAGCCCGAGAATGGCTGGGATATCGCTGGTGAGCAGGATATACAAAGCCAGTACAACGAATATTTTGGTGTTGATGTCTGAGAGGATTCTAATGCCTTTCATCAGCCCTGAGATGGCCGATAGTATGAAGCATGCTACTATTGCCAGAGTAAGCAGGACCAATAAGCCGTCGGCGTTCCAATCGAACAGATAACGGAACCCACCGGACAAAGTGAGTATTCCAGCCCCCAGGGAGGCTGCCATCCCTGCTACCAGGGAGTACAGACAGATGGTGTCAATGCCTGCCCCCAGAGTCTTGTGTTTGATACTCCCCACTAATGGAAACAAAGTCGATTGCAGGCTGAATGGCAGTTGTTTATTGTAAAAAGCAATGGCAAAAGCCACAGCCGGAACCGTATAAATAGCGTAGGGGGTGAAGCTCCAATGCAGGTACATCACAGACATGGCAAATGATCCTGTGGCCGCTGAGTTTGTTGCCAATCCTGAAAAACGGGGTGGCGAGGTGATGTGGAATATGGGCTCGGCAGTACCCCAAAAAATGATACCGGTAGCGATGGTGGTACAAAGGACGATGGAAAACCACTGCCATTTGGACAATAGCGGTATGGCCTTTTCCCCTCCAATCTTTTTGGAAGAAATGGGATGAAAATATAAGGCTGTACAGGTGAGGAACATCAAAAGCGTGCCCCCACTAAAGAGCCATCCAAATTTGTCAATAATGAAATTATTGATTTGTACGGTGGTATCAAAAAAAGATTTTTCGTCGATACTGCTGTAGGCGAGTGCCCCTATCAGCAAAGTAAAAGCTGGCCAAAAAACTTCATGACGGAAGTTTGGGAAAATGCGTGCTAGGGTTTTTATGGTATTTTTCGGGGAAATGAAAACTGGTTTGGGTCAAAAGGTTTTAAAATAGAATGCTAAGATAGCCCATACGAAAAAAGGATCTACGTGATTTGTAATGGATAGCTTTATTTTCATGCGATTTGATTATAAGGTCAACTACAAAAAGAAAATACTAATTTATCCTTTACATTTCTCCTCATGCCGGAGGGGCACCTACTTTTCCTAGATGAAAAGTAGGCAAAAATCAAGGAAAATTTAACGCTCAATGCCTTTGCCCTCATCCGCTCACCAATTTTCCACCCTCCCTCCTTGTCGCAATAGTCAATAAACCAACTTTCGCTCAATCCGAAACCCCTTTAAATTGTTACAAACAAAGAAACTCCAGTAAAAAACCATAAACCACACTAATCCATATAGAGCCCGAAAAAAGGATGTACAGGATATTTCTGGATTTCCTGATCGTATTTCCAGAGTTTTATCACAGGATTTGGAAGGGCTATTTCTTAAGATGGATATCAGCAAAGTCCAAGTATTTTTCCCAGTCGTAAAGGGTAAGGTCATGGCCGTCTGTACGAATATGATAACCAAGATTACCATCAATCCGGGGTGAATTTACCTGTGGGGATTGTGGGTTTGTAAACCTTCCTTTGCCGAAGAGGTCAAATACAGCGCCAGCATGGTAGATCGACAGGTACTCACCTTTTGGATCGGCCCACCGGTCATCTTCTGCACTGGCGACATATACCGGACGGGGCGCCATCAGGGCAATCAGCATGTGCTGGTCGAGGGGCAGGGTATTTTCATTGTCATCATAGGCCTTGAAGTTGGTGCTAAACCAATGCGGAAAACTGGTATTGATCCTTTTTACCGTTTCGCCATATTTCCTCTTCGAGAGGGCTGCCCCGCCACAGCCCGAGTTGTTTGAGATGACAAGGGCAAACCGTTTGTCTATTGCACCGGCCCAAAGGGCAGCTTTTCCCAACCGGGAATGGCCAATGACAGCCACAGCATTGGCGTCAATTTTTGGATCCAGTTGCAAATAGTCCATGGCCTGCGACAATCCCCATGCCCATGCGGATATGGTTGGCCATTGGCCCGCCTGGTTGTTATCCAACAATGAGTGAATACCGTTTTCAAACCCATCGTCAAAATCAGGGTCTATGTCCCCGCAATGGATAGTTGCCAAACCGTAACCCCGTTTCAGGATCTGATCTACCGGCCACCGCCCGGTTCGTATTCCCCTGCTGGATTCATCCACCCTATTGCCTGATATACCTAGTTTTGAACTATTGATTACGTAGTTGCTGGTTACAGAAATGTGTGGGTTGGCATGTACGGTTTGATTGCCATGGAAATTGTATCCGATAAATAGTGGTGCGGGGTGTTGGCTTTCTGCTGGCAAGAAGACCAGAATATTTATTCGAATGGTGTCCTTGCTATTGAAAATACGCACCTCGACTTCCCTTGCCACCGCATTTTTTGGCAGGCCGGTGGACGGTAATTCTTTTACTGAATAGCTGGTTTGATAGGTAAACTCTGGAACCTTTCCATAAACATGTTCCTCAAACAAACTAAGTACTTCCTGCCTGCGGATGTTGGTCCACTTTGCAGGTGTGTTTATTTTGATGCCGTTTTCGGCAACCAGCAGTTCGGGTAAAGTGTATTTTGGGACTTTCTCTTCCTCGTAATTGGCTTGAGCTTGCAAGGTGAAGGAGAGGAAAAGAAGGCAATAAGTAGGAAGGATGTATTTCACAATGCTTGTGATTTTAGTATAAATATAAGATTTTCAATTTAGTTTGACCTGAATTTACATTCAATTTTCAGGAAGGTAACCAGAAGCCCGGGATCGGTTGTTTTTAAATCCGCTAAAAAATGTTGGTCACTGCCTTCTATAAAATTTTTCCCCATAAAACCGGTGTATTGTCTGAAATGGATATCGTATGCCTCAGGTTTCGCGCCATATACAGTGGTGTGTATATGTCTGTTGTTTTTCGAATTCCCATAGCTGCCAGGTAAAATGGTCTGCACATATATCCTGCCCTGGTTATCAGTTACGGCTGATCCACTTAACCTTGCACTTGATTCATCCATTGAGTCGGAGGGCTCGTACTTTCCGGTGCTCGATGTGTGATAAAAATGTACTTTTTGATTGATCAGAGGTCTTCCGTTGGCTTTATTGCATAGTGTGAGGCACAGTCTCAACTGTTCTCCTTGTTCTTCAGGGCTGGTTATCACCAGTGTATGTTGCCCACCTAGTTCCGTAAAAACTTTCAATGTATTTGCTTCATCAAATGTCAGGGGGGCTATCGTGCCATTCGGCCCACACCCATGAAGAATAAGGGTCAGTACCCATATAGGAAGCCATTTTGATAAGCTCATGTTAATGGGCATTTTCAGTAATGAGGTATAAAAAGAATATGCCAAACACCATGGTGCATGTAGTTATGATTAACCAATTTAACCATTTGAGTTTGAAAGACAAGATTAATTCGTTGCTGTCTTTTTCAAAACGGACGTGCATAATCGCAAGAAGGTTAACGCCTATTGCAGCGAGTGGGCCGAAGATTAGCAGTATGCGGATTATCCAATTCAAAAGGGATTTGTCACCGTACTTTTGGTCAAGATTTCCAATCCACTCATACACTGAGGTAAACATGCCAAAATCGATCTGCAAGTAGTGTTTTAATACCACACCACTCAGAAAAAGTAACGGCAGTATCAGCAACACTGCTCCGGAGATGGCTGACTTTTTAGTGTTCAGCAGTACCAGCCTGAATTGCCTTTGATGTGCAGTTACAGCAATATTGGGCTGTTTTAGTTTTTCAAATAGCTGGTCGGTTTTGTCTTTTTGTTTATCCATGTTTTTATAATACCCAAAACTCAAAAAGGTTGCACTACAGTCGTTGTTTCAATTGCTTGATACCCCGGGACAAGAGGGATTTTACTGTGCCCTCAGGCTTATTCAGGATACCGCTAATTTCTATGATTTTAAGGTTCTCAAAATATTTTAATGTCAATACTTCCTGGTAAATGATGGGGAGTCCGGTTATTGCATTTCGAACCTTTAAGAATTGCTTGTGCCTTTCAAATTCCTTTTCTGCAGAAGATTGTTCTTCCTGAAGCACTGGATCGGTTGATGATTTATTTGAAAAACCTTCCCAACCTAGGGCATCAAGTGACACTGGCCTATAGTTCTGTGCTCTATAGTACAACCTTATTTCGTTGGTTGCTATTTTATAAAGCCAACTTTGTATGGAGATTCCTTTCCATTTGAATTTACCTATACCGAGAAATGCTTTTAAAAAAGTTTCTGCGCAAATGTCCCTGGAAGTATTGAAGTCTTTTGTCCTCTTCAGGCAATAATTGAAGATTCTACGGTAGTGTTCATCATATACCTTTCCAAATTCATTGGGATTCTTCTTGATTTCTTTGATAAACTCTTCTTCACTCAAAGTTTTATTCTTATTAATACCCAACCTTTAAAAAGGTTGCATTCAAACCGCTATAATGTACCCATGATGAAACTGATCTCTGTGAAAGTTAGCGTTTTGGAGAGAGAAAAACCGTGTAGAATATTCATAGAATGGAAGTTTCCTAATACAATACCCATTTATGGGACCATTGTTGACCTTTATATCTACTCAGAGATTGTTGCAACTATTGTTATTACTTTTTGAGGGAGTTTCCAAAGTGAGGGACATAAAGCAGGAGTGGGTTTTAGAATATGACCATGTAGGACTAATTCATCAGAAGTCAGGAATATACTCCGTTGGATGAGTTGCTCCCATCAGCCTTTAAGTCAAACCGCGTTCTTTGGCACTACCCTCATTACCCCATTCATGATCCTCCAATGCCCTGGGAATGTGCAGACAAATGGGTAGTCACCGGGTTTTGTAGGGGCTATAAATTTGAGCACTACCTCAGTGTCCGGGTTCACCAATTTAGTCGAATACAGCACCTGAGGTACATCGGGCACGTAGTTTTTGGCGGCCCCATCGGCACTGGCGGCCATTTTGTCTGCAGCCGCCCCAACTATTTCCAGGCTTCCTGGCTGTATGATCAGAAGGTTATGTTGCATGAAGTCAATGTTCTTAAACCTGATCTCGATACTTTCTCCAGCCTCTACCTCAAAGGACTTGAGGTCGTACTTCATTTCGTTGGCTATAGGTTGTATCCTAATGACCTTTGATGCTGCCATTGTCATATCATCAGGTGCCACTATGCCGCCCTTTTCATCATAGTAGTTTTTTACAAACACCTTCGCTATGGAGTTCTGTTTGTTGAACAGAGGCTTGGACGATTGCCCTTTTATTTCCTCAATTTGATATTTCCATTTTCCAGACAATGGAACCGTTTCGGTGGCGGTTGTCAATTTTATGTCTTCCGGATTGCCCCAAAACCCTCCATTGCTACCTGTGTCGGTAATTTTCACGGCTATTATATTTTTCCCGGCTTTCAGTATATTGGCAGGCACCCTGTATTTTCTAAACATATCCCACTTAGCAGTTTCACCTCCTACTTTCACCCCATTCACCCAGGTTTCATCCGAGTCATCAATGGGGCCAAGGTGGAGGGTAGCCGCCCCTGAACCGCCCCTGGCTTGCAGTTCAAACTCATTTCTAAACCAAATAACCCCATCTACAGCACCTATTTCCGTGTTTTCCCAATGTCCGGGAACTTGCACTTCGTCCCATGTGGATGTATTGAGGTTAAGAGCCCATCTGTCTTTTGGGGTGCCAGCATTTTCACCCAAAACCTCAGCGATCAAATTGGGAGAAATGTCTTCTATAGATTTCATGAAGCCTGCCCGATGTTTGACAGACGCAACATAAAGTGCCTGTGAAAGCCATTCGTCCTGCACTATTTCTGCAGAGGTTGACAACTCATGGAGTTTTTTACCGATGGCCTGTGAAGCCGGCATTTGCGAAGCGGCCAAAAGCGCTGCAAGCTGCGTGTGTGGGTTGCGGTCGTTCAAAATATTTGAAGCCAGTATGGCCCTGGCTGTCCATGCTGTCTTGGGCAGCACTTGTAGGGCGGCTTTTCTAACCCCTGCCGATGGGTGGTTCAGGGCATTGATGACTACCTTGGAGGTTTTGCGGTCCATTTGTGAGTGGATCAATCCCAAGCCATGAAGGGACCAAAGGGCATGAATGGCCGCAGGGTTGATTCCCAACTCATCAGTCCATTGGCTTTTCACCAATACCAGCAGGCGATCGGCTATGTCGGGATTGTCCCTTTCCACAAGCAGCCTTTGGGCGGTCAATCTCCAAAAAAGGTTATCATTTTTAAGTGCTTCTATAAGCCCTTCAGGATCGTCTATAGAAAGCGACATTGGTTGTTTTTGGGTGGCACCTTTATATACCAGCCGATAGATGCGGCCATGTTTTTTGTCGCGCAATGGATTGATGTGGGCATTACCAGCACCATTTTCAAATCCCGGTGGTGTAGGGTTGTGCTGGATAATGAAGTTGTACCAGTCTGCGAACCAGACCGCACCATCAGGACCCACCTCGGCATGTACAGGGCCAGACCAATTGTCGTTGCTGGCTGTCAAATTCCAGCCATCTTTTTCTTTGAAACCAGCACCATTTTCTTCCAAAATGGCATTGTGGATCAGCCTGCCTGTGGGTTCACATACCAACGCGATCTTATTCCAATAATCGGAAGGAAAGTCCCGGGCTGTATATAAGTTGTGGCCGGCTGCCGCTGTAAACCCGCCAAATACATCCACCTGCCTTACCTGATCGGTAATAGGATGAAATGCATAGTGGCCATCTATTTTCTTGCTGCCATTGTCTGGCAACCCCTCTATGTTTTTTAAATAATGATTCGGGATGCCCATATACACACTATGGGTGTTGTTTGCAGTAGAGGCAAACACCTCGAAATTTTCCGAGAACCCAAGCCCCCAGGTGTTGTTGCTGGTTTTGCCCATTTGTTCAAGATTGGAACCATCGGGGTTGAACCTGAATATGCCTTGCCGGAATTGGGCCGGTGATCCGTTGATTTCCCCTTTGAAACCTGAGTAGCCCACTGTTCCCCAAATTTTGTTGTCAAAGCCATATTTAAGATTGGAAGGGCCGGCATGGGTGTCGTAGGTGCCCCAGCCACTCATGATTGTCTTACGAACGTCTGCCTTGTCGTCCCCATCTGTGTCTTTCAGGAAAAGAAAATGTGGTGCCTGGGATACTATAATACCCCCGTTGGCAAAAACTATCCCGGTTGGGATGTTGAGGTTTTCAGCGAAAATGGTGAATTTATCGGCCTTGCCGTCCAGATCGGTATCTTCACATATTTTGATCCGGTCATCACCTGTGCCTTCACTGCCCCGCACCGTATTGGGATAGTCCACAGTTTCTATCACCCACAACCTACCGCGCTCGTCCCACGACATGGCTATAGGGTTAACAATATCAGGCTCGGCGGCAAACAGCTTCAACTCAAAACCAACAGGAACCTGCGCAAGCTGCATGGATTGTTCGGGGGAGAGTGGCTGTTGTAGCTTCAGTGGCGGGTCCCTTTTTTCATAGTTTGGGATTTTAGCAGCAGTATAGGCCGGTTTGGGAAATTCAAGTTCACTTGTTTTTGTTGCGGTTTCCTCGCCTACAGCCCAGAAAATCCCTTTTTTCATCAGATCGTGGAAGCCGGGGTTGGACCATGTTTTCTCGTCATGGCCATAAGCGGTGTAAAACATCCTTCCTTTTTCATAGGTGTTCACCCATGTCCAGGGTTCTTTGTGGTTGCCGTCCACTCTTTCCATCAATATACCGATGGAGGGATTCAGTTTTTGATGCACATAAGTTTCGTCCCATGTTTCAAATTCCTGTATTCCTGAGATCACACTTTGGCCGGATGATGTGAGTTTTGCTGTGAAAGTGCCCGTTTTATGAGACTTGAACTGGCCACCCACCAAATCAACATAGGATGCTGAATTGCGGAAGCAAAAGGAAGCGCAATGGATTGGTATAAGGCCTTTGCCTGATGCCACAAAATCGAGCAACGCCCTTTCCTGCCCACTGGTTATTTCATCAATATTGGCGTAGATAGCCAGCCCATCGTATTTGGATAGGGTTTCGTCGTTCAGGTCGTTGGTATCGGTGGTATAGGTAAACTGGATACCGCTGGTTACCAGGGCTGACGCCAGCATAGGCATATATTTTTCAGAATGATGGTGCTCGCTGTTGTGGCCTAAAAACAATATCTGGATGTTTTTGCTCTTGTTGATAGCACTATGTTTGCCCCCCGAGCAGGATAACAATGCGAAGAGAAGAAGGGACAAAATGGTATTGAACCACCGGGTTTTCGACTGGTTGATCATAGATATTTTTAAGCTTAAGTGATGTCCGGGCATAGTTGTGCAAGTAAAGTCTATACAAATTAGCTCAACTATTAGTTATATGTCTTTCTGTATTATGGCTAAAACTGACTGTTTTATATCTTTTTTTAATAATAAATAAAATTAATTGGTCATTTTTGTATTAAAATGAGACCTCCAATACAAAAATCGGCCATCCCTGAAGCCAGGACGTACCTGATGCAAGACCTGAATGAAGCTTACTTTGATCCGAATTGGCACTTTCATGAGGAGTATCAATTGGTAGTGGTTTTAAAAGGTACAGGTACCAGGTTTGTGGGCGACAACATCAAGCATTTTGAGGCAGGGGATATGGTCTTTACCGGCCCCAACCTTCCCCACGTCTGGCGGAGTGATGACACCTACTTCGAAAACCATGAGCTTTTGACACGCTGTGTGGTGATTTATTTTTCCGAGCGTTTTATGGGACAGGCTTTTTTGAAAAAAGAAGAAATGGCCAACTTGAGGGAATTGTTCGGCAGGGCCAATAGAGGCCTGGAGGTAGTAGGTAGTACGCGGGACGTGATACAGGGGAAAATGCTGGACATGCTGGAACAAGATGGGTTTGATGGAGTGCTTTCTCTGCTTCAGATCTTAAATATGATTTCGAAATCCGAGGAGGTGAAGTACATCAACAAAACCGGCTACCTGAACACCGTAACATCATCAGATTCCGAACGCATGCGTGCTGTCCACAACTTTGTGCTCAACAACTACAAAGGCAATATTTTGCTGGAAGATGCCGCGTCATTGGCCAACCTGTCGCCAACTTCATTTAGCAGATACTTCAAAGCCCGGACGAATAAAACCTTTTCGGATTTTGTAACCGAATTGAGGATAGGCCAGGCATGCAAACTGCTCCTGGGGGGTGATATGGCGATCACCCAGATAGCCTTTGAGTGCGGGTACCAGACACTTTCACATTTCAACCGAAAGTTTAAAGACATGACGGGCACCAGTCCCATGAAATATAAGAAGGCTTACAGCAGGCTGACATCCTGATTTCCAACTACTTTATTACAATCCTTTTAGTGATGACGTTGTGTGATGTGCGCACTTTTACAAAATATACATCTTTGCGCTTATGGCTCAGGTCAATGTTTAAGTGATCGGCACCTACATCCTCCTTACTGAACATGTTTTCTCCCCATAGGTTGTAAACGTCCAATTGTAATATTTCCTCTGATGCTTTGATGGTGAATATGCCTGATGATGGTACAGGAAAAATGCTAACTGTGGACGAATTGAGGCCCAGTGGATGAACCGAGACCATTTTAGAGTATTCAAAATCACCATTGAAATCGGTCTGCTTGAGCCGGTAGTAGGAGGTAGTGTTCAGTCGGTTTTTGTCTGTCAGTGAGTAGCTCAGGCGCTCATTGCTGGTGCCTGCACCTGCGAGCCGTCCACGTTCCTCCCATTTTTCACCATCAGTGCTGCGTTCGATGGTGAAAAAATCATTGTCTGTCTCCGACTCTGTTTCCCAGATCAGCTTTACGAGATCGTCAGATGTGCGTTCTGCTTCAAAGTTTAAAAGCTTTATGGGAAGTGAATTATCGTAATAGACGGTCATCTGCGCATGATCCGCCTGCGCTGTTGGAAGAACAGATAGAGATGCTAATTCAGCACTGAGGGCTACACCAAAATCTGAAGCATTGATATCTGAAGGAGTCCAGGTGGTGCCCCAAAGATCTGACGACCCACCATAGCTGCTGGTGAAGTCGGAACTTGCCCAGTCCGTGCCAGTATCGGCATAATCTGACCCGACAATCGTGCCCCCTTTTATGATTCTCACGGATTCATCAGTAACATTTACGAGCGCTAATCCTGTTGCTTTTTTTTCAATTTCTATACTTATACCACATATAGTAGCTGTAGTGGGAATTGAAAAGCCAAAATTTGTAAACCTGAGATAGTTGGTTTTGTCGCCTATGACCAGGGCCGTTGCGGTAGCGTAGAGGTTATTAGAAGTTTGGGCATTTGTAAGGTCGATCCAGGCTATGCTTCCTATACCTGTTCCATTGGATACACTGGATGGACTGTTGGGCCCACTGGTTAAGCATTGGGCAAAACCCTGGGAACAGATGGCAAGCATCAGTACAACTATCGGAATCTTTTTGATCACTTTTTGGGCAAATGGGTTAAAAGAAACATTGACGTATCACCAAAGGTAGGTGGTCGATTAGAAAACTTTATTCACGATGTACTTAGTTTAATAACGTTGATATTGGATCCAAAAAATACAGATGGATCCTGAAAATCTTTAACTCATAAAGAGCTCATATAGCTGGAAGCCAATGTAGTTTTATTGGCGTGTTATTGACTTGGGCTTGAAAAGTGTGCATGGAGTCAAATAGTATGCAAGCATACATATTATTCACTTGAAATCATAGTGGTTAAGCAAATGGTAACATTGTGTTAATATTTATTTAAAACTAAGGTAACACAATAGAAGCGAGTTTTGTGGCACTCCAGGGTGCTCAAAGACAGGAAATAGTTTAGGAAGCACCTTCTTGCAGAGCTTTAAAAGGCACTGAAATTGTAGTTCTCATTCACCAGTTTTTCAGGGCATGTCTTGACATTCATTTACATATTTGTTGCCAATTCTTCCCATTTTTTCACCAACTCAAAAGAAGCCATTTGGGAGTGTACTTCAGGTTCGTTTGGTTTTCTTTCTATGCTGATATTGTCATTGTGTTGTCCGATCATCACCGCCTTGGTATTATCAGCCAACTGAAGGTTTAGAATTTCTTTGATTTGGTTTTTGAGGGTGCTGTTATATACTGGAAAGATGACCTCAATCCTGCTTCGAAGGTTTCTTTTCATCCAATCGGCCGACCCCATAAATATTTCTTCATTGCCATTGTTGTGAAAAACGAACATTCGGGAGTGCTCCAAAAACCTGCCTACTATCCTCCTGACAGTAATGTTGTCGCTAATTCCCTCGACCCCAGGAACAAGGCAGCAAACACTTCGGACAATCATCTCAACCTGAACACCGGCCTGGCTTGCTTCATATAGCTTTTCAATCATCACCCTCTCCTGTAGGTTGTTGAGTTTGATAACGATCCTGCCGGTTTTGCCTTCATTTACATGTTTTATTTCCCTGTCAATAAGCCGCTTGAGGTTGTCTATAATGTTGAATTGGGAAACGAACAGGTGCTTGAACGGTTTGGGCGGTTTTCGTCTATAAAGGTAATTGAAGAGGTCGTTGAGTTCCTCTCCGATTTTTTTATGGCAGGTCAACAATCCCTGGTCCGAATAGGTTTTGGCTGTTTTTTCGTTGAGGTTGCCTGTACCAAGATAGGAATAGTTTCTGGTAGATCCGTCTTCCATTTTTTTTCTGACCAGTGCCACCTTGGCATGTACTTTTAGGCCTGGTATACTGTAAATCACTTTCACACCAGATTCCTGCATTTTCTCTGCCCACATCAGGTTGTTGGCCTCATCGAAGCGGGCCTTGAGTTCCATAAACACCGTCACATGCTTTCCATTTTGGGCTGCACTGATCAGTGCTTCACCTATTATGGAGTTTTTGGCCATCCGGTAAAAGGCCACCTTTATTTGAGATACATGGGGATCGATGGCCGCCTGGTTGAAAAACTGGAGGACGTAGTTGTAAGAATGGTATGGAAAATGGAGCATTTGGTCACAGTCGTCTATGGCAGAAAAAATAGACCTGTGTTTTTCTATATTATGGTTTCTGAGTTGTTTGAGTTTTGGGAATACCAGCCGCTTGCCAATGGGGTTGGGCAACTCGAAAAAATCCATGAGGTTGTGGTGCGATCCGCCAGGCACCATGTCGTCAGGCGATAAGTTGAATGCTTCGGTAATAAAGTCCAACAATTCACGGGAAATAGCCGCATCGTATAGAAACCGGGATGGTGTACCGAGGTTTCTTTTGCTGATTTGCTTTTGAATCTTGCTTACCAGATCGCCACTGTACTCATCTTCAATATGCAGGTCAGCATCCTTGTTCAGCTTCACAGCTCTACATTCCTGGATTTCGTAATCAGGAAATATAAAATCCAGGTGCATTTGTACCACATCATCCAGATAGACGAAAATGTGTTGGCCTTCTTCGGCTGGCACTCCATAAAACCTTGGCAATTTATCAGAAGGGATGTTCAGATAGGCGAATTCTACCCTGCCGGAAAATTTGTCTTTGAGGCTGAGCACATAGTATAGTTCCCGGTTGTTGAGAAAGCGCTCCCTATTGGTATTGCTAAAAAAGAAGGGTTGTAGATAGGCAAGCACCTTTGTTTTGAAATAAAAAAGACAGGCTGCTTTTTGTGTTTCGTTTAGCTCCCTGAAATCACGCAGGAAGACACCCTCTTTTTCAAGGTCTTTGAGCACACCATTTCGCAGCGCGTCTCCATATTCATCCATCTGCAAGCGTACTATCCTCAAAACTTCCTTTAGTGATTTTTCCGGCTGCACATCGATCGCTTCATTGATTTTCTTCTTGTTGATTTCTATCAACTGCCTGATATCGGCCACACGCACCCTGAAAAACTCGTCCTGGTTGGAAGAATAGATCGCCAGAAATTTCAATCTTTCATACAAAGGGTTAGACTTGTCCTTTGCTTCCATAAGTACGCGTTGGTTAAATGAAAGCCAACTCACATCCCTGTCGTGGAATACAAAGTTTTGATCAGAATCCTGGGCAACTGTCAATTCGTTCATGGTGATAAAATTAAATACATAGAATACAACGGAGTAACAAAACCTTAAGATTATTTGCCAACAAATAAAAAAGAGTTGCAACAACTATCTTTGACTGGCGTAAGCTACTTACCCCTCAATTATTAAACCCTGATGGATTATGAGTTTTATAGAAGAATGTATTGCGAATCAGGAATTTCCGTTCAAAAGCCGGTTGAGTTTTTCGAACCTAATCGGATATTGGCAGGTGCGCACCAACGACCCCAACGAATTCAAATCGCTTTGTGCCAAAGAGGTAGTAAACCGGGTCAATCAGGTTCCTGGGTTTTTGAAACCGATAGATGACCTTTTGCTACTAGAGCAACACCCTGAGCTGGTAGAATTAATATTGTCGGCCATATTTCCCCCGGCACTGGAAGATGAAATGATTTCTGTATTGGTTCCTTTTACCAAAACCGATGTGTATTCTTCCCCGGCTTACAAAAAACTGATGCAGGTAGCCGGATCCTATGAGGCACTCGTTGGGGAGATGGATATGAAGGAAATGATGGGGCACAAAATGATGAATGCATACGCCTCTATTATGGAGATGTACTATGGTATTACCATCAATCTCGACAGGTATTTTGTCTATACACTGGCTGATTCTAAAACAGGCCTGAAAAAACATTATAAAGTAGAGATAGACCCCAAATTTTGTGAAATCATTTTGAAAGGGGATTTGCCCCAATTGACAGAAGATGATATCAAATATCTGATTGATAACCTGTACAATTTGGATGCCTGGATAGAGAAACTGCCACCTCACCTGTTCGAATTTCAAGGCATTATCATATTTAAACTGAGAGACCAGACCAGTGAGGAGGTGCTTTCAAGGATTAAGGATGACCTGCTGAAAAGAGACAGTATTGTGAACAAGGAAGGGTTTGAGCAGCTGGAAACGAGGTTTCGTTCCCTGCTGCAACTGTCCGACCTGAAACTGGGTATAGCTGCTTATCAAAAAAGCAACAATTGTTTTATGAATTTCGGCCAACGCATCATCAGGAGCATATTGATGGGGAGTGAGCAGGGACTAGGCTGCCAGGTGACCAATAGTTCACTGCACGAGTGGTTTATGAACAACCCTGAGCCGATGGTGATAGATGACCTGACGCGCAGTACCAAAATGGGGGGGTATGAGCAAAAACTGATACAGGATGGGTTGCAGACTTTAATTTTAGGCCCCTTGTTTTACAACAATGAATTTGTGGGTTTGCTGGAGCTGGGCACCCCCAATGCTGGCGACTTGAACGCCCTGGCCATGACCAAGGTGAAAGAGGTGTTGCCGTTGTTTGCTGTGGCTGTAAAAAGGAGCTCGGAAGAGTTGGAGAACAAAATTCAGTCGATTATAAAAGAAAAATATACTTCGATACATCCTACAGTGGAATGGAAATTTGAGCAGGCGGCACACGACATTCTGGCCCAGGAAACAGAGGGCAAAAACCCTGTGCCCAAGCCAATTGTGTTCAATGATGTGTATCCGTTGTATGCAGCCAGCGATATCAGAAATTCGTCTGTTGAAAGAAACAGGGCTATCAATTCCGACCTGAAAGAGCAATTGAGGCTGGCCAGGAAAGTTTTGAATAAGGCTTTTGAACTGAACCAATTGCCGATATTGGAGGAAACCATCTTCCGGCTCGATAAGTACTACAAGGTGCTGAAACGCAAATTGATTACCGGTGACGAGGTATCGATCCTGGAGTTTTTGCAAAAGGAGGTTGAGCCGGTTATTGCCAATCTGGAAGCGAACAACCCGAAGTTTCGAGAGGAGGCCAGGGTGTACAAAGATAGCCTGGATGAAAACCTGGGGGTAGTATATAAAGCCCGCAAGGCTTTCGAAGACAGCCTGACGAAAATCAATGAGGTAACAAGCACTGTACTGGATGAAGAAGAAGTGAAGGCGCAGGAAATGTTCCCCCACTTTTTTGAAAAATACAAAACCGATGGCGTGGAGCACAACATATACGTTGGGGCTTCCCTGTCGGAAAAGCTTCAGTTTGATACCGTTTATCTAAGGAACCTGAGGTTGTGGCAATTGATGGTAACAGCGGAGGTTGCCCGAAAGACGGCCTATATGATTCCCCAGTTGCCTTTGCCATTGGAGACGACCCACCTCATTCTGGTGCATAATGCCCCTTTGTCTATCAGGTTTAGAATGGACGAGAAAAAGTTTGATGTAGATGGGGCCTACAACATAAGGTATGAAATAATTAAAAAACGCATCGACAAAGCACTGGTGAAAGACTCTGACGAACGTATCACCCAGCCTGGTAAAGTGGCTATTATTTATAGCCAGGACAAGGATGCCGCTGAATATTTGACGTATATAGATTTTCTGCGTTCGAAAGATTTGCTGGTGGGTGAGGTGGAAAACCTGGAGCTGGAAGAATTGCAGGGGGTTAGTGGCCTGAAGGCATTACGGGTGGCAGTGAAAATCCAGAAATCTTCCATCATGAAAGAAGTGGAGGATATTTTGCAGACGGCTTAGGCATATCCCTATTGGGAGGTCAATGCGGGTATTGCGAGAGGGTACGCAATAGAAAGCCCCTTTCTGGTAAGCAAAAAGGGGCTTTTATATGTCTTTAGAAAGTGTTTTTAGTTTTTGCTTTCTACGTTTTTCTTCTTCTCTTTCCTTGCATTGATGAACAAAAGCGCATTCACAAATGCAACAAGGGTAATGACAATATTTACGAAAAGATCAACTCCACTGGTTACTGCCGGATTAAATAGGTCAAACATGCCTTCTATGTTTAAGTTTCAATTAATATGCGAATATAAAAAGAATTTGAAAATCCCGGTAGTCTGGCTTTACTAAACTTCGAAAGTTTGGTAAAACCCAGTCACTCCTTAAAACAAAAACAATCCACCGTATGGTCATTGACCAGCCCGGTAGCCTGCATGTGCGCATATACTATGGTGCTGCCTACAAATTTAAAACCCCTCTTCTTCAGGTCTTTGCTCAGTGCATCAGACTCAGGAGTGGTGGCGGGTACTTCTTTCATCGACTGCCAGTTGCCTACTATCGTCTGGTTGTTTACAAAAGACCAGATGTAGCTGTTGAAACTGCCAAACTCTTCCTGCACTTTTATGAAACGTTGCGCATTATTTACGGCCGCATTTATCTTGAGCTTGTTGCGAATAATTTCCGGGTTTTGGATCAGGGATTCGATTTTTTTAGCATCAAAACCGGCTACTTTTTGTACGTCAAAATTGGCAAAGGCCTTTTTATAACCTTCCCTTTTGTTGAGCACAGTGCTCCAGCTCAGCCCGGCCTGGGCACTTTCCAATATGAGAAACTCGAAATGCACCCGGTCGTCATGTACGGGCACTCCCCATTCTTCATCGTGGTATTTTTCATAGGCGAGGTAGGTGTCCTGTGCCCATTCGCATCTGGTAGGTGTCATGGTTGATGGTTTTTTTTGTCGGTTTCTTTTACAAAATCCAAAATCATTTCTACAACATTGCCATAAAATTCCGTGTCGATTTTATCGAAAGTATCGGTGCTCCGGTGGTAGTCGGCATGGTCTTCTACGCCAAAGTAGATGAAGGGGATTCCGTGTTTGTGAAACTCACCCTGGTCGGAATTATAAGTCCAGTCTTGCTCCCTCGAACTTTTTCTGTCATGTCCAAATTTCAATTTCACCGCCGGATGCCCATCAGCCACTGCCAGCAAGGAAGGCTTTAGGTGTGGATAGTGGCTGGTACCGCAGGCATAGATTTCTTTTTTGCTGCTGCGGCTGATCATATCCATGTTGATGTTGAGTGCGATTTTCTGATGGTCAATGTCAGAGACAAAATACCTGGCACCCTGTAGCCCATATTCCTCCCCGTCGAATGCGGCAAAGACCAATGTGTAATTTGGCTGGATTCGTTTGAAATAATTGGCAATATAGATGAGGGCAGCTACACCCGAGGCATTGTCGTCAGCCCCGAAATAGACCTGGCCGGATCTCACCCCCAAATGGTCGTAATGTGCTGAAATCACAATCATTTTGTCACTCTTCCCGGGAACCATTCCCAATAAGTTCACTCCATCCATCTTGCTTTTGCCGGTCAAAATCTCGAAAGGTTGGATATATGACTGCTGCCATGGTTCCAATCCGGCCTTTTCATATTGCGATATTATGTATTGTTGGGCCAGTTTGTGTCCGGGGGTACCGGGTTTTCTTCCGGCCATTTCTGCTGACGACAGTTCCTTTAGGTTTTTCACCAGTTGCTCCCGGCTTTGTGATTTCGATGGGAAAGCAAAGAGAAAAAATACAAGCGAAAGAAATATGTAGGCTCGATTCTTCAAGTTTATTTTGGGACTAATTTCAATTTATCTATTTTTCAACGTTGTAATTTTGAAGTTATTCAAATCTAACTGAAATCTAATTGATGAAGATGAACATACTTGCAAGAACTTTACTTTTGGCATGCCTGCCGCTCGCTACCCTGGCGCAGCAAATGGAGGACGAAATCAACATAGCCGGGTTCCGGTTTCTGGATTACAACAACCAGCTCCCTGAGAATTTACTTTCCACGAAAACGGCGGTTTTTGTGTCCGTGCCCCCACAATCCAGAAGTACCTCGGAACGGGGCGATTGGAAGGGCTTTTCAGAAACAGCACATGCCCAGTTTCGCAAAATGGGCATTGACGCCATAGGTTATTATTTTATGGACGACCTGAAAAGCGGTAGTGATCCCGCACTGTATTTCGCAGAAGAACTGAGAAAAAGGCAGGTGAAGAATATTATTCTGCTGAGCCGTGTGCCATTGAAAATCAATGGTAAAATCACGGAACGCTATGTGCTGGTTATTACCCCGTTCAATGGGGAAAACTCTTTCATATCCAATGGCCAACAAGCCTGGAAAACACAGGGCAAAGAAATGGACAAAATCCTTAAAGTACTGGGAAAGGAAGTATATCGCTCGAAACAACCCAAAACCAACTTTTTGATTGCCGACCTGCCGGAGTTTTTTACAGATGCCGAAGTGATCAAAGGCAGGCGCATACCCACCTATGCCCGGGATCTGAAGGTGGACAAACTGGCTGTACCGCTGAGTACTATTGTGGAGATTCCGGACAAGCGGCCCGGAGGAGCAATCAATAAAAATGTAGAAAAGGAAATAATAGAGTACAACAAGACAGTGACAAGGGACAATACGAGGCTTGAAAACATCATGAAGTCCTATCCACTCAAATACGAACTGACAGAAGCATCTACCGATAAGGAATTGTACAACCAGGGCTTTCAGTATGTGCTACTCAAACTCAATACTACGGGCGTCAACATCCGGGAAATGCTCGACTATGAGATGAATCCTATGGAAACGGACTATATCACAGTGAAAAATAAAGATGGGAAAACTACCCTGAGGAGCATACCTGTCAATGCCCCTGTATATAAATATTATGTGAAACACCTCTACACCAAGGATGTATATACCGGTACCAAATGGGATGCCGATGAAACCTGGGAAGAAGCCCTTGAAAATTTCATTGCCAAAATGAAAGAGGATTTGAAAATAAAATAGGGTGAAAGTTTGCCATCGATTATTCGGGTGGTTCCAAGATTGACAGAGTAAGTTTGGGAAGACCCACATAAGATTCTATATTTAAAGTTTAGGCACATCCGTTTTGGGTCTGCCTTTTTTATTACCTAACATTCGCCTATGATTTCTACTATTATCGAGTTTTTGGTTATGCTCAATCCTTTTGCGCTGTTTCTCTATTTGGAGCCCATACGCAGGGATTTGAACCACAAACAATTTATGATCGTAATTTTTAAGGCCACATTAATTTCCCTTACCGTTTGTATGTCCTTCTTCTTTTTCGGAGACATGATTTTTGAGTCAGTTTTCCAGATTAATTTTGAGTCGTTCAGGATTTTTGGAGGGATCATTATTTTTTCATATGCCTATTTTTTCATTGTGAAAGGCCAAAAAGCCCTGATCATGATCAAGGAAAACCTCGATGACCTGGCATCAGAGATCGCCCTTCCTTTTATGGTAGGGGCCGGGTCCATTTCCCTGAGTATCATATTATCCCACAAGCAATCCTACCTTATTGGTGCTGTTTCCCTTGTGTTTATTTTCATGTTGAATTTCCTGGCCTTGTACATTCTCAAAAGGTTTAGGGATTCGCTGGAGGGAAGGAAATTCAAAGCGGCATTTGACAAAAACATGGAAGTCCTGCTCAGGCTCAACGGCTTTTTTATAGGCGCTATTGGTGTTAATATGGTGTTTGTTGGGTTGAAAAACCTCTTCCAAATCGGGTGACCCTTCTTGGGTTGATTTCACGGGCGCCTGGTGAACGGGCCGATCAGGAGCGTGGTTTCCGATATTTCATAGATTAAAATAAAGGACTAAAATTGGTGAATCTGCCTTTTATTTTTAAATTCGGCAGGCCGAACAGGCAATCAACTCAACCAACTATAATCAATTATTGTTTCAAAATGTTAACGGAACTGCAAAAACAAAAACAAACACATTTCTTCCATATCCTCGACTTTGACTGCAACGGGCTGGTACAAAAGGGCGACTTTGAAGCCATAGGGGAAAACCTGGCGGTGATCAGGGGATTTGAGCCAGGTAGCGAAGAATATAGTATTGTGATGAACTCCTCATTATCTGTCTGGGAAAAGCTGACCCATTATGTGCATGGCACAGATTGCACGCTGGATATGTGGCTCACGTTTATAGACTCACTGGTCATCAATTCAGATCAGGAGTGGTACAACCAGTATGTCAACGGAATGGTCCAAACGCTTTTTGACCTTTTTGATACTGATCAGGATGGTTATATTTCCCTGGATGAATACCTTGATTTGTTCATTGGCCTAAGGATAGAAGTGCGGTTTGCCCCCAAATCTTTTAAGAGCCTGGACCTCAATCAGGACGGCAGGATATCCAGAACAGAGCTGATGCGATCGGTGGAAGAATTTCTCAAAAGTGATGATTCCAACGCTACCGGTAACTGGCTGTTTGGCTACTGGGAAGTTTAAGTTGTTACGGTTTACCTATTGCGACAGACTGTTATCAAATCTTTATATTCAACCAATCTGTTGAGTTCGGTTTTCTTAATATCTATATTTGCGGCTTGATTTTTAGCCACAAGGCAAAACTCGTTTGATTTTTTTAACACCGGGAGAAAAGGGGTAAACCTGGATGGTTTCCCACAGTAGAGCTGTTTAGTTGATCAGCGCAGTAGTTTGCCAAAAATTTGAAAACATGAACAAAAAAGTAATACTGATGATCCTCGATGGATGGGGGATAGGAACCAACGATGAAGTATCGGCCATCAAAGCAGCCAACACACCTTTTGTAGATTCACTTTATACGACTTACCCAAACAGCAAGCTCGAGGCGTCAGGTTTGGCGGTGGGGCTACCAGAAGGCCAGATGGGCAATTCGGAAGTAGGGCATATGAACATAGGGGCTGGCCGGGTAGTTTATCAAGATCTGGTGAGGATAAATAATGCTGCCAAGGATGGTTCTTTGGCAAAAAACGAGACACTTGTAGAAGCCTTTGATTATGCCAAAGCCAATGATAAGTCTGTTCATTTTATAGGACTGGTATCTGATGGCGGCATCCATGCGCACATAGAGCATGTGAAAGCGATGTGCACCGGGGCGAAAGAAAATGGAGTGGACAATGTGTTTGTCCATGCCTTTACGGATGGCCGGGATACCGACCCGAAAAGCGGCAAACGCTATTTGGAGGATTTGCAACAACACATGTCAAAAACCACTGGTGCGTTGGCTTCCATTACAGGACGCTACTATGCCATGGATCGCGACAAGAGATGGGAAAGGGTAAAGCTGGCTTATGATGCCATGGTGAATGGAATTGGAAGCCACACCCAAAATATTTCCGAAGCGATACAGGCCTCCTATGATGAGGGCACTACCGATGAGTTTATCAAGCCCATTATTCAGGTGAACGGCAATGGTGAACCTATCACCAGAATAAAAGAAGGCGATGTTGTGGTTTGTTTCAACTTCAGAACCGACAGGGGAAGGGAGATTACAGAAGTATTGTCTCAAAACGATATGCCGGAATTTGGAATGTCGAAGATGGGCCTTCACTATGTAACTATGGCCCTTTATGATGAAAAATTTGAAGGAGTGAAGGTGATGTACAGCAAAGACAACCTGAAAAACACACTGGGTGAGGTGCTGGAAGCCAACAACAAACAACAAATAAGGATAGCTGAAACTGAAAAGTACCCCCATGTTACTTTCTTCTTTTCGGGAGGAAGGGAAAATGAGTTTAATGGAGAAAAAAGGCTTCTGTGTCCTTCACCGAAGGTAGCCACCTACGACCTAAAACCCGAAATGAGCGCTGGTGACATCCGTGATGCCATCATTCCTGAGCTCAGGAAACAAGAGGTGGATTTTGTTTGCCTCAACTTTGCCAACCCGGATATGGTGGGCCACACAGGGGTATTTGAAGCTGCTGTGAAAGCCTGCGAAACAGTGGATGCCTGTGCCAAGGCGGTGGTAGATGTTGCCCTGGAGAATGGCTACACCTCTATCATCATAGCCGATCACGGCAATTCCGATATCATGGTCAATGAGGATGGTTCGCCCAATACAGCCCATACGACCAACCTGGTGCCATGTATTTTAGTGGACAAAGACTTTAAGGGTGAAATAAAAAATGGCAAGCTGGGAGACCTGGCTCCTACCATTCTCACCCTGATGGGTGTAGGTATTCCCGAAGAAATGACCGGGGATGTGCTGGTGTAGCCATTAGCTGATGGAAATAGATAGCGATGGGGATTTTTCCTGTCGCTATTTTTTTTGCTCAAATCCAACTGATCGCAACACAACAAAAACAAAGGGATTTGTATATTGCGGATTAAACTATTCGCTACTATGTACTACCTAAGACCTGCCAGCCACTTGATGGCCCTACTTTTGATCTTTGCTTTTGTGATCAACTCATGCCAGCCTGTAAAAGAGGAGAGGCCCAACGTACTTTGGATAGTAAGTGAAGACAACAGTCCGTTTTTAGGCGCTTATGGAGACGAGTTTGCTACCACACCCAATTTAGACCAGTTGGCTGCCCGTGGGATTTTGTACCACAATGCTTTTTCCCCGGCACCAGTTTGCGCCCCAACCAGATCATCAATCATTACTGGTGTGTATGCCAATTCATTGGGCACCCACCAGATGAGGAGTAACTACCCCATTCCTGAAAATTTCCAGTTTTACCCTGCCTTGGTCAAAGCTGTAGGATATTATTGCACCAACAACTCCAAAAAAGACTACAATACCATAGACCAGGAAACTGCCTGGGATGAATCCGGGAATAAAGCCCATTACAAAAACAGAAAAGAAGGGCAACCTTTTTTCCATATCTACAATTTTGGGATAAGTCATGAGAGCAGTGTCCACAAATCCATACCGAACGAAGAGTTGAGGCATGATCCGGAGCAGGTGCCCATTCCACCCTATCACCCAAAAACTCCTGAAATGAAGCACGATTGGGCGCAGTATTATGACAAGGTTGAAGACCTGGACACCAGGGTGGGTGAAGTGTTGGAAGAACTAGAGGAAGCGGGGGAAGCGGAAAATACCATCATATTGTACTACTCCGATCATGGAGGGGTATTGGGCAGGAGCAAAAGGTTTATGTACGAATCAGGCTTGAAAGTGCCATTGATTGTTTATTTGCCTGAAAAGTATCAGCACCTGGCCAATGAAAAGCCGGGCACCTCTACCGACCGGTTTGTCAATCTGGTAGATATGGGCCCCACGCTCCTGAACGTCCTGGGCATTGACATTCCTGGTCACATGCAGGGCAAGCCATTTTTGGGTGCAAATGCACCTGTATTGGACAAAACTTATGGCTTCAGGGGACGGATGGACGAGCGTTTTGATTTGGTAAGGTCTGTAAGGGACAAAAAATACCGTTACATAAGAAACTACATGCCCCACCGCATATATGGCCAGTACATTGAATACTTGTGGCGGGCACCCTCTATGAAATCATGGGAGCAGGCATTCATCAACGGAGAGTTGAACGAAACACAGTCGGCGTTTTGGAAGCAAAAGCCTGCCGAGGAGCTCTATGACATTACCAAAGATCCACATAACGTAAACAACCTGGCAAACGACCCGGAATATACTGATGTGATCCAACGAATGAGGGGTGACAATATAGCCTGGCAAAAAGAGGTCATGGATGTTGGTTTCATTCCCGAACCCATGATAGAACGGCTTACCAAAAATAAGATCATGTATGAATACATGAGGCAAGGGGAAATTCCATTTGACAGGATCATAGAAACAGCCGACCTGGCTACCAGAAAGGAACCTGGGCTGTTGAAAGAAATTGCCGACGGGCTAAACGATACCAATCCGGCGGTGAGGTACTGGGCAGTGGTGGGTTGTGTGATCAACTACACCGAAGCAATGGAATACAAAGCACAAATGACTGACCTGACCCAGGACGCTGAAGTAGCAGTAAGGATAGTGGCCGCAGAGGCATTGTATAATTTGGGTGAAAAAGAAATGGCTGTGGATGCACTGATACAGGCATTGGAAAATGAATATGAAATGGCACGCACCATGGCACTGAATGTGCTGGAATTGATGGGTGAAGATGCCAGGAAGGCGCTTCCAGCCACTAAGGCCCTGTTGGAAAATGCGAGCAAAAAAAACAGCTACGATGTTAGGGCGGCACAGAGACTTGTTGAGAAGTTGGAGACTGCTGCTGTTGTCCCCACTTTGGCCGGGTAAATTTTACTTGCCCTGAATATTGTGTATTTTGGGATCGAATTGTAACACCTAAAACCAATATTATGGAATTACCTAAAAGGGCGGGAGATGGACCAATAGCAGTAGAACTGGAAGAAGGGAAAAACTATGCATGGTGCAGCTGCGGCTTGTCCGATGGCCAGCCATTTTGCAATGGATCGCATAAACCTACCCACATGAAGCCCAAAGTTTTCAAAGCAGAGACCAGTGAAACCAAATACTTTTGTGTTTGCAAACAGACGGGCAATCCGCCGTTTTGCGATGGGTCGCATAATAGGTAGCGTTGAATAGCAACACTTCAAACGTAAATTAACATCCGAAATAGAATCAAAGAGTGGAACCTATCACCTGGCCTGATTTCGCAAAAGTGGATTTGCGGTCGGGCACCATTATAAAAGCAGAACCTTACCCTGAAGCCCGAAAACCTGCTTACAAGCTGGAGGTGGATTTGGGACAAATGGGAATCAAAAAATCCAGCGCACAGATAACCACCAACTATTCTTTGGCAGAACTGGTTGGGAAGAAAGTGGTGTGTGTGGTGAACTTTCCCCCCAAGCAAATTGGTAAATATATGTCTGAAGTTTTGGTTACGGGTTTCCCCGACGATAAAGGGGAAGTGGTACTGACCACTGTAGACAAGGATGTGCCGAATGGCGCCAAATTGTACTAAGTATGGGGAATGAACTCAACGTGAGGTTACTGGTTCCGGATGATTTCTCCCAAATGTACCGGACTTTCATTGATGCCTTTTCCCGGTATAGCGTGAAAATGGACTTGAGCAAAGCCGCTTTCAGGGAACGCATGGAAGGGAAAGTAAATATATCCTATGATCATTCTGTGGGGGTGTTTGATGGTGAAAAGCTCGTTGGCTTCATCTTCAACAGCATCAATACCTATGACGGAATAAAAACGGCCTACAATGGGGGCACGGGTGTGATACAAGCTTATTGGGGGCAGGGGATGACAAAAAGGATGTATGAATACATTTTTCCGATATTGAGAAGGGACGGCATACAGAGATGTGTGCTGGAGGTGATCACCACCAATACCAAGGCCATTAATGCCTATAGCAAGACAGGGTTTAAACAATCCAGGCGGTTCAGGTGTTTTATGTTGAAAGGTCAACTGCGGTCTTTGGAAAAGCCAAAAAAAGGGCTGTCAATCTCTATCGCCAGGGATGTTGATCTTGATCATTTGATGAAATTAAGTACATCTAAACCAGCAATGCTGGATTCTTACGAGCAGCTGGTATTTAACCTAAAGAACGAAACCTGCTTGTTGGCCCATTGTCAAAAGGAAATAGCGGGCTACCTGATATTTCAGCACAAAACGGGTCGTATTAGCCAAATAGCAGTGAAGAAGGAATATAGAAGGCAAAAAATTGGAACGGCATTGCTGCACAAGGCCAGGGCAATTTCAGAGAACCCTGCCCTGACTATTCTCAATATCGAAGAAAGCGATTCTGTTGTTATAGAATTTTTCAAATCCAATGGCTTTGTGAATGAATTGGATCAGTATGAGATGAAGTTGATTCTATAGTTGTCGTTAGGAAATGCTAAAGCATATTTAACCTCCCGAATACCCTTTCCCTGTACGAAACACCCACTGGGATGTACTTTTCATTGATCACACAGTTCATGTCTTCGAAGTAGGCAATTTTGTCGAAATTGACAATGTAAGAGCGATGAACTCTTCCAAAAACACTTTCAGGCAATTTTTTCTCTATCCCCTTCATGGTATGGTGTACGATGTGCTTGCCTTTCACGGTATTGAATATCACATAATCGGCCATGGCTTCTATGAACATGATCTCATTCAATATGATTTTTTGTATCCTGGAGTCTGATTTTACATAAAGTTCGGTAAAGCTTTCTGCCTTTTTTCTTTGGTTGTCCAGGGCTTCATTGGCTTTTACAGCAGCTTTCAAAAACCGTCCGTAACTGAATGGCTTGACCAGAAAATCGGTAACATCTTTTTCAAAGGCACTTACGGCATACTTTTCCGCTGAAGTGATCATGATTACCTGATAGTCCGATGTGAGCGACTCAAGCAGCTCAATGCCCGTCATTTCGGGCATTTCGATATCCAAAAAGATAATGTCCACATCCGGGTTGTCGTGCTGCATCAGCACGTTGGATGCTTCAATACCACTTGATAGCTCATGGGTCAATTCGAGAAAATCGGTCTTTTCTACGTATTTTCTGATCATGAGCCTGGAAAGCTCATCATCATCTACTACCATACAGTTCAACTTCATATTGTGGGATTGTAAAACCAAATTATGTCCTAATTTAGGATTTATTTAAAAGTTTGGAAACATATTTACCAATTATATCAAATTCTATATTGACAAGATCCCCTTCTTTGAGCGTGTTGAATGTGGTATGGTCCATGGTGTAGGGGATAATGGTGACGCTGAACCGACCATCCTGTGAGTTGAAACAAGTCAGGCTTACCCCATTGATGGTCACAGAACCCTTTTCCACTGTGATATTGCCCGGGGTTTGGTCGTATTCAAATTCAAAAACCCAGCTGCCGTCCAGTTCTTTTATTTTTTTGCACATAGCGGTTTGATCCACATGGCCCTGCACAATATGCCCGTCAAACCTTCCATTGGCCACCATACACCTTTCGAGGTTTATCTGGTGCCCAACCAAAATACCCCCAAGGTTCGTTTTTTGCAATGTTTCCTGTACAGCAGTCACTTTGTGGGCTCCAGGCAGCACCTTAGTTACGGTAAGGCATACACCATTGTGGGAAACACTCTGATCGATTTTCAGTTCATTGCTGATCCCGCTTTTTATGGTAAAATCCAGGTTGGACCCGGAGGTTTCTATGGCCAGAACCTCGCCGGTGGCTTCTATTATTCCTGTAAACATATGTCGAATGTCCAATATTAATACAATGTAATATTACTGAAAATATGATGCCTCCATAGGCTCGTTAACAATTTATTTGAACCAGAACTTATATGGAAAGAAATATTTTTTCGATTCCATCTTCAAGGTTTGGTCGAATGTAATTTACGAGGCTCTGGCTTTGGGATAGTGATTGGAATATTTGTGTGGAACTGACCAGAGGGCACGTTCAAAAAATATATTTTCACGGTCATCCTTTGTCAGATTTGCCCATAGCGCCAATGTATGCCGTGTCTGCCTACAGGCTGATGTCCCCACAAACATTCTCAAATATGATTTCCGTTTGTGAAGACCTGCCTTGCCGCGGGCACAAAACGGAGACGAGGATTTTTAATCTGACAAAGTAGGGGCAATCCTTTTATTTTGATGAGAAGTGAAATTAGCTGCCGGAATTGGGTTAATTCTTATAATTTTGGAGCAACTAAGCGAGAGGATGACAGATAGTTACAAACACAAAGGCATGCGCCGTTCACTGGTGCGGATATTAAAACAAAAGGGAATTGAGGATGAAAGTGTGTTGTCAGCAATAGGGAACGTGCCCAGGCATTATTTTTTCGATCAAATATTTGAAACCCATGCCTATCAGGACAAGGCTTTTCCAATTGGCGAGGGGCAAACCATTTCACAGCCATACACTGTAGCTTTTCAGACGTGCCTGCTGGAAGCCAGGCCGAAAGCAAAAATTCTGGAAATAGGTACCGGGTCCGGGTACCAGGCTTGTGTATTGAAGGAACTTGGTGTGAACCTCTACACGATAGAGTACAATAAGGTACTGTATGAAAGAACAAGCACATTTTTGCCAAAGATGGGGTATAAGCCCAGGTTTTTTCTAGGGGATGGGTCCAAAGGCCTAAAAATCCATGCACCATTTGATGGCATTCTTGTGACAGCCGGAGCTCCTTCGGTACCAAAAGTGCTTGTACAGCAGCTAAAAATTGGTGGTAAATTGGTCATTCCGGTAGGTAATAAATCCAAACAAAAAATGCTGAGGATTACAAAATTGGATGAGGAACAGGTAGAACAGGAAGAATTTAATAATTTTAGCTTTGTCCCATTGCTCGGCGATAAAGGATGGGCCTAGAATTACATCCATAAATCCCGAATAATTAATAAAAGTATATAGATGCCAACAACCAAAAAAAAAGCAAGCGAATCTGAAGTGATCATGACCGAACTGGTCTTGCCCAATGACACCAATACACTGGACAACCTGATGGGGGGTAGGTTACTACACTTGATGGATGTGGCTTCTGCTATATCGGCACAAAAGCATTCTACCAGCATAGTAGTGACTGCATCAGTGGACAATGTTTCCTTTAGGGCACCCATTGCCCTGGGCAATGTGGTGACGCTGAAAGCAAAAGTGACACGTTCATTCAATTCCTCCATGGAGGTGTTTATAAAAGTAATTGCCGAAGACATCCCGGCAAAAAAGAAAATAGTGAGCAATTCTGCTTTCTATACTTTTGTGGCGGTTGACAAAAACGGCAAGCCAGTGGACGTCCCTGAATTATTGCCCGAAACAGACCTGGAAAAAGAGCAGTATGCCGGTGCGCTTAGGAGGAGGCAGTTGAGGTTGGTTTTGGCAGGGAGGATGAACCCACAAGATGCTACTGAAGTCAAAGCACTTTTCACACAATCTTGATTATGGAAAACACTGAATTCTTAAAATACTTTATCAATGAGGACATCTACAAGATAGAAGAAGAAAGCGTGCCTTCCACTTCAAAACCAGTTGTAGAAACTCATAAGGCAGAACATGTAGAGAAGCCACACCAGGAAACCCCAAAGGTGGAAGAACCTCAGGAGGCCATTGCCTCACCTCAGCTGCCTGTATTTAAGGGTGGAAACCAAAGGGGTGTTTTGGTGTTGGTAGAGGATACCCAAGCTGAATTCCTAAACCAAAAAGACCTTGACTACCTCTTGAAAATATTGGGGGCAGTGAAATTGTCCCTCGATGATATTGCCCTGATGAACGCATCTAAGGAAACAGGGTATGACCGAATATCATTCAGGCAGGCCCTGGTTTTTACCACCAACCATTCCTTCCCGCTGGGCAGCAATCAGAAATACAGTCAAATCACTTTCGATGGGAATCAGGTGCTCCTGGCTGATCCACTGGATCAGATAGCTGCTTCGGTAGAACTGAGAAAAGCACTTTGGGATGCTTTGAAGCAGGTTTTTCAAGCCTAAAGATTTCTGCTTCTTAATTTTTTATGATGAAAACGACAATTGTCGTAGAATTGCTTTTATTTACGACAAGTGTCGTTTATGTTTGTTTGATGAAAATTTAGAAACAATTGATATGTCTAAAGAAATTAATCAAAAACCATCAGAGGCAGAACTGGAAATCTTGCAGGTATTATGGGAAAATGAGCCCGCAAATGTTCGGTTTGTACATGAGCAATTGTCGAAGAAAAAGGAAGTGGGCTATACCACCACCTTGAAGCAAATGCAGCGCATGCTAGACAAATCGTTGATTAAGCGGGAAGGCACGGGCAAATCACATGTGTATTCTGCCAATATTTCACAGGCCGATATTCAAGCCTCACTTTTCGACAAAGTTGTTGATGGTGCATTTCATGGATCGGCAATGGACCTGGTAATGCATGCACTGGGCAGGGGCAAGACATCTCCAGAGGAACTGGATGAATTGCGTGAATTTTTAAATAAAATGGAAGGGGACGAAAAATGAATTGGCTATCAGAATATATTTCCGAAGCAATGATCCAGGCCCTGGGAATGACATTTCTGCATTCCATCTGGCAAGGAGTATTGGCTGGTTTTTTAGTTTCTATCGCATTTTATGTAGTGAAATATAAAAGGGCAGATCTGAGGTACAATATTTCAATGGGAGTGATGGTGGTTTTTTTTCTTGCTGTCTGTTCTACATTCACTATTTATTACGAAAGAATTCCTGATCTATATACGGAAAACGCTCTCCCACAAATCGAACTTGAAGACCAGATGGGTATTTCTGACCCTACTGTTTTAGGTGATCGGATTGTGCCTGATGCTAAGATGTTTGATGCGGTTTTTGATTTTTTAAGTCAACATGCAGACGTGCTGGTTTCGTTTTGGCTAATAGGAATTGTTTTGTTGTCTGTCAGGTTTGCCGGAGGATTTCTTTATATCAGAAAGTTGAGAAATACAGGATTGACTCATGTGCCGGATGAATGGCAGTTTAAGCTGGAAGAACTGTCCCTTTCGTTAGGGCTTAATAAGTTGCCATCTTTTCATGAATCGTCATTGGTGACATCACCTATTGCCTTTGGGTACATCAAACCGATGATCTTGTTTCCCCTTGGCATGCTTACCTCCATGCCAGTTCAGCACCTCGACGCTATGTTGGTGCATGAATTGATACATGTGAAAAATTCTGATTACCTCACCAACTTGTTGCTGTCTGTCATTGAAATTTTGCTTTTTTTCAACCCGGCAATTTGGTGGTTGTCAGGTGTGATTCGGGCAGAAATGGAGCATCGATGTGATGATGCGGCGGTTGCATTGACGGGAAGTAAAATGCACTATGCCTATGCCTTAGTGGCCATGCAGGACAATCAAACTATACAGAAATCTGAACTGGCTCTCGGAATGGCTAAGAATAAGAGTCAGCTCACCCACCGGGTACATAGACTATTCGGAACAAAAGGCGAAAGGTCGGTGTCCTTTGGCCGCCCCCTTATCTCATTGGTTGTGCTGTTTACTTCCGTTTTGCTGTTGGCTTTTAGTAGTATCGAAGAAAAAATGGCAGATACTGAAAATGATGGAGGTTTGACTGAAAGTGTTGTTGATTCATTAAAGAATGTATTTTATTATGTCAATGATGAAATTGTTGATATTAACACTTATAATCAGTTTGGAAATCAACCGAATATACTGTCAAAGGGATATGTAGTTGGTGATAGCCTTCGATTGATGCTATATACTACCCAGTCATACGATTCAATTTATGGAGTGAAAAAAAGGCAGCAATTTGAGTTGTCAAAAGACAAACACATGGTAGAAAGTATTTTACTTGTGGACGGAGTAGAGAAGCCAATTGACTTCTTGCGGAAACTGGAAGAAACGAACAGTATTGGCCAGATGAGTCTTCATACAGATAAAGAAGCCGAAGCAATTTCTAAAGAATATGCTGGAAAGAGTGTTTGGGTTGTAACGACTAAAAAGGATACCTCATCGCATCAAATTAGAGACAAGGAGATATATCAGGGAATAACAGATGATTCTATAGGATTTAGATATTTCCCTAAAACGAGAACACTCCAAACAGCTGATAAAAGTCTTATGGTTAAATCCATTCATGTGCCTGTCGGCCAAAACTGGAAAAAGAATATAGGGAAATCGAGATATGGAAACCATGAAAGCAGGCAAGATTTATTGAGCAAGGGGCTCGCAACTAGTGTTTCACCTAATGTTTCACAGGTGAAGTTTGAAATTTCTTTGCTGTCCGAAAAACCTGCTGAACCGGATTCAATATCAGAATTTGAGCAACTTAGAAGGGAAATGAAAGGTATGAAGTTTCCATTGGTTGTTGTGGACGGTGAAAAGTGGGATGATATTTTTGGACTCTACCCTGGTGATGTTGAATCGATTTCTGTGTTGAAAGGTGAATCTGCCACTGAAATTTACGGAGAAGAAGGAGCACATGGTGTGGTATTAATAACAACAAAGAAAAGTAGGGAAACCAAACACATCAATGATACCAAACTTAACATTACCCATACTGTTGTTAAACAGGAGGGCAATTATTATTTAAAAGGAAAAGTCGTAGGGAATATCACCAAGAAGAACGTTACAGATGCATTTATTAGGTTTGATGACAATTGGCAAGACACTTTTCATACCGACAAAAATGGAGAATTTGAAATTCTTATTCCATCAGGGGCAAGGGAGGCCGTCATACGTCATTTTATGTTGCCAAGTGAGTATGTATCCGTTGATGTGAAAAAAAATGAAAGCAATCTATCTAGATTGAGATTGGAAAAAACACTGAAAGTCCATCCTAATCCAACATCCGATATAGTTAAAATTCAACTTTCCCTTGATGAAGACAGTGAGAGTAGGGTAATGATTGACATTATCAAACTTGATAGTAAAAACACAGTTAAAAACCTGAGTAGGAAAAAACTCAAAAAAGGAGTCTATGAATTTGAATGGGACTCCAGTAAAGAGATCGCAGGAGTCTATTTAGTCGTGGTTCAAAACGGTAATGAGCGAATTAGCAAAAAGGTGGTCGTGGCTCGTTGACAAGGGGGGTGAACATGAAAGGCCATTATGATCAGAATCCTTCACTAAGTTCAGGATGGCAAGGTACATATTGATAATAATCCACCTTTACGGTTGAACGCTAGAGTAGAAGTACTTCTTCATCCTTGCCACGCTGAACGTAGTGAAGTGTCTCCATAAAGGGGTAGCAGTGTTTTTTTTCATATATACATAATCATAAAACTACTGCACCAGATTGGAGAGTAAGCTTTACCCAAAAATCTCCTTCAGCTTGGCTTCCAGCGCAGGTCCCCTCAGGTTTTTGGCTAAAATATTGCCATCCGGTCCGATAAGGTAGGTCGCTGGGATAGCTTGTATGCTGTAAGTAGCAGCCGCTTCAGATTCGAAGTATTTTAAGTCAGACACCTGCGTCCATTTGAGCCCGTCATCTTTGATGGCTTTTACCCAGGCATCCTTTGTCCTGTCCAGCGATACGCCAAATACCTCAAATCCTTTGTCGTTGTATTCGTTGTACATTCTCACCACGTTGGGGTTTTCCATGCGGCAGGGGCGGCACCAGGCAGCCCAAAAGTCGATCATCACATACTTGCCCTTGAGCGAACTGAGCGAAACAATTTCACCATCAGGATTGGGCAGGCTGATTTCCGGGGCAGGTGAGCCTACCGCCAGTTTTCTCAGGTTTTCTACCCTGGCCACCAGGTCTTTGGTGTAGGAGGAGTTCGGTAGTGATTTTTGGTATTTCACCGCCACACTGTCGTAAAAAGGAAAATCTTCTTCAATGGACAAAAACTGTAGCGCAAGGATGCCTGCTACCGAATTGCCCATATTCCATATTTTCTCCTTGATTATTTTGTCGCTTTCTGCTTTTTGCCTGAGGTATTCCTGTTGTATTTTTTCAATACTGGCTTCATCGGCGTTGTTTCTGGCCTGCATGAAGGTGGAGTTCAGTTTTTCTACCGATCGCTGGAAATTTTCCTGCAATTTGGCCAGTTCCAAAATATAGTCCGTATCAGGAGACCCTTCTATGGTGGCTTGTGCACTTCTGTCGTTCACATCCACTTTCACGGCTACATCGGTATTGTTTAGGATAAGGTTAACATACTTTCTGCCGTACAAATTGAGCCTGTAAAAAGCAGGTTCTTCCACTTTTACATTCCTTGTAAATTTGTTGCCATTGTCCAGATAAAATGAATCTGCCACCGAGAGCACATCATTTTTGATAAGTTCCAGTTTAATCAGGCCTCCTTCCACCGGATTGGTGATTTCGCCTGTTAGGGAAATGGTAGATTCTTCTTGCTGATTGGCACATGAATATAAAATGGCGGCAGATGCCAATAGAAATAATAGCTTCTTCACATCGAATATATTTAGTTAACTAGTCCTTACGTCTGACCCAAAGTTGGGTTTATTTTTTTACTGAACAATATTTAAAGTCAATTCATTTGCCAAATCCACCACTTTAGGAAGGCCGGACAGGTCTTGTCCCCCCGCAGTGGCAAAAAATGGCTGGCCTCCGCCACCGCCTTTTATTTCTTTGGCCAATTGTTTCACAATATTGCCGGCATGCACATCCAGTGATTTCACCAAATCATCAGAAATCATTACCGCTATCTGGGGTTTTCCAGCAATGTCTGCAGCCAAAACCATAAAAAGGTTGTCAATTTCGTTTTTCAACTCAAATGATATTTTCTTCAGGGCATCTGCATCCGGAAGTTTGGTTTCAGCCACCAGCAAATTATACCCGTTTGTCGGCTTTATGGCTTTAAGGAGGTTATCCTTTTCAGCGCCGGATTTTTCCTGATTGATTTTATCTATGGTTTTTATCAGTTGATTCTTTTCAGAGATCAGGCTTTCAAGGGTTTTTAGGGTGTTCTTGGGATTGTTGAGCAGGGTATTTACCTGATGGATTAAGGACAGGTTGTCTTCGATAAACTGCTCGGCCCTGTCGGCGGTTACAGCTTCTATCCTCCTCACGCCGGCAGCAACAGAGCCTTCCGAAGTTATTTTAAAATACCCGATTTTACCAGTTGCATCCACATGGGTGCCCCCGCAAAGTTCTACCGAATAGTCTTTGTCGAAAGTGATCACACGTACGAAATCACCGTATTTCTCCCCAAAAAGCGCCATAGCCCCAAGGTTTTTGGCTTCTTCGATAGGAATATTTCTTTTTTCATCCAGGGCTATGTTTTCCCTGATTTTTTGGTTGACTATCTTCTCGGTTTCCCGTATTTCTTCCTCGCTCATCTTTGAGAAGTGAGAGAAATCAAACCGCAGTATCTTTTCGTTGACCAGGGATCCTTTTTGCTGCACATGCCCGCCCAGTACCTGCCTCAAAGCAGCATGGAGCAAATGAGTAGCACTGTGGTTGTTTTCAGTCAAAACCCTTTTTTTGTGGTTGACCACACATTTGAACTGGGCTTCCAGGTCCTCGGGCAATTCTGTCGTAAAGTGAATGATCAGGTCATTTTCCTTCTTGGTATCTACTACGCTCACCTTTTTGCCATTGGCCTCCAGATAGCCCACATCACCTACCTGACCGCCGCTTTCAGCATAAAATGGGGTTTGGTCCAGTACTATTTGAAAAAGCTTTTTGCCTTTTTCTTCTACCTGTCGGTATTTTACTATTTCTGCCCCGGACTCCAGCGATTCGTAACCAAGAAACTTCACCTCATCTACTTCCCTGAGCGATACCCAATCGCCTGTGGAAACTTCAGCGGCCTTTTTCGACCGGGATTTCTGGATTTCCATTTCGGCTTTGAAGCCAGCTTCATCCACCTGAAGGTTGTTTTCCTGGGCAATCAGTGCTGTGAGGTCGTAAGGAAACCCATACGTATCGTACAGGTCGAATGCCACTTTTCCATCGATAGTACCGGATTTTCCGTTCAGTTCTTTTTTGATGCCCTCCAGTTTGATCAAGCCCTTTTCCAGTGTTCTTAAAAAGGAAATTTCCTCTTCCCGAATGACCTTGGCTATAAAATCTTCCTGGGATTTAAGTTCGGGGAATACATCTCCCATTTGTTGCGACAAGGTGGGCAAAAGCCTGTATAGGAATGGTTCTTTTATGTCTAAAAAGGTGTAGCCATAGCGCACCGCCCGCCTGAGGATGCGCCTGATTACATAACCAGCCTTGTTGTTGGAGGGCAGCTGCCCATCGGCAATGGCAAAGCAAATGGCCCGGATGTGGTCAGATATCACCCGAATGGCAATATCGGTTTTTTTATCTACGCCATAAGTTTTGCCTGATTCTTTGGCTATAAAGTCGATAAGAGGGGTGAAAACGTCCGTTTCGTAGTTGGATTGTTTTTGCTGCACAGCCATGGCCAGGCGTTCAAAACCCATACCTGTATCCACATGTTGGGCAGGCAGGCTTACCAGCGACCCGTTGGCCTGCCTGTTGAACTGCATAAATACCAGGTTCCAAATTTCCACAACCTGGGGATGGTCCTGGTTTACCAGGTCTTTTCCCGGTATTTTGGCTACTTCTTCATCCGATCTCAGGTCGATGTGGATTTCCGAACATGGGCCACAAGGGCCGGTTTCCCCCATTTCCCAGAAGTTGTCTTTTTTCGAACCATTAATGATTCTGTCCTCAGGAATGATGCCCTTCCAGTAGTCATAAGCCTCCTGGTCAAGGGGCAGGCCATCCTTTTCATCACCAGCAAATATGGAAGCATACATTCTGTCGGGAGGAAGCTTATATACTTCGGTGAGCAGCTCCCAGGCCCATTCTATGGCTTCCTTTTTAAAATAGTCGCCAAAAGACCAGTTTCCCAGCATTTCGAACATGGTGTGGTGATAGGTGTCGTGACCTACCTCCTCCAGGTCGTTGTGCTTGCCTGAAACCCGCAGGCATTTTTGAGTATCTGCTATCCTTTTGGATGACGGATCGCCATTGCCCAAAAAGTAGTCTTTGAACTGGTTCATACCAGCGTTGGTAAACATCAGGGTGGGGTCGTTGTGTACCACCAGTGGTGCAGAAGACACTATTTCGTGCCCCTTGTTTTTGAAAAAATCCAGAAACTTTTGCCTTATTTCTTTAGAAGTCATGTAACTCACTGTAATTCAATATGTTGTGTTTTTATTCTTTTTATTAATAGAAAATTGCTTTATTTTGCACCAGTAATTTGAATCAGCTATATCAAACCACCGTAAACTGTTTACTATCAAAAAAAGGAAACGCAAAGTTAGGATTTTCTGAATTAATATGGCTAGAATAAAGTACTATTACGATACGGAAACATGTAAATACGAGCGCGTTAAAGTATCCACCTGGGACATTATCCTCAATCTTCTTGGTTTCTTCTGTATTGCCCTGATAATGGCGATAGGCATTTTCTTTATATCCAATGAGTACTTCAAATCTCCTGTAGTAGCACAGTTGGAAAAGGAAAATGAGGAGTTGAACTTTTACTATGACCTCCTTACCAAGGAAATGGATCATGCCAACGAAATGTTGTTATCGTTGCAGGAAAGGGACGATAATGTATATCGGGTGATTTTTGAAGCCGAGCCGATTCCCTCTTCTATAAGGAATGCTGGTATAGGGGGTACCAATAGGTACAAGGAATTGCTCGAAAACGGGATAGAAAGGGAAGAGTTGGTGCTGGAGACCTATGAGAAAATTGACAAGCTGAAGAAGAAAATGTATATCCAAACCAAGTCCTATGACGAGTTGATGGATTTGGCTAAAAACAAGGAGTTGTTTCTGGCGTCTATACCGGCTATCCAGCCTGTGGCCAATAAAGATTTGAAACGGGTGGCTTCAGGATATGGCAGAAGGCCAGATCCATTCAGTGGATTGCCCAAAATGCATGAGGGATTGGACTTTTCTGCTCCTAAAGGTACTCCGGTATATGCCACAGGTGGAGGAAAGGTAATAAAGGTGCAGAAGAAATTCGGCGGTTATGGTTGGGAAATAGAGATAGACCATGGGTATGGTTATGTCACAAAATACGCCCACCTGAGTGCTTTCCATGTACGTAAAGGCCAGTTGGTAAAAAGAGGTGAGCAGATTGCCGATGTTGGCAATTCAGGACGGTCCACCGCCCCCCATTTGCACTATGAAGTGATCAAGGATGGGAGAAAGTATAATCCTGTTCATTATTTCGGTCAGGAGTTAACCCCTGATGAATACGAAGAAATTATCAGATTGGCCTCTATAGAGAACCAGGCCCTGGGTTCTTACTAGTCTGTAAAAATATCAAAATCAAAAAGGCTGTCTCAAAAGTTCAACAAACCGTCATCACGAGCGTAGCGAAGTGATCTCAACCTTGGATTGCACTCTCTATAATGAGATTGCTTCACTCCGTTCGCAATGACGAAATACTTTTGAGACAGCCTCTTTTTATGCCCGCAACCCAATGTTGACCTTATGTGGATAACTAATCGCATATTTTGACCTTCTAATTTTAGTTTGGGAATAATTTTGAATTGTGAAATTAGGATCGTTCTGTTTTGGGGTGTTGTGCATTAGTTTGCTGGTCATTGGTTGCAAGCAGCAACAAAAGCTCACTACTGTCACCACTGTGCCGATGGAAGAAAAGGCCGTTGAGCCAGATACGCTTCCCCCACCCAAAACCTTTTACATCACCCAGGAAAACGATACCCTTTATTCCCTGGAAGAAGAGGAGGAAATAGAGATGAGCAGGGTGTACAGAGATACCATCTCTATCATAGGAGTAGGGGACATCATGATGGGGACTAATTTTCCAGAAGAGAGATACCTGCCGGGAGGCGAAGGTAGGAATTTGTGGCTGGAGGTGAAGGATACACTGGCAATGGCAGATGTTACTTTTGGTAACCTTGAAGGGGTAATACTGGACGAAGGTGGCGATCAAAAGGAGTGTAAGAACCCAAAGGTTTGCTACTTGTTTAGGACCCCAAGATCGTATCTGGTGAACCTGGCAGAGTCGGGTTTTGACGTGATGAGCCTGGCCAACAACCATGCCGGGGACTTTGGCGATCCGGGAAGGCAAAGTACTATGTCGTCCCTGGATTCTTTAGGGATCAGCTATGCGGGTTTGGTCAGCCAACCCTATGTCACTTTTAAAAGGAATAGGGTGAGGTATGGAATGGCCGCCTTCGCCCCAAACAAGGGAACGATGAGCATTCATAACCTGGATAAGGCCAAAGAAATTGTCGCACATCTGGATAGTATTACGGACATTGTCATAGTGTCATTTCATGGGGGGGCAGAAGGCAGTAAATATGAACATGTGCCGCGTGCCACCGAGACATTTTATGGGGAAAACAGGGGCAATGTGTACGAGTTTGCACATGCAATGATCGATGCTGGAGCTGATGTGGTATTTGGGCATGGGCCACATGTTACCAGGGCGGTTGACTTGTACAAAGACAGGTTTATAAGTTATAGCCTGGGTAATTTTTGCACCTATGGCAGGTTTAATCTCAGGGGGGTAAACGGGATAGCTCCAATCGTGAAAGTGTATACCAATCACGAAGGAAAATTTCTAAAAGGAGAAGTCATTCCGATCAGGCAAATGGGGGCAGGTGGCCCAAAAATTGATGCCCAAAAAACAGTGGTAAAGAAAATTCAGGAGCTAACAAAAAAAGATTTCCCGGAAATCAATTTAATGATTGACGGTTCGGGTTTTATTAATTATATTGACCGTTAATAGTTGTGCCGTACAAAGAAAAAGAAATAGAGAAGCGTTATTACACCATCGGGGAGGTAGCCGATAGCCTGGGTGTAGCTACATCCCTGATTAGGTTTTGGGAAAGTGAATTTGACATTATCAAGCCCAAAAAGAACAGGAAGGGAAACAGGCAGTTTACAAAGGAAGATGTAAAAAACGTGAAATTGATTTACCACCTGGTAAAAGAAAAAGGATACACACTCAACGGCGCACGGGAATTTATCAAATCTGATGTGAATGCAGCAGCCAGTAAGATAGACATGCTGGATTCCCTCAAGAATATCAGGTCGTTTCTTGAACAAATGAAAAAGGAACTGGCCAACAACAAATAAAAAAGTCTCCAACCCCTTTCGAATAGTACTGCTATGGGCGATGAAAAGCTTTACCAGGTTGCGCTGAAATTCATCCACGGTATAGGAGATATCAATGCCAAACAACTGGTAAGTTATTGTGGGTCGGCCAAAGCCATATTTACCTCACCTAAGGCAAAACTTTCGAAAATCCCCGGGATAGGAATAAAGACTATCGAATCCATATTTTCTTCCAGCGTATTGCACAAAGCGGAAGCCGAAATTGAAAAATGTGAAAAAGACGGCACTAAAATCATGTTTTATACCGATGCGGGTTATCCATCGAGGTTGAAACTGGTGAATGATTCGCCCATCTTATTGTTTTCGAAGGGAGATGTAGATTTTAACCAGCAAAAGGTGGTGGGCATAGTAGGCACTCGAAAGGCCACAGAGTATGGTAAGTCGGTTACGGAAGGGATTGTGAAGGATCTGGAATCCCACCAGGCTATCATCGTTAGTGGACTGGCCTATGGGATTGACATTGCTGCACATAGGGCTGCTTTGGATCTCAACCTGCCCACGGTTGCCGTATTGGCAGGTGGCCTGGATAAGATATATCCGTCAGTCCACAAGAAATACGTAAAAGATGTGATGGCCAACGGGGCGATTGTTTCGGAGAAATTTCCAGGGACTATACCAGAGGCGCATTTTTTTCCAGCCAGAAACAGAATTATAGCGGGTATGTCAGATGCCATTGTCGTGGTGGAGGCTGCCGAAAAAGGAGGGGCGCTCATCACCGGGGAAATTGCCTATTCTTACAACAGGGAAGTGTTTGCAGTGCCGGGCGATATCGACCACCAATACTCCATGGGCTGCAATAAGCTGATTGCCAAACAAAAAGCGAATATATATTCTGGTATAGCAGATTTGGAATACATGCTCAACTGGGATCGGGACGTTGAAGCCAGCTCACAGCCCAGGCCGGTTTTGGATATCGATTCTTTTGAAGGGGAAACGAGGCAAATAGTCCAGGTGCTTCTGGAATTCAAGGATGGGTTGCAGCTGGATGAGCTGTGCTGGAAAAGCCAGGTGGCCATCAATCAGGCGGTGAGCACACTGCTCAACCTGGAGTTTGAGGGGCTTGTAAAATCTTTGCCCGGAAAACGGTACAAACTCAATTGATATCCGGTTTTTTTTGGGGGTGGAAATTATGGAATGCTGTCCTTTCTTTCGTAAGCACCAAAGTCTGGCATGTCGTCCCTTGGGGTACCCAAAATGTCGAAATCAATCCCAATATTGGAGCCTTTGTCCCGGGCATTGGCCAGTGAGTCGAGCTGATAGTCGAATATCAGCCGATTGTAAAAACCAGGATAATTGCTGGCCTGGCTGATGGTATTGCCGATTTCCTCATAGCCCTGATCGGTCGAACGAATGATGTTGTCATGGATTTCAAGGGTAATTTGCTGGTTTCCCGATGCACTGATGATCAGTTCTTCATCCTCATTGCCCCACAAAATAGAATTCACCATTTTCACATTCAGGTCATCGGACAAAACCGAGTTGTCATCGAGCACGATGTTGTCGGAGAGTTGCACTGACGAACCTTCCCTGAACAGGGACGTGGGGTCATTGGCAAAGGTGCAATGCTCATAGGTGTAATTGCCGCCCAGAAAATTTCCCAGCAGGTACTGACCGCAATCATATACCACGGTGTTGTATGCCCTGATGTCTGAGGTGAAAGCCAGGATACCAGCCACCGACATGTGGCTAATGATGGTGTTGCCTATTTGAAGGTCGAAATCTGAATCATCATCCGGAGTGCCCACCCTTAACCCTGTTGCCCCGTTGCTGATTATTGCATGCTCTATTTTGTTGTCAAAACTGCCCTCAAGGTAGAATATCCCCTCCCATTGACCGGGGGCAATGTCAAACTTTTTGTCCAATCTGGTGTTTCTTACTATTATTTTATTTTCAGCAGTACCATTTAGTTTCAGGGAACCTTTCACAAAAAGGGAAGCGTTGTTGTCGATATAGATTTTGGTGCCTGGATCAACATTAAGGGTACAGAGTGTATCCACCAGGGCAAAATTGTATATAATATATGGACGAGTGGCTGTCCAGGAAGTATTGCAAGCTATCGTTTCGCCATTTACAAAAATGGCATCCTGTCCCCATGATACCAGTTTTACGTGATCGGAATTGCCGTTGGATTCAAAAACGATAGAGTCTTTGACAATAAATGGCAGGTCCTGATTTTGTGGGTTGGCTTTCACTTTCACCAGAATCAATAGGCTGTCTTTTCCCAAAATCAGTTCATCTTTAAAATCACTTTTCTCTTCTCCATTCACAATGATGGTGTATTCCGAGTTGGATCCATGCCCAAGATAGAGTCGCGAAATGTTGATGGCTTTCTCATTTCTATTAAACACCCTCAACCTTTTCGTGATGCTGGCAACCGAACTGAATATGGTATCGAACACAACTGTATCACTGGAAAAAGTCAGCCTGGAATTTTGCTCCGTTGTGATCTCTTCTTCAATGGGGTCGCATGCATAGGTGAATGCAGCCAGAAGCAATAGTGCAGGAAAAATATGGTGCAGATTCAAATTTTTATCTTTTGAGCATAACGAAGTTGTGGGTTGATTAATTACCACAGAGCTATCAATCCTGTCCTTCTTTTAGTTTTTCGGCATTTTCTGCTATCCTCAATTGCTCTATAAACTCGCCGATCTCCCCGTCCATAACAGTGGGCAGGTTGTGTTGGGAGTATCCTATCCTATGATCGGTTACACGGCCCTGGGGATAGTTGTACGTGCGGATTTTATCTGAACGGTCGCCACTGCCTACCATGGATTTTCTTTGTGCGCCCACAGCATCATTGTGCTTTTGAAGTTCTATCTCGTATATTCGAGACCTCAGTACTTTCAGTGCCTTGTCCAGGTTTTTTAGCTGGCTTTTTTCGTCCTGGCAAGATACAACAAGACCTGTAGGTATGTGGGTAAGCCTGATGGCCGAATAAGTGGTGTTTACGGATTGGCCACCTGGCCCGCTAGAGCAGAATGTGTCTTTCCGCACGTCGTTCATGTCTATCTGTACATCTACTTCTTCCATTTCAGGCAAAACGGCCACTGTAGCTGCCGAGGTGTGCACCCTTCCCTGGGTTTCCGTGGCGGGCACTCGCTGTACCCGGTGTACGCCAGACTCAAACTTCATTTTGCCATAAACGTCATCCCCGGATACCATACTCACTATCTCTTTGTATCCCCCTGAGGTTCCTTCAGTTAGGTCCATAATATTGAGTTTCCAGCCTTGCTTTTCAGCGAACCTCTGGTACATCCTGAAGAGATCGCCTGCAAAAATGGCCGCTTCGTCCCCGCCGGTTCCGGCACGTATTTCCAGTATCGAGTTTTTACTGTCATTGGGGTCTTTAGGGATCAGCATTTGCTTCAACTCCTCTTCCAGAACTTCGTTTTTATCCTGCAGTTCTTCTAGTTCCATTTTGGCCATTTCCCTGAATTCCGGGTCTTTTTCCGTACTAAGGATTTCTTTGGAGCTGGCTATGTTGTCCAGTATGTTTTTGTATTCTTCGTACCGGACAACTATTTTTTCAAGGTCTTTGTATTCTTTGCTCAGTTTTGAATATTTGCCCATGTCAGTCATGATATCTGGCTGAACGATCAATTGTCCCACTTCTTCGAATCTGTGCTTTATTTCCTCGAGTTTGTCTATCATTTCTATTTATTAAGTCCCACAAAACTAATTAATTGGCGGAATATCCTGAGCTGGAGAATTAAATATCTATACAGCGCACCCAATGGCCAAAACAGAATGTTTTGTAATAGCTTGTTCTAAATATTAAAACCTAAATTTGTGATTGGACTAGGATATTAAATATGCGACTTTCATATTGTTTTGTGTTTATTTTCAGTGTTGTTGCCTGCAGTACTCCCAGTAACAAGGAGAAGGGCAAGGAGATTAAAGAAATCATGAGGTCTCAGGAGATCAAAAAAGTGTCCGAAGTGGACATCCTCAACAAAGCCAGGGAAGTAGGGAACGAGTTGGCAGCATCCAGCCAAACAGCCCTGTCCGAAAAACTGGCCACTTCTATAAAGGAAAATGGAATCCCTGGTAGCATCAAGTTTTGCCGGACTGTAGCCCTGCCTCTCACAGATTCTATTGGTATGGCCAATCAGGTATCTATAAAAAGAACATCGATCAAATTGAGAAATCCGGAAAACAGGCCGAATTCCCTTGAGGGCCAGTTGTTGGAGGCCTATCAGTATTCGTTTGAACACCAGCAGGAAATGAGGGAAGAGGTGCAGGCGGTGGACGGAACCAATAGTGTTCTGTTTACCAAACCTATTCTCCTGAAGAACCCCGTATGCCTCAATTGCCATGGGGAAATCGGCAATAACCTATTGGATGAAAACGACAAACTGCTCAAATCACTTTATCCTGCCGACAGTGCCACCGGCTACAAGCTTAATGATTTCAGGGGAATGTGGAGTATAACAATCGACAAGAAAGTCCTGGTCAATTTGCTATGATGAATGCCCTATTTTGTTGTGGATTTTAAAAACAGGTTTTCCACCTTGCTTTTCATGCCCTCCGGATCCTGCCAGTATTCACGGCTTGTGAGCCCCATAAATTTCCAGTTTTTACTACTCAGGGTAAATGGCTTATAAACATGGGTTTCTTTGATGGAAATACTGTCGAAGTATAAATCATCATCGGTGAACAATGCCCCCCTGTAGTGGTTATTTTCTTTAATGGCCAGATCCACAAAGGGTAACGATGTGTCCATCTGCATGTCTGCGTTTGAATATTTGAGCTTTTGGAGTTTGTTTTTGAGGTACCAGCTTTGGGAAAACCTCTTTTCCTTTTTTGGTGGCAGGCTAAATTCTCCTTGTGAAACTGCCATGGCGTATTCCAGGTATTTTTTCAGCAATTTTGGGCCTTCATTTTTGGTGGCATCAACTTTTAGTTGTTGGGGCAAAATGCTCGAAACCACTATTATCTTTTCCCTTGCACGGGTGACGGCAACATTCAGCCTGTTTTCCCCACCCTCTACATTCAGGCTGCCAAAGTTCATGTTCATATTGCCTGATTTATCCGGGGCATAGAGGATGGAAAAAATGATCACATCTTTTTCATCCCCCTGTATATTTTCTATGTTTTTCACAATGAGCGAATCGGGCAGGTTGAAGTTTTCGGCGACCGAATACTCCTCGAGCTGGTCCATAATGAAGAGTTGCTGTCGTACATTAAATGTGACAACCCCTATTTCTTTTTCGGGATCATTTTTCAGCAAATCACGAACTATCCTGCAAACCTCATACGCTTCGTTTTTATTGATGTTGTTTTCCCAGGTCCCGTCACATTTTATGTATTCTATAGCAGGCTCGCTATTGTTGATTACTTCAAAATCAGGCAGTAAGGAAAGCCTGTTGTCATAAAAATGCTCATTGGAAAAAGAGATCAAGTCCAGGGTTTTGCTCCTGTAGTGCCCATTTAGTTGCACCTGCATTAGGTATTGGCTGGCCAGGTTGAGCAGCGAGTCGAAATCCAGTTCCGGGATTTCCTCTTCGTTTTCATCTTCCCACCTTACTTTGTACAGGTCGTTGGGCCGGAGTTGTTTTTCATCGCCGGCCACTACTACTTGCTTGCCTCTGTACATAGCAGGGAGGCCATTTTCAGCAAAGCATTGCGATGCTTCGTCAAAGATGACAAGGTCGAATATCTTGTCCATTGGAAAAATGGCAGATGCCGACTCTGGGGATGCCAGCCAGCAGGGGACCAGGTCAAAGACCTCTCTTGGGTAGTTGGCTATCAGTTTGCGCACGGGCCATATCCTGCGTTTTTTGGTTACCTGATGATAGACATCACGGTAGGTCACGCGGTTGTTGAGCCTGTTGTATTCCACATTTTTATAGACCCTTTCCCGTGCTTTTAACAACAAGATTTCGTTGCTCAATCCCTGTTTGGTATGCACCGCCTCCTGAAGCTCTGTTTGGATGTTTTCAATCTTGTTTGACGATACACCTCTAAGTATCGGGTATTTTTGTTCAATGTGGTCTATCCAGGCCAGTTTCAGGCTATTCATGAACAGTGCCGACCATTCTTCAGGCGAAGGGTTGGGCATTTCCTCAAGCAATTTTGCAACTATGCTTTTTTGCGAAGGGTTGAAGTTTTCGTAAATAGAGTCAAACTCACATATTGAGTCAAAATCCCGGGTAAGGGCATTTTCCAGTATGTTGAGGTCGATATGGCCATTGAAAATGTCCCTGAGTTTTTGAATGGTAAAATATTTTTCCCAAATGGCCATTTTATCCGGCAGGAATTCGAAAATTTCCAGTAGGGAATTGAGTTTTTTCTGAAACGATTTAAACTCTCCGCTTTTCGGTGAAATGTATTCGCCCAAATGCCTGATGCCCTGAAAAATAGCTTTGGCCGACACAGCTTGTTTTTGATAAAAGAACCAGTTCTGGATATTGATCTTCCTGATGGTTTTTGGGAACGAAATCAACCCAATGTGGCTTTTCAGCTCCGTAAAATTGTGTTCCAGGTTGAGCCTGTTGTCAACCATCTGTACCAGGATGTCAAAGCCCTGCTTGTTGCTTTTAAGTTTGTTGGCTACCAAAACCCTTGTGATGAAAATTTTGTCTTTGGAAAACAATGTCCAGTGCAACCACCCAAAAGGGCCTTTTCTGGCATCAATACTGCGTTCCAAGGCTTCCTGAAAGCGTCCCAGCTCGTTGGGTTTTAATGACAACTCCGGCCCTACACCTTTGTAGCATTGCATGAGCTTCCTTTCAAAGGCTGAAAGCCACTGGATATCGGTAATGTTTTTCTTGTCATCCAATAGGTTCACAAAACTCTCATAGACTTGCGGGTCTTTGATCAATGTGAACAGTTTGCCAATATTTTCCTTGTTGTTTTCAATGTCGATGGCGTCCTCAATATCTACTAGTTTGTTGATGGCTTTTAAAGATTTCTCCTTGATCCTTTCCTGATGCTCGGGGATTTCTTTGAGGATATTTCGAATCGCTTTTTGATCTGAAATACCCAATCCGGAAAAGGATTTTCGTTTTCTCCACGAGTAATTTTCTACAAGGAACATCCCGGCATACTGGGCATAGGCCTTTAGCTGGTTGAGGAAACTTTCTACATTCTTAAAAGTGATGTCGCGGTATTCCTGGTTGAGCGGTATGGCCGGTTGGTGGGGGCTGGAGGTCAGGTACATTTCCTTTACCGAAAGCCCGCATTCCTGATGGTTGTAAAGGGCATCTTTAAATTCTTCCAGTTCTTCGCTCAATTGGTCTATCCGGCGGCTTGTTTGCAGGTAGTTTCTTTCCAATTGGATGGAGTCCAGGCCATTGTTGCTGGAAATATAATTGTCCAGCCTGTCCACCTGCCCTGCAATTTGTTCATAGATGGGCTTGCGGTCATTTTTAAAGTCGTGCAACAGGCCGATAAAATCATCGAGTTCTTTTTCCTTGAGCCGTTTGAACACTACATCAAGTGCGGCCCGTTTTTGGCTTACCAGTAGTACGTTCTTGCCCAGGGCGATATAATCGGAAATGAGGTTGCATATGAGCTGGGATTTGCCTGTGCCTGGTGGGCCCTGCACCACCACCGAGTTGCCTTTTTTGATGGCTTTGATGGCATTTTCCTGATAGGCATCCATTTTAAACGGAGTGAAGGTTTGGTCTTCACGCACTTTTTTCAAAAACCGGTAGTAGTATTCGTCTGAATTTTTTTCTTCGTCCAGGTTTCTTTCCAGAAAAAACTCTTCCATGCTGGTTAGCTTTGGGTTGTCGAGCATGGTGAGGTAGTCTGGTACGAGGTAGGAGCCCGCCTGCGGAAATATTCCCAAAACTGCCTGGGGGTAAAGTTTAAGTTGCCCGTCTTTTTCGGTTTCTTCTAGCTGGCTTCTGGTGAGGTCGTCAAAGGGCTTTAGTTCGTCTATGAAATTGTCTTGATTGAAATGAATTTCTAGGTTGGAGTTTTTCAAAAGTTCGTACAGTTCTGTGCGGAAGCCCTTGCTTTCCCTGTCAAAATCATCAAATACCCTTTCCAAAAGGTCGTCATCGGCTTTTTGACCATTGAAAAAAGCGTAAGCAAGTAGAAAGGACTTGTTCAGGGTAACGTTTACATTTTTGCGGATTTGAATGAACCAATGTTTGTTGTCATGATCCAAAGTCACTGGAAAAAACATAAGCGGGCATCTGGTAAGGGTGCCATCCGAAAATTTCCCTTTGACAAATGGCCATCCCAAGTACAGGTCTTTAGCCCCCCTCTCTTCAAAAACCAGGTGGTCAATCCGCTTGATTTTTCTCAGTTTGGCAGATAGGCGGTTGGATGCCTCATCACGGCTGTTTTGCACATCACAGAGCAGGATTTTATTTTTTCTCCCAATCAGCTCATCAATAATGGAAAAGGAGGGGTTGTTGAGGGCAAAATTAAAATCGTGGATGTCTATAAATTGATCCGTCAATAGCCTGCTCAAAAGAATAGACCTGCTATTGCCAGATAAATTGGTAAGCCTTCTTAAATAGGATTGTAAGATGGTTTTCATTCAACCTGTTAATTCAGGTTGTAATATAGATAGCGAGGGGTTCTTTTTCCAGATAAAGATGGGGAAATCGGTGGATAGTTGCGTTGTGTTTTAAGAGAAGTCCTTTAAACCGATCAATAGCGAAATCGGTTATGGCCTATTAGGGCCTTTTATGCGAAGTTTTGCAATCATTTAATTTTTTTGTACGTTTGTATGCATATAGTGCCTTTGGCCAAGTGTCTTCATTTGATTCTAAATTTTGAATAGCGAGGATGCCGACCCAAAGGCTTTTGTTTTATCATGCCTACAGTAATTATGAGACCAGGTGTCAAGGTTGCGATCCTAATTGATGGGGGATTCTTCATTAAACGCTACAGGAAACTTTATAACGGTTGGGATCATTCTCCCGAACAAGTAGCTAAAGAACTGGTTCGAATGTGCAACAGTCATATTGCCGAAAATGACTATCTGTACAGGATATTTTATTACGATTGTCACCCACTTCAAAAGAAAGCCCATAATCCGATCACCGGAAAAGCGGTTGATTTTTCGAAATCAGAGGCGGCAAAATTCCGGTTGCAATTGTTCGAAGAACTTAAGAAAAAGAGAAAAATAGCCCTCAGGCTTGGGTACTTGAAGAGTTCGAACCATTGGATAATTTCTCCTGAAAGAACCAAAGATTTGTTAAAAGGTTCATTGGGAGTTTCTGATCTAAGTGAAGAGGATGTGACATATCAGATTCAGCAGAAAAGTGTTGATATGAAGATTGGTTTAGATATAGCATCCTTGTCATTCAAAGACTATGTTGAAAAAATTATTCTAATATCTGGTGATGGTGATTTCGTTCCTGCGGCTAAATTGGCAAGGAGGGAAGGGGTTGATTTTGTATTAGATCCCATGTGGAACAATATTGATGATTCTTTATTCGAGCACATCGATGGCCTAAAATCTACAAGTCCTCGTCCAAGAAGTAGAAATTAACTGTAGGCCTAGACCAGTTCAAAAATTTCATTCGATTAAATCAGGAATATTTGCCTTGAGGTATGGCTCTAATTTTACGAACAATGAATCGTCCATGACTTTTATCTTCCTCAATTCTTCTATGGATTGATAAGGGCCATGTTGTTGCTTGTAGGCAATTATGATCCTGGCCAGGGAATAGGAGATGTATGGATGCCGGGACAGGTGGTTGAGGCTGTCGGTGTTGATGTCCAATTTTTGTAACAGAGTCGGGGCAATCTCATAATATTTCAGCATCTGGTCTACGACTTCCGATGACAACCCATACACTTCCGAAAGCTGATGGCTGGAATGGAAACCACCAAGACTGTTTCTGTATTTAACTATTCGCTCTGATAGCACTGGGCCTATTCCCCTGATTTTGATCAGCGAATCAGCATTGGCCATATTTAGGTTTTTCTTTGGTATATTGATGGATTTGCGCTTTGGCCGTTTGGTAATAGTGGGAGGTTGGGGCAATGTGGCTTTTGTCACCTCTCTTGGAGGTATTTTAATGTGTTCCCATAAGTCACGAACCCTTGCATCCGATATTCCATAAATCTTCAGGAGGTCTTCTTTCTTGTAAAATCGTCCGCCTTTTGTTCTGTATTTGTCAATAGTCACAGCTGTTTTTTTCCTAAAACCCAGATCGGTCAAATCTTCGATAGTTGCCAGGTTTGGGTCGAAATCAAATGCGAGTGGTGTCTGTGATGTAGTGTCTTTGAGTTGGATTTTTTGCTCACACTCAGCGATCCAATCCAGGAGTGCTTGTCGTTCTTGTTTGTGATCTAAGGTGCTTGTTGTGATCAGATATTGCTTCACCATGGCTGGTATAAACAGGATTACCACCATGCTGGGCAGCAGGATCACGAACCCGTTGGTTTCGGATTCAGAAAACCCAAAGTACTTTCTTATAAATTTCTTTATGTTATTAAGCACGTAATAAAATTATATAAATTCTATACACTTATCCAAATTCTATTTTTTCAACACGCATTGGAAGGCTGACTGCAAATAATCAATGTTATTCACTTTTGTTTTGAAAGAGGAGTAGCATGGGGTTTTTATGCAGGATTAGCAATAGAAAGAAAGGCATATAATAAACTTTGTACCGGGAAAGTGCACCAAAGTTTGGGGAGGAATAGGCCAGCAAGGACGCCAAAATAAGGATGTAAACCAATGCGCCGAAAAGGAGCGGCTTGTCTTCGGCGTTTATGGACAATTTCCTTCGAAAGCTCGCTAAAAACAGAACAAGCACCACCAGGTTTTCGATAATCGCCAACGCCTGGGGAAGGTGAATTGAGTCAAAAAAAAGAGGACGAAACAGGCCTGAAAAACAGGCAATGAACAAATTGGGTAGAACAAGCCAGGCAGATTTCGTTTGGTCAAAATATTGAATAGCGTTTTTATGACCAGACATTTCCACTACCTCCTGTTGATTGGCGGTGATCACAGAAAAGAGCCTGGTGGGGTTGAGGTTGTATTGAAGGTTGATGGCCAAAAAAACCACGCCTATAGCCGCTAATGCTACAATCCAGTATTTTGAGGAGGGCTTTAACCTCCCGGATGCTTCATATTTTTCCAATACCGACAAAATGAAAAGTATCAGCAATATGGGCAAACACACGGCTGCAATGTAATATTTTAATTTAACCATGAGCCAGCCTCCAAAAATTGCCAACACGACATGCCAATAGTTGAATTTTCGACAGAAGTGGAACCGAAGATAAAACCCGGCCAAAAACATGATCAGTCCGAATACCAGGGTTTCTTTGAGGATTCCCGAAGACCAGAACACCAGGGATGGCACAAACAAAAATGACACGATGGCTGGCAATGCTATGGTAGGGTATGCCTTCACCAACTGGTGTATGAAGTAGTAGGCGCCCGCAAAGCTGAAAAGTCCAAAATATACAGCTGCCAGCCAATAATTTTGCCCGGTAGCCAGCAAAGCCAGGCTGGTGATTTTCACCACCGGCAAAACACTCCTTTTATCGAATGGGATGGATGTAAGAAACACCTCCTTCAAGTATGTGTCCAGCGGTAGTTTGGCCAGGTCAAGTGCCTGATTGTAGAACCCAATGGTATCCCCCTCGCGGAAGTAAAAGAAATACATCAGCCCAAAGGCTACCGAACAGAATATTTTGAAGCACAAAGCGGGAAGAAAAATGCGTCGAACGGGACTGGGTGGAACCTTGGTATAGCCATAACCAATGGCTGACACGAGAATCAGCAGGTTGACAATAAAAGTAGCATCTATGGAGAAGTGCATTGAGCGTTGATAAGTCCCACCCCAATTTTACACGAAAGGCACCTCTTTTTCAAACAATAGTTGTTGTAGGTCTCAATTAAGGCCTGGGATTCGAAGGCGTTTGTGTTGGAAATGCCCAGGGCTTCCCATTTTGAAGTGATATTGTTCGCCTCGGGTTTTAGGCTTTCCAGCACCGCAACGGCCTGTTCCATATAGGCTGATTCCCCAACATGCCTGCTATAGGCGGCCAACAGGGGAACAGTAGTGTTAATTAGCAGGTTTTCGATGCTGTTTACGCCAATTCCTTTTAGTGGCCTGTTGGTTTCTTTGCCAAAATTGTAGTGGGATGCCCAGTAGTCCGATGGTGTGGTTTTGAGTAATTTTTTTAGGTTTTTTACAGTTCCCGCATGGATAAAGCTGTCGAATAAGTGGGGGTTGCTGTGTAGCAGGGATGCCAATTGAGAAATTCGTACAGCAGGGAAGTTTGCTGGCCGCAACCTCAGGTGCTTCCATTCTGTCAGGGAGAGTTCTTTGCCTGTCAACGAATATTTGGCGGATAGAAATTCGTATTCGTTCATGAGCAGGGAATGGTAGTCATCTACCGGGCTTTGATGGAGAAAACCAGCCATACCGAACAGTAGGGCCTCAACCTGAAACAGGTTGCCCGAATGTTTCTTCAGATACTTCAGGGGCGTATTTTGAGCCAACCTAAGAAAGGGCTCGCTGTTTATTTTAAAACCAAAGTTTTTGGCCAATAGCTGATAGGTGGCCTCTTCCCAATTTCCCTTGTTTTTGCCCAGTAGATCGAATACGGCATTGGATTTATATTTTAGGCGTTCTATGGTAGCCTGCTGCTGCATGGAAAACACGTGCAATTGGTTGATTTGGGAAAGTTGGCCTGAGCAGGGAATGTTTATGTGGTTGTTGAGCAACTGGTTGCACCTCATTACCAGATCGTGAGAAACCCTGTCTTTCAATTCTATAGTTGGTATTGATTTGCCATTCCTTGCCTTTATTTCTTTGTCATTTTCCCATACCACATGCAGCACTACATTGTCATACGCCGGATCGTGTTGGTGGCCATGGAGCTTCCAGCAACTGCTCGTTGTATGGATTTCCACCTGCCCATGCCAGGTGATTTTGCCGATTCGGATGGTGGCATTTTCGAAATCCGGGCCCGCATTGGTATTGTGGTTTCCAGTGGCAAACACCTCTACTTTATCTCCCCCAACGGAGTGGAGATGGCTCTTGTTAAATTGTTGAAATTGCCAAACGAAATGAAGAAATGACTCTTTCATGTGGTAGAGGTGTTTTTTTATTAAATGTACTAAATAACAAGCATAAACAGCAGGATAAATATTGACTATTCTATCATGAGACAACATCTTTTTACTTTCGAAAGCAATGCGATGATCAATCGATCAAAATGGGGACAATTGGAGGCTTTGTGAAGTAAAGAACGTGCAAAACCCCGATGTGACCTGGTGACTAAACTGCGAAAAAAAGTTGTTTCATAAGCAGCATTTTTGTTTAGGTGTATTGTCGGCTGTGTTTTTTACGGATGGTAACTATCCATGTAATCCATGGCTAAAATTTACAACTAAACTATGAGAACAGGGAGTGCCTATGTGCCCTAGTTTTGTATCTGTAAACATTTGGTTTATGGACAATCTATTAAAAATACTTGGCGGGAGTTGCTTTTTGATATTTACATCAATATGGCTTGCTGGTACTGTACAGGCCCAGGATTATGAGGTGAGGTCGATCGAAGATGAATATAGGTTTGTGACCGAAAAATGGCTGGAGGTATCGGATAATTTGAAAGAGTATGAAGGCCTTTCCGATTACTGCAACAACGAGGATTATCAAAGGTTTACCATGGAAATACTGACTCTGCTACACGAGTACAATTACGTGGTTTATGAAATTCTCACAGATCCATATACCGATAAATACAGCAGCCAGCAAGAGTATGCGAAGATACTCAAAGACATAAAGAAATTTGAAAGCAAAGAAGTAAGGGAAGCCTTCAAAGAGTTTATGGATGATAACTGTGCCTTTCTTGGTGATCTTGAGGCCGACAAGAACCATTTGACGAAACGATCAACCAGATACTCTTTTAGTGGTCAGTTATATGTGATGGAAACCATGATTTACAGGTTTCTCAAGCGAATAGACAAGCGGGTGGTTTCTATAGACGATAGTATTCATTTGATCCACCCTGAACATAAAATGGTGCCGATAAAAATGCTGGCCCAAAACGACTAAACGAAAACACTCTAAGACTCAATTGAATGTTTTGGTTATAACAAAGCCTGATTTATGTGTTCTATCAGAGCTTAATTGCCGGAGTTGGCCCGGCGCGGTTGGTGAACCCCCCGGTTAGGCGTTATGAACCTACCGGGGTAAACCGGCTTAAGGAAAATACACTTCGGTACCCTCACAGGCTTTACTAGTGTAAAGATTGGTTGTTTGCCGAACTATTTTTTGGTTTTCCGTCATAAGTCCATTCGAACGGCTTGGCCCTTTCTTTGTTGTAGGTATCGACATATTGGATTATCTGGTTTGCCAGTTGTTCTTTGCTATGCCATA
>JAVKDJ010000039.1:0-53534 GCA_040222275.1 Cyclobacteriaceae bacterium
CCAAGGTTAGTATGCAGCGAGAAAAGTGGTTGGTAAAAACAGCACAAGACATGGGATACCAACTGGTTCTAAATCAACAAGTTTAAAAATACGTCATCGGTAGCGTAGCGCGGCAGTCTTTCTGTTTAATGTTATCTGTCCTTTTTGATGAGATCGCTTCGGTTCCTACCGATGACGTTATTAACAAAAGTGCTGATTATAAACGGGTTAGGCTGGTGCGAGCCTTTGGCTCGTATCCATCAAACCAGATACGAGCCAAAGGCTCGCACCAGCGAATTAGCACACCCTATCGTCAGTTCAATTTGTGCGTTTTGGAAACCAAAATGTTATATCTCGCGATGACGGTTCAACTTAACTTAACGATATTGGTTGCGAGGGGGTACTTTATTGAGATAGAGTATTCGTTCAAACCAATCCATCAGGTGTAAACGATAACAATAAAAAGGCTTTAGAGTAGGTTTTTTAGTCGATAAGGTACTTATCAGTCATCATCATCGTCATCCCCATCCATATTGTCAGAGAGGTAATCCAGGTCTGAGTACTTGTTTTCATAGTCCTCCTTCACATCTGTTTTCAGGATGCCATCTTCATCAAAGTCCTCGTCTTCATCTACTATTTTGCTGGCCTGGTTGATGGTCATTTTCACCAGATAATAGTATTCATCAGTTTCCAATGGTAGGGCACTTACATTTTGCCCCTCTTTGTTTTTATAGGTGATCAGGTGATCAATAAACCCTTCCGGATATACTAATTTTATCTGTTCTTTGATTGCTTCATCTAGCTTCTCAAAATCCTTTATTAACCTTGGTTTACTTACGTTCATCGTTGATAAGAGTCGGGGTAGTTAGCTGGTTTTTATAAATAATAATCACTCTCTAGTTTGCAGGGCTTGGTTTAAAACGGAAGGTCATCGCCTTCTCCACCGCTAGAACTTTGTAGCCATTCTGGTTCGGTTTGGCCGCTCATAGCTTCGGATTCAGTGGAAGGGGCATCCTGGGCCGGCGCAATATCATGCACTGCCGAAAGCTTCCATGCCTGTAGTGAATTGAAATATTTTACAGAACCTTGGGGATCGGTCCATTTCCTGCCTTTCAGGTTGAATGCTACATTGATTTCCTGCCCGGCGTTGAAGCCATCCAATTGGTCGCATTTATCCTGAATCAATTCAAATTTTATAAATTCAGGGTATTGTGGATTTTCGGCATATTCTAAAACAAACTCCCTCTTTTTAAAAGTAGCTGTCACATTCGTCGTGTCAAATTTCTCTATCAACTTTCCTTTTACTTCCATGGTTCTCTTCATTCTGTGTTAGGAAGCAAATATGAAATTTTATTCAGTTCCCTACAAAATAAAGGGGCACAAAAATTAAAATCTATTATTGTTACATACAGTATCCTCCTGGGATTCGATTTACTTCTGTTGAAAGTGTCAGAATGGTGATATTGGAGGCTGAAAGTAGAATGGGCCTACTAAAAATCAAGGGTGAGCTGGATGTACTGATGGCCTTGCTCACTTTCGAGGTTGGATACGCCCAGCCCCAACAGACGAATGGGAGGGAGTTCTTTACTTTCGGACAAGACTATCTCCTTCATTAGATTGGATATTTCTGCCTGGGACCTCAAGTATGAAAAGTAAGTTTTGCTCCTCGTGATTTGGGTGAAATCATTGAATTTGAACTTGATGGTGAGCGTTTTGCCATAGGATTCGGATTTCTCCATTCTGGTAAAAAGTGAAATGGCAAGCTTTTCCAATTCTTGGATTACGTCTTCAGTAGTGTAAATGTCATGCTCAAAGGTGTTCTCTACGCTTACAGATTTTCTGATCCTGTTGGGGTTTACCTCCCTGTGGTCTATTGCCCGGGAAATGTCGAAATAATATTTGCCAGCTTTCCCGAAATTGGCTTGTAAAAATTGAAGGGATTTGGATTTCAGATCCAGCCCTGTATGAATGCCCATCCTGCCCATTTTTTTTGCAGTTACTTTTCCTATACCATGAAATTTTTCGATCTTCAACCGCTCAACAAATTCCACGGCTTCATCAGGTTTGATAAGCGTGATGCCATCTGGTTTGTTGATGTCAGAAGCTGTTTTAGCCAGAAACTTGTTGATGGAAATCCCCGCTGAAGCCGTGAGGTTGGTGGTCTCAAATATCCTTTTTTTGATCTCTTTGGCAATTATGGTAGCAGATGGAATACCCTTTTTATTGTGGGTGACATCCAGGTATGCTTCATCCAGCGACAGGGGCTCCACCAGGTCTGTATAGTCCAGGAAAATCTCTCTAATTTGATCTGAAACACTTTTATATACATCAAACCTTGGTTTCACGAAAATGATATCAGGACACCTTCTGTAGGCGGTGACAGAAGCCAGGGCAGAGTGTACCCCGTATTTTCTTGCCTCATAGGAAGCAGCCGCCACCACACCCCTTTGCCTGCTTCCCCCCACTGCTACGGGCTTGCCCTTCAAATCGGGATTGTCTCGTTGTTCCACCGAGGCAAAGAAGGCATCCATATCTATATGGATTATTTTTCTTTGTGCTCCCGCTTGATCAACACCCATAGGATTGTGATATTTGTGCCAGACATTAGTTGGGTATAAAGTTAACGATTGTTAAAATATTGAATATTGAAAAGATCGAAGAAGGTATTTTTGATTGCAGCAGCTTTGTTCTTCATCGCTATGATTTTGCTGGCAATAGATTTTTCGCGAAGGACTGAGTTTAGGAAAATGGGAGGGGTAAAGGAAATAGAAAAGTCCCTGAAAGAATAAAAACAGAACGATTTTTCTGAGAACAAGAAGTAGTTTAAATCGGCTCCCAGTGCTTTATTTCGAGGCGGTTTTTCGGGAAATCATTTTGTCCACTTCTTTGGTGAAGTTGGAAGCACCGCCACTCAGGTAGCCTGTCTTTCCATAGGCTGTCAGTGCATAATTTTCTTTCCCTTCTGGTTTGTCCATGGAAAATACCCAAATCGTGGGGAAACCTGTCACTTGAAAGGCTTGTTGCAAGCCCCTGTTTTGTTGGATTTGTTCTTCGGGCAAACTTTTTCTTCTTGGAAAGTCCAACTCCAGCAAAACAACATTTTCTTCGGCCCACTCCTTAAACTCCGTTTTGCTGAATACTTCAGCCCTCAATCTTTTGCACCAGCCACACCAGTCGCTACCTGTAAAATTCGCCAGTATGGGCTTGTTGGTTTCCTTCGAAAGTTTGTATGCTTGGTCTATATCCACCAACCAGTTGTCGTCTTCTGCTTTGGTGAATCCTTTGTCGCTTTGTCCATGAGCTATGACAACTATCAGCAGCAACATCGTCAGTAAGTATATTTTCCTGGCTATCATAATATGTGTCTTTTGAGTCCCTAAACTGATTTAGTGACAAGTTAGTTCAATTTTATTTCTGTCAGAGGCCATTAGTTCAACGATTACTTAGTGGCTCTGTTGCCTTACAACCAAAAGTCATGCCTTTAATCAGCGCCCCGCATTGAAACCCCGCAGTTTGATGGCAGTCAGTTTGTTTTTGGTATCCAAAGGAAAGTCCCCTTTCATCATCCAGTCATAGTAGCCTGGTTCTTTGGCAAAAACCTCTTCTACTGATTTCAGGCGGTGCTTTCCAAAATTAAACACCTCAATGCCCTTGTCGTTTTTGACGATCCTTCCCGCAAGGTCCACCATATTGGATGAGGTAATGTCGTGTAGCACGGCCATATCATTTTTCACCACTCCTAGCTTTTTGCCTAAATTGTCAACGACATCCTGGCCGTCATATTTTTCTACCTGCGCTTTTAATACTTCAAAGGTGGCCAGGGTATCGGCTTCTGCGCCGTGGGCCCCTTCCAGCTCCTTGCCACAATAGAATTTGTATGCAGCAGATAGGGTTCTTTTTTCCATCATGTGAAAAATCTTCTGGGCATCTATCAGTTTTCTGTTGCTCACATCAAATTCCACATCCGCCCTCAGAAACTCTTCCACCAGCATAGGGACATCAAACTTGAGGATATTGAAGCCTGCCAGGTCGCATCCCTCCAAAAAAGCCGCCATGTTTTTGGCTATGCTCTTAAACGTGGGTTCATCGGCTACATCTTTGTCGTAAATTCCATGTATCAGACTGGATTCCAGGGGAATGGGTATGGTTGGGTTTATTTTTAGTGTTTTTATTGAGGTTTCCCCATTCATCAGCACTTTGACAAAAGACAACTCAACTATTCGGTCGTTGGTAGTGTTGATGCCGGTGGTTTCAAGATCGAAAAATACGAGGGGGTTTCTTAATTTAAGTTGCATAGTAAAAAATTCAAATTGGGAAAACCAATTGCAAGTTAATGGTTTACTTGGTGATGTCCCTGGCGATTTGGGTTAAATTCAAGCCGTCAAAGTTGCCAGAACTCATAAAGACAAGGTCTTCGTTTTTCCAGGGCTTGTTGGACAAATGGTCGGAAAGCTTTTTGGCCTCATCTATAATGAGCAAATCTTGCCGTCCGAATCCTTTTTTTATATCTTCTTCGGTGATTTCGGGTAAGTTTTTGTGCGAGAGGTTTTCCCTGTTGATGTAAACTATGGCTGTTTCTGCCGAATTGTAAGTGTTTTTGTAATGTTTTAGAAAAGCTTTGTTGAGGCTGCTGAATGTGTGCAGCTCGAAACAGGCGGTAAGCTTCCGGTCAGGGTGTAGTTCCTTTAGGGCGGTTACAGTAGCTTTAAGCTTGGATGGGGCATGGGCAAAGTCTTCATATACCGAAACAGAATCGTTCTTTGCCAAAAGGTTGTTTCTTTTCTTTGTGCCCTCAAAACTCTGGATGGCCTCCAGAAATTGCTCATCGGTAATGCCTATTCTGCTAAGAAGTGTCCAGGCACCATTGATGTTTTGCATGTTGTGTTTCCCAAATACCTTAACGGGATATTTTTCGTGATGGGATTTTAATATGAACTGACCATCCTTTATTTTGTATTTGGGTGTACAGTAGGGGACTGCTTTCACATCTGGCCGTTCTTTTTTACAAATCACGGAAGTCATATCGTCTTCTTCGTTGTAAACCAAAGTACCGGCTTTTGGGGTGGTGTCGGCCAGCAGCTCAAATTGTTCCACATAACTGTCCAGGGTTGGGTAAACGTTGATGTGGTCCCAGGCGATTCCACTGATCAGGGCGATATGGTGCTCGTATTTTAAGAATTTTGGCACTCTGTCGATGGGCGAAGTGAGGTATTCATCCCCCTCAATTATTATCAAGGGAGCATCAGATAGTTTGATGGTTTCTTCCATGCCTGTTATGGCCGCTCCGATTACAAAGTCAAAATCCCTTTTGTGATATTTTAGCACATGGGCAATCATGCCGGTGATGGTAGTTTTTCCATGGCTACCGCAAATAACTACCCGTTGTTTGTTTTTGGATTGTTCATATATAAAATCCGGATAAGAATATACTTTCAGGCCCAGTGCCTTGGCTTTGAGCAATTCCGGATTGTCCTCCTTGGCATGCATGCCGAGTATAACGGCATCCAATGTCTCGTCTATTGATTCTTCGTTCCAGCCAAAACTAGCTGGCAACAGGCCCTGGGCTTCCAGTGCCGATTTTGCCGGGTCATATATTTCGTCATCTGATCCGGTTACCTTTATCCCATTTTTATGAAGAGCAATCGCCAGATTGCTCATGACAGAACCCCCAATCGCAATAAAATGTACTTTCTCTATATTCTGGTTCATAAGTATTTTATAAGACGTCCAAAAATAAGACAATTTGCTTATTGGACAAATTAAATGCGAATTTGAGGTTTTATAACCGAATAAAAAACCTGAGCTCGAATATTGTTGAAAACTTACAGGGGTATTTAATCAGGAAAAGTACAATTCTGGTGTTGTAGATTGAACCTAGCAGGCGGGAGTTTTATATTGACGGGTTCAAATGTCCCTGTGTCCAGATGGAAGTACTTTTGTGAATGAATTGATCTACAGAAGGTGCAGATGGGTGTACTTTATTTGTGAAACTTCAAAAAAGCACTGTTCTTTGCGACAAAATCAAATTTAGATGGGAGCGGCAATCAAAGTATCCGGGGTAAGCAAATTATACGAGTCGGGGGTAAAGGCAATAAACAAAATTTCCTTCAATATAAAAAAGGGGGAAGTAGTGAGCATCCTGGGAGAAAGTGGTTCTGGGAAAAGTACACTTTTGAGGTTGTTGGCAGGATTGGAAGATGCAGAAGAAGGGACCATCTTAATTGGTGGCCAACAGATCACCGGACCGTCGGATAACCTCGTTCCGGGTTATGACTTTATCACCCTCGTTTTTCAGGATTTTAAATTACAAAGGTTTAAGACGACAGCTGAAAGTATAGCCTCTGAAATATATTTTCTGCCTCTGGAAGAAAGAAATCAAAGGGTAGGGGAACTGCTGGATTTGTGCCGGTTGGGCGACAAGGCGGATAGCTATCCACATGAGCTGTCAGGGGGGCAGCAACAGCGGCTCGCCATAGCCATTGCCCTTGCTGGCGAACCGGAGGTGGTATTGATGGATGAACCATTCAGTAACCTGGACTTCAGGCTAAAAGAGATCATTAGGCAGGAGGTGGTTGACATCCTGAGGAAAGCCGGGGTGACGGTGGTAATGGTGAGCCACGACCATACGGATGCACTGTCAGTAGCGGATAGGGTGATGGTCGTCAGGTCTGGTCAAAAAATACAAATGGCCACACCGGAGCATTTGTACCACCATCCTAAAAATGAATATGCAGCGAACTTCCTCGGGCCTATCAATTATATCAAACTAAACGGGACCTCATCCGAGACAGGGGTTAGGCCGGAGCAAATTATTCTTAATGGTGCCGGTGCGTATAGCGGGGTGGTAATTAGAAACGTTTTTCAGGGTATGTTTTACCATGTTTACATCCATTCGGACATGGCAGAGAAAGATGTTTTGATCTACTCTAAAGAAAGGATGGAAGAAGGCACCAAAGTGGGCTTTGAGTTTTTAGGCTACCCCACAAAGTAAATTGTGGGTTGAGAATGTATTATTGAGGGAACGACTGAAGTTTTTTGGGATTATCCCCTTTGCTCAGTAGCTATTTTTTTATCTTGCCGCTTTTCTCAAATTACCCCTATGAAAATCCTTATCTCCCCAGACAAGTTTAAAGGTTCGCTCTCTGGTCAGCAAGTGTGTGAAGCCATTGCTAAAGGCATCAAACGCTTTGATCCCGCTATTGAAACGGTGCTCCATCCGTTGGCAGATGGGGGAGAGGGTACGCTTGATATTTTGAGTTCTTCGATGGACCTGAAAGACATTTCAGTTGAGGTGAACGACCCATTGTTCAGGCCTGTGAAGGCTGTTTACAAGATGGGTGGAAACAAGGCCTATATTGAAATGGCGGCAGCATCAGGGTTGCCATTGCTCACACAAGAGGAGAGGGATTGTCTGCAGACCACTACTTATGGTACAGGTGAGATGATCCTTGATGCTATCGAGAAGGGTGCGGAACACGTGTATTTGTTTGTGGGTGGTAGTGCCACCAACGACGCAGGCATTGGCATGGCAGCTGCCCTTGGATACCAGTTTTTGGATGCAAATGGTTTGGAATTAAAACCGGTAGGGGAAGAGGTTGTCAATTTGGATCGCATTGAAAGGGGAGATTTAAAATTCAACCCCGATCGTGTGGGATTTTCAGTGGTATGTGATGTGAAAAACCCCCTTTATGGCCCGGAAGGAGCGGCATATATGTATGGAGCTCAGAAAGGTGCCGATGATCAGGCCATCGCATTGCTGGACAAAGGATTGCGGCAGTTTGCCAAGGTGGTGGAAGCGGGTTTTGGTACGGATTTGTCCGGCCTTGAAGGTGCTGGAGCCGCAGGAGGTATTGGTGCCGGGGCTGCTGTGTTTTTAAATGCGAAAATTGAACCCGGGATACAGACCATTCAGGAAATTACATCTTACAAGGATAAGCTGAAGGCAGTAGATCTGATCATTACCGGGGAAGGAAAGCTTGACCTACAGACCGTACACGGAAAAGTGGTGCATGGAGTGGACCAGGTGTCATCGTCATTCCAGATTCCTTATGCAGTGATGTGTGGGGTGGCTGAAGATTTATCAGATGTACAACAGGTGCTGAATGCCTGGAAAATCGTACAAATCAAAACACCTGAAATTTCACTTGAAAGTGCCATCAATGAGGCTGGTATGCATGTGGAACGGCTGGCATTTGAGCTTGCAAAGGAATTTGGCAAGCACTGATGCCACAACGGTAATCAACCTCCAACCCAAGAAAAATAATTGAGGTGGGGTGGATTGTTTGGATTTGAAATACTACTTACCCTGAAGATTTATAACCAACCAGTAACGTCAGGTACCTATTGTAATAAATTGGGCTAAACTGTATATTTGAAAGCACCTGGCACTACCAACCTAAACCCCTACAATATGAGCATTTCTAAAATGGCATATACCCTTTTGACGCTGATTTGCACAGTAGTCATATTGGTATATTCACAGGATTTAATTATCCCATTTATCATTGCGCTGATAGTGTGGTTTTTGATCAAGGGAATCCGCAATACCCTCAGAAAGATTCCCCTTGTCAGGAAGAAATTTCCAGGGTGGTTTCAAACTACCATTTCGGTGCTGTTTTTAAACGGTGTGTTTTTTGTGCTGGTAGATATGCTGATAATCAACATAAAAGAGCTCAGTAAATCATTGCCTGTTTATGAGGCAAATGTTGAACGAAGCATGAGGAAAATCAATGAAGTGTTTGGGATAGACCTGCTGACCAAAATGCAGGGGTTTACCGAGGGTTTCGATATTACCGGTCTGCTTTCAACCATACTCAATGTGGTGACAGTTTTTTTGGGAGATGCTTTTCTTATCCTTATTTACCTGCTGTTTCTCCTTGTCGAGGAGAAGGTATTCAGCTATAAACTCAGGGCAATATACCCAAAGCAAGAGAAATTTAAGAGTATCAATCTCCTACTGTCCAAAATCAACAAATCCATTTCCAGCTATTTTACCTTAAAAACACTGGTGAGTGTCCTTACTGGATTTTTGAGCTATATTATCCTGCTCATAGTGGGGGTAGATGCCCCGGTTTTTTGGTCTATGCTTATTTTTATCATGAATTTCATTCCAACGATCGGCTCATTGATCGGTACCATGTTCCCTGCAGTTTTTGCTTTGCTGCAGTTTGGTGAAATAGCTCCATTTGTGTACGTGCTTGTGTTTGTAGGACTGGTGCAGGTTGTGATAGGAAATGTGGTAGAACCCAAACTGATGGGGAATTCCCTGAATATCAGCTCCCTGGTTGTGATCCTGACACTTGGTATTTGGGGGGCTATCTGGGGCATAATGGGCATGGTGTTGAGTGTACCGATCACCGTGATGATGATCATAGTATGTGAAGAAATCCCGGCATTGCGCTTTATAGCCGTTATGTTGTCAGAAAAAGGAGACCTACAGAATTGACAACATTTTAGCAGTAGCCTTTGGAAAAAATGAATAGCAGTACGTGGTGTAAATGAATGCAACAACGATTTAATAAGAAACCGATTGAAGCATTAATCTCCGAAAATGATTATAATTAGGCCATGTACGAAGCTGAGCCAAACAATACCGACCTGAGGTATTTTACCCTTTTGTCTGACAAGTTCCCCAATGCGCCGGCAGTAGCCAGGGAAATAATTCTGCTGGAATCGGTTTTGAACCTACCCAAGGGGCCCGAGTTGTTCCTTAGTGATGTCCATGGGGAACACGAGTCGTTCCAACATGTATTAAAAAACGGCTCTGGTATTATCAGAAATAAGATCAAGGAACTTTTTTCGGGTGAATTGAATGATAAGGACATTCGCAGGCTTGCCAGCCTTATTTATTATCCTGAGCAAAAGATAGAAATGATAAAAAACGAGGAAGGGGATCCTGAGCAGTTTTACGAATCTACCTTATACCGCCTTGTGAGGTTGAGTAGGGAATTCGCATCGATCTACGCCAACAGGAAAATCACAAAATTGCTGCCGGAAGATTATGGCTATATCATTTCGGAATTGACCCAGGAAAGGGAAAAGCTGCCCAACCAAAAGGACTACTACCAGCAGATCATCAAAACGGTGATAGAAATCGATCAGGCAGACCGGTTGATCATTGCATTTGCCCATTTTATCCAAAAGCTGGCGGTGCACAAACTCCACATCATCGGGGATATCTACGACAGGGGACCAGGAGCCGAATATATAATGGACGCACTCATGGGTTATCAGTCTGTGGATATACAGTGGGGCAACCACGATATTGTATGGATGGGAGCTGCAAGTGGTTCGAGGGCCTGTATTGCCAATGTGTTGAGGTTGTCGCTAAGGTACGGAAACACAGACACCCTGGAAAAGGGTTACGGAATCAACCTGCTGCCGCTGGCTTCATTCGCCATAGAAATGTACAAGGATGACAAAAGCCTGGTATTCGAACCCAAAACATCGGCCGAGGATGCTTTCAATGAAAGTGAGCAATGGCTCAACCGCATTATGCACAAGGCCATTTCTATTATACAGTTTAAACTGGAAGGCCAACTGGCCAATGACCGCCCGGAACTGGAAGTTGGGGACAGGTGCCTATTGGATAAAATTGATTTCGAAAAAGGCCTGGTACTGGTAGATGGACGTCAATTGCCTTTGAGGGATACATTTCTACCAACGGTTGACCCAAATGCCCCAAACCAACTGTCTGAAGCGGAGGCACAACTGATAGAAAAGCTATGGGTATCTTTCAGGGAAAGCGAACGCCTGCAAAGGCATGTCAGGTTTTTGTATGAAAACGGAAGTATGTACAAAGTTTCCAACCAGAGCTTGTTGTACCATGGTTGCATCCCTATTACCGGTGAAGGACAATTTCAGGAAGCAAGTTTTGATGGAAATGTTTTGAAGGGAAAAGATTTGTTGGATTATTTCGACCGTGTGGCTAGGGAAGCTTATTTTGGAAAAAGAAAGACAACCGAAAAGCAACATTGCCGTGACATGATGTGGTATTTGTGGGCAGGGCCAAAGTCCCCGCTTTTTGGCAAGCATAAGATGGCTACATTCGAACGCTATTTTTTGGAAGACGAGCAGGCAGGAAGGGAAGAAAAAAACGGGTATTACAAGTACCGTGATGATGAGGCCACCTGTAAAATGATCCTAAGCGAATTTGGACTTGATCCGGAAAACTCCAGGATCATCAATGGGCATGTGCCAGTGGTGGTAAAAAAAGGGGAAAGCCCGATTAAGGCGAATGGAAAACTGTTGGTGATTGATGGTGGTTTTTCGAAGGCTTACCAGGCACAAACAGGCATAGCGGGATACACCCTGATACACAATGATGCTGGCATCCAGCTCGTATCACACGAACCCTTCGAATCTACAAAGAGTGCCATCGTCCGGGAAATTGACATTGCATCCTCAGAAACTATTTTAAGCAAACCTGCTAGAAAACTCTGTGTGCGCGATACCAACGATGGGCAAAGGGTATTGGGGAGGATAGCTGAATTGAAAGGCCTGCTGGAATGTTTTCAAAAAGGGGTAATTAAGGAAAGGTATTTTGAATAGCAATCTTCCCAAGTCTTCAAGATTTGGGAAGTTTAGAATTTGCCTTAACTCATCTTTCGATCATTAAGGATCAAGCGGAATTTCTGTGGGATATCCAGAAAAAGTCTAATTTAGCTTTCAAAAAAGATGTTTGAAGGTTTGCACCAGATTCGGGAAAGTCATTCCGCAGCAAAGCGGAGGAATCTTTACCAATTGGACATTCGGCAAAGATGTCTCCCAGCCTCGCCGGCTGGCGGGCATTGCATTGCGACATGACGCTTTGAATGGTCGTTGGTAGAGTTCTAATAGACATCCTACTTTCTAAAAAGTGGTTCTTCTAAAGGTCTGTGCCTGCTCTGGTCGTGTGTCAATGCGTAGCAAAGCACCTGTAGATGGGCAGTAACAATCCGAACTACAAGCAAAAATTATTAAGTTCTGCTAAATTTACCTTTTGGCTTTCTTAGAAAGATACAATTACCCCATAGGTTTTACGCTTGATCTCTAAAAAGTTCACTCACAATTTGGCCTTCGCTTAAACTTTCCAAAGTCTCCAAGACTTGGAAAGTTTTTGCCTACTTCAAAATCATTTTTCTCCTTGACTCTTATGAGAAAATGGAAGTGATTTGGTAAGAGGGAAAATGCATAAGTTTCCAGGAAACCGGATAAATATGCATCGTATTGCTTCAAAAAATATGCGTAATTTTCTTCTTTGAAGAAAATATTCCCTCCATTGTTGCCTCTATTATATATGTGATAGTAGTTGTTGGCCTCAAATGGAATATGTGCATGAGTTGACATACGCTATTTTTTAATAGCAACATTGGTTTGAAACTTTCCAAGCCCCGAAGACTTGGAAAGTTTCACATTTTATTTACCCCAAAAAGGCAACAACTTTTTCGTACACCTGCTCTCCGGTGAACCCAAATTTCTCATCGAGTACCTTGGCTGGTGCAGAGTACCCAAAATGGTCCAATCCTACTACCTCACCTTTGTACCCAACGATAGGCCTCAGTGTTTCCGGTAAGCCGGCTGTCAAGCCAAAAACAGGAACATCCGAAGGAATCAGGGAGGTTTGATATGCTTCGTCTTGTTGTCTGAACAGCCCATCAGAGATGGCAGATACCACACGCACCTTGAGTGCTTTCTTTTCTTCCAAAATTACCGCTGCATCGAGCAGGGTAGATACTTCTGAGCCGTTACCTACCAATACCACATCAGGATTGGTGTTGTTTTTCACAGCATAGGCCCCTTTGGACGCTTGCAGGGAATCTTCGTACCTGCTACTACCAGTGGCTGGAATATCTTTAATCCCCTGTCTGGACAATATCAGTGCAGTAGGCACCTTAGTGTTTTCCAATGCCATTTTCCAGGCTACAGTGGTTTCCACTGCATCGGCGGGACGAAGCGCAAGCAGGCTCATATCACCAGAATGGTTTTTGATTTTTTCCAGGAGCCTGATTTGGGCTTCCTGTTCTACAGGTTGGTGGGTAGGTCCATCTTCTCCCACACGGAAGGCGTCATGTGTCCATACATATTTCACGGGCAGTTCCATAAGTGCAGAAAGTCGCACAGCTGGTTTCATATAGTCGGAGAATACAAAGAAGGTACCTACCACAGGAATGATACCACCATGCAGTGCCATTCCATTGGCTATGGCTGCCATGGTAAATTCAGCCACACCTGCTTGAAGGAAAGCACCTGAAAAGTCGCCTTTCTTGAATGAAGTGGTTTTTTTAAGGAAGCCATCAGTTTTGTCGCTGTTGGAAAGGTCAGCCGAGGCTACTATCATATTTTCTACCTGCTCGGCAAAGTGTCCCAGCATGGCAGAAGAAGCAGCACGGCTTGCGATATTTTCTTTTTGAACTATAGCACTGTAATCAATTTCTGGCACTGCTCCGCTCAGAAATTTTTCCAACTTTGCAGCCAAAGCAGGGTTTGCGGCAGCCCATTCTTGTTGTTCTTGCTTTTTAGCAGCGGCATACTGTCGCTTTTGCTCCAAAGCCTGCGCATAGTGGGCCTCCACATCTGGGAATATAGAAAAATGGTCGTCCACCGAGCCGCCCAGGTTTTCAATCGTCTTGCTCAAAGACGCTCCAGCACCGGTAAGCGGCTGGCCATGCGTTTCGAACCTCGCCTCAAAACTGTCGCCATCTTCAGTGACAGCACCTTTGCCCATTATAGTCTTGCCAATAATCAGGGTTGGCTTTTCATCCTGTGCAATGGCCTCATCAAGTGCCTGCCTTATTGCCTGGTGATCGTGACCATCTATAGTAGTAACCCTCCATCCCCAAGCCTCATATTTTTTGGCTGTATCTTCATTGGTTACCTCAGATGTAGCAGAAGACAATTGGAGGTCGTTGGAATCAAAAAACATGATCAGGTTGCTCAGGCCCAAGAAGCCGGCAATCCTGCCTGCACCCTGGGAGATTTCTTCCTGAATACCCCCATCGGATATATAGGTATAAGTTTTGTGTGCCATCCATTCACCAAAACGCTGAACGAGGAACCGCTCTGCTATGGCCGCACCCACTGCCATTACATGGCCTTGCCCCAATGGACCGGAAGTGTTTTCAACGCCACGTTCTACATCTACCTCCGGGTGACCTGGCGTACAGCTGCCCCATTGCCTGAAATTGGCAAGGTCGTCCATACTGTAGTGGTTTTGAAGGGCCAGTGCAGAATACAGCATTGGCGACATGTGTCCGGGATCCAGGAAAAAACGGTCGCGATTGGCCCACTTCATATCGCTAGGATCGTATTTGAGGTAGTCCGAATACAGGATATGGATAAAGTCGGCTCCACCCATTGGGCCGCCGGGGTGTCCTGATTTGGCTTTCTCCACCATAGCTGCTGACAGTATCCTGATGTTATCAGCTGCTTGTAGGTCAACAGTTTTCTTTGCTAATGTAGTAGGCATTTTTTCCTTTTGTCTTTTAGTTTTAGTACAATTTGAAATGGTTCTTTACAAGCCAAATACCAATGGCTTGCTATTTATTCTTTTATAAAAATTCAAAGTTCTTAATAGGAGTAAGGCTGTTATAATAAACCATCAAGTCACATGTTGCCTGTTTTACCAACTGCAATGCCAATAAAAAAACGATACTACTCCTAAATCTCATTTTTGGCATCCAACATACTTTTATTAGGGAAGGAAGTATTGAATTTGGAAACTATTTCGTAGCTGTAGTAAATTATAAACCAGCTAACCTATGAAATATGCGGCGAAGATAATGTTTTTTGATAATTTCAGAAAAGCTTCATTCATTTTTGTCTCAAAGATCAATACTTTGACTTTGAGTGGTGTGTTTGTTCACTCCTTTATTTTATGAAAGAAATATTGCCCCATTTTTCTCATAGGTTTCAACCATAGGGTAAGGGGATTAGGTTTGATGTCATTGATTTTCCACGCCAGGGTATCTTCCTGGTGTACTTTCACCTTTTTGGAAAGGCTTCCGTTGCTGGCCCCACCCGTACGCATATTTACGAGTACTTCAGGTATGTAGTGTGTTGAGATTTTATGTTTAAAAAGCAGTCTCAGGATCAGGTCATAATCGCCAGCTATCTTATAAGAATTATTGTATAGGCCGTGTTTGTCATAAACAGATTTGCGTAGGAAAAATGCAGGGTGTGGTACTGTCCATCCCCATAAAAATTTGTCAGGACTATAGCTCCCGGATTTCCAGTACCGGACTACTTTGCTTGTGTTTTCCGGGTGTACGTAGATCAGGTCGCCATAAACTGAATCAACCCCTTTGGCAAATGCATCAGCCACCTGCTGCAGTACATTGTTGTGGCTGTAGAAGTCATCAGAATTCAGTATGGCTATGATTTCACCCGTGGCATGGCGAATGCCTTTGTTGATGGCGTCATATATGCCCTTGTCCGGCCCATTAAGTAAAATGGTATTGCCTCCACCAACAGATTTTATAACGTCTATGGTGCCATCATCCGAGCCACCATCACAAAAAATGTGTTCAATGTTCTCGAAAGATTGTGCCTGCACGCTTTCGATGGTGTGCCCTATGGTTTTTCCACTGTTTTTGCAAACAGTGATGACGGTAATTTTCATTAAAGACTGGGTCTGGTCCGATAGCTAATAACTGGTTTGCCTTATTATACAACATCCCATTAGCTGGCCTAAATGGGATTTTTTAAAAATGCCGAAGGTATTTCTATAATAATGCCCTTCGAAGATAGTGCATAAATTTTTCTTCACCTTATTTTTTTTGCGCAAAGCAACAGAAACGAGCCTATTTCCTGTAGGAAGTTTCTCTTGGCAAGGGGAAATGACAAAACTAATTGGAGGGCATTAGAGTGGCCGACATTTTACATTTTTTTAACGGACATTATTTCTTGATTTACTGAAAAGGTGTTAATATTGAGTAGTAAAATTACTCAATCTACAACTAATTCATTGTGATTGAGGTGGCGAAGCTGTGACAAGGCAACAACCTTGACAACATGATAGGAACGCTGATAACTTCTAAAACCAGGATCAAGCTCCTGCTGAAATTCTTTCTAAACCCGGGCAACTCTGCCTATTTGAGGGGGTTAGAGACTGAGTTTAACGAATCCTCCAATGCGATACGGTTGGAGCTCAACAGATTGTCAGAAGCCAATATGCTCAATACAGAAGTAGTTGGCAACCGCAAACTTTTCAAAGTCAATCAATCACATCCTTTGTTTGGGGAAATCAAAAGTATTGTGCAGAAATACTTTGGCCTGGATGTGATCATCAACCAGATAGCCCACAAAATGGGAAACCTGAAAACCGTGTACCTCACTGGTGATATAGCCAAAGGAAAGGATTCGGGCATTATAGACCTGGTGTTGGTGGGGGATATTGATCAGCCTTATTTGCTCAGGCTGATCGCCAAAGTGGAAAAACTGATCAAGAGGAAAATCCGCTACCTCATTTATTCGGTTAAGGAATTTGATGAGTACAATTCACCAGATAAAAAGAAGCTGTTGCTGATATGGGAGGGTTAAAAGTTGGGGACAATGGTTCGGCTGATAAACAATGGCTGGTGCTCTATACCAAACCCAGAAATGAGAAAAAGGTAGCTGAAAGGCTGTCGGGCAAGGGGTTTGAAATTTATTGCCCTTTGATCAAAACCCTGCGGCAGTGGAGCGACAGAAAGAAGAAGGTGGAAATTCCGATGTTCACCTCGTATGTCTTTATACATGTGGACGAAAAAAACAGACAGGAAGCCCTGCACGATCCCGGGGCAATGAACTACGTCTATTGGTTGGGCAAACCGGCTGTGGTCCGCAACAGCGATATAGAAGCCTTCAAAAATATTGTTGACAATGGGGAAGAAGTGGTGGTAGAGGGCGCCCGAATGGAAAAAGGCGAATTTATCGAAATCCAGGAAGGGCCATTCAAAGGCATGACCGGGGTGGTGGACAAAACTAACTCCCAATCTTTTACCCTGTACATAGAGCAACTGGATTGTAAAGTGAGTTTTCAATATGGAAAATAATGAAACAGCCTTCCCAAGTCTTCAAGACTTGGGAAGTCTGATCAACTTGCTCTTTTACAATAATTCAGACCGGTGATTTGATAACTAGCGAGCAACTTTTACATATCGCTGACAAAAGAGAGGGTGAATCCCTGGAATTCAAATCCTCTTTCAACAAATCTGTTATTGAAACGATTGTTGGTTTTGCCAATACCAAGGGGGGTAAAATAGTCATCGGTGTTTCTGATAAGAAAGAAATATTGGGAGTTTCGATTGGTCAGGAAAGTGTGCAAAAGTGGATCAACGAAATCAAACAACATACAGAGCCATCCGTAATTCCTGATGTTGAAATCCTTGAATTGGAGGGCAAAACTGTGGTGGTGATGGAGGTTCAGGATTTCCCCAATAAGAATATAGAGAACAGTGGAGGGTATTTCGTAGAAGTATCCTATAAGCAACAAAAAACAGAGAGCAAGGCAACTGTCATAAATGACCCTGTAAATGACCCTGTAAATGATAGGATGAACAGGATTTTAAAAATATTGGAACAAAATAAATCTATTACAAGGGAGCAGTTGGCTGGTGCATCAAACGTAAGTGTAGAGACTATCAAACGCGACCTGAGAAAACTGCGGGATCAGGGTAAGGTGAAGCGTATTGGAAGTGATAAGACTGGGTACTGGGAAGTAATAAGATGATCATCTCAAATTAACTTATCAAGCCGAAGACTTGTGGGTACGAAATCGATTGTTGATGGTGGCATCCCTCTTGATTGATGCTCAAATGACAAGTTTTTGAGCTAACTTAATAGAATGAAGTCGTTAGTTGAAATAAAAAGCATTCTTGCCCAATATAAAGAGTACCTATACCAAAAGTACCCGATAAGGTCATTGGCAATATTCGGTTCATACTCCAGAAATGAGCAGCAAGAGGGTAGTGATGTGGATTTGCTTGTGGAATTTAACGGGAGGGTTGGTATCCGGTTCATTGATTTAGCAAACGAATTAGAAGTACTGCTTCAACAAAAGGTTGATCTGGTATCGGCGAAAGGAATAAAACATCGTTATCTACGAGTGATAAAACCAGACCTCATTTATGTCTAAAAGAGATACAGCGCTCCTTTTGCAGGACATGCTTGAATCCGCTCAAAAAATCATTGCTTATACTTCAGGTAATGATTTTGACCAGTTCGTCTCAGACAATAAAACTGTAGATGCCGTTGTGAGAAACTTCGAAATCATAGGTGAAGCAGCAAACAGGTTTGATGTTGAGTTTAAAAGCGCTAATCCTCAAATAGATTGGGCACGGCTGAGGGGTTTTAGAAATCGTTTGATTCATGATTACTTCGGGGTTGACTATGAGATTGTTTGGGAGATAATCGAGAACGATCTGGAAGAGCTCATTTTCCAACTGCAAAAACTTACTAATAAATGACATTCCAGATATTCCGGACTTGGGAAGTCTGATGATAACAAATGAACCAATCAGATAAAGTTACGATATATTCAGCCGACAGAAGGGGAAGGTCTTTTTTCAAGATTCTGAAGGAAATGTTCCAAAGTTTGCCTGAAGCCCATGAACTGGCCCAAAGGCTTTTTAAAAGGAACATCAAGGCTATGTACAGGCAGTCGCTGCTCGGCTTTTTCTGGGCATTGGTACCCCCTTTAGTGACAGCAGCACTTTGGATTTTTTTACGAAGCAACAAAGTGGCTGATTTTGGAGAGACCAGCGTTTCTTATCCAGTATTTGTCCTGACGGGCACTATTCTGTGGCAGATTTTTACAGAGGCATTTAATGCACCATTAACCAGCATCAACTCTAATAAAAGTATTTTAATAAAGATTAATATTCCCAGAGAAGGTTTGTTGCTGTCGGGTATTTATATTTTGATTTTCAATCTGGTGATAAAGCTAGGTCTATTGACCGTCATATTCGTTTATTTCGGTCAGGAAATCTCCTGGTCGATTTTGATGGTGCCTGTGGGCATTGGGGCGATCATCTTATGTGGATTTTCATTGGGTATGTTATTGGTTCCGGTAGGCATGTTGTATCAGGATATCCAAAAAATGATTGGAGTTGGTTTGCCTTTTGTGATGTTGCTCACCCCGGTGATTTACCCCCCGAAAAACGACGGCATAGTAGGTGTAATCATGAAGGTAAATCCCATGGCCACCCTGTTGACAGAAACCAGGAACTGGTTCACCTCCCAACCCTCTTATGATTTGGATACTTTCCTGTATTTATCCGGGGTGTTCTTTGTGTTGCTTGCACTAGGTCTGGTAGTATTCAAAATAGCCATGCCGATGATAATTGAGAGAATTGGAAGCTAGGCTTAGCTGGTAGGTCATAGTCGATAGCATGTAGTTCTTAGTAAAATTTGTAATGAGTGAAGAGCAAAGTTTTGGGTTTAAAGATTTATTGGTTTGGCAAAAGTCTATAGACTTTGCTCAATCCGTTATTGAAGTAGCAGAAAGTAATAATTCGGAACGCAAGCATTTTAGATTATTAGAACAAATTGAAGCAGCATCGGCATCTGTTTCGATGAACATTGCAGAAGGAAAAGGAAGGTATTCAAAAAAGGAATTTGTACACTATTTATACATATCAAGAGGATCATTGTACGAAACGATCACCTTACTGAATATTTTTTATAGAATGAAATGGATCTCTATTGATGAACTATCTGACCTTGAACAAAAAGGGCAGGAGTTGGGGAAAATGCTAAATGGTTTGATAAACTCAATTAAGAAGAGTATTTAGCTTATTAGAGAATATCGTCTTCCAGCTAAGAACTAATAATTATCAATTACCACCTAATATCCACCAGCTACCAACTAAGACCTACCCACTACCAACTAAGAACTACCCACTAAACAAGTGATCGACTCAACTCATACACAAATCAACAAATCAACTGCTCAACAAGGGGAGATTCTAGTAAAGGTTGAGCGAGTTTCCAAAAAATTCTGCAAAGACCTTAAGCGTTCGCTGTGGTATGGAATCCGGGATATCGCTTCGGATCTATTTGGACTAAAAAAGAATCAGGAACTGCGCAAAGACGAATTCTGGGCGGTGGATGATGTAAGCTTCGAGCTGAGAAGAGGGGAGTGTCTGGGGCTGATTGGCCACAATGGTGCAGGAAAATCTACCCTGCTCAAAATGCTCAATGGCCTAATCAACCCGGACAAAGGAAAGATCACCATGAAGGGCAGGATAGGCGCTTTGATAGAGCTGGGGGCTGGGTTTAACCCCATTCTGACAGGCCGTGAAAACGTATTCAACAATGGAGCCGTGCTGGGTTTTACACAAAAAGAAATAGCAGCCAAATACAAGGCGATTGTAGAATTTGCCGAACTAGAGGAGTTTATGGATACCCCTGTGCAAAACTACAGCTCTGGCATGAAAGTGCGCCTGGGCTTTGCCGTAGCAGCTCAGATGGAACCCGATGTGTTGATTATTGATGAGGTATTGGCGGTTGGGGATGTGGGGTTTAAGACGAAGTGTTTTAATACGATAGTAAAAATGATTGAAAAAACTTCAATTATTTTTGTAAGTCATTCTATGCCTCAGATATCAAGAATATGTGAGCGATTGGTTTTTTTGAAAAATGGAGTGGTCTTCTTCCAAGGTTCAGACTTGGTAAAGGGAATAAATCTATACTTTGATTCTAATTTAAGCCAAAAGCCTCGGTTAGAAAAAGTTGAAACCGGGATTTCCATGAACGAAATCAATGGGTGTTCTTTAGAAAATTTTATCAGTAAAGATATTTCTATTCACAGTGAAGGTGATATCAATATACAAATGGCCTTGTCCTTGAAAGAGCCGATTTCTTTTTTGAAGGTTGGGTTAATAATTGGTGACCAAGACTTAAAACAATTAATTGCTGTTAGGTCGGATAAAGTTTTCATCGAATCCATGAATGATTTTAATATTGACCTCAAAATACCTAACATACCTCTTTCTATAGGAACCTATTACATGTCAGTAAGCTTTCATGAAGTTATACAAAATAAAGAACATAACTTGTATAGAATAATAGCTAATTACAAAAACGCTATTACATTAAAAGTTGTGGGTAATTCGGAATCAAGCTATGTCCCAATGCTTTGGTCGGCCAGTGTTAATCTCACTAAATAGAACTTGGAATAGTGAAATATGTGGAAGAATTTTTGTGGAAGAAATTTGGTTTAACAAACAGAATCCCGGTTTTTGTTTTTCAAATGGGAAAAGTTGGCTCCCATAGTATTGGAAATTCCCTGGAAAAGCAATACAATGGATTTGTGTGTAAGGGGCATGTGTTTTCCAAATATTTTGGAGAGTTGGGTCAGCGCAAATTATTTGACAATTATTATCGTAAAGGAAAGAAAAAGATAAAGATAATTAGTCTGGTTAGAGAACCCATAGGTAGAAACGTTTCTGCCTTTTTTCAGAATTTCGAAGTAGAAAGAGGTGAAGCCCCGGATAAAGATATCTATACCATCGATAACCTAAGATCAATTTTCTTGTCCGAGTATAGGCATTATGAGCCATTATCCTGGTTTCATTTTATTCTCCATCATTTTAATATTGATGTATTTAAAAGGGAATTTCCTTCCCAAGGATATTGTTTATACCAGAACAACGAAGGTGTTGAACTGCTGGTTCTTAGGAGTGATTTGGAAGACAAGTACAAAGAGGAGCATATTGGTAATTTCTTAGACCTGTCTAATTTTAAAATCGAAAGATTCAATATCGGGCGAAACAAATCATATGGTGAGGTATATCGGGAGTTTGTTGAAAAAGTTAAACTTCCTGAATGGTATTTAGAAATGATGAAGGAATCGATATTTTTCAATCACTTTTTTTCGAAAACTGAGATTGAAGAAATATGCAGTCATTGGAGATGACTTTTTAGTAGAAACTAGGTATGATCGGTAATAACAACATTTGAACAGGTTTATGAAATGTAAGATATGTAAGGCGAACTCGGTCAATATTTTTAAAACCCTGGTTTTACAAGAACACAATGTTGAATATTTTCAGTGTCTATACTGTGATTTTATTCAGACCGAAACCCCATATTGGTTAGAACAAGCCTATAAAAGTCCAATGTCCATACTGGATGTAGGGGTCATCAACAGAAACATTAAATGTGCGGATTTGACACAAGAAGCAATAGAAGCATGGTTTGATGTTGATGGCTCTTTTTTAGACTATGCAGGTGGGTATGGGATTTTGGTAAGGCTTATGCGGGACAAAGGGTATGATTTTGTCAGAAGCGATAAATATTCGGAAAATTTGTTTGCTTCATTTTTTGACATCAATGATTCAAGCCATACTTTCTTTGAAATGATAACAGGGTTTGAAGTTATGGAGCACTTAGAAAACCCTTTAGAAACCCTTGAGGATATATTTTCAAGGACAAAAAATTTTTTATTCAGCACAGAACTGATTCCATTTAAAAAAGTTAACCCTGAAAATTGGTGGTATTTTGCCGCGGAAGGAGGTCAACATATTTCTTTTTACTCTGCAAAAACCTTAAAGGTAATAGCGGAAATTTATGATGTCAATTATTTCAACATCCATTCTAAATTTCATCTTTTTTCCAAAGATAAGATTGACATAAAACAGTTAAAAAGAAACAAGAGGAACCTACATAAAGGGAACGGGATGAACAGGTTCCTGAATAAAAAAACAACGAATCCAACAAAAAAATCTCTCCTCATGTCGGATTATGAGTTGGTTAGAAAGCACCTAAAAAAAGAAAAAGGCTAAAAAAACGATAAGGGCCAATGTTGAGATTTTTTAAGAAAAAAGCAAAAGAATTTTTCAGAGAGGCTTTTAGCAGCGCTTATCCAGAGTTGGATGTTAAGTCTCTTCAAGCTAAATTATCGCAATTGGATCGATACAATGATTCATTGGATGAGCTAAAGATTTTAAACGCAAAAAATATTCTCCAAAATTGGGCTCCAAATGATTTAAGTTCCGCTGAATTCAAAGTGTTTTCCCAATGGGGGGATGATGGGATTATTCAGTATTTAGTTGAAAAGATCGAACCTGAATTTTATCAGTTTGTAGAGTTTGGAGTTGGAAATTACAGAGAAGCCAATACGCGGTTTTTATTGATTAATAATAATTGGACCGGATTAGTGATGGATTGTGACCAAAAGAACATTGATCAGATAAAACATGAAAAGATTTATTGGAAGTACGATCTCAAAGTTCGCAGGGAGCTTGTAACTATCGAAAATGTTAACAAAATAATCAGCAATGAGGGGTTTAAGGGAGGTATCGGCTTACTTCATATTGATATTGATGGAAACGACTACTGGATATGGAAATCAATTACTTGCATCGAGCCTTTAATAGTTATTGTTGAATACAATAGTGTTTTTGGAATAGATAGACCAATAACTATTCCTTATAATGAAAAGTTCACAAGGGATCAACATCACTCTGGTTTGTACTTAGGAGCATCACTATTGGCTCTATGCGATTTAGCGAATGAGAAAGGATACTATTTTATAGGAAGCAATAGTGCAGGGAATAACGCATATTTTGTTAGGAAAGACAAAATCGGAGACCTCAAGCCATTGAGTGCACATGAAGGTTATGTCGAATCTAAATTTAGGGAAAGTAGGAACAGGAAAGGAGAGTTGACTTATGCTAGATTCCAGGAAAGAATCGAATTGATTCGTGGACTAGAAGTTTACAATACACGATCTGGGAAAATAGAACAAATTTGAATGGCTGAAATGATAATACCAGTTTATCAACCTAATATATCTGGAAATGAGAGGAAGTATGTCAATGAATGTTTGGATTCTACATGGATATCCTCGAAAGGAAAATTTATTGAATTGTTTGAATATGAATTTAGTAAATATATTGGGTGTAAATATGCGATTACTGTTTCGAACGGTACGGTTGCATTGCATGTAGCCTTGCTGGCGATGGGGATTGGTCCAGGCGATGAAGTTTTAGTACCATCTTTAACCTATATAGCCTCAGTGAATGCAATAGCCTATACAGGAGCCACACCAGTGTTTGTGGATGCATGTCCGGATAGTTGGCAAATGAACATCGAAGAAACCGAGAAAAAGATAACAAAAAACACAAAGGCGATTTTGGCAGTACACCTGTATGGTGATGCTTGTAACATAGGGATGCTACAGTCTATTTGTTCAAAGAATAACCTAGTCTTGATTGAGGACTGTGCTGAAGCCCTAGGAACCAGGTATGATGGAAAAATGGTTGGTACTTTTGGTGATATTGCTACTTTTAGTTTCTATGGAAACAAAACCATAACCACAGGAGAAGGTGGTATGGTGGTAACCAACAATCCAGATATAAAGGATAAATGCTTTAAGCTCAAAGGACAGGGGCTTGCCAACAATAAAGAATATTGGCATGACGTAATTGGCTTTAACTATCGTATGACCAATGTATGTGCTGCCTTGGGGCTTGCTCAATTGGAAAGGTTGGATTCAATATTGTTAAGAAAAAAGGAAATTGCAAATTATTATTTTCAAGAGCTCAAACAAGATAAGCTTCAATTCCCCCGGGAAATCGACAAAAACACTTCTTCTCATTGGATGTGCAACGTTTTGGTCGACAATGAAGGTCAAAGAGATAAACTAAGAAAATATTTAGCAGGGTTTGGAATTGAGACAAGGCCAGTTTTTTATCCCATTCATACAATGCCTATTTATGAAAAAGAAGATGTTAAGCTGCCTGTGTCAGAAAACTTGAGCCTAAAAGGAATTACACTTCCAAGTTTTCCTGATTTATCAAAAGATCAAATGGACTACATTGTCAAAAATATCCACAACTTCTTAAAATGAAACTTGTTCCTATTTCTAGGATAAACCAACATTTGGTTGAAATGTTTCTTTCCAAGGCTGGAAATTCGCTCGTTTCGTTTCGATACTTTTCTACTAGACCAATTTCTGTAATAGACAAGCATTTGGTGACTTATATGATTTTGGATGATAATGGCATGCCCGTCTGCTATGGGCACCTAGATGAGGAGGATGGAGTGGTTTGGCTAGGTGTTGCTGTAATATCAAGTAAAACGGGAGAAGGGTTAGGGAAAAAAATGATTGAATGCTTAGTGGAATATGGTCGGTTGAATAAAATTAAGGAAATTGGTTTGTCAGTTGATGCAAATAACGTCAATGCTATAAGGTTATATGAGCATTTTGGATTTGAAAAGGTGAAAAAAACAGGGACAATATCTTTCTTTCGAAAGAGGATCAGCAGTGTCTAACTTGTTATGAACATACTTCTTTACATACCGTTTGGCAAAAACGCGGGAGGTGCTTATCAGTACGCTTGCGCACTTCTTGAGATCCTTAAAGCTGATCAAGAAAATAAGTATTTCATATATCATAAGTCCAATGATGACTTCATAAACAACTTCTGCAAGGAAAACAATCAATTTGAATTGGTTGAACAGACCAATGCCAATAAGCGTGCACCGAACTTAATGTCTAAATTGCTTTCAGTACTTGTTCACAAGGGCAAACAACATCAAGGACAAAGGCTCACCTATTTTAATTGGATTAAGGAAAGATACCATATAGATATTGTTCATAGTGTGTATCAGAACATCCCCAGATGGGATATTGATGTTCCGATTGTTTCAACTCTACATGATGTGCAGGAACTTCTGTTTCCCCAATATTTTTCCCCAGAAAAAAGGGCAGAAAGGGCAATTAACCGATTGAACTCTGTGTCGAAATCTTCTTGCATCGTGGTTAGCTACCAACACGTAAAGAACGATATTATAAAATTCTTCAACATAGCTCCCGAACGGGTGAAAGTGATCCTTCTAAGCATGAGCAGCTTGTCTATATTGAATCACCGACCTTCGAAAACAATTGTAGGCAAAGCAATACATAATTATAGGGATTTCATTTTGTATCCCGCATCAACTTGGGAACACAAGAACCATATTAATCTAATCAAATCACTGTGCCATATAAAGAAGAAATATAACACTAGAATCAATCTTGTTTGCACGGGTGACAAAAAAGGATTTTATGAAAAAATTAAAGAGCAGGTTAACCAATTAGATATTCAAGATCAAGTGAATTTTACGGGTATCATTGACGAGTCCGACCTTTATTGTCTATATAAAACTTGTCGTGCTGTGGTTATTCCAACTCAATATGAGGCAGGAAGTTTTCCATTGATGGAAAGCATGCTTTTAGGGGTTCCGGTGGTATGTTCCAATGTTACATCATTGCCGGAAACCATTGGTGACAAGAAATTTACTTTTGACCCAAATTCGATCGAAGAAATCTCTGATTCAATTTATTCAATTTGGAGTGATAAACAATTCCGGGATAAAAATGTTGAAAACAGCGAAGAAAAGAAGAAGTTGATCTTAGAGACTGAGGCTTTAGAGAGTTTTATTTCATTGTACAGCAACTTATTGGAGGCACATTGTGTTGCACCTCAATAATCTATATTGACAAAACCAAAAGAGGATATATCAATCTAAAATCACACGAACGTTCTGTTTATTAAGACAATAATGGACTTTCAAAATTTCACCATGACAAATTACACTAAGATAACTTTCAAATGACTTCATTCTTAATCGGAACACATTCGTTTCTTTTACACGTCAATCTAGTCGGTGATGATTCTCTTAAAAAACTCTCAACATTGAATAATGGGCATCACTATGGGATTTCATGTCCGGCTCATGAACCGAATGTTTTTTATTCCAAGAATAAAGATGGATACTTCAATAAATACGATTGTCGTACCTTGAGAATGCTGGGTCAGGTTTCGTTTGGTGATGATGTAGGACATGTCCACCAATGTATCAAAACGGAAAAAGGTATTTACTTGACTGATACTTTGCATAACCGACTAATGTTCATATCAAACAAAGGTAGAAGGAGTGAATACTATATAAATGGTTTAAAAGAAGATGTAAATCATTTGAATTCTATTTTTATATGTGGAGAACAACTAGTTCTTTTACTTAATAATAAAAGTGATTTGTCTGAAGTGTACATTTTGAATCATCTTTGTAAGGATAAGTTTGAGTTGTGGGAAACTATTAAGCTCAATCATCGAGGTTGCCATAATGTTTATATAGAAAATAATTATTTATACTACAATGCGTCTGAAGATGGTCTTTTTGTGAGATTAAATTTAATAGACCAAACACAAGAATGTATCGAATTTGGTGGTCATACAAAAGGTCTTTCGGTTACGCTAAAGAACTTTATCATTGGAGTATCAGAGTATGCACAGCAAAATGAACGTTACCATACCAATGGCAGTATAGCAATAATAGATAAAGCACAATTCAAGACTAAGTCAATTGTTCCGCTTCAATTAGGAAAAGAATCTGTTGGAAATATTAATGAGATAAGGTGTATTTCTGAATATGACTATTCTATGGTTTATCCCCAAAATCTTAATTTGTTCAATAATAAAAGGAATCAAATTGAGATAATGTCTATCAAGAAGATTCAGAAAACCTGGAATCGATTACGATCCGTTTTAGACAACAATTAATCCTTAAATATGATTCTTAGGAAGCTTTTCGAGAAACTTTAAGTTTTTTAATGAAATTAATTCACATCATCAATCCTGTAAAAGTAGGGGAGAATTCTGATCTTTTCATTGCCCAGCCAATTACTTTTCAAAGTTTGATCAGAGCTAAGGGATTTTGTGGAAGTCCTCAAAATATTGAACTCTTATCGGCCCAGTTTGAAGAAGACCAAGCGATAATACCAGATTTCATTGATACAACCCCTGACCTAACTCGGTCTATTTTGGAACATGGCCATGTGAACACAAAAAAAAAGTTGCCATTTATCAAAGATATTTTAGATCGGGCTTATAATAATTCTAGGGAAGGGGATTATATAATTTACTCAAATGTAGATATTGCCCTTCAACCTTTTTTTTATGAGTTTGTTTTTAAAAAAATTGGTGTAGGGTTGGATGCTTTTGTAGTCAACCGCAGGACAATTTCAAAAAGCTACTCTGGTGTGGATAATATGAATGAAATGTATTCTGAAATTGGTAAAGAACACCCAGGTTTCGACTGTTTCATTTTTTCAAGGGAAATCTATAAGGAGTTTGTATTGGGGGAAGCCGTCCTAGGTGCCAATTGGATTGGCAGGGTTCTTATTTTGAACCTTATCGCATTTTCTCAAAACTTTAAGTTGTTTAATGACCGAATATTAACTTTTCATATAGGTGACGACATGGCATGGAAGACACCAGAAAACCTTCCCTTGGATCTTTGGAATTTTAATTGTCTTAAGAATGTCATAGAAGTAGTAAAGGAAAGGGATAGCATTAGGTCAAATGCACTGGCTTTGAAACTCATTGAACGAACTTATGAATTAAATAAGCCGAAAAAAGTAAAGAAAACATCATTGATATCTAGGGCACAAAAAATGGTATGGAAATATTTTGAAACTCAATAATCATCGAAGAGCGATCCTACCCAGTTACGATGCGGTATTCAAGGAATGCCACCAAATGTGGTATTGACACTCAACTATATTGATGTCTGATGTACGACCAATAAAAAATAAGCTGGTTTTTCTTGTGGGTTTTCCACGGTCTGGCACCACTTATTTGCAGTCCCTGTTAGGTACTCAAAATGGAATAGTTTCATTGCCAGAGTCACATTTTTTTGGTTCGGTTTCCGCAAAGGCTAAAATTGAAGGTGCCAATTTATTAGATACTGATAGTTTTTTCAGGGCATTGAATCAAATTGTGTCAATGATGAAGCACAATTTTAGTGAAGATGAAATTAAGTGCCTAAAACAAAAAGCGGAGAGCAACATATTAACTAAGGACTTACTTTTTTGTAGTTTGTTGGAAAGCTATTTTAGTAGAAACCAGGTTCAGTTGGCTGATAGCGATTTGATACTAGAAAAAACTCCGGACCATGTTAGAAAAATATATGAAATTGAAAGCCTTTTTCCTGAAGCCAAATTTATATGTATCACGAGACACCCTGTAGACGCAATAAATTCTTTCTATGAAAAGTTGGTGAAATACCGGCAGCCATACCAAAAGCTAGCAGCTCAATGGCTCCAGTCCAGTGTAATAGTTGAGCAATTCTCTAAGGATTATCCGAACAAAATTATTGCAATCAAATACGAAGATTTGATTGCTGATAATGTTAATGTTTTGGAGAAGATTTGTGGTTTTTTGGCTATAAAACTGGAAAAGGAAAAGCTAAAAAATTTCAGGATAGCAGCGGCCAAATATATTTTGCCAACTGAGAACTGGAAATTATCCAATACAGCCAAAAGCTACAGAAAGTCAATCAATAAAATTCCTCTTTTGGAAAGGGTCAGAATTCAACATAAGCTGACGCAAGAAATGAAAAGGCTGGAATACCCAATAAAACATAAGGCCTTGGTTAGGTTATATCAAAGTGTTTTTAAGCCTTATTTAAGGGTTCGTGTGCTATTAGCAAAGATGGCTAAAGTGTTACAATGATTATTTGGTTTTCCTTAGAATAAAAATTTTATAGAACAACCTTTGTTAGGTTTTTTCAAATTCAGCCACAAATTTATTAACCCTCTAAGTGGAGAGAACAAGGGGTATAAAAAATTTATAGTTTTTGGACACCAGCGTTCGGGATCTTCTATGCTTATCGGCACGCTTCGACAGCATTCACAAGTATTGGGGTTTGGAGAACTTTTCAAAGATCAAGAGATGGCTTTTAACGTGGCTGGGTTTGAAAATAATGATAAAAAATTATTGAAATTCAGAAGATCCTACCCTTTAAGGTTTTTGGATGAGGTAATCTTTTCATCGTATGATGATAGTATTAAAGCAGTTGGTTTTAAATTGTTTCCCGACCAAATCAGCAATGGACGTGAAAGGAAAGTATGGAAATGGCTGGAAAAAAATAAGGATATAAATATTGTCCTATTGCATAGGGAAAATTTGTTGTCATACGCCACGTCTAATGCTATTGCAAGGAATGAGGGCAAGTACAGTATTAAATCTGAAGCTGAGAGATCAAAAAAAACAGTGGGGTTTGATCCAAGAATACTACAAAAAGAGTTTGAGCTAAGAGAGGCCTATATGGATCAGATACTAAAAGGCACTGCTCAGCACAATACATACCCTATAACCTACGAGCACTTAGTGGACAATTTGAAAACCGAAATGAAAAATATACAAGGTTTTTTGGGTCTTAAGTTTGAGGAATTGAGCATAAATACTATTAAGCAGGAAGTGAGGCCGATGAGCCAGGTTGTCGAAAACTACAACGAACTTAAGGATCATTTCTCGGCGACCAGATGGCATAAATTTTTCGAATGAAGGTATTAGCGTTAAGGGAAAAATTTGGTCACATGGGAGGACATAGTGGGTACGACCTTCTTTTTAAGGGTTTGGATGGGGTAGAAGTATCAAATGTCTGGAATACTGAAGGCCAATCTTATAACCTTAGAAGATCTGGTACTGCAAAATCGCATAACTTACTTCCAAGTGGATTGAAATGTTTTGTTCGAAAGCTAATACAAAACCGAATTGAGTTTAAGAATTTTGAAGCAGATTATGCCTTTTCTCAATTTGCCGCAACCTACTCAGTTAAGATCCCTTTTTATCGAAAAAGTTCGGTAATAGCTGAGTGTGAATTTATCGACCGGCTTAAATCTGAGCCTTTCGACTTAGGCCATATTGCCTATGTTGAAAATAACCTGGGAATGCTATCGAATGAATCTGTAAAATCATCGATTAGTGCGAAGATCACTGGTACCATCCATCAACCTATGAGTTGGTGGAAATTGTGTTCTGATGTCAATCTACTCAAGTCTCTTGATTTGATTGTTGTCCTATCGGAATATGAACAAAGACAGTGGCAAAGGTACTACCCTGACAAAACAGTATTTGTCCCACATGGGATTGACACTTCTTTTTTCAAGCCCCCTGAAACCAATAGTGTTTCTGAAATTTTCACTTGTCTTTTTTCAGGGCAATGGCTCAGGGATTTGAGACTACTTTCCTCAATCGTTGATGAGGTTTCAAAAATTGATCCAAGCATTAGGTTCAATATAATCTATCCAAACAATCGGATCAATATAAATACAATTGGGTATGATTTGCTGAAGATATCCAGACACGAAAATGTGGACATGTTGTCAAATATTTCTGATTTGGAATTGGTCGGTTGTTATCAAAATGCTAGCCTACTGTTGTTACCTTTAATAGACTGTACGGCAAATAATTCTATTTTGGAGGCAATGGCATGTGGGCTCCCTGTGATCGCCAATGCCCTGCCAAGCTTAAATTCTTATTTAGGCAAAAGTTGTTCGGTATTAGTAGGTGATGCAAAACCTGAAAAATTTGTAGAGGAGATAATAGCGCTTAAAAATGACAAAAAAAGATTAAGCACGATGGGGGGGGATGCGAGACAAAGATCTACTGAATTGGACTGGAAAAACGTACAATCTGATTTGCTCTCTCATTTCAGAAAGCTGCTGACAACTTAAGCCTGAATAAAATTTAGCCAACTAAAGGTATTGTCATGGCTAGAAGATTAAAAAAATTGACAATCCTAGCTGATTCTATTTTGTTATGCTGTAAAGGTTCTTTTCCTGCTTATTCCGGTTTGTTAGCGTGGCAAGGTTTTACATATAGGAATTATGATCATCTCTCAAAAACTAAGATTAATTATCCTTTTTAGATGCAAAGTAAGTATAGAGCGTAATATTTATTAGTTGTTTTATGAAACCATTAAAGATACTCTTTGTTTCACACGATGCTTCTCGTACTGGTGCACCCATAATATTGTTGAATATTTGTAAATGGTTAAAAGAAAACGGAGATATTCAATTTGAAATCCTACTGCTTGGTAGAGGAGCGCTAATGGCAGATTTTAAAAAAGTTGGAAAGACTTATTTGTTAGATTTAAAAGGCAGAAATAAAGAGAACCTGTATTCAAAAGTTAAAAACGAGTTGGTCAGGAGCTATTTAAATTTCAGAAAATTCGACCTTGTTTACATAAACACAGTAGCATCGGTGAGTGTTTTGCCTCTAATTTCGGCAATAAATGATGTTCCGAAAATTTTGCATGTTCACGAGTTGAGCATTAGCATCAAGCAATACTGTAATGAAATGTTGTTCAATGAATATGCAGGAAAAATTGATAAATTCATAGCGGCTTCTGATGCGGTGAAGCAAAACCTGATTAAAAGTTACAACCTAAGCGAGGGGAAAATAGAACTTATATATGAGCCTATAAATTTATCAGAAATTGAAAACTCAGCAGTTGGGTCATTAAAGGAAGTACTAGGTTTAAGTTCAGACGCATTTGTCGTTGGAGGTAGCGGTACCCGGGATTGGAGAAAAGGTTTTGACCTTTTTTTAATGGCACCAAGTTTTATAAATAATAAAAATATTCATTTCGTCTGGGTTGGGGGCAGGTCATCAGGATTAGAATTGGCTAAGATAAATTATGACCTGGAAAGGCTAGGTTTATCCGGTCGTGTCCATTTGATAGAGGTGGTTGACAACCCTATGGCCTTTTACAAAGAGTTTGATCTCTTCTTTCTTTCTTCCCGGGAAGACCCATTTCCATTGGTCTGTTTGGAAAATGCAGCCTGTGGAAATCCTATTGTATGTTTTAACGATTCAGGGGGGATGCCTGAGTTTGTCAAAAGAGGGGCAGGAAAAGTAATTCCCTACGGGGACTTCAATAATCTAAATGAGTGCGTTAGTCAATACTATTCATGTACCTCCATGTTAGCGGATGATGGTCGTAGGGCTCAGGAATTGGTTCAAACGTATGATATCCATGAGTTTATAAAGTCATTAAAGAATGTGTTAGATGATCATACAAAAACTTAGCTAAATCGCAACTACTATTGATCAAAAAAGATAATCTAACCCTAGCCTAAGGGTTCAATTGAATGTGCTGAAAAAATTAACTTAACAATCAAAGGATTGAAAAAAAAGCTTAGGGCTATCGCTATACATCTCCCCCAATTTCATGCCATACCCGAAAATGACAGATGGTGGGGGAAAGGGTTTACAGAATGGACGAAGGTAAAAAAAGCTACACCTATTTTTAAGGGGCATTATCAACCCCACATCCCGCTTGGCCAAAATTATTACGACCTAAAAAATAATGAAGCCCTGTGCAAACAGGCTGAATTGGCAGATAAATTTGGAATTCATGGTTTTTGCTTTTATCACTACTGGTTCAGTGGCAAAAAAATGTTGGAACAACCCACCGAAAAGATGTTGGAACTTGGAAAACCAGATTTTCCCTTCATGTTTTGCTGGGCAAATGAGAATTGGACAAAAGCTTGGGCTGGTTATGATAATAAGGTACTCCTGGAACAAACGTATAGTGATGAGGATGATAATCGTCATTTTGAGTATTTAGTTCCTTTTTTTAAAGACCACAGGTACATCAAGATAGATGATAAACCTGTATTCATAATTTACCGATCCGACCTGATCCCCGATATAAATGCAAGAACAGACAGGTGGCGACAAATAGTGAAGTCCCATGGTATCAAAGACCTTTATTTGATCACCGTAGAACGATATGCTTTGGGCCATGACCCATCGGGAATGGGGTTTGATGCGTCCATGGAATTTCATCCACATTCATCCCTTTATCCTGGAAGAATAAAAAATGGGTTGTTTTGGAAAATATTTAGAAAGTTAGACCTACAACCACGAATTTCAAAGTCAAGGATATACAGGTTTCCGGACTATGTGAAGAATGCTATCAACCGGGGCAACAATATAGATTACAAACGTTTTCCGGGGTTGATGCCATCATGGGACAATACGCCCAGAAGGGAAAAAGGAGGTCTTGTATTTTTGGACTCTAGCCCGACAGTGTATGGGCGCTGGTTGGAGCATATTGTTAACAATTTCCGGCCTTACTCGCCCCAGGAAAATTTATTGTTCATCAACGCATGGAACGAATGGGGTGAAGGAAACCATTTGGAGCCTTGCGAAAAATGGAAGCATAGTTATTTAGAAGAAACCAAAGAATTGTTAAAAGGATGATAAACAATTTTAGAAGCTGAAAATGCCCGATGGAAAAATCAACTATTCAAAATGAATAAAAAGCCCAGGTTGTTGATCATTCCAGCTTTCAGGATATATCCTACATATTCAGGAGGTGCAGTTGCCCAAACATGTTTTTTAAACGAGTATATACAGAGTTTTGAGACCCACATATTCCTTACATCGGCCAATGTTAACCCTCAAAATTTGACGGAGTTTACACAGAAGTACAAGGGACTTCATATTCATTACTTAGACCTTGCCAATAGGAAAAAAACTAAAAATAGATTAAAGGCAAAGTTTGCTATGGTATGGGCACTAATTGTTGGGCAAATTATACCCACGAAATCTAGTGGAAATTCCAGTTTATTGTCGGAGTTGGTTCCTGCCAATAAGGAATATATAAATTACCTTTCAAAAATTTTTGAACAAAAATCCTTCGATATAGTTCTGGTAGAAGTCTTTCGTAACTTATCAATAACCCCATTCCTACCCAAAGGACCATTAAAGGTTTATGTGAGTCAGGAAGTACAATTCTTGAGGATCCAGTCACAATTAAAAGCATTGGGAAAAACAGACCAACCTTTCGAAAAGTATATTGAAAATTATCAAGAATCAATTGAGATACCCCAAATGGCCAAATATGATGGCATCATTGTTTTTAGCGAACAGGAGGCAGAAAGGCACAAGAAATATTTTGGTCAGCCTATTAAAGTTTCCCCATTTACTGCTCCCGATCGATTAATTCTTAAAATAGCGGAACATCCAAAAAAAATAGTTCTTCTGGGTGCAGAATCTCATATTCCAAACAAAGAAGGAATTGAGTGGCTTTTGGAAAATGGGGCTGTCGCCCTAAAAAAAATTAAATTGCCTATCTATGTTGTAGGCAATTGGAGTCTTACAACTTCCAAAAAATGGAAAAAAAAATATGGAGTCCAGTTTACTGGCATTGTTGATGACCTGGATCAATTCATGCTTGATGCCATTCATTTGGCGCCAGTTCGTTTTGGTGGCGGGCTTAAAACCAAAGTGATGGAGGCGATGAAACTGGGTGTGCCAACTGTGGCTACAACCCATGCCACAGAAGGCCTTCCAGTAGAAAACTATAAGCATTTGATTATAACTGATAGTGCCAAAGGGTTTGTTGATAATGCAATGAAGCTTGTTGAAAATGGCGAATTAAGGTCTAGCTTGAGTGAAAATTCAATTGAACTCATGAATAGTGAATTTTCTGTAACAAAACTTGGCAAATTGAGGGTCGCAGCAATCAAAGACATTTATAAGGAAGTAAAGCAAGCTGATTTATAAATTCCTAATAATGATCTTATTCGATTACAACTAATAGTATAGCCTTGAGAAAAGCAATCATAACTGGAATATCAGGGCAGGATGGGGCTTATTTGTCTGAATTGTTGCTTAACAAAAACTATAAAGTAATTGGGATTGTCAGACCAGGCAATGATGTGGATCTTGTTGGGTTAGAATTTCTTAAAATTAGGGATAGAATTGTTTTTGAAGACATTAATCTGTTGAGTAGTGGTCAGGTGGGTTCAATTATAAAAAAATACCAACCTGATGAATTTTATAACTTGGCTGCTCAAAGCTCCGTTGGCGTTTCATTTCAAGAACCACAAGTCACTGTAAAATTCAACGTCCTCAGTGTGCTGAATATCTTGGAATCAATAAGAAAGCATTCTCCGGAAACAAGGTACTATCAAGCATCCAGCAGTGAAATGTTTGGGAATTTTCGACCCGAACAATTACCGGTAAAAGGGACTGAGTTGTTCCATCCGGCAAGTCCGTATGGTATTTCCAAGGCTTCTGCTCACTGGATAACTGTTAACTTTCGGGAAGCATACAAACTATATACATCATGTGGTATTTTGTTTAATCATGAGTCATGCCTACGAAAAGATAGCTTTGTTATTAAGAAGATCATAAAAACAGCCTTAGCCATAAAAAATGGTAGTGAAAACAAATTGGAACTCGGAAATATTTCAGTTCTTAGGGATTGGGGATATGCACCAAAATATGTAGAGGCGATGTGGTTAATGCTACAAAGAAAGGAACCTAAGGATTACTTGATATGCTCTGGAAATGTAACAAGCCTTGAATCTTTTGCTAAGGAAGTATTTAGCCAACTAGGCTTGAACTTTGGAAGATATGTGAGATGCGATAAGTCATTGCTAAGAAACCTAGAGTTAGATTGTATTTATGGTGATAATTCACGGGCTAAGAAAGACTTGAGTTGGGATTACGAACTTTCAAACAAAGAATTAATAAACCAGCTTCTAAAAGATGAAAGAGAATTTCAAATTTTCAAACACGGGCGTTCATGTAGTTCCCTTAAATCATAGGCTTGCCTTATTACTTGCACTTACTTCAATCTTTGACATGTTGGCAGTTTAGTTACCTTTATTTTGACAAATTTTTAAAGACTGAAGCTAATGATCTTGATAAGGGTGGAAGGGATTGGTAAACCGAGGCTTCTCCATCCGCTGGAGATTGTTACTCTAGTTTAGGGTATGTCTATCTGGATGATTGAGTTGATTTTTTTTGGACTATGAAATCTGAAATTTGATGAAAAACCGCCCCATATTAGTGACTGGTTCACATCGGTCTGGATCCACATGGGTAGGAAAGATTATTGGTTCTGCCCCAAGAATCAGGTATATACATGAACCTTTTAACATTGATATTAAAAGGTATCAGTCGCCTTTGAAGTTTGCTTTCGAACACGTTCCCAAAGGGTCAAGTAATAGCTATCATGGTGAGGTTAAAAAATATCTTGGCAATTTCTTTGGCCTTAATGCAGTAGCGGTTGCAAAAATGGCCGAGATAAGGACACTGTATCAACTAAATAAATATTGTGGGGACATTAAAAGTAGGGCATTTGACAAAAGAATGCTAATAAAAGATCCACTAGCTGTAATGGCTGCCGAGTGGCTGTTTGAAGAATTTAATTGCCAGGTGATAGTATGTATCAGGCACCCAGCTGCTTTCGTTGCTAGTCTGAAAGTAAAACAATGGGAATTTGATTTCACGAATTTTATAAAGCAACCCAATCTAATCAATTCTTTTTTTCCTGAATTTGCGGAGGAGGTATTGTCCTTTACGCAAAATAAATTTGACATTATCAGACAGGGGACACTACTTTGGAAGGTTATATACACCGTTATTTGTAATTATAAATTAAACTATGCAAAAGATTGGCACTTTGTAGTTCATGAAGAGTTATCCAGAAACCCAATTGAAGAGTTTAAAAAGATATTTGATTATTTGGGAGTTGACTATTGTGAAAAGACAAGAAAAAAGGTTGTTTCATCCAGCATAGCAACAGGGAATACCAGGTTGTCAAGAAATTCGATGGAGAATATCCAGTCATGGAAAAACAGGCTTTCGACAGAAGAGATAGAATACATCAAAAAAGAAACCAGCGAGGTTTGGACACATTATTACTCCGAGGAAGACTGGGGCTAGTGCATTCATAAGGTCAAAATACTCACTTAAGAAAAAGGACTAAAAGCGAGCGATGGTGAATTCTGAAATTGGGATAATTATATTAAACTATTTTTCTGCAATCGATACCATTAGGCTGTACAAAGCTTTAAAACATTACAATTCAGTTAATTTCAGCTTGCTGGTTATTGACAACTCCTGTGACCTACACGAAGAAAAGCTATTGAAGGAAGGTGCAGATGAACACAACATAATCATTAACTCAGAGAATACAGGTTATGGGACTGGAAACAATATTGGCATAAAAAAAATGCTAAAAAATGAGTCCATTGAATTCGTTGTTATAGCTAATCCAGATGTGGATTTTGCCCCATCTATATTGGAGGAATTAAAGCATCAATTCCAAAAATCTGAAAATATTGCTGCTATTGGCCCCAGAATATGTTTTAGGGATCAGCCTGAAAAAATTTATTCTGATGGAGGTGTTATTACGAAATACAATGGTGTCCTTTATCCCAAACATCAAAATTCGCAAAAAACAATAAACTCCGCAGACCTGGTTTATTTAGATGAACCTGACTACATCCATGGGGCATTTATTATGTTGTCCAGAAGGGCTATTATGGATGTTGGGTTTATTCCTGAGCACTATTTTTTGTATTTTGAAGAAACAGACTGGTGTTTGAGCGCTAAGAAAAAAGGGTGGAAAATGAACATTGATACTTCCACGATTGTGTACCAAAAACCGACCAATCGCCAGAAGGTATATCATTACTATATGGCCAGAAACCATATTTTTTTCAATAGGAAATTTAATAAGGGTTTTAATTCTGTTGGATTGGCTTTGCACCTTTTGCGTAAGGTTTTGTCCAATTTAAAACACTTCAACTTGAAAATCGCAAATGCGATACTGCTTGGCCTTTTCGATGGTTTCTTTCAAAGAGTTAATTGCAAAAAGCAGTCATCAACATAACAGAACCTGAATGATTTATCTTATACCAACTGGTGGGTTGTGCAATAGGTTAAGGGCTATGGCTTCTGCTATTTCCCTCGCAAATGAATTGGGTCACCAATTAAAAATCTTTTGGGTGAAAGATGATGGTTTGAATTGCCAGTTTCGAGACTTGTTTGAACCCATTAATATTGAAAATGTTCAACTGAAAGAACTCAGTAGAAAACCGGTTTTATACAGGGTATATCGGTCTAAGAGGCCTTTGGTGAAAGTTGTTTGCTACTTCATCAATGTACTCAAGAAAGTGTACTTTGATGTGGAGCTCCTTCATAAAGAGCCCATAGACGCTTTAAAAAAAAAAGATTTTCATACTGGCAAGTTTAAAAGAATTGTTATTGAAACCCAGCACAGGTTTTATCCTTACGATGGTTTTAAAAAACATTTTAGTCCTGTTGCGGCATTAAAACAAAGGATTGAATCCCGAATTGGTAGGTTTGGAAAGTTTCCCGTAGGCGTACACTTGAGGAGAACTGACTTGCCCCAGCAAAATATGAGTCCAACAAGTGCCTTTGTTTCCGAAATGGAAAACATAATTCTGAAGAACGATGGGGTTAAGTTTTACGTGGCTTCAGACTCCAGGGAAGACAAAGAATTGCTGAAAAGAAAGTTTAATGAAAGGATCCTTACATCCTTTGAAGATGTGTCTAGAAATAGCAGGAATGGTATGCAAGATGCTGTAGTGGACCTATTTTGCCTTTCGCATTGCAATATGGTATTAGGGACATATTACAGTTCTTTTTCTAGGGTGGCAGCATGTGACCTGGGAGGTATTCCATTGAAAATAATAAAAGTGAAAGACATTCAATAAATGCGACATTTTTGCCACTAAGAAAGACAGTTCATAACTGCTTTGTTTTTTATAAAAAGATATGGTCATTGTTAGAGACTGTAAATTTGATTTTACCAAGCAGGTTTAATCCATTACTATTTTAACAACTTTAAGGTAGGACGTTATCATTAATTGGTGCTACATGGAGATACAAAAATCACTTTTATGATAACTAAAATGGTAAGGGTGCATAATAATAGAAGGCTAGGGATTTCAGTGCATCGCTGGATATAAGGTTAAATGCTTTTGAGGAGTCAGATTTGATAAGTAGATGTCTCTTTGCTTATCAGCTAACTGGTGTTTAAAAAAAATAAATCGATTGAAATGCATTGATTCATGATATAATGATTTTCTTGATCATTACTTTGATACAATTTAGGGTAATTTGATTTTTCACTGAAAGTGAAGATGTATTTTTCTATTATTCCACATCCTGGTGGATTTTCGGCACAACTTCTACAGTTTAATTCATACTACAAACTAGGGAAAGCTCTTGATATGGATTATTATCATCAGGAATTCTTTTCAGCGAGAACGGACGGGATAAAAAAGACGAAGGGAAATAGCATTTTTGACTTTTTGGGAATTAATCAATATTTCTTGGAGAGAAATCCAACAATTCAATTGGAGCAATTCAAAATAGTTCAAATACCGCTGGATTTCTATACTTTAAAATTGTCGAGAGTTAATAGTTTTGAAAAACTAAAAAAATATGTACTAAAAAAAATTCAAAAATTCCAATCACCTGATTTGCAACTTCTCCTGGTTTTTTCAATGAAACCTGCCAAACCAACGAACGATGGCATAGTTCGTAAGACTATGATTGTTGCACTTAAATTCTTAAACAGAATTAATCCTTATGGCATTCGTATCAATAAGTATTTATGGCTTTTTAAGTTAATTAATAGCGAGGAGACCCTAATAAGACCTGAGCTTTTGATCTTATACAGAAAGAGTTTAAATGTTCTGAAACGACAGAAAAAGTCAATTAATTCTGTTTTTGTTCATATTAGGAGGGGTGATACTGCCATTATTAAAACCAAATCAAAGAAGTTTGTATCTGTTTTGCCTTCCTATCGATATAGGTTTAGGCCCTTTACAACTATCCAAGAGGTCAACCTGAATTATATTTCTTCAGACTCCTACTTCCAGTTACTAGAAAAAGTGCAATTGTCTAACAAATCGGGTCTAAATCTTTTTCTTTTTTCAGATGGATTTCATAGAACAAGTATTCAAATAGATGCATTTCTTGAAAATGTAGATGCAGAAAATCAAACGATTGCTGATCTGAATGAATGGAATTGGGAGAGTTATCAGAAAGAAGAATTTGCACAATTTGATACGTTAACTAACTGTCAACAAATTATTGGTGAAAGTCAAGAAAAACTCCAGAATTTAATTGTTGAATTGTTCAATTCCAAAGTTGTTATTTGCGGTAGCAATCTTAGAATGATTCCGCAGTTAATCTCCATTTTATTCACGAAAGAAACTATGCCAATTTTAATTGTAGTTTGTGCAAGTAAAGAGCCGAACTTTGAGCTGATAGGCCTTAATTCAATTAATGAGAAAGTTTTTATGGTTCATGTTGATGAACGATTTGATGATGATTGTATCGCAGTATCAAATTTTTTATCCAAGTCAAGCGTATTTGATCAAAACGAAATTGGATAATAATCAGGCAGCACATGAAGATATATAAAGATAGCATTGATCAGATAATGAACGATTCTTTTGAAGCTTACAATATAATATGACAGAAATTGCTACATATCACTACTCTTTGAGAAAAAGCTCAGGGCAAACGCATTTAAAATATTGTAAGGACATTATCCTTCCAAGGGCTGCATTTTCAAAATACCCGCAGGGGTTAAGGTTACTTACAGCACTTGCCAGTGAAGCACTTGGGGGCTTTTTGCTTTAAATGTGTTTGCTCTGGGAAAAGTTTTCTTGGTGAACATTCTTAAAAATAGGGGTAAAAAAGTATTCTGCATAGGAAGGAATAAAACCGGAACAACTTCCATTAAGGTGTGCCTGGCAGAGCTGGGGTATAAGGTGGGCAATCAGGCCAAAGGTGAGCTTTTGCTCGAAAATTATCTGGTGCGGGATTTCAACTCAATTATAAAGTTTAGCAAATCAGCAGATGCTTTTCAGGATGTGCCATTTAGTTTACCTTACACCTACATGTTTTTAGATCAGGCTTTTCCAAGTAGCAAATTTATCTTGACAATAAGAGATTCATCTGAACAATGGTACGATTCTTTGATCAACTTTCATTCTAAAAAATTCGGAAAAAGAAAGGGTAAGCCAACATCTGAAGACTTGAAAAGAGCCATGTACAGAAAAAAAGGCTATATGTGGCAAGTTGTGAATGGAGTCTATGGAGCCCCCGAATGTGACCCCTATCATAAGGACACCTTGATTCGAAATTATGAAAGACACAACTATACAGTAAGGCAATATTTTAAATACAAAAACAATTTATTGACTATAAACATTAGTGACCCAGGAGCTTATAAAAAAATGTGTACTTTTCTTGACAAACCCCCGGTGAGGGAAATTTTTGCCTGGGAAAATAAAACATGAAAAAAAGACTTTCTATGATCCCGGTAACCAAACCATTTCTTCCGCCTATAAATGAATACCAAAACTTAATTGCAGGGGTTTGGGATCGAAATTGGTTGACAAACGACGGGCCACTGGTCAAACAACTCGAAGGGCAATTAAAACCATACCTTGGTGTAGAACATCTTTACACAGGAAGTGGTACGATGGCCCTTCAGTTGACTATTAAAGCACTTAATCTAACAGGTGAAATCATAACCACACCATTTAGTTATGTGGCCACCACCAGCAGCATAGTGTGGGAAGGATGTACACCTGTTTTTGTAGATATAGATCCTCGCACGTTAAACATCAACGCAGGTTTAATTGAGGAGTCTATCACCGAAAATACAGAAGCTATATTGGCTACTCATATTTTCGGAAACCCTTGTGATATTGGGGCTATACAGGTAATTGCAGACAAATACAAACTGAAGGTAATCTATGATGGAGCCCATGCATTTGGTACAACCCTTGAAGGTCAATCTGTTTTTAACTTTGGAGATATTAGTATTACAAGTTTTCATGCCACGAAGCTCTTTCATACGGTTGAGGGTGGGGCAGTGTTTACAAAAGACCGGGAAGTATATGAAAGGCTCAAATATTTAAGAAATTTTGGCCATGATGGGGAAGAAAAATTTAATGGAATCGGCATCAACGGCAAAAATTCTGAATTTCATGCGGCAATGGGGCTTGTGAATATGAAATATATAGATGATATATTGACAAGAAGAAAGGAACAGGCTGCTTATTATGATGAACTCCTTGAAAAAGTAGATTGTGCAAATCAGGAAAATTCAGTTTTTGGACAAGTGAATTATGCTTATTATCCTATTTTATTGAAAAGCCCAGAGATACTTGTGAAGATTAGGGAAGCTTTGGTTTCAATAAATATTTATACACGCAGGTATTTTTATCCAGGTTTGAATATGTTAGATTATGTAGGGTATAAGCCTATGCCAATTGCCGAAGACATATCTTCGCGTATTTTGTGTTTGCCACTGTACCATGAGTTGGAAGAAAATGAACAAAGGACAATTGTCAAAACTATAATAGATAGTTTGATCAAAAAGTACCACAGCACTCCTAAGGTGAAATTATAAAATCAGGTTCGTGCATTAGAATTTAGATATGGAGAGTTCCGATAAAACAATTATTAATTTTTGTCCAACGGGTATGGTACCGACCAAAGAAATGACACCCCATGTACCAATATCACCTCAGGAAATCATTGAACAAACGCATGAAGCGTACGAAACAGGCATTACTATTGCCCACTTGCACGCCAGGGAAAGTGATGGGGTACCTACGTATAAAAAAAGTGTTTATCAGGAAATCTTTGAAGGGGTGAGGAAGTTTTGCCCCGGCTTAATTATTTGTGGAAGTACCTCGGGAAGAAATTTTCCGGAATTTGAAAAGCGGTCCGAGGTTATTGAGTTAGGACCAGATATGTGTTCACTCACTTTGTCGTCCCTTAATTTTGTTCGTTCGGCATCAGTGAATTCCCCTGATATCATTGTTAAACTCGCCACCAAGATGAAGGAGTATGGAGTGGTGCCAGAATTGGAGTGTTTTGATTTGGGGATGATCAATTATGGGAAATACCTCATCGGTAAATCTATAGTTGAAGGGCCTTTTTATTGGAATTTGCTGTTTGGCAACATTGCCGGGTTTCAGGCGAATTTTAGCCAGCTAGGAGCTGCGCTTGATGGAATACCTCGAGACCACTTCATAAGCCTGGCAGGTTTGTCTAAAGACCAATTACCTATAAATTCATTGGCTATTGCCATGGGCTATGGCGTGCGTATTGGAATTGAAGACAATATATGGTGGGATGGGAAGAGGACCAGGCTTTGTACCAATATTGAATTACTGAAGAGGGTACATGAGTTAATCAAAACTTCTGGAAAAGATTACTTTCCTGCAAAAGACTTAGGTGCGTTGGGCTTTTATAACCGGAAAACAAGTGCGTAAAGTAAATATACTAGGTGTTTCCAGGGATTCCATAGCCATTATATTCGATCAGCTGATGGAGGCCTTTGGAGATATATGCTTAAGTGTATTCCCTAACATTCGAGAAGAAATTGAGCCCTACACACCAGTTGAAGGGATAAGGTATGAAATGATGCCTTTTGGTAGTTTTCCGAAACCGGAAGAACAGGTGTTTTTTGGGGCGGCCAGCCCTAAAAACAAAAACTCAATTTTCGAATATTTTAATAATAATGCAGGTATTGTCCTGGACAATTATCTGTCAATTATACACCCTACAGCTTATATAGCTGCTTCATCAGTCATGCAAAACGGGGTGTTGGTCGAACCACATGCAGTAGTCAGTAGCCAAAGTGCTATTGGATTTGGTGTTTTTATCAAGCGTGGTGCACTGATCGGCCACCACAATGTTATTGGAGATTTTACGGACATAAACCCCGGAGTGGTTGTTTCCGGAAAAGTAAATATTGGAAAGGGGTGTGTGATAGGTTCTGGTACGGTGATAAAAGACAATGTGTCTATTGGAGAAAATACACTTATTGGGGTGGGAAGTGTGGTAACCAAAGATGTGCCGGATCATAGTATCGCCTTTGGAAACCCATGCAAGGTTGTAAAAAAGAATAAGTTGTGGAAAGTGTAACCCGGAAAAGAGCGGTTGGCCGGAATGCCTAAATGACCTTATTGTAGTATGGAAGAAGTAGAAAAGGAGATAATGCCAATCGGATTGCAAAAGTGGAAAGAAGAAGACCCCATTATGGTAAGTGTGCTCACGGCTGCTTACAACCATGAAAAATTCATTGAGCAAGCCCTTAAAGGTTTTTTGATGCAACGCACCAATTTCAGGGTGGAGCTTATTGTCAATGATGATGCATCGACCGATGGTACAGCAGAAGTGATAAAGCGATATGAGCATCAATACCCTAACCTCTTTGTTACTTTTTATCAGGAAGAAAATCAATATTCTAAGGGAAAAAAACCCTTTTCTACATTCCTTTACCCAGCTGCTAAAGGCAAGTATGTTGCCATTTGTGAGGGGGATGATTATTGGTTAGATGAGTCGAAATTACAAAAACAAGTAGATTATTTAGAGCAGCACAAGGAAGCTGTCTTGTGCTTCCACAAAGCAAAAGTAATAGATGAGGCTGGTAAGGAAATCCACGGAAAAGAATTATCAAGAAAGTCTAATAAAGTAAGGTATCAAACGGAAGATTTGTTCAAATCCTGGTTTATTCCCACCGCCAGTGTAGTGTTCAGAAATAGAATCTTAAAAACGTTTCCTCAATGGTTTCTGACAATAAAAAATGGGGATATATCATTATACTTTTTACTTTCCGAATTTGGTTCAATGGATTGCTTAGATGGTAAAATGAGCGTATATAGGAAGCATTCTGATGGGGTTTCAAGCTCAGTTACTTCTCTCGAACAGTTTGTAAACTTGGTAGTTATTTATAACAACATAAGGCTGGAGAGTGATAGAAACTTGGATAAAGAAGTCACAAAAGCAATTGAAACCAAATTTGCATATTTGCTAAACAAGTGTATTATAAACAACAAATCAAATCTGGAACTTTTCATTGAATCCTTTGATATTCGCACTTTACTAAAACTTATATTGTATAAGTTAAAAAGTAAATTATCATGGAAATAGTCTTGACAATAAAGCAAAGCGGTTGTAACTACTCATAACGCAAAACTGTTTAAGTAATTGACCATGGAAAACCTCGAATTACCTCAGTTTATAATAGTTGGATCGATGAAATGTGGCACTACAAGTTTGGCGCATTATCTGGATCAACATCCCGAGATTTCAATGTCTTTGGTAAAGGAACCAAATTTTTTTACCGACGAAAATTTTGACAAAGGAATTGATTGGTACATTAGTCGCTTTCCTGAAAATAGTTTAATCAAAGGGGAAGCATCTACAAGTTATACGAAGTACCCTGTTTTTTCAGATGTTCCGGAACGGATAAATGAAGTTCTGCCAGATGTGAAAATTATTTATCTGGTCAAGGATCCAATAGATAGGATAATTTCACATTTAAAACACAATTATCTCTGCGGAAGGGAAGAACGGGGGATTGATAGCATTTTCAGGGATTTAAACAACAATTATGTTATACCAAGTATGTACCACATGCAAATACGTCAGTATCTGAAGTATTTTAAGCGTGAAAATATATTCGTTATTCCCCTGGAGAGGTTTGAACAAAAGAGCAATTCTTATTTAAAGCGGCTTTTTGGATTTCTGGAAGTTGATCCGGATTTTTCATCAAGTGAATTTGCAAGAAAAATGAATACTTCAGCCAGCAGGCCTTATAAAGGGAAGCTGTACAAAATTCTCACAGAGCACTCTCAGATAAGAGCACTGCTTAAGCATAACCCCATGTATCTCACCGATATGGTCAGGTATATTTTTTCACGAAAGCAACCAGAAGTTCAAATTGACGGCTCATTGAAAGAAAAGCTTACTGAAAAGCTACAACCGGATGTAGAAGCTTTTAGGGCTTGGCTTGGTGACCCATTGGAGGAATGGCGAAATTTCAGGTAAGTTCATCTTTACATAGGGAGTGGCCCATCGATTAATTTTATGAGGATACTTGTAGCATACAAGACCGGAAGTATTCAAAATATGTTTGTAAAGGAACTCAGTGATGGTCTGGCCAGAGAAGGAGCGGATATTGTTTGGAACTTAGAACATTTTTGGTCGTTAAACGGGGATTATGACATAGTCCACATCCACTGGCCGGAATTCCTTTTTTATGGCAATGAACATGTAAACCTGGATAGGTTGCATGGCACTTTATCGAAATGGAAGAAGAAGGCTAAAATCGTTATCACAAGGCATAACAGGTACCCGCATAGTGGGGCGCAGCATAATCACCAGCTATACCGGTTGGTATATTCTTTTGTAGATGGGGTGGTGCATTTAGGCAAATATTCGGAAACGGATTTTAGACAATCCGACTACTTTAAAAAATCTTCGGCCAACAGGGTAATCGCACATCATGTTTATAACGCAGATCTGCAATTAAATGGTTGCAAAAACAAAATGGCAAGCGAAGATCCTTATGTGTTGGTTTTTGGGATGGTCAGAAACGAGGCAGAAAGGTCATTATTGATGGTTGCGAATAGTTTTTTATTTAGAAAGGGGATAAAGATGATAGCACCAGGCTGGAGCCGGTTTGAAGATAGTAGAAAAAAACATCCGTTGAAATGGATGAAATATGAACTTAACTTTCTGGTAGAAAAGATCCGGTCAGATATTGTTATTGGAAACAAGTATGTTTCAAACGACCAGGCTGCCCATTTGTACTCCAATAGCTTGCTGGTGCTTGTGCCACGAATGGAGGCTTTGAATTCGGGTATAGTAACCCAGGCATTTGCCCATTCCAAAGTGGTGGTAGGGACGGAAAAAGGAAATATAGGTGAGCTACTCAGGGAAACGGGCAACCCTGTGTTTGATCCGCAACAACCGGAAAGCCTGGAAAACGCCCTGGAAAGGGGTATGACACTAGCTAAACAAGGACATGGGTCCAAAAATTTCGAATATGCCCAAGATAAACTGACGGTAAAAAAGATTGCGCCCCAATATTTGGATTTTTTTCATTCCCTTTTAGATTAAAATCTTTTGTACTCTGTAATTATTCCTGTTTACAACGCTGCAACATTTGTGGAAAGGGCTGTGGATTCAGCCTTACAGCATCCGGAAGTGGGGGAAGTGTTGCTCGTTGAAGATGGATCGGAAGACACGTCATTAACAATATGCGAAAAATTGTCTAAAAAAGATGAAAGGGTTATCCTATTGAGGCACCCTGATGGCCAAAACAGGGGAGCAGGGGCTTCCAGAAACCGGGGTATTGGTGAAGCTACTCAACCCTATCTTTCGTTTTTGGATGCGGATGATTATTATTTGGCAAACCGGTTTGAAAAGGAAACGAAAATCTGGAAAAAGGATAAAGGAATTGACGGTGTGTATGGGGCATTAGGCATCAATTTTCAGGATGCTGAAGGTGAAAATGCTTGGCAACAAAGAAGGGAAAAGAACAACCAAAAGGATATTACTACCCTTGCTAAAGTCGTTAATCCTGATGAATTGTTCGAATATCTTATACGCTTTGAAGGCCAATCTGAAGGGCACCTACATTTAAACACCCTGACAGTAAAGTTAAGTGCATTGAAAAAACAAAAGCTTTTGTTCAATGAAGACCTGAGGCTACATCAGGACGCCGATTTTTTTTGGCGATTGGCCTACTATCTAAAACTGGTTCCTGGAGAAATTAAAGCACCCATAGCCATTCGTGGGGTACACAAGGGAAACAGGTTTATCAACAATCCAGATGAATACAAATCTTTGCTTTTACAATACGAATCGATCATTGATTGGGCTACAAGCAACCAGATTGAGAGAAAATATTTTATTCACTTCAAATTAAAACTGCACACAGCCATTTTGCATTCCCATGGTAAAATGAAGCATTTCAATTCGGTTCGGAATATTTTACTTGATCCGGATAGGGTAGCCATTATTTTACATTTAATGCACATCCTTGTGAATAAAAATATACGAAAATGATATCCTTTGTTATTCCAGTAAAAAATGGAGCGAAATACTTGCATGGAGCTCTTGGCCCTTTTCTTTCCCTAGACGCAAATATTGATTGGGAGTTGGTGATCGTAGATGACCATTCAACTGACGACACGAGAATTCTTATAGAACAAAACCAGGCTAAAACAGATAGAATAAAGTACTTCCTTAATATAGGAAAGGGTAAAGTAGAGGCACTGAACTATGGATATTCTAAATCAACAGGGAGGGTAATTAAGTTTATAGATGCGGATGATATATTAACAAAAGGTTTTTTTGAACACCTGAATGAACTTGAGCTTTATGACGCCCATTGTCATGATGCCTTTGTAGTAACAGAAGGCCTTCGCAGCATAGGCAGGTACAACGTCAACCCTGATATATTGAATAGGGAATACAGCTATGTTTTACAAAACATTGTTGCCATACCACGTTGGTCATGGTCGATGAAAAGGGAAATAGCCAATAGGGTGTTTCCCATACCTGAGGAATTGCCCTTTGAAGATGTGTGGTTCTCCCTGGTGATCAAGCTCAACGCTAGAAATATCCTCCACATTAAAAAGCCCTGCTACTTATATCGGCAGCATTCCAACCAAACTTATGGAGGAGTACTCAACTATTCGAAAAAAGCACTTAATTTCAGGGCAAACAGGTTATTGGTATTAATTGAAGCGTTTGAAAACCATCAGGATAAGTTAAACATCAAGTCAAATGATAACTTTGTCTATATTAAGTCTTACTACAGCTTATTGAAATCTAATTTCGACTTATTTGATATGGTTACTTCGCCACTTTCATTTAAACATAAAGTAAGGGTCATCCTTATATCCTTTTTTCCAAGATTGGCGAAAGTAGCGACCATAGCCAAATGGAAATTGGATGGGTTGTAAATCGTGTGCTGATGCATATTGGAGGATACTATGTTTGAAAGTGGTGAGTACTTTCGTTTAACAAAAACTCAATATCAGTTTTAGCAGACACATAATTCGCTGTTTAAACTCAATTGTTAAATAATATTGGCTACTTCATACAACACAACAAGAAAGTTAGGCATTAAGAAGATTTACGTCCTATGTTGGAGGGGAGATGTGAGCCTGGCAAGGATTTGCGTGGCATCCATCAGGCATTGGTATCTCGATATTCCGATTTATCTGATAAAGGATGAAAAGAATGGAAAGTTCGATACGTCAAGCCTGGAAAAGTGTTGGGATGTTAAGGTTTTTAACAACCAGACACCATTTACCTATGGGATTTGGACAGTATTGGCCCCAATGCTCACACCAGGGAAAGACAAATGCCTGGTCATAGATGCCGACATTGTTTTTATGGGTTATGTGCTGGATATGCTCGATGAAAGCACAGAAGATTTTGTGATAAATGTTGAGAATAAAACCGAAGACGTATTAGTAACCGATAAATTCACCCACTATAATTTCAATTATCACAAACTAAAAGAGCTCGACCCGGATTATAAATTTCAAGGTTATACTTTTAATGCAGGCCAGATTGTTTTTACCGAAGGCAAACTTCAATTGGACGACTTAAACGGGCTGGTTGAATATGGTTCAGGCCCGATTATTAATAAGTATCCGGAAATTTTCACTCTAGACGATCAGAGCTTACTCATCTATATATTGCACAAAAAAGAACAGTTGAAAAAGGCCACTATTGGTAAACGAAAATTTATGGTATGGCCCAAACACGAGAATCAATTTATCTCAGTAGAAGAGATAAAGAATAAAAAACTAGAGGGAGCTTATATATTGCACTGGGCAGGAATATGCGAATTCAAATATATCTCCCGTATGACTTATTCGAATGTTTTGAGGTATTATAATAATTTATATTACAGTCGGGTCAACTTTAGTATTTACCATAGGGCCATTGACATCTTGAAACTACACTATATAAACCTTAGAAGAATCCAGCCAAGGATACCATATTTACTAGGTAGAAAAAAAATGCAAATGATAAAACTAATCAAGACATTTTATAAATGAATGGAAGGAAACCAGCCTCAGAATTTGTTAGCAATAGTTACTTATATAACCCTCGAAAGTAAACCACCCTATATACTATGTTAAAAGTAAAAAGTATCGGTAAGGCCCTTAAATTCCGCTATAACCTGATCATATCGGCACTCATTAGAAAGAACCTCAACGATTACTTGCTTAAAAGTATAATCGTAGATGATGCTAAGGCTAATATAGAATTTTTTGAATTCAGGAACAGGATTGAGCCTGAACACTTCAGCTATAATGGTTTCCCTGATTTTCACGCTGATGAATTCATTCAGGGCAATCACCTGCAGCAAAACTGGAGTTCTGAAAAGGAAGTTTCAGTTTTTCTGGGAAATCTTGTAGAGACACTGAAAGCCCAGGAAGTATGGGAAATAGGATGTTTCGTTGGATATACTAGTGCTCATTTGGCCCAAGCTTTATTGAAACCGGGGTATAGCGGAAACTTAAGATGTGTGGATGCCAATCTTGACTTTCTTAACATCACAAAGAAAAACCTTGAAAAACACCAGTTAGATGGATGCCTGAAATCGGCGATACATGGGCTATCAACGGATCAAAAAGTATTAGATGAATTGCCACCGCAGGCGGATGTAATTTTTATTGATGCATCGCATGCATATGAACCAACCTTGAAAGAGCTCAAAATATTTCACAATAGACTTAGTGAGAAGGGGTGTATCGTTCTGCATGATGCTATACGTTGGCCAGGGGTCAGGAATGCGATACATGATAGCAGGAATATGTTTGATATTTTTACATTTGCCACAAGCCGGTCGAATGGAGTAAGTGTTCTTTTTCCAAAAAAGAAATAACTTCCTTGCTTCTTTACGCAGTACAATTTTCATAGAAATTCTTGTAGCCTGAGAACAAAAAAAGATAGGACTGATGATTTATTTCATAAAAATAGCAAGCTTTTATACCATTGGATTTTTTAGGGGTTTATTATGGGTAAATCGGGCGAAGAATACAAAGGATATAGCCGTATTGTATGCCTCTACAAACAATTTGGGTGATGATATTCAGACGCTGGCGCAAATTGAGGCCCTGAAAAAAGGAGGGATTAAAAAATACGCACTTTTAGATCGAGAAAAGTTGGCAGATTACTCAGGGAAGCCTGTCAATTTAATAATGGGAGGTTGGTTTGTGCATGATTCGAAACAATTTCCTCCATCAAATAGGGTCAACCCTATTTTTATTAGTTTTCACATCAAAAATGAGTCATTGGTTTACAGAAATAGATGGTATTTTAAAAAATTTGAACCAATTGGATGTAGGGATACTTTTACCATGAATTTGCTAAGAAAACATGGAATTGAATCGTATTTATCCAAGTGCCTGACTCTGGTGTTTGATCAATTTGATGGCAAAAGACAAGGCTGTTTTGTTACAGACGTGAATAAAATCTCATGGATTCCTGACTTACCTAAAAAATTTGTTGAAGCTAATAAGTTAAAGGATTATCAACAATTGACACATGAAATTCCTGATAGATACGAAGAAGATTTGGATCATAAGCTGAAAGCTGCTCAGGAATTGCTGGATCTATATAGAAAAGCTGAAATGGTAATAACGAGTAGGCTGCACTGTACCCTGCCATGTAGGGCTTTTGGCACACCTGTATATTTTGTCCATTCAAAGCATCAAAAAGATAAAAGGTTTGGAGGTTTGGAAGATGAGCTCAATCCATCGAATGGTTCAGAGGATTTGGAATCACTATCACCAAAGATAGATGAAGAAAAGTTGGAGTTAACAAAGAAAAAAATACTTCAGGATTTGTTTAATAGGCTAAATACAGCAGGCGTGATCAACGAAGTGTAACGTTTGAATTTAATAGATTTACTGAATGACAAGTTAGACTTGTTCGTAGGTTTTTGTGTCCTGGACTTACTTTGGTAGCTACCAAAAATGAACATTGATAAAATATATGTTGCATGTTGGAAGCATGATGTCAATTTGGCAAAAATATGTATTGCCTCTATTAGATATTGGTATCCGAATTTACCCATCTACTTAATAAAAGATGAGTACAATGGTAGCTTCTCGACCAAAGACTTGGAACACAAGTGGCATGTTGCAGTTTTTGAAAATAGTACGTCATTCAATCAGGACGGTTATAGTTTTCTAGCACCATTATTTCAACAAAAAAAGGAGAGGTGCCTTTTTTTGGATCCTGATATAGTTTTTGTAGGCCCGGTTTTGGACAAGTTAGAGGGGCACTCTGAGGACTTTGTGGTAAATGTTGAGTATCTCAGTCAAGAACAGTTTGATTCTGATAAATTTACCCGCTATTATTTTGACTATAGAAAGATGAAAGCACTTGATCCAAGCTATGATCATTTGGGGTACGCTTTTAATTCCGGGCAGCTGATAGGCACATGCGGAATTTTAGAGCAAGAAGAATTTGAAAATTTCTTCGAAATATCGAATGGCAGAATGACTAAAAAATATCCCGATATTATACCAAGGGCCCGTGATCAGGCACTTTTGAACTATATATTGGTGAAACATGAAAGAATGGGGAAAATAAGCGTTGGCAAAACTGTTTTTATGAAGTGGCCTAAATATGAAAATGAATTTATATCACTGAAGGAGATCAAAGACAAAACAATTACTGATCCTTTCTTACTTCATTGGGCAGGGATTTCAGAGTTTAAATATATTTCTAGGATGACATATTCAAACATTCTTAAATTCTATAATGACTATTATTATAGTAGATTCAAAAATAAAAAGTTGTTAAAAGCATTAGATATTTTGAAACTACATATCATTAATTGCCAACGGATTTTCCCAAGAGTTCCATATTTATTGAATCGAAAATGGCAGAAATTCGCATCTTTAAGATGGTCTAGATTTTCTTTTAAAGTAAACAGTTAAAAAGGAATTACTAGTGTAAAGATTGGTTGTTTGCCGAACTATTTTTTTGGTTTCCGTCATAAGTCCATTCGAACGGTTTGGCCCTTTCTTTGTTGTAGGTATCGACATATTGGATTATCTGGTTTGCCAGTTGTTCTTTGCTATGCCATACAGCCCCTTTTAACACGTCCTTGGA
>JAVKDJ010000040.1:0-623 GCA_040222275.1 Cyclobacteriaceae bacterium
GTTCCTTTTGATGGGTTGTCGTTTGGGCGGCTTTGGCTTGATACCGAAGCATAGGGTATTACAAAGGGTGATTAACAGGGTTTTTGCATAAAAGTCCTGCTGGATAGCCCATGCAGTCAACCCTGAGAAGTCAGCTACTTGGAGGCGACACTTGATCAGCTTATAGGCTTCTTCAATACCCCAGCGTTGCTTATAGAGGCTTAAGATGGCCTTGCGACTGTATTGTTGGTCATCAATAAGTGAAGTGCAAAAGACCTGTACTTTCCCCTTGCGGTTGGTTTTCTTGATAAGCCGCACTTTCATTACAGGGGAGAGATGGGGGTACTTGGACAATAGATATTTAGACTTCTTTGGCAGACTCAGGCAAACTATCTGTTCATTTAGCCCACTACTGACCAAGGTATTAACGCAGTTCCACCAATTGTCTTTCATTTGAAAAACGAAATGTACTCCTTTGGCCTTTAGTAAGAACATCCGCTCAAAGTGGATATATCGGTACAAAATGTGCCAGTGGTATCGGTTGAACTTGTGCCAGTCATATCAGTTGAACTTGTGCCAGTTGTATCGGCCTAAAATGTGCCACTAATTTGAGGTGATTTCTATTCGGAAACCTTTGTGTGAAA
>JAVKDJ010000041.1:0-929 GCA_040222275.1 Cyclobacteriaceae bacterium
CAATAAATGCAGAACACAATTGTTTTTTCCGTTGTTCACTTTTGGTGTGTCAGCCATTCCAAACACCTCTTGTAACCTTACGGCTAGCACTGGAGGGTCACCCGGTGAAGGATAATTGATTTTAATTGACGATCCACTAGGTACTTCAATGGAGGTAGGAACCAATTGGTGGAGTACCTTTTGTTTTTCCCAATCTAGACTATTGTTTAAGATGGATAGTAAATCAATCTTTTTTAGGTCATCAGGTTTTTTTACCGCACTGAGGTAAGGCCCGAGCCATTCTTCGTTGGTTATCAATAAGGTTTGTGTGCTTACATCCGGCCACTCTTCTTCAGGATTCCATTTGCGTAAACTCAAAATACGGTTTTGCCATTGCTCTACATTTTCATCAAACGAGAGTAATCTTTCGCCTTCCTGCTTTATTGCATCTGAGATGGCTTTTGATAAATGTTTTGGATCGGGTGAGGGCAATGGTTTTGATTGTAACACAATGCTGCCTATCCGAAGGTCTTTTGTAGCTATCAAACCACCCTTTCGGGTATCCCAGGTGATCACTTCTTTTTCTTGCACCAATGGTGCCAGGTCTTTCGGATTGAGTGGCGCAGCCATAAATATTTTGCCCATGCCATCTCTCGCATCCACATGAGCCACTGATAGCCAGGCTTCGTGCGCCAGATCATCGCGATGACCAGCCATTGCTAATTTACCATTGGCCATTTGAAACTGTGCGTTGTTTCCTGGTCTTGCACATGCGATACGCTCTGGATAAGCATACGCCAATAGCACTCCAGTCTCAAAAGGATCGAATGTTCCGTTATCCGGTTCGGCATCAAATAGTTGACGGTAGGATGCTGCTATCTTTTCAATTCTACTAAATTTTTTCCCAGAATTTTTTTCCTTTCTATATCGTCTCAACGCTTCAATGCGAA
>JAVKDJ010000042.1:0-59195 GCA_040222275.1 Cyclobacteriaceae bacterium
CGTCTCTGCGAGCGTAGCGCGGCAGTCTTTCTGTTTAATGCTATCTGCCCATTTTGATGAGATCGCTTCGATTCCTCGCGATGACGGTTCAACTTAACTTAACGACATTGGGTGCGAGCCTTTGGCTCGTATCTGGTTTGATTGATACGAGCCAAAGGTTCGCACCAGCACATTGACATATTCTACCGGCATTTCAATTTGTGTGTTTGGCTTGACTAAAAATTAGGTCTTGCAATGAAACAGGGCAACAACTGCCATTTGAATCAAGTTGAAAAAAGGGTGCTCAGACCTGACAATGTCAGTATGCCTGAACAGTTCCTCGCACCCTTTACTATCAACAGACGCTCACTCAATATGGAGTATTCTGAACCAGGTTTTCGTTTTTATTGATTTCACTCAACGGTATGGGGAAGGTATCATGTTTGCCATCCACATAGTTGGACACGAAAGGTTTGTCGTGCGCACCCAATGTAGCGCTGATTGGTTCTGGTGCCACCGAACCTTTGGCCCATCTGTAGAGGTCGAACCAGCGTATCGTGTACTCCATGGACAGTTCCACAGGCCGCTCATGATGCCGGATTTGTTGCCTTAGCTGGTCTTTGTCCATCGCACCAAGGTCGTCAGCATTTGACCGCCTCCTTACTTCATTTACCAGGTCTATGGCCGCTGTAGTTTGTCCCTGCTCGTTGAGTGCCTCGGCTTGCATCAACAACACATCGGCATATCGCATCAGGTGGATGTTGATGCCATTGTAGTAGCTCAAGTCAAACTGGCCCGTATATTTTTTGAAATAATTTGGGTGCCCCAACTGGTCTTTGATATCGGCATAGCTGGTATTCACTCCCGTATATACATCTTCCATTTTGGAGTTGGGATCGTCGAAGAAAACGCTGCTATATACCCTGTCGCTGAAATTGCCATCAGAAGTCTGGTCGGTTTTCATTTCCTCCAGCAACCAGTCCGAAGGATAGTACAGCTCCCATCCTCCAAGAGCTCCCGGGGTTACTTCAAAATTGAACGGATGACGTTCGTCATTGCCATTGGCACGGTTGCCACTCCATTGTATTTCAAATACAGATTCGCTACCGTTTTCACCTGCTCCATTGAAGTTGTCGGCGTAATTGGCCAGGAGGTCATACCCCCCATTGGCAATCACATCACCAAACTGGGCGGAAGCCTCCGACCATTTTTCCTGAAACAAATAAGCCTTGCCCAGATAGGCAGTAGCAGTGTATTTACCGGCACGTCCCAGGTCTTCACCATCCTGCTTGTTTGGCATCCCTGCTATGGCATCTTTGAGGTCTTGTTCTATTTGTGCCCACACAGCCGCTGGTGCCACCTGAGAAACATAAAAATCATCTGTACTTTTTGGCACAGTGGTAATCAACGGGATATTTTCAAATGCCACTACTAAATGAAAGTGGTACAATGCCCTGAGAAATTTGGCTTCTGCCACATAGGCTTTTTTCTCTGCATCAGACATGGAGGCAATTCCCGGCACTTTTTCGATGATTTGATTGGCATAAGCTATGCCTGTATAGTTGGAAGTCCAGAAGCTGGCCACCGATGCATCGTCCGTGCCATTGGTAAAATCTGCAATGGACTTACCATAGTCTGTGGGGGCATTGAGTATATCGTCTGCCTTCCATGTAACGGCTATGTACATTTGCTCGAAAAATGTCCATTTAGACCCATCAAAAGATTGTAATGGGGCGTAAGCAGCCACCATGGCCTTACGGGCATCCTCGGCATTTTGCCAAAAGGATGACTCTGTCAGGTCCTGAACATTTTCAGGTTGTAGGAAATTGTTGCAACCGTAGAGCATCAGGGTCGCAACTATGATTGAAATATATCTTTTCATAATATTTAGCTTAAACTTTAATGATTAAAACCTGAGTTGGACACCCATTATGATGTTTTTCGATTGGGGGTACAATCCCACATCTACTCCTCTGGAAAACTGCTGATAACCGGTAATGCCCGGGTCATAGCCCGAGTAGCCGCTGAAAGTTATCAGGTTTTCTGCACTGAGGTAAACCCTTGCACTGCTGAAGAGTTTGTTGACCGCTGGAAATGTATAGCCCACCTGGATATTTTTGAGCCTCAGGTAAGAGCCATCTTCCATGAAATAATCAGAAGGACGGATATTTTGATTGGGGTCGCTTTGTGTAATCCTTGGTACGCTGGTTCCGGTATTGGAAGGGGTCCAGGCGTTCAGCAGGTCGGCAGAGAAGTTCTTTTCATCGCTTTGCCTTCTGTACAGCAGCACTTTGGTTCCGTTGTACACTTCATTTCCCTGGCTTCCCTGAACAAAAACACTGAAGTCGAGTTTTTTGTAGGAGCCATTGAAAGTGAGGCCATATTCGAAATCGGGAAGCCCGCTTCCCAAATAGGTACGGTCGTCATCGTTGAGCACTCCATCTTCATTGACATCCACAAACCTGATATCGCCAGGTGCGGCATTGGGCTGAATGCCATGTGAGTCCACCTCACTTTGGTTTTGAAACAATCCATCGGTCTGGTACAAGAAGAACCCTCCTATTTCACGCCCAACTTCTGTTTTGGTGGTGGGGTGGGTATCAAATATGACATGTCCGAAAGTAAAGGACTCATCCCTAAAACCTAATTTGGTCACTTCGTTTTTGCTGTGCGAAATGTTACCTGTCACGTTGTATTGAAAGTCGCCTTCGGCTTTTCTGTAGGACAAGCCAAGCTCCCATCCCTTGTTGGTCATTTCCCCACCATTGGTTACTGGTGTTACTGTAAGCCCTGTGGTGGCTGGTACCGGTACCCCTACCAACATATCTTTGGTTTCGGTGTTGAAATAGTCGAAAGTCAGCCCTATCCTACCTTCCAGCAAACCTAAGTCCAGACCGAAGTTAGTGGTAGTGGACTCTTCCCATTTGATATCAGTAGCGGCCAACGACTGGCTGATGGTACCGACATTCACCACCTGTGAATCATCACCACCCAGCGGATAGTTGAGTGCATTGTTGTTGCTGGACACAGTAGCAAGGAAAAGGAAATCATCGATGTTCTGGTTGCCCAGTTTGCCTATACTTACCCTTGGTTTCAGGTTGCTGATCACATCTGAGTTAAAGAAAGATTCTTCACTGATCCTCCAGCCCACGGACACAGAAGAAAAGGTACCGTATTTGTTTTGGTCACCAAACCTGGAAGAGCCATCCCTTCTGACGCTGGCCTGCACCAGGTATTTGTCCTGGTAGTTGTAATTGAATTGTCCAAACAACGACTGGATACTTCTGGATACGTTGGAGCCGAATGAATTGGCATCCCCTATGCCGGCACTAAGTGCAAACAATACATTGGAAGGCAATTCGTTGTTGCTGCCTCCTGTTGACCTATACTGGCGTTTCTCAGCAGAGCTACCTACCAATGCCGATACGTTATGGTCTCCGAAGCTGCGGTTGAAATCCAATACGTTGTTCCACACCACCTCGGTGGTCCGGCTCCTCGTTTCTGACAGGTCGGCTTGTGCATTGGCTTCCTGGGGGCCAAATTTATAAGTAGGCACATGGAAGACATTGAACTGGTTGTAGATATTCACTCCAACCCTGCTCCTGAACTTCAGGCCTTCAATCAATTTGGCTTCTATATAAACATTGCCCTGAAGCCTGTCATCTTCGCCCTGATCGGTAATGAGTTGGGTAGTACCCACGATATTTCCTGAAGCCACTTCGGGATTGGCAAAACCATCTACGGTTGCAGCATCATATACAGCATTGTGCGGAATGGAACTGAGTATAGCCAATACAGGTGAAAAACCTGCATTACCAAAATTGCTGCCGCGCTCGTCTTCTCCCAGCCTGTTGCGATTAGACCTGGCATAAGATATGGTCTGTCCTACTTTTATTCTTTCACTTAATCTAAAGTCCGCATTCATACGGAAGTTGAATCGTTCAAAGTCAGTACCTATCACAGTGCCCTGGTCGTTGAAGTAGCCGGCAGAAAAGTTATAGGTGCTGGTTTGATTGCCACCGGAAACTGCGAAATCATATTTCTGTTCTATTCCAGTCCTGAACATTTCGTCCTGCCAATCTGTATCGGTATTTCCGCTTAAAGAAGTAAATGGAAGTGCTGTGAGCCCATCGGCTGTATAGGCGCCACTGCTGACCTGATTGAGTCCTGCCCTGTCGAGTACATCGATTTTTTTAGTGATACTACTGCTCCCAATGTACGAATTGAATGTAACTACAGGAGCACCCTCTACACCTCTTTTGGTAGTTACGATAACCACTCCATTGGAAGCCCGTGAACCGTAAATGGTAGCAGCCGATGCGTCCTTCAATACACTGATGGATTCTATGTCATTGGGGTTGATGGAAGAAATATCCCCGGGGATACCATCAATTACAAAAAGAGGATCATTGTCCCCTATTGTGCCTAACCCTCTGACCCTGATAACAGGGGCGCTACCAGGCGCACCTGATCCCAAAGATGAGCTCACGCCAGCCACTTGCCCCTGCAACATACTGGCCACATTGGCACCAGGAAGTTTTTGCAGGTTGTCCACATTTACCGAGGCTACAGCGCCTGTTAGTTCCTGCTTCTGCTGGGTTCCATATCCAATAACCACTATCTCGCTGAGTTGCTGCAAATCAGGGACGAGTGACACCCGGATTTCGCTGCGTGAATTGACTTCAACTTCCTGGCTTTGGTAGCCGATAAAGCTAAATACCAAAGTTGCATTGGCAGGAGCATTGATGCTGAAGTTGCCTTCCAGGTCGGTGACGGAACCATTGCCTGTTCCTTTTTCCAGAATGCTCACCCCTGGCAGGCCAAGGCCTTCGTCAGAGGCAACCACCTTTCCGCTTATCGCTGATGTCTGCGACCTGGCCGGAGTAGCCAGAATGCCGATCGTCAAAGTGATAAGCATAAGTCTCAAAAAATTGGGTACGTTTTCTTTCATGCTTTTTTGAATTAGTTTACAATTTGTTTTGATTTCATGACCAAAAGTCATTTTAATCTCAAGAGCATCCAAAAAATCAACCTCTACACATACTCTACAACGACCCAAAACAACCCCACAGGGCTATTTAACCCCCTACAATGAAGGTTCGCTAAAAAGAATCATATCTACTCAGGGTTTGCATTGTTCAGAAAGGAGGATAGCACAATGCAGTATTTTGTTTGGGAAATATGCACGAGGGAAAGGCTATACCCATAGGTAGATTGCTTCGTCATGCCCCCTCGCAAAGGCGGATAATTCCAGGAAGCATGCTGTACTTTTACCAACTCATATTTCTCACTCCCTTCTAGAATAACCAGAAAGGAAGCAGCCCAATAATTCTCTCGTCTCTGCGAATGGAGCGGAGCGAAATGAAGCAGTCCCTTAGAGATTAAGTACTGCCCAAAAATGATACTTTCGAAAGGTGGGATTGGAACACAAACAGATTGCTTCGTCTGCCACATTGCAGGGATGAGACAAATCAGGTGGCCCTATTAAAATCATCTGGGCTAATCAGTTTACTATTGAGGGAAACTTCAGGTAACTTATTTTCTTTTTTTCAGCATAAAAAACGCCAATGCGATGGCCAGCACAATAAAGGCACCTGCAATCGGGAAGCGGCGGGGCTTGTCCTCCGTTTCCTGAATTTTGATGGTTTGGTTGACAGATTGGTTGGTTACTACCTGCTTCTTTCCACCAGTCCATGTCACTACTACTGAGTCTATGGTGGTGAGCGTACCCAAGCCAAAGTGTGCGATTGTAGAATTTTGGGACAAGTGACTGCTACCGCCACCATCGATTTCCCGGATCATCCGAAGGTCTCCGGCTATCAAAGTCACCCTGGAGCCTATCCCGTGGGTCTCTGCATGGGTACCTATCAGCTGCACTTTAAGCCAGTTTCCGTTGGCAGCATCGTTGCGATAAAGCCTGGTGGTGGACTCCACCGGATAGTCCATCGTGGGGTTTTGGTTGACCATCAGCAAGTCCTGGTCTCCATCATTGTCCATATCAAAAACAACAGAGCCCCTACCCAGCCCATAGTCGGCCACTCCCATTGCCCTGCCTTTCTCCTGAAAACGGTTTTTGTCATTCTCGAAATAAAAATTGGCCATCGGCACGCAATTGGGATTGAGGTCTCCATTGGCCACAAACAAATCCTGGTCACCGTCATGGTCGAAATCGGCAAAATTGGCTCCCCAACTTATCGCAGTGGGCACGTTGGAAAGCCCCGTCTGCTTCAACTGATTGGTAAAAGGCTCCTGCTTTCCTTTTCTTGCCATAAACCAATTGATTCTGATATTGGTGACATAATAGTCTAGAAAGCCATCGCTGTTGTAGTCGCCAATAGCTGTGCCCATGGCATTTATTTTCAGGTCCATTTCCAGCTCTTCTGTACGGTCTATAAAAGAGTTTTTGGGGAATTGGTTTTCTAAAAGGTAATTGGGGATGGCCTTGTAGCCGAAATCATTGTTTACAATCAGGTCCTGGTCGCCATCATTGTCATAATCGGTGAACACACCTCCAAAACCAAACCCCTTGTGGTCCAGACCATAGTCCTCGTACCCATCCACAAACCCCTTGCCTCCATCATTGAGCAGCAGATAGTCCCTGGAGGTTTGATTGGCCCCTACGATCGTTGCATCACTGATCACGCTCAGTTGGCCCTCGTATGCCAGGAAGTAATTGCCTACGTATAAGTCGGGATAGCCATCGGCGTTGACATCACCAAAACTGGCGCCTGTGCTAAAAGAATTGAATTTATCGAGTCCATATTCACTTGTTGCATCCCTGAAGGTATTGTCCCCATTATTCAAAAAGAAAAGGTTTTTCTCCCTGGGGATTACTTTCACACTATCCTTGGTGGTGATGGTGGTAATGTACAAATCCACAAAACCGTCACGATTGACATCAGCCCCTGCCACGCCCTGGGTGACGTAGTGCCTGGTGACCTCAAGGCCTGAGCCTTCAAAAATATTGCTGAACGTGCCGTCCCCATTGTTGCGGTACAACACATCTTCGTTCATACCACTGGTGATGAAAACATCCTCGTACCCGTCATTGTCCAGATCAAACACACAGGCCCCACCGCCAAACATTCCCTCAAATACCACAAACTGATGATCAATACCGGCTTGCTCCGTGATATCTACGAATGGGGTTTGGGATTGGGATGGCAAGACCATCCCTGGGAATACCAACAGGAATAGTGTGCATTTAACCAATCGAATGAGTGGGTTATTGAATTGCATTGCCTGATTTTTTCCAAATGAGCTTGTTCACATTTCCTGCTATCCTTGCTCCTTCTTCCAGTCCGATATTGTTGTCCTGGGGGGTATGGATACCTCCGTAAAACCTGGAGTCGGCAGTTTCCTGTGCCACTCCCCAAAAAGTAGTGAACGACCTGGCTTTGAAGTCCACATCTCGGATTTCGTCCCTTGGTCGCCCCACATGTGAACTGTCTGTAAAAGCAAATTTCTCCCCGTACATATCTGCCAGCACTGTGGTAGAGGCGGCTGCCTGTATGGCATGACCAGACGGGAACGCCGGAAACGGGGGATCGGGCCAGAAAGAAACCCATTCGGGATCGATAAATTGTGGAATGTAGGTGTTGGGCCTTTCGGAGAAAAAATGATATTTCCACTTCCAGCAGTTGATAAACGCATCGGCTACTGCCAACCCAACCCTGGCATAAGTTTCTGCACATTTGATCAATCCTGGCTTTTCCTTTTTTACGGCCAGAGTAGCCAGGTAAAATGAATGCCCGGGAGGTGTAAAGGTTTCATCAGGGTCATCCCCCCACCATATTGCTATTTCTTTTTGTTCCTGGGTCAGGCCCAGGTCGGTTTCATATACACTCAAAAACTGCTGGTAGTACGGTGAATCCGGCAAAGTGTCGTAGGGGATCATTTGAGGCAATGGCAGGTTGAAGTTTTCCTTCAGAAAAGTCCTGTTTTCGCCCCAATACGGATGCAACGGGTGATGGCTCACTGATTGTGAGTACAAAGGCGGCTTCCATGCCCCTGGTCGCACCAAATGTTCAAATTCTTTATCAAAGTTTTTCAGGTACCCCCTATGCCCCCCATCACTTTTAGACCATTCAAAAATAGTAGAGGCTATAGACCTTCCATAGGCAATGGAACGTTCCACTTCATCCTTGCCATTGGCCTGGCCGGCAAAGTACTTTTCAAAATGCATTTCAAGTGAATCGATCTTCCCCTTGTTTTCATCGGAGGTTTGGTTGTAGATGCCCCTTAATATGGTTGCCTGGGCTGCATTGAAGGACAGGGGCCAGTTATATTCCTTTCCCGGTTCTGGTACATCCAGGGTTGGCATATCATGAAGTTGACCTGTCAGCGACTGGTAATCAGGATAACCCGCTACTACCGATTCGTACATGGTCAGACCAATATAACCTACCGCCCTTGATGCATAAGTAGGTGAATTGGCCGGAGTGAACTGAGTAATATACAGGGTCATTTCTGCCCAGGATATGACCATGTCTTGCTCAGTGATTGTCATTTTCTTATCGGGTGTGCAAGCCATGGTTACTATACCTAGCAGCACCGTCCGGGTACAGAAAGCCAGTATTCTTTTTCTCATAGGTTGCTCGGGTTTTGATTGATTTGATACGACTTCACCGGTTGCCCATTGATCCCGAACAATAGGGTGTTGCCTATTTGTAAGGTACTTCGCACATCCCCGGTCAACTGTAGTCCGGATCTGGTTTGGTCAACATAGGTAAAACGTCCGGCACCATCGCCTGTAAGGAGCACACCGTAGTTGGCGTCAAATTTTCCAAGCCTCAATTTGAACCTGCTGCTGTTGCCGCAGAGGAGCAGGTCCTTTGCCCCATCTTCGTTAAAATCACTTATCACAATGCTATAAACAGGCGAATACTGTGCCTCGGCAGGCAATGAAGCCAGAGTATATTGTCCGCCAGGAGACGACAGGAACAGGCTTGTTTGCAAATCGTTGGTGGTCAATTTCCCTGCCTCACTGAGGGTTGGTTGATCAAATATATCTGTAATGCCAACCCCGGCGTAGCTTTCGTAGCTCGTATATCTTGACCTCATTCCGGACAATTGCGACAGCAGTTCGTCCCGTGTGACATAGGGATAACTTTTGCCCTGGATATAAAAACAAAAAACAGGGTCTATTGAGCCATTGTTATCAAAATCACTGTAGAACATTTCGGCGGGCTGCTTGTCGGATACAGAAAATTGGGTGTTCGATCCCATATTGCCCACTATAAGGTCAGGCTGCTGATCTCCGTTCAGGTCGGTCACCTCCAGGGTATTCCACCAGCCACTATATTGCTGGCCCAAATAATCCAAGGTTTTGTTGGCCAATGTACCACCCGAATTCACCATGATGGTCAGAGGCATCCATTCCCCTACCACTACAAGGTCCGCCATCTGATCGGCATTGATATCTGTCCAGGAAGCATCGGTCACCATACCGATACGTTTTAAACCCGGGGCTATTTCTGATGTTTTATCTTCAAACCGTCCGCTACCATCATTGACCAATAAATAACTCTCTGGGATAACCGGATACTGACCGGGTACCACCTTGCCCCCAATAAAAAGGTCGGGATAGCCATCATTGTTTGCATCACCTGTCACTACCACTCCTTTGCTACCCAATACTGATGGGATAGCCGCTTTGTCCCTGCGGAAATTACCTTTGCCGTCATTGATGTACAACCGGTCTTGAAGCCTTGGGTCATCAGGTTTAAAGTCGTGGTATCCACCACTGGCTATGTACAAATCCTGGTGCCCGTCCTGGTTGGCATCTAAGAAAATGGCACTCACATCATCACATTCTTTATCCATATCGAAATGAGGCACGTTTCGTTTATTAAACTTCTGTCGCCCTGTCTGGATAAACAGGCCAGCACTTTGTCCTTTAGCCCCCCCTACGAAAACATCCTCCAACCCATCTCCATTGACATCAGCTTTTGCCATGCATGGCCCGGAATGTGAAAACTCGTGTATAAGCAGCGGTTGGCGGTCAAAATCGCTCACCTCGTTTTCTGCATGTCCGAAATTTATTGGTGTTGCCACCTGGCTCAACATTGCCTGGGGTGTTGCGTTGCTACTCTCAAGTTTTACAGCATCACTTTCTTTCAGGTCCAGGCGTTGGTTGGCCTTCACTTTGGTGAGCACCTGCCCCTTTCCTCCGGGCCAGGTCACTATCAATGAATCTAATATGGTTTCCCTCCCTAATCCAAAATTCAACACAGGGGAAACAGAAGAAAGGTATCCTCTTGTCAGGTACTGCTCGAGCACCATTCGCTTCCCATTGGATATGGCCATTACTTTTGCCCCGATTCCCTGAGTATTGCCCTCCGCTCCCAGCAATGTCACTTGCAGGAAATTTCTGGTAGTGTCTTTCTCTGATTTATTCTGAAAAACAAAGGCCTGCTGGTTGATGTTGTTTACAACCAAATCCAGGTCGCCATCATTGTCCAGGTCGGCATAGGTGGCCCCATTGCTATTGGAGGGGATGCCAACACCCCAGGCGCTGGTTTCATTTTGAAAGGATATACCATTCTTATTGGAAAATACATAATTGGTGACCTCTGAGGCTGGCATGTGGCTGATGATGTCTAGCACCTCCTCTCGCACTAGCCTACCCCTGGATTTCACATAGTCGTCCATGTATTTGATAAAGTCCAGGTTGGTGTAGTCCCTCAGGTAGCCGTTGGTCACGAATAAATCTTTCCATCCGTCATTGTCGTAATCCGCCAGTAAGGCAGCCCAACTCCAATCCGTATTGGATATGCCAGCCATTTGTCCAATTTCACTGAAGGTGCCATTACCATTGTTGAGTTGGAGCATGTTGCGCATGTACTGATAGTGAAAACCGCTGCGTACATTCAGGTCGAATTTGGCGTAGTTATCAGGTGACAACAATAATTTTTGTCTGTGGTTGTCCTCTGGCAACATGTCGAGGGTAACAATGTCGTTCAAGCCATCATTGTTGATATCGGCAATGTCATTGCCCATAGAGAAGTGGCTATTGTGCCCCATGCTCTGGTTGAGTTGGTTGGTGAATGTGCCATCCTGATTGTTGATGTACAGGTAGTCTGGTACGGTGTAGTCATTAGAAATATAGAAATCCGGCCAGCCATCATTATTTACATCTGAGATGCCTATGCCCAAACCGTATGTAAGTGCGGAACCGCTGACACCTGCTGCCACGGTTGCATCCTGAAACACCTGGTCTTGTTGCCTGTAAAACCGCACACCTTTTTGCGGGTCATCTTTTTGGATAAATTCTACAGCCTTTGTTTCGTTGAGTACCGGTAGGGATTTAGGATTATGGTTGAGCAATAAGGCATCTAAGTCCCCATCAAGGTCTGCATCAAAAAAATATGCCTGGTTGCTAAAAGCTGTACTGGCCAGGCCATATTCTTTGGCCATTTCTTTAAAAACAGGTACACCGTTGGTATCGTTTCCCTGGTTCACAAATAATTGATTGGTTCGTTTTGGAGCTGGCAGGGTGCCGGAATAGCACAAATAGATGTCGAGTTTACGGTCGCCATTGATGTCCACAAAAGTGACCCCTGTTTTCCATGGCCCTGGACGTCCGGAGACTTTGGATACACCTGTCACATCCCGAAAAGACATTTCGCCTTCATTGAGATACAACTGGTTGCTTCCCATGTTAGAAACGAAGTAGAGGTCTATCAACCCATCACCGTTCAAGTCGCCTGAAGAAACCCCGCCCCCATTGTAGAAATATTCATACATCAGGATGTTGGTATTCAATCCTTCAACGAGTTTGTTTTCGAACTGAACATTCGTTTTTTGGGAGGGTAAAAGTGAAAACAGAAGATCGGTGGTAGCCTCTTCCACAGGTTTGGTAGTGGATACCTTCTGCCTTTCGCACCCAATCATACAAAAACATGCAAGCAAGCAACAAAATTGAAATATGAATCTGGTAGAGGTATATATCATATTTGATTAAAAGAAAGAAAATCTATCCCCCGCCGGGGATAGATTTCCATAATTTACAAAACTTCAACGCAAATCAGTATCAATAACCCGGGTTTTGTACCAGGAGATTATTTCTATTTATTTCATCCCTACTAAAAGGCCTGTAATACATCTTGTTGTCCCAGGAACGTGTCTCGTTCTGGGTATTGTCCACCACTGTGTATGTATAGTCATAAACACTCTTATCATATCTGTAAGGGTCATGTGGTGTAGCCCCGGTCTTCAGTGTAGCCCGCACCTCTATGGATTTTATACCCCTGCCTACAGTACTAGGGGCTATCAGCCAGCGACGGGCATCATGGTAGCGATGTTCCTCATAAACCAGCTCCACCCGGCGTTCATTTCTATACACATCCCTTAGGGCGGTACCTGAAGCAGTAGTAGCAGGCATTCCAGCCCTGAACCTTATTTTGTTCAACCAGTTTCTGGCTTCTGCTTCGTCACCGGTTTCTATACTCGCCTCCACGTAGTTCAAAACTATTTCAGTGTAACGGATGAAAGGCCATGGCACCACCTGGCTGCTCGATTGATTGTCCGCCAGTGCAGGATCCGGATCGATGAACTTTCTTGTGTAATAGTGGGTCCTTGTTCCATTCCAATCTTCAATAGCGCTCTGACGGGTATCGATCCCGGCAATGAAGCCATCGTTTCCGTCATCGTAAGAGCCAGTTTGTATTTGATCGGCAGGATCAAGTGGGGCCACATCTGATGGCCTTGGCTTCCAGTCTGCCCCATCATACAGAATGGTAGCATAAAAGCGTGGGTCCCTATCGGCATAAGGGTCTGCGGCATGTGCCGGGTTGCCCCAATCAAACTGCGATCCGTCCATCATTTCATAGTCGTCCACCAACTGCTGGATAGGAGTGTTTCCAGCCCAGTTGTGGTAGCCATTTGGTCCATTGTTGATACCATAGTGCAAACCACCCAGCGGCCAGTTGTCTTCTACCGTGTACAATGGTGTGGCCGTCCTTTGAAACAACAACTCCACAGCAGCAGCAGGATCTCCTACCGAGCTTCCTCCTCCCATAGAAAGTGACACATAGTTTTGCTTGCCATTTTCAAAAGATTCCGGGCCTGTGAGGTTCAATTTATATCCATTGGTAGCATCCAACAATGCTTTAGCGGCAGTTTTGGCAGCTTGCCAACGTGCGGATTGGTCACCGGAAGTGTAAGCCAAAAATGCTGATCCCATGTCACCAGATACGGCAGAAGCTTTTGGCCCATCGTGCAAATCGCTGGCCGCATACAACAATACCCTCGATTTCAATGCCATGGCACTTAACCTGGAAGCCCGGCCTGCGGTAACTTCTTTTCCATCCAAAAGGGAGATGGCAGCATCCAGGTCAGCTACGATAAAGTCCACATTTTCGGCAAAAGTATTTCTGGCAATGTTGTAGTCTTCATCCAATCCGTATGGTTTATCTATAATGGCAACACCCCCGTAGAACCTCAATAATTGATGGTAGTAATATGCCCTCAGGAAATGGGCTTCTCCCATTAGCCTGTCCCTCAAATCGGTATTGTCGAAAGTAGAGGTTGGCAACCTATCCAGCGCCACATTGGTTTGCCTGATCGCCAGGTACATATCATCCCATTCGTAGGTTGGACTGAACCACGCCAAATTGGATGCATTTTCAGATCCTTCTGTAAAGGTATTGATGTTTCTGCCCGCATGGGTAAACATTGCTTCGTCCGTATAGGACGCAAGGGCCTGCTCTTCAAACCCACCATATCCCAAAAAAGAATATGCGTTGTAAATAAAAGCTGTAGCCAATGGCCCATCTGCCCAGGTTGCTTCACTTGATATCTTATCCAGTGGCTGGGTATTCAAAAACTCGTTGTTACATGAAACCCAGGCTATTGAAGAAACCAGTAAAATTCCTATTATTATTTTAGTCTTTTTCATCTTCATCTGTCTTAAAAAGTTACACTTACGCCTGTGTTGATCACCCTGGCCTGAGGATAGTTGGTTCCAGCGCTATTTGTTGCTTCAGGGTCGAATATTTTGTATTTGTTGAAGGTGATCAGGTTCAGGGCATTGGCATAAATCCTAACACTTCTGAACAATTTTCCTTCTCCAAGTACACTTGCCGGAAGGTTGTAACCAATCTCGATATTTTTCAACCTCACATAATTCTTGCTGAACAAAAAGTAGGTGTTGTTACCAAAGTTGCCTCCTGTGTAATAAGTATCCCCCCTACTCGCCAAACGCGGATGTTCGCTGCTTGGGTTTTCGATGCTCCAACGGTTGTCAAAACTGTATTTCAAGTAGTTGCCAATATCACCCGATTCGGTCTGGATCCTAATAGAAGCTCCACGAGCTCCCTGCAACAACATAGAAAAATCAAAATTCTTCCACTGTAGGTTGAAGTTTGCTCCAAAGTTGAATGTTGGTGAACCGTTATCGTTCAGCCTTATTCTGTCATCCGCATCTATCACTCCATCGCCATTCACATCTTCAAATTTCATGTCTCCAGGCAAAAGCTGGGAAGTCACCCCACTATAATCAATGGTATTGGAAGCGATTTCCTCTTCATTCAAAAAGGCCCCAGCTGATTTATAGACCAGGTAACCACCAATCGATTTTCCTTCCTGAAATTGATACTCAGGCGCTCCTGGTACTTCGTCCATAAATACTACCTCGTTTTTAGCATAGCCTCCATTGATACCGGCGCTATACCTCAGGTCTGTGCCATGGCCATTGTAAACCACGTTGAATTCATACCCTCCATTCTTTACTTTTCCGGCATTTACAGGAGGCAGCAAAGCGCTAATTCCTGAAGAGGCTGGTGTAGAGCCCGTTTTCTGGATCAATATCTGATCCCTTTTGTTTAAGAAATACTCCAGAGTGAAGTCAAGTTTTCCTCCAAGAATGGTTCCGTCCAGGCCGATGTTAAAATTATTGGCCCTTTCCCAGGTAAAACTAGGGTTGGCCAATATAGACTCTTGAAGTGTAGTTTCCACTACACTGTTGATTGGGTACTCCCCAAACCCGTAGGAAGACAAGTAGGCATATTCCTGTAGTGCTCCATTAAAAAACACCTGATCATTACCCATTTGCCCATAAGAAGCACGGAGTTTCAGGTAATCAAAAGTAGGCACATTGAAAAAGTCCTCATTGGAAATATTCCACCCAAGCAAAACCCCTGGAAAGAAACCAAAGCGGTCTGATTCAGGAAAAATGTATGAACCATCATATCTCCAGATGAACTCGGCCAGGTATTTTTCCTTAAAGTTGTATTGAACCCTACCATAATATCCTAACCGGGCACGCTCATATCCGCTACCACCGGTATTTTGCTGCAATGAGCCTCCTGCAAACAGCTGATCTACAGCGGCAGATATATAATTCCTTCTAAAGGCTGAGAAAAATTCTCCTTGAAAATTTTCTTTCGTCACCCCGGCCAAAACATTGATGGTGTGGTCTGTACCCAACGTACGTTCATAGCTGAGCATTGACGTGAGGTTGGTGTTCAATACCGATCCATAAGATTGGCTCAACCTGGGGTCGGTAAAGTTTGACCGAACCGCTCCTTCAAGCAGCGGCGTTACACCGTCTGATTCGTAAGAAGACTTGTCCCAATAGTAAAGCGTCCAGGGCGTCTCCCATACTTTGTTTACTGAAGAATTTTTATCTACAGAAGCGATCAGAGTCAGCTTTAGTCCGTCTATCCATGGCTGTGTGATATCCATAGAGCCGTTGGTCTGGATATAATCTGTAGGGTTCTTCTGAAACCCAGTTGCGTTCGTGGTAATTACATAAGGGTTCTGGCCGTTTTCAATATCCGGTCCCGGCAGTCCATTGGGCCACACTTCTGGCTCATTTGGCCTTCCCCGCATCAACATACGAAATATAGAACCCGCTGATTGTGTAGGGAAATTCCTGTCTTCCCGGCGCGTCATCACGCCCAGCCTTGTATTGATGTAGTCGTTTATTTTGGCATCTACATTCAAACGAAGGTTGTACTGCTTGTAGAAAGTAGCCGAATTCCTGTAGTAAGCATCCTGATCCACATATCCCAGTGATCCCATGTAGCGCACATTCTCAGATCCACCAGATATTTGGAAATTGTACCTTTTTTGAGGGGACCAGGTTTTGAACGCATCTCCAAACCAGTCGGTATCGGGATGTCCCCATGGGTCTGATCCATTGCCATGCAGGCGAATCTCTTCCTGGGTAAAGTTGGCGTCAATCGTGCCTCCCCCAACAGTATTGTACCGGTCATTGGATTGAAAACCATTCCATGCTGCCGACCATTCTTCCGGGTTTTGTTTCAACCCATTGAAAATTGCCAGTTCGTTCATAATGGTAGCATATTCCACCGCATTGGACATTTCTGGCACCCTTGTTGCCTGTGACCATCCTTGATTGAAATCGAAAGAAATGGTAGGTTTTCCTGATTTACCCCTTTTAGTAGTAATCAGGATGGCACCATTAGCCGCCCTGGCCCCATAGATGGCAGCAGAAGCGTCTTTCAATACTGAAATGGATTCAACATCCTGAGGGCTTAGCCGGCCAAGGCCACCATCCCTGTCGGGAATACCATCTATTACTATCAGAGGGCTGTTGTTGCCTAGCGTATTTTGCCCCCTGATGGTAATGAGTGCCCCGTCATAACCGGGCTCCCCACTTTGCTGGATCACCACTACCCCAGGCAATCGTCCGGCCAGGGAGTTGGACATATCCACGGCAGGAGATGCCATCAGGTCTTTACCTTCTACCGCAGTTACTGCACCCGTCACGGTTACCTTTTTCTGCTCTCCATACCCTACTACCACGATCTCATCGAGCTGCGCAGCATCCGGCACCAATTCTATGTTGATCTCTTTCTGACCACTTATTTCAACATTTTGGGTCAGATAGCCCACATAGCTAAATATCAATGTACCTTCTTCGGGTATCGTTGTTTTATAGTTACCTTCCAAGTCAGTTACCGTACCCAGCGTAGAGCCCTTCAGCAAAATATTTACCCCTGGTAGCCCAACACCTGTTTCGTCGGTTACTTTTCCCGAAATTTCTATATCGGCAACCTGCTCAATCACCCTAACTTTCTCTCCGCGTTTGCTGTTTTTTACGTCAATCTTGTTGTTGACGCGCTGAAAACTTACATCGGCCTGTTTGGAGATTTCCAATAAGACTTCTTTTACCGACACGTATAATCCTGAAATCGAAATGCTCTTCTTATCTGTGAGCATGCTTTCGTCGTAGGCAAATTTGTAATCGGTGATTTGCTCTACGGCCGAAAAGGCTTCCCTGAGTGATGATTTTTTAAGTTCTATGGTGATCAGAACCTCATCCAGCTTTTTTACCTGTGCATTGCTCAGGTCAGCAATGGCGGTACTAAGCAGTACTGTTTGAATAATTGTTATGTAAATTCCAATCTTCATACAACGTACAAATAGTGAATAGTCAATTTTTTCCATACTTTTGCATTGTTTTAGTGTTTAAATCATTAAAATAAATCCGGGGAGTGTGAGGCCTGAGAATCTTCGTTCCCCGGTATTTTTGGGCTAACCTGTGTCGTACATTTCAATTGGTAGTTGCTGTTTCATTGCGTTTATAGTTTATTAGTGATCATTATGCGTTTGCCATTGATTTTGAAATCGAACCCTTCTGAATAACCAATCCGCTTCAGGATTAATTCCAGGCTCATGTTGTTGAACTCCCCTGTATAGCTCCATCCCCGGCCATTGTAGCCGCTCGTATCTATCTCCACATCGTATGACCGCTCCAGGGTTTTCATTACATAGTTGAAAGAATCCTTTTCGAAATGAATGATGCCATCTTTCCAAATACTTACAAAATCCTGGTCAAATGCGACTTTGTTGATCAGTTTGGCATCCTTGCTCAATTCTAGTTTTTGGTTGGGGTCTAGCAGGTAATCTGCTTCTGTATCCGAAACCGTTTCTACCCTTACCTTTCCGGAAAGTAGTGCCACATTGATGGACGCCTCGTCATTATAGTCGCGGATATTGAAGGTAGTACCCAGTGCAATGGTCTTTACAGAACCAGACTGAACAATAAATGGCCTGTTGACATCCCTCTCTACATCGAAATAGGCTTCCCCTTCCAGTTTAAGGTATCGCACATCTGTGGCAAACCCCTTTTGATAGGTAAGCCGGCTATCGGAGTTGAGCCAAACTATGGAATTGTCTGGCAGGATAATCCTGGACTTCTGTCCCGGAGGATTGTACTTGGTCACCATTTCCACCTCTGCCACAGGGGAAGGGTTTAGGGCAGTCTGATCCACTGTGGTCATTTCGTATATGCCAAAAGACACAGCCATCAACAGGGCGATGACGGCAGCTGCTTTGAAAATCCCTATGGTTATCGTACGAAAGGTGTTCCTTTTAGAAATGCGCCCATAACCACCTTCGATAATCCTCTCTTCCAGGGCTTGATAGTTTATATATTTTGGTTCTTCCAGTTTAGCATCCCATGCCTTCTTTAAGTGGGCGTACGAAAGTTCATTTTTTTCAGACTTTTGCTTCCACTCATCAAGTCTTTCAAGGTTCTCATCGGAGGTATCCCCAAGCAGGCTGCCCATGATGAGATCTTCTATTTCTGAATGTTCTGACTTTTTCGTCATTGTTTGTTGTTTTAATTATTAGGGTTGTCAAAAGTTTAGACTGAAGTTTTGAAAGAATCCCGTAACCGGAAAGTGACTTTTTTTGATTTTTTTTAAGAAACCTCTCCCCAAGCTCCCTGAAGGCCATTTTAAGAGCGATTTTTTTTGAGAAAAATCAATTCAGCAGCCGGCACCAAAGGTTTGAACACCTGTGGGCACTATACTAAGGGCACAATAAATTGAAACTAAAGGGAGATGTTTTCCAGGATATGGCTTTGGTCTTCTATCATGAAGATGGTAAGGAGTAAAGCCATTGTTTTGACCATGCGCAGGTGTGCGGCAGGATTGTCCTGGTTTCTATCCAGGTATTCATCTATGGAGCTTTTAAGCTGGCCAATGGCGATCCTGAGGTGTACTTCGACTGTACGTTCGGATATATCCAGCAAAGCTGACACTTCCTTGTAGCTCATGCCTTCATCTTTGACCAATTTAAAAACCAATTTCCTTTTCGGGGGCAGGCTTTCCACACAATCAACGATTACTTTTTCAAACTCTTTTTGGATCAATTGACTTTGTGGGGTTGATTTGTCCAAAATGAAATAATCCGCATCGTTGTAGTTGATATCCACGAGGGGTTGTTTTCGGTTCTTTTTTAGATGGTCGATGGATTGGTTTTTGATGCATTGGTATAGGTAGCCAATGAAATTTTCCTTGTTGAAGGTTTCTTTTTTATTTCTCAACAATTTGATCAACACATCGGACACAATATCCTCCGCCATCTGCGGAGAAGACACAAACATGTGGGCTATGCGCAACAGTTTGGAGTGGTAATGACGAAAGAATTCGGAAAATGCCCTGGTATCATCATTTTCGGCGATTTTCTTCAACAATTGCGCTATGTCTTTTTCTGTAGCCAGCATCAAAACAATATAGACTGCAATATACACATTATGTGCCTAAGCTGTGGCGTTTGACTGCCAACACCTGCCATTTCCGGGGTTCTTTTTTCAGTCAGCTGGCTTTTCTTCGTTTTTGAATGCAATTGCAAACATAATGGCCACCATAAGTGCAAACACCGCAGGTATCCACCAGAATACCGCCCAATCCCTGTCGCCATTGCTGGTAAACATGTCCAGCACATTGCCTGAGATAACCGACCCAATGCCCATGCCCACACCATAGGTGATCAGTGTAATAAACCCCTGTGCACTTGCCCTGATGTCTTTTGGGGCCTTCTGATCCACGTAGATCTGACCGGTGACAAAAAAGAAATCGTAGCAAATCCCATGTAAGGCAATACCCAAAAACAACATCCAAACCATTTCGTCCGTATTGCCCATGGCAAACAGAGCATACCTGACCAACCAGGCCAGCATACCTACAAGCAGCATCTTTTTCAACCCCAGCCTCTTGAAAAACCAGGGCATCAGCACCATAAACAGCACCTCAGACATCTGTCCGATGCTTTGGGTAGAGGCGGCATTTTCCATGCCCAGGTCGTTGAGGAATAAATTGGTGAAGCTATAGTAAAAAGCCAGAGGAATAGAAATAAGTAGGGAACTGGCCACAAAAATCAAAAAGGATGTGTTTTTGAGCAGTTTCAATGCTTTCAGGCCCAGCGCATCACCAATGGTCACATCCTTTCCGGTGTTTTTGGGTGGCGTATGCGGCAGTGAAAATGAATACAACCCCAACAGGACAGACATGAAGGCTGCCATTTTTAAAGGAAAAGTCGTGATTTCTACATTTTCGATTACAGGCCCAAGTATAAAATTGATAGACAATCCTGCAATGACCCACCCCAGTGTCCCCCATACACGGATTTTAGGAAATTGATGGTCGGGAGATTCCATTTGCTGGAAGGAGATGTTGTTGACCAGGGCCAATGTAGGCATATAGCAGGAGTTATAGACCAAAAGGGTCAATATAAGTGGTACTGTTTCGGTGATGCCGGTGGCAAAGTACAAAACACCACCTCCCAGGATGTGCAATGCCCCCATCACTTTTTCAGAGGCAAAATACCTGTCGGCCACCATACCTATAAAAAACGGTGACAGGATGGCCGCAATGTTGTTCATCAAATAGGCAGTGCCAATTTCTGCACCGCTAAAACCGATATTGCCCAAATAAGAACCCACCGTAACAAACCAGGAACCCCAGATAAAAAACTCAAGGAACATCATAAAACTAAGACGGGCGTAGGTAGAATTCTTCATGCAGCTATGGGTAAAATTCTGCACAAGAAAAGGGAAAAAATTCTAAATGACAATTTTGCCTATTTATTTTCCCAAACAACCATAGTTGTCAGAATGCTTTTCAACACCTACCCTATTCCTTGCAAAACTTCGCGGTTGGCCCTGACAATATTTTCAACTTCTTCCTTGCCAATAGCTGAAGAAACGAATACCGCTTCGAACTGGGATGGAGCCAGGTAAACGCCCTTTTCCAGCATGGATTGAAAATATGAAGAGAACTTGACCAGGTCTGAGGTTTTGGCCGATTCAAAATCGGTTACTTCATTGCTGGTAAAAAACAGGCTGAACATGGAGCCAACCTGATTGACAGTATAGTTGAGGTTCAAGTCTGTCAGGTTCTTTTTGATGCCCTTGACTATGGCATCAGATGTGGCATTGAGTTTTGTATAAAAATCAGAGTGGTCATTCAGGTAATGCAGCATTACAAGGCCTGCTGCCATGGCCACCGGATTTCCTGACAGTGTCCCTGCCTGGTAAACCGGCCCCTGTGGGGACACATAGTCCATAATTTCCTTTTTCCCTCCATAGGCACCAACCGGCATTCCCCCGCCAATGATCTTGCCCATGGTCGTCAGGTCCGGTGTTACATTGTACAACTCCTGGGCACCTCCTTTGGCCACCCTGAACCCGGTCATTACTTCATCAAAGATCAGAATGATGTCTTCCTTTGTGCACAATTCCCTCAATTTCTCTAGAAACCCCGGATTGGGGGGAACACACCCCATATTACCCGCGACAGGCTCCAATATAATAGCCGCCACCTGCCCTTTATTTTCATCGACCAGTCTTTGTATAGCGTCCAGGTCGTTGTAGGGGGCATTAAGCGTATCTAGTGCTGTGCCTTTTGTCACCCCGGGACTATCAGGTACTCCCATTGTGGCGGCACCACTACCGGCAGCTATCAAAAACGAATCGCCATGCCCGTGATAACACCCTACAAATTTGATGATTTTATCTCTACCCGTTACTCCCCTGGCCAACCTGATGGCTGACATTGTAGCTTCAGTACCGGAATTCACCATCCTCACCTTCTCCACAGATGGTACCATTTCCGTGATCAACTCTGCAATCTCCACCTCAGAAGCCCCTGGTGCCCCAAAAGACAGGGAATTTTTCACCGCAGCTACCACTGCCTCTTCTATGGCCTCATTGGCATGGCCAAGCACCATTGGCCCCCAGGAATTTATCATATCGATAAATTTGTTACCATCTTCATCGTACATATATGCCCCCTTTGCGGACTTGATGAAAAGTGGGTCACCTCCTACTGCCTTGAACGCCCTAACTGGTGAATTGACCCCTCCGGGAATAAAGTTTTTTGCCTTTTCGAATAAACTGGTGCTATTGCTTTTGTTGATCATCCTTAATATTCACTAACTGTAGTTCTGAATCCTTAAATTTCGTAATGGGTACCACCTGGTTGCTGTTGGACAGGTTGTACTCTATGCCATAAAATAACCTTCCAGGGGTGAACCCCTCCTGAAGGGTGCCATTCTGAAAATAATTGCCGTATTTTTCCATCATCTCCCCAGTGTACATCATGAGTTCATAAGCCAGCATACTGCTCATTGTAGGGGTTTCTTTATATTTTTTTTGGTACTTGTTTCGAAACCCGATGAACTCCGGATTGCCTTGCCTGAGGAGGTCTGGGTGGATAAAATAGACACCCAGCCTCTCCATCTGATCGATGGTCAACATATCATAATTCAACCAATCGTGGCGCCCTATGATGGGTATATTGTCGCCTCGGATTTCCACTGCGCTGATGAACATAGACGCGTGCAGGGATTCTGAAGATGCGAGATAGATATGCCCTATACTGTCACGCTCGATGGTAAACCTCTCCTCATACAGATAGAGACTGTCTTTGTCACTTTTGGGCTTGTTTTCTTTCACTATCCGTCCTTTAATTTTGCGAATGCTGTCGGCTTCTTCCCGAGTGAGTTTAAATTCGTATGTTTCCGTCAGCAGTTCATATGCCGTCTTTATTTTCTCCTCATCTATCTTTATATTATGGACCACTTCAAAACCATCTTCGGCTATTTTCTCAGAGTATAGCTTGGCCATCAGCGAGTCTTTTTCATTGTCATTGAAAAAGATGAATGCATTCTCTTTTTTGTGCTGGAAACTGTCGATCACAAAATCTGCGGCCCTCAATGCCTGGGTTTCATGAGTGGGTTCGAACAGAAAAGAAAAGGGGTTGTTGTTGATGATCACACTATTGGAGGAAACCGGGTTGATCATATTGATCTTGTTGGCAAAACAAAAATCTGACGTCAATTTGCTTGGTTCCGGATACAACGGGCCGATGATCAGGTCCATGCCTTTAAGCTCGCTTGTTGCCAAAATACCAGCAGTGACATCCTTGTCCCTCTTTGTGTCATAGGGATATATTTTGATCAATTCACCCTCGGCATTGAGATCGTCTGCTGCCTGCAATATCCCCCTATAGATGTCCAGCACAAACTTATTGCGCTCCACACGGCGTGTATCGTCAAGGTTTTCATACATAAAAGGCAGCAAGACCGCCACCCGGTAAGTCTTCTTTTGAGTGCTTTTGCCTATATCTGCGAGTCCAAAATAGGAATTGTCAAAATTGAACTTATCAATTAGCTCACGGATGAGTTGAAAGTCCCTGTCGGACAATGGCTGCTGCAAAATGGCCTCTGCCAGGGCCGTGGCTACCACCCTGTCTTCAGGATACTCCTGATAGATTTGCTGTAACACTTCCAAATCGTCCAGCTGGGAGAGATAATTTGAAATCAAACCGGACTCTTCCGGCAAAGCAGATTTTTTAGCGTAGTGGGTGCCTTTTTTAGGATTTCCTTCACGGTAATATGTTTCCGCAAGCCATCCATAAACTTCATTTATTTTATTCCATTTTGGATACCTCGATTCTACCTGAAGCCACATCGACCTGGCCAATCCAAGGTCACCATTTTTATAGGCAGCAAGGGCATAGTAAAATGACGCATATTCCTTAAACGAGTGTTCGGATTCGGGGCTTGTCAGCTTTTGAAAAGATTCCATCGCCAGGTTGTATTTCCCCTCATTCAAAAATTGCTTTCCATTCAGGAAATCCTGCTGTGCGTTTTGTGCCTGTACTGGTATTACAAAGAAGCCCAGGATAAGAACAAGAAGTATAAAAAGTGCCTGATTTTTCAATTTGATCCGTGTTTAATACAGTTTAAAAACCTGTTTCAAAAGAAAATATGCCAAATCAAAACAGTCAACCAAAAATAGTTGACTGTTCTGACTTTTTCTTATTTTACCACATTCAGTTTCATCATGTTGGTCCGGTCTGCCCAGTGCATGGGCATAGAGGCAGTGCCTATGAACACATCCCCGGTTTCCAATACACCATATTCCTTCAACATCTTCGATACATCCTCGAAGGTCTCATCGATTTGGTTCATTTTGTCATAATAGTACCCTCTGATCCCCCACACGAGGTTCATAGTGCGCAAGGTCCTTTTATTATCAGTAAAAAGGATAATTGGCGCCTCAGGCCTGATTTTGGCCAGGCTAATTCCTGTTGTACCGGATTTGGTCATTCCTACAATCACCTTGGCCCCTACTGCCTGGGATAGCCTACAAGCAGAGTTCACAAGTTTATCATTGATCATGGTTTTTGGGTTTTCGACATCCCAATATTTATTGAAAATAACCCTGGCCTTTTCTTCTACAGATTTGATGGTATTGGCCATACATTTTACTGATTCTATAGGGTACTTTCCCGAAGCAGATTCAGCAGACAACATCACTGTGTCTGCCCCATCCAGGATAGAGTTGGCCACATCGTTTATTTCTGCCCTTGTCGGCCTTGGGTTGTCTATCATGCTTTCCAGCATTTGGGTAGCAATGATTACCGGTTTGCCCAGCACATTGCATTTGTTGGTGATCCTTTTCTGTACCATTGGCACATCCTCCATGATGATTTCAACGCCAAGGTCTCCCCTGGCAACCATAATAGCATCTGTAGCATCAATGATCTCATCAATTTCCCGAAGTGCCTCGGGCTTTTCGATCTTCGCTACTATTTTGGTGTCTTTGTTTTTGGAGGTGATTATGTCCCTGAGTTCGGTAATGTCCTTGGCGTTTCTCACGAAAGACAAGGCTACCCATTCCACATCGTGGGCCAGCCCAAATTCCAAATCCTCCCGGTCTTTTTCTGTGAGTGAGGGTGCCGATATTTTGGTGTCCGGCAGGTTGATGCCTTTTCTTGACTTTAATATACCACCGTAAACTACTTCGGTAATGACATCAGAACCCTTGGTTTCCAACACTTTTACCTGCAACTTGCCATCGTCAATCAAGATAACATCGCCTGGCTTTACATCGTTTGGCAATGAGGTGTAGGTAGTACTTACTTTTTCCTTGGTGCCCATCACTTCCTCATTGGATATGATCAACTGCTCACCTGACACTATTTCTACCCCGTTTCCTTCAACCTGGCCAATCCTGATTTTTGGTCCCTGAAGGTCCTGGAGCATGCATATATTCGTGCCTTTTTCTTCATTGATTTCGTTGATCAAATTGATCACTTTCAGGTGGTCTGCATGAGTGCCATGGGAAAAATTCAACCTGAAAACATCCGCTCCCGCATCTATTAATTGTACAAGTTTTTCCTTTGTGTTACTGGCAGGACCTACCGTGGCTATAATTTTAGCTCTTTTGTGCATGTTTAGTTTGGTTTACAACAAAAAATATTCTTTCTCTTTAATCTTATTTACATCCAGTTTCAATACTGATTGGATTTGGCTAACAGACCTGACAGCATTGTAGATGTCATTTACTGATGGGTTGTTGTTGTCCGACTCTATTTTCAGGATATAGTCGAATGTTTTTAGGGAAGGCGCGAAAATAACCTGTTCTCCTTCAATTTCCTCTTCAAGCTTGTTTTTTATCAAATAAAAACCGCAGGTATCGGTTTGGTAACTGTAATTGGAAATCTTTAAAGTGACTTCATTTTTCAGGTCAACCAAAAGGTCTTCTTCCTTTTTGAGTTCAATACCCACCGACCTGTTTATTGCCCAGGACAAGGTATATTCTTTGGCCTTTGATATTATTCCCAGGAGATAAAAGTTGTAATCATAATCCGCCTTTAATTTTATTGTTTTCATCGTCCCCCCCGAAAATTTGAGATGCCAAAAGTGATAACTATTTTATGAAAATCAAATATTGAAGCCAACCTATTTGATAGAAACAGGCCAATGAAAGAAATGAGAACCTCAAATGCCCCACGTGCTTGAGAACTGTAGAACAATGGAAAACCCAGGGGCCAATGGTGTCAATTATGCGTATCAGAATTGAACAGGGTCATCCTTTAGTGGAGTGAAAACATCAATACCACCGGTCAATTCCCCCAGCGTGGATTTACCCCGGACGTTGTTGATGTATATATCTACAATGCCACTATGGAAGGTAGAAATAAATGCTCCTGTTTCCAGTTTCGTCCATTGCTCCCAGGAAAACCGCATGCCACCAACGGGCAGTATAGATGCCCAAATTTTCCAGGCAATCGGCCTATATTTTTCGTCGAGCTGCCAAAGGTATGAATCCCCCGGGGTGACACCCCCAGACTTGTAAGTGATCAACAGGTCGGGAATGACTTTGTTTTCATTGATGATTTTCCTACTTGTACCAGGATCAAAAACCTTGGATACCGGATTGAGCCAAAAGGAATCGTTTGCCCAGATTTGCCAGGCTTTTTCACACAATTCTGCCTTTTGCAGATAAGACAGGTGGTCAGCATTATTCAAAACGGTTCCAGTTCTATTCGAAATATCGATTTGCACCACGTTGTTGTCGAACCTTACCTCTGCCAGGTTCCTTTCACGATCCCAAATGTGCTGGTGTATTTTCGATCCCCGTGCAAACTCCCACTGGACTACTCCTGTGTTTTGCCAGGAAGAATCCGCAATGGATTCGAGCATTTTTTCTGCCAACTCATCGGCTTCTTTAGCCGGTATGCCTTCCGGCAATGGTTCGTCCAGAATGCTATAGCCTAGAAAAACCAGTCCCGACAGCACCAATATGGGCAACACTAAATATTTGATTACCTTCATGGGCACAAAATATGCATAATTTATCCATATCTCAAATTGGCGAATCTTGTGAACTAAGAATCGTATGCGTATTGAATTGGTCATCGCATAGGTGAAAGTGTAGCGGTTCACCTTCAAAGACCTTCATTGATATAAACATAGCCTGTAGCTTGAAGGAATCAATGATCTCATCTTCCAGGTTTTCCTCTGTAATGGCCCGCAATTCATACACTGGTTTTTCTGCTTTGGAATTATAAGTGATTTGCATTGAAACTTTTCGGTCGTCGTTAAAGAAACCCGTGGTGGTGAGATAAGCACCCAGACTATCTACCTGCGCCTCTGTTACTGGTTTTATATAATATAGCTCACCCTTTTTGAATTTTTTCTTGTATCCATGTTCATTTCCCAGCAGTTTTCTAATGGCGAATTCACCCAGGCCTTCATCCTCCATACCCTTTTCCTGATCCTTCTTTTGAGCCAATTCCTTTGTCTCATACGGAGTATCGCTATAAGATATTTCGACCGATCTACCCAGGAAAGCAGGAATCGTATCAATGGAGGTTTTATCAAGATTTATTCTTTTCAAGTGGTCAAGTTTGATCAGCCATTCCGGAATTTCAGTAATTGGATTGGAAGAGAGGTCGAGTTCTTCGAGCAACGGCATTTCCAATATAGTTTTGTTGAGAGAGGTAATGTTGTTATTTCTTAAACTAAGCACTTTCAGGTCTTTGAAATCTTTCAAGAGATCGGGCACCTCTTCATAATTGCGTGAAGTCAACCTGAGTTCTTCTACTCCATCTGGGTTTTCCAGGGCATCAGCAGTTTTTTGGTTTCCAAGCATGCCTACGAACAAAAAACAAATAAAGGTGGGCACAAAAAAGAACAAAAAAACCTTTCCGCGGGACGGTTTACCAATTCGGATAACTGAAGATGGTTTAAACATTCCTACAACAAATGCCATAAACAAAACAAGGGAAATAATAAGAAGTACGTTTTCCATAATTTTCAAATGATAAATCCTTCACAATGTTATCTGATTAACAACCCTGTGAACATACCACGAAGTGGGTATATTATAAAGTTTTGCCCTCAGGTGGTTTTTTTGTTAATTTTTCAATATTTTCGCACCCTAATACTTAAATTTTCAATTTTCCCTCAGTAAACTGATCTGTTTCACATTTGCAAACTAAGGCAGACAGGTTTGATAATTGGAAAATAAGGGGAACACAAAGATTGACCTCATTCCATATTATGTTAATGGTAAAATAATATAGGAATATCGTCCCTAAACCTTATTTTTGTTGCCCAACTAAAAAAAGACATACAAAATGGATAATAAGAAATTTCTTCCTTTTCTGGTAATTATTGTAGCAGGCCTCTTTCTTGTGATCAGCCTCTCATCCAGCCTGTTTTATACACTCGGACCAGCAGAAAGAGGGGTGATATTCTACAAGTTCGGTGGCGGCCTTGACAAAGAAAAAGTAATCGGGCCAGGGTTTCACACCAAAGCCCCGTGGAACACTCTTTACACGTTTGATGTATCTGAAAACAAAGTGGAGGAAGGAATGGACGTCCTGGACAAAAACGGACTGTCCATCAGTGTGGATGTATCGGTACGTTTTACCCCTATTCCTAGTCGTATAGGCTATATTCAGGAGACTTTCCAGCAAGACTATGTAAGCAGGCTGGTAATCCCTGAGGTACGGTCGTCGGTAAGACAGGTAATGGGTAGGTACACCGCTGAAGAGATATATTCTACCAAGAGATCTGAAGTAGAATCGGCCATACGCAGTGAAACCGAAGCAGTGCTGGAAAGCGACAACAACAATGTGCAAATGAAGGCCATGCTGATCAGGTCGATAAACCTGCCTGCGCAAATCAAACAAGCCATTGAAAACAAACTGCAGCAGGAACAGGAAGCCCTGGCTTACCAGTTTAGATTGGACAAGGAGAAAAGTGAAGCTGAAAGAAAAAGGATTGCAGCGGAAGGTGAAGCAGCAGCCAACAAAATCATCAACAACAGTTTGACACCAGAATTGCTCAAGATGAGGGGAATAGAAGCGACCACTCAACTGTCGCAATCACCCAATAGCAAGGTGATAGTAATTGGTAGCGGAAAAGATGGGCTGCCGCTTATTTTAGGCAACAACTAAAAGCAATATTCCAAATTTGATTATATTAGAAAGGATTTTTAATTATTGATAACAAGAGAAACATGTCAGGAAAAGCAGAAATTAATTTAGACGGGAAATCTTATGAACTTCCTGTAATAGAAGGTACTGAAAGAGAAAAGGCTATCGATATAGGTAAGCTAAGGGGAGCGTCAGGATTGATAACTATTGATCCTGGTTATAAGAATACGGGAGCGACTAAAAGTGCCATTACTTTTCTTGACGGTGAAAAAGGGATTCTCAGGTACAGGGGATATCCTATAGAAGACCTTGCGGACAAATCATCCTTTCTAGAGGTTTCTTACCTACTTATTTTCGGTGAACTGCCCACTGCTGCGCAGTTGGAGAGTTTCCAGGGAGAGATCACCAACCATACGCTGATCCATGAGGATTTTCATAAGATATTAGATGGTTTTCCATCATCAGCACACCCCATGGGCGTATTGTCTTCCATGGTCACCGCCATGACGGCATTTTACCCACTCAGCCTGGATCCAAACAGGTCTTGGGAAGAGGTAAGGATGAGTATCATCAGGATTATTGCGAAGCTACCCACCTTTGCCGCATGGTCTTATAAAAACAAAATAGGGCAGCCAGTGGTGTACCCTAAAAACAACCTTGACTATTGCAGCAATTTCCTTCACCTGATGTTTGGGCTGCCATCAACAGACTATGAGGTAAATCCGGTTGTGGCCAATGCACTGGACAAGCTGCTCATCTTGCATGCAGACCATGAACAAAACTGTTCTACATCTACCGTAAGGATAGTAGGGTCTTCCCAGGCAAGTTTGTATGCTTCTCTTTCAGCTGGCATCAATGCCCTTTGGGGGCCGCTTCATGGTGGGGCCAATTCAGCAGTGATAGAAATGCTGGAAGGCATAAAAGCAGATGGAGGCGATGTTCACAAGTGGATGGACAAGGCCAAAGACAAAGACGATCCGTTCAGGTTGATGGGCTTTGGACATAGGGTTTACAAGAACTTTGACCCAAGGGCCAGGATCATCAAAAAAGCTGCTGACGAAGTTCTCGACGCACTTGGTGTGGTAGATCCTGTATTGGACATTGCCAAAGGCCTGGAAGAAGTTGCCCTGAGCGATCAATATTTTATAGACAGAAAACTATACCCCAACGTGGATTTCTATTCTGGCATAATCTACAGGGCACTAGGCATTCCTACTGACATGTTTACTGTTATGTTTGCCCTTGGAAGGCTTCCAGGCTGGATAGCACAATGGAAAGAAATGAGGGAAAACAAAGAACCTATCGGAAGGCCAAGACAAGTTTATGTAGGTGCCAATGAAAGGCGCTATGTAGATATCAATAAGAGATAAAAACAAAACCAGAGGCTGTTAGAAATATCAGCCTCTTTTTTTGTCCCTAAACCAACCACTGCCCCTCCTTACGCGACCATAGCCACAACAAGTGGTCACCTGGCCAGCAAGTTGTATTTACTTATTATCTTGCCTGTGGAAGCAAAGAAATGGAAATAAACATCAGGCAAATCATATTGTTTTTCTTCATCCTGATCGTTTCAGGTATAGAATCGATTGAACGCTACCTGGAAATGGACACCATAACGTTTTGGTCGATCGGTGCTCTATTGTTGGTCATTTGCCTCATCTCTTATCGCTTAAAACAAAACCTGCTCCCTACCTTCTCATTTTTCGCTTTGCTGCATTTTAGCAAACCTCTTAATGAGACATTTACAGAATTGATCGGTGCTAATTTCAACGGTACGTTTTTTCTCATTCCAGTGGTAGTGTCAGGGCTCCTGATCGCATTTTTCCCTCAAATAAGGGCTACCATTGGTTGGTGGAAGAAGGAAATGATTGGTCGTCAGCTGGCCCTTCAGATGGTATTGGCGGTAACCATTGGTTCCATCGCCATGTACATTTATCTCAAGTTGAACACTGACAATATCGACCGGTTCATAGGCATGCTCCCAAAGGGATCGGCCCTTTTCATACTGGGCATGGGGCTAGCCTATGCTGCCCTCAATGCCATAGTAGAGGAGTTCATTGTAAGGGGAATGGTCTGGAACGCCCTGGAAAAAGTAATGACCAGTCAGCGTCTGGTCATTTTTACCCAAGCCTTCATATTTGGTATCAGCCATTATTGGGGTTTGCCCGGTGGTTTGTCGGGCGTTGTGATGGTATTTCTTTGGTCGCTGTACCTGGGATATGTCAGGAATAAAACGGGTGGGTTAGTTGGGGTTATACTCCTTCACTTTGGAGCGAACCTGCTCCAATATTTCATTTTGCTTTCCTTCAGGGATGCTTAATTTTCCTATTGAGCACCAGCAAGCAGGTACAGCACAGCCATTCTCACTGCCACACCGTTTTCCACCTGATTGAGTATGATGGAATGCCCGGAATCTGCTACATCGCTGGTTATCTCCACTCCACGATTGATAGGGCCTGGGTGCATGATCACAATTTCCTTGTTGAGGTTGTCAAGCATGTGTTTTTTCACTCCAAAATAAAGTGAATACTCCCTCAGGGACGGAAAGTATTTGATTTGCTGCCTTTCCAGTTGAATTCTCAGGATGTTGGCCACATCACACCATTCCAGGGCCTTCTGGATGTCAGATTCTACCTTTACCCCCAGGGAGCCTATATATTTTGGCATAAGGGTGGCCGGGCCACACAGTCTGACTTCAGCTCCCAGTTTTTGTAGCGCAAATATATTAGACAAAGCCACCCTAGAATGTAGGATATCCCCTACTATCACCACTTTTTTTCCGGCTACTTCCCCCAGCCTTTCCCTTATCGAGAAAGAGTCCAATAGCGCTTGTGTGGGGTGCTCGTGTGTGCCATCCCCGGCATTGACAACATTGGCCTTGATGTGCTTAGAAAGAAAATGTGGTGCTCCGGGGCTCGAATGCCTCATCACTACCATATCTACTTTCATGGCTAGTATGTTGTGCACAGTGTCCAAAAGGGTTTCGCCTTTTTTTACCGAGCTTCCAGTGGAAGAAAAATTCACCACATCGGCTGACAAGCGTTTTTCAGCCAGCTCAAAGGACAATTTAGTCCTCGTAGAATTTTCGAAAAATACGTTGGCAATGGTAATGTCCCTTAAAGAGGGCACCTTCTTGATGGGGCGGTTGATGATTTTCTTGAAATTGTCGGCTGTTTCAAATATTAATTCAATATCCTTTTTTGATATGTCTTTAATCCCAAGTAAATGTTTGGTACTCAATCGACTCATTTAACCTTTTCTTTATCAATCAACCAAATATTGTCTGTCTTTTTATTTTGCTCTTTCAGTTCAACCAGTACCTTTTGTGACTGCATGGTGTTCACCTTTTTACCTACATAGTTGGCCTCCACGGGTATGTCCCTGCTGTGGATCCTGTCAATCAATATGAGCAATTCCACCTTTGCCGGGCGGCCATAAGCGATCATGGCGTCCATGGCAGCCCTTACTGTTCTCCCGGTGTATAGCACATCATCAATCAGTATGACCTTTTTATCTTCAATAATAAAGGGCACCTTGGTTTCACTAGCGGTAATCACCTCGTCCCTCCTTCGGAAATCGTCCCTGTAAAAGGTAGTATCCAGATAGCCAATTTCTATAGGCTTGCCCGTAATATTTTCCAATTCTGATTTTATGCGTTCTGCGAGAAATATCCCACGTGGCTGCATGCCCAGAATGACCGAATCTACAAAATCATCATGATTTTCAATCAATTGATGGCAAAGCCTAGAAATGGTAATCTTGAGGTGTTGACTGTTGAGTAGGAGCCTTTTTTGCATAACGTGTGATTACGCAAATATAGAAATTTGTTGCGGACAATTGGAAATAATTCCAGTCCAAAAAAATGTTGAATGTTGAACTATCCTGATGTATTCAAAAAATCAATGTCCCTGACCTGGCCGCATTTGGTGTATATTATTTTCAAACAGGGAAAATGTGGATTGAGTCTCAAACTAATAGTACTCAATCTTATTGATGTAAAACACTTTCCGGTTGAGTTTTACATCCTTGTCTTTCAGGTTTTTAATTTGCTGCACACCATAGGCATAAAATTTCCCATCGAACCAGTTGTCCATGCCCTCCATGCTTTTGTACATGTCTTTGATCTCATCGGATTTAAATTTCAGGGCAATGGGATCAAAACTTTTGCCCTCTATAATCTCATTGCCTTCTATGATTTTGGCCCTCAGCACATTTTCATAAATATACAACAACACAATGCGGTCGTCTTCCACGCTCACTTTCACAAATTCGTTGAGTGACAGACTGAGTACATCGTTGATCTCGAAGCTATTGTCCCATAGGATATTGCCACGCCTGTCAAACCCTACCACCACTGCATGGGTGTAGTTGTAGCCAATAAAGTTTGGGTTGACCCAAAGGTTGCGATAATCATAGTTGGATGACGCATTGTAGTAGCCACTGCTACTGTTGTTTGAATATTTCGGATAATATGCCTCCCCTATCAGTATATACTCATCACCCCTTTGAATGATGTCATGCACCAGGAGACGGTAGTTAAATTTCACTTTTTTTCCCTGCCCCTTCCTTTTCTTAATCCTGTTTTTCACCCTTTTTTCGCGCTTCACTTTCATATAGGAAAAGAAATTGTTGAGGTCGCCATAGTTGTGGTATTTGATGAGCTCCTGCTCCCCATTTTGCAGTTTGGCCAGGTATAGCCCCCTGGAATAATCGGATTTGCGCCGGGCGTAGGTGCCAGCCACATATTGTTCCCCATTGGAAAAAGTGGTGGACACCCCATCGATCAGGCTTTTTTCATAGTCCGTTTCCAAAGCCTTGGTTTGCAGAAGGTTGCCCCTGGAATCAAAGGTTTTGATAGATACGGTTACTTTCTTTTTAAATGTTTTTTCGTTGAGGATGACGGTAAAAGTTTTGGTATTGTCGTCGGTCCTGATATCAATGATATCACTGTTGTTGTTGTAAAAACCCGGCAACACCTTAGGCTTTTGTTCATTCATATCATACAACATGACCACCGGCCTGAAGTTGGCATTTCCACCAAAAATTATGGTGTTTTCGATTACCTCGAAAGTAGTCAATTGCATCGGAAAGACGGTATTCACCTGATACGAAGTGGTGTCCCCCCTTCCCAGGCCCAGACGCATTACCCGCATGTCTTCCAATTTGTACTGTGATTTGCCAAACAGCAGATAAAAACCCCGGTCGTTGTAATCGTACCCCAAAAAGCTTGAGCCGAATGGAATGGCATATTGCTTGGTCCATTGGATGTTCAATGCACTATCCACGAGGTTGAAATTCCATTCGAACCCATCCTTGCTTCTGTTTTTGGTTTCCTTAATGACCAGCAGGCCATTTTCCTTGGCTGGAATGATCTGAAAATCCCCATCACGGTTGTCTATTTCAAATTCGATTCTGTTGGGTTGCACAAGAAAAGAGGCTTTTTCCTCAGTGGTATCCTTCTTCGACTTTTTTTGGGCAAAAGACGAATAGCTTATCAACAATAGTAGTAACAGGTACTTATTCATATAGTGACGAGTCGCAAATTGCACTTCATACTATTAAAAAAATCGAGCAGTTTAAAACCCTTATGAGTCCACGGAAAATCGACCGTCAGGATTCGCTCATGGCTATAATTATATCAAATTCTTCCCTTTTTACCGGCTGCACCGATAGTCTGGAATTGTTTACCAATACCATATCAGTGAGCCGCTTGTCGGATTTTATGTCATCCAGGGTCACCGGTTTGGTCAATTTCCCCTCAGGCACCAAATCCACCACAGACCAACGGTCGTCATCTGTAGTAGGATCCTGATAGTGCTCCTTCACCACTTTGGCAATGCCCACCACACACTTATCATTCACACTATGGTAGAAAAAAGCCAGGTCGCCCACCTTCATTTCACGCATGTTGTTGCGAGCGGCATAGTTTCGCACCCCATCCCAATGGTCTCTCCCAAGTTTCACAAAATCTTCCCAAGAGTACGTATTGGGTTCGGATTTAATTAACCAGTAATTCATCTACAACTTTGTTTCAATTAATTACAAAAAACGGTTTTGTGCATAGAAAGATATGATTTACATTCGATGTGTATTTGCATGCCGCCCATTACACAAAATCCAACAACCTAATTCGAATATAATAATTACCCGGAATAGAATTAAAGGATGAATTATTTTATTTTCAGACTGAAGCCTCTTTTAACCAATAGATATACGTTGGATGTTTTTATTCAAATCCAGGCTCAAATATTATGAGATACCATTCACAACCATGCAAAAGAAAGGCTAGAACATGGTTACTTATATTTCACTTCATCTAACCTAAGGTTATTCTTTCGGGACATAGGTAAGAATACTCATTTCATCACGTTGAAGTGATTTGATGGCCAGGTCCTGGAGTTGGGCACCAGTAATCTTGTCAATTTTCTCAAAGACCGAATCCAGTGACTGGATTTTACCCATATCCAACAAGCTTTTTGCCATCATGAGCATGATGCTGTTGTAATTTTCCTCAGACATGGCCAATTGGCCCTTTATCTGATTTTTGGCAGTTTGCAACTGGCTACTCCCCAGTGCCTTTTGTTGCAGCTTCTTTATTTCCTTGAAAGTAAGTTCGATGGATTTTTCAAGGCTGTCGGGTTCAGTACCATAAAAAATGGAAAACATACCTGTATCGGTATAGGGTTGGTAGCTGGATTCAATACTATACACCAATCCGTAATTTTCCCTCAACGACAAATTCAACCGGCTGTTCATGCTCTGGCCTCCGAGCACATTGTTGAGCACAAAAAATGGAATCCGCTCATTCTCGAATAGGTGAAAAGACCGCTTGCCTATGGCACAATGCGCCTGTAGAATTTCCTTGCGCTCGGTTTTCAATGCTGGCCTATAACCATTCACTGGCAAACGTGCTTTTTTGTTCTCAATGGTGGGCACCTGCCCCAGGTATTTCCCCGCTATTTTTATCACTTTTTTCAGCGGGACATTTCCCACACAGGAAAACACAATCTTGCTTGTGTCTATATTTTCATGTAAAAACCTTTCAAAATCTGATTTCTTAAAGGATTTTACACTTTCCACATTTCCCAGAATATTGTTGCCAAGCTGATGATTGGCGAAAACAAGTTCGTCCATTTCATCCTGGATGGCATCTTCCGGGCTGTCTTTGTACATGGACATCTCTTCCAGTATCACAGATTTCTCTTTGTCTATTTGCTTTTCCGGAAAAACAGAATTGAACGTGATGTCAGTCAGGAGTTCGACTGATTTATCGAAGTGGTTGTCCAGCACAGTAGCGTAAAAACAAATTTTCTCCTTGGTGGTGTACGCATTGAGCTCACCCCCGAGGGATTCCAACCGGTTGATTATATGAAAAGCCTTTCGCTTTTTAGTGCCTTTGAAAGCCATGTGTTCCCAGAAGTGGGCCATCCCCTGTTGGTCGACACCTTCGTCCCTGCTGCCAATGTCCAACATAATGCCGCAGTGGGCAATTTTGGTATGTGTCACTTCCTTATGTACAACCCTGATCCCGTTTGGCAGGGTAATCAAATCATATTCCTTCATCTCAAAAAATCAAGCCACAAATTTAACTAATTTTGCCACCTTTAAATTCAAAATTAATGAATCCAAATAGAATACTGGTCATACAAACTGCCTTCATTGGTGATGTCATTCTATCCACCAGTATGGTTGAAAGCCTCAAGGGCAGGTTTCCAGATGCCAGCATAGATTTTTTACTTAGAAAAGGAAACGAACAGCTTTTTGAAAACAATCCCAATGTGTCCGAATTGCTGGTTTGGGACAAAAAGTCCAACAAGCTAAAAAATATGATGAGGATTGTCCGGTCGATCAGAACAAAAGAATACGACCTATTGATCAACCTTCAAAGGTATTTGTCCACTGGATTGTTTACGCTCTTTGCAAGGGCAAAATACAAGGTTGGGTTTTCCCAAAATCCATTGTCGTTTTGTTTCAACAAAAAGATACCACACATCATGCCTGGTGGGATGCACGACATTGAGCGCAACAATCAACTGATCAGTACTTTTTCAGATGCCCCTCCGGCAAAGCCGAAGCTGTACCCCAGCGCAGACCATTACGAGGCTGTGAAGGCATTAAAAACTGAAAAGTTTATCACCATAGCACCAGCTTCGGTGTGGTTCACCAAACAATTTCCAAAGTCAAAATGGATTGAGTTTATTAATCAACTGGAGTTTGACGGTCATATCCATTTTGTCGGGGCACCAGGAGACAGTGCCCTGTGCAACGAGATCATCGCATCTGTACAACACAAGAAGTGCACGAATCTGTGCGGGCAAATATCGCTGTTGGAATCTGCCGCACTGATGAAAGACGCTGAGATGAACTATGTGAACGACTCGGCCCCTCAGCACATTTGCTCTGCTCTGGATGCCCCCGTCACTGCTATATTTTGCTCTACAGTACCTGAATTTGGTTTCGGCCCACTATCTACCAGGTCGAGAATTGTCGAGACCTCTAAATCGTTGGATTGCAGGCCATGTGGGCTTCATGGCCATAGAAAATGTCCTAAAGGCCACTTCGAGTGTGCCATGAGTATAGATGTGAAGGAGCTGAATATGGCCTGAGTCCTTAACTCAATGCAGCTACTTTGGATCGGATGAAGTCCAATTCCCTGGAGTTTTTCGTCAGTTGCAGTGCCATTTGATAAGCTTGTTTTGCTTCTTTGATTTTTTCAGTTTCTTTCAGAATCTGACCTTTGATCGCATGAAAAAGGTAATAATTATCGAAAAAACCAGATTTTTCGATAGTTTGAAGTTCTTCCAATGCCCTGGCAGGCCCATATACTTTTGACACCACTACCAGCCTGTTGAGCCTGGTGACTGGCGATGGGGCCACTTTCAATAGGGCATCATACAATATAAGTATCTCATTCCAATCCGTATCGGAATAGGAAGCAGCCCGGCAATGCACCGACGCAATCACGGCCTGTATGTGGTACTCAGAGTAATGCAATTCCTCCACAGACACATTCAGGTAATGCAATCCTTCCCGGATCAATTCCTTGTTCCACAATGCCCTGTCCTGGTTTTCCAATGTAACCAACTCCCCTTCTGCCCCTACCCGCGATTCGAACCGTGCCAGGTGAAAATACATCAGTGCAGCCAGCGCATTCACCTCAGAGGTATTAGTAGCGGGGTTTTCCAACAAAAGATGGTTGAGCCTGACGGCCTCAAAACAAACGTCTTCTTTGCATAAATGGTCCCCTTCGCTTGATTTATAGCCCTCATTGAAAAGCAGATAGATTACCTTTAACACCGTTGACAGCCTTGATTTTATTTCCGACTCGCAGGGCACCTCCAGGTGGATTTTGTTTTGTATAAAATTCTGCTTGGCACGGGTAAATGATTTGGCAATGGTGGCCTCTTTTTTCAGGAGGCAGTTCGCAATTTCCCGCACACTGAAGCCACATAAAATTTTCAAAGACAAAATGATTTGATGTTCAATCACCAGGTCAGGATGACAGCAGGCAAACAACATTTTGAGCAAATCATCTTTGAATGCCCCATCCAGCTCTTCGGGGTTGAGCTGTTCATCAGCAAGGCTTTCAGTTTGGAGGGCTTCACCCAAATCCCCGGTTTTCGACAATTTCCTAAGCCTGTCAATGGATTTGTTGTTGGCTACCCGAAATATCCAACCAGACGGGTTTTGCGGGATGCCCCTGAAAGGCCAGATTTTCATGGCACTGTATAGTGCTTCCTGGACGGCATCTTCAACCAATTCCAGGTGTTCTGCCCCGTACTTTTTGGTTAGGAACGAAACTATTTTTCCGTATTCAGACCTGAACAAATGATCTACCACCGATGTGATCTTACTTTCAGAAATGTCCTCTATCAAATCCATTACGGTTATCGTCTATGTAAGGTGAGTGTGCTTGCACTTTCCCCTGCTACTAAAGTATCGAATTGCTTAGAAAATCGAAAACATCTCATTTGCGCATTCACTATATATTCTGTTAGGTTTTCTTTTTTTTCACTTTGTTTTGCCCCCGAATTAGAAATGTGAATAAAAACCGATTGGCTAGTAAGTGTTCATGGACCCTAAAACATGGAACGATTATTAGAATTCTAGTTTTTTCAAGTGTCGCATTGTTTCTCTTTGTACAGTTTCAAAATCTGGCAAATCTCGAATTTGGTCTGACATTGATCTTTGCCAACGTCCTTGATATTGTGGCAGTCGTTGATCCAGTTTTTCATGAAATCCTTTGGGATCAATCCCTTTGGTTTCACATTTTGCCTGGAATTCATTTACATAAAAGATTACATCCATTTCATGCATCTCCAGTAAGTACCAGATGTCGTAAAAGTCCCGGGCTTGCATCCGTTGCATTATAGACCTTAGTTTTTCAACAAGCACTTCTTCTAGCGGATAGCAAAGTATTTGATGATTTTCTTGATCTGAGTACCCAAGGCAGGCGTTCCGCAATACAGGCTTAAATTGTAGTTTCTCACTTCTTGAAATATCAACTTTAACCCGCTTATTTGCCCCAACACCGCCAAGGGGGCCAACATAACTGATATAAAAATTTATTCCGCCCTGTCCGTCCGGCAGGCGGGCGTCCTCATGTTCATTGTTGTCAATGATTTCCAAGGGAATATTTGCTTCATCTTGGATGTATTCAAACACCTCGGTAAACCATTCAAAGATTTGATTATTAGTTATTTCATTGTCGAGAAGAGTGAAATCAAGGTCTTCGGAAAACCGATAGTTTTCAAAATAGACCTTCTTCAATACTGTCCCTCCTTTAAAGACAATGGAAATTGAAAGCTGCTCATGCTAGGCAATTCCCTGTAATATCCCTGACAGGATATAATCCTTCTCAATCTGCTGATCTCTTACACCAACTTCTCGTGCCTTGTTTTGTATTTCTCCTGGTTTTATCATGTGTAGATGGCAGATTTAATGGTTTCTGTTTCCAGGTTTTGCTGAATGCTCCAGCGACTTATCATTTTGCCTGATTTCGGAAGTTCAGTATCCAGTAGCACGTATGAAGCAGTTTTGGCCTTCTGTAGCTGTTTTGTGATTCCTGATTTTATTTCAAGGGATTCAAGGAGGAACCCCAATCGTTTTATGACTGCCTGTGAATTAAATCGTTGAGTGTATTCAAGAAGCTTTTCATATTTGATTTTGTCTTTTGATATATGGATTGCCCTGGCGATTTCTACAATGCCACCGGCATAGTCAGGTTTGAACAGGCAATCGATGAATGTTTTCTCCAAGTCTGAGCACATTACCTTATTGAAGCTATCAATCCATATTTTTTTAGAACCAAAGAAGTGTTTTTCATTGTGGTAAATGAATTGAAAATCAATGTCCTTTATTTTGATTTTCGAAGGGCGAATTTGCTTATCAACAACTATTTGTTCCTTTAGTGAAGGCTGGGTGATTAGGTTATGAATCTGCAAAGCTGAGTAGTAACCGATATAGTGGTTGACATCCTTCGCCAGATGGCCGGCAATAAGATGCCAATCAGGCATAAAGGAGTCAGGGTCTTTTTCAAATGGAATAATATAATAAAGTCCTTTTTTCAAACGCATCAACAACCCACGCCTAACCATATTACTAAGTAACTCTTTTAATGCACTTTCACTTGATTTCGGTAAAGCTTTTGCTGCGTCTGCATATGCAAAACAATCCTTACCCATTTGATTGAAATAGGTTAAAATTTGATTGGATTGAGTTGATATATTTTTTGTTTTCATAGTTAAAATGTCAGCTTTAAACTGACTACAATGATATGAAAAGTAATTTACTTTAACTACGTTTCAAAGTAAAAAAGTCAGCTTTAAACTGACTAAATTGATATGAAACATAATTATCGTGTTACACCTTGGTGGGGGGAGATTTTAGCTCTTTTGGTTTTCCGGGTTGGTGTAGTGGCGGCAAAAACCAATGTATTATGGACTTACAACCTGACGTTTCCCTAAAAATAAGAAAAGCCCGCGAACAAGGCGGGCTGATACATCAAAGATTTGATCAATCACATGTCCATGGGCATGATTTCCCTTACTTCCACCGTGCCTTCATGCTCAAAAATCGGGCAGCCTTTGGATATTTCCACTGCACCATCCAGGGTATCTGATTTCACCATCAGGTAGCCACCAACAATTTCTTTTCCTTCGGCAAAGGGCCCATCAGTGATCACTTTTCCGGATTTCTCTACCACCTTGCCTCCTTTGTCCAACGGCAGGCCTCCGATAAATACGCCTTGTTCATTTAAACCCTGCATCCATGCACCCCATTTTTGCATGTGTTCCTGCATCTGTTCGGGTGATGCTTCAGCCCTTCGGGCGTCTCCACCCCTGAATAAAAATAAATACTCTTTCATATTATTATTTAAGTTTGGTTACAATTCTAAATACGACTTGATGGGCATCAGATAATAATCATCCCAGCCCTTTTCAATCTCTGTCAATGAAGATTCCGGTACATTGTAATGGATTAATTTCAGCAGGGTGCCATGGTGCTGGTCCGTAATTTCGAATATCAAATTTGAAAATGTGCCCCACCTGCTTTCTTTCCATTTTTGCTCTATTCTTTCCGGACTCACAGACAGGTTTATCCCGACAATGCTGCCACCCCATAAAGAAAACCTGCCTTGACAGAGCCGATCCATTTCCACTGGTGCCCCGGACCAATTTTCTATTTCGAAAGGATCGGTAAGCGCTTTGAAGACGCGTTCCTTGCTGGCATTGATCTGTATTTCTTTTCTTACTAGGCCCAATTTGATTACCGTTTTGCCAATAGACGAATGGGGTTGGCAGTTCTGGACAAATTAATTCATCTTTTTTAGAAAGAATGAGTAGCGACCGGTAGAATTCTAGTTAAAAACCAAGATTCCCATTTGCACAAAAAAACATGTGCCATTAAGCCGATAAATCTGGTTTTTAGCAAAGAATTGAGTAAATTCACTCCGCAATGTAGACAGTCAATACCATGCATTCAACTTACATCAAACTTGGTAGAGTTATTATTCTGGTAACTTTAAGTGTGCTTTGTAGTATTGCAAATGCCAAAACCACAACGGCAAACGGAGGAGACTGGTTTTCTGCTGGAAACTGGGATAATGGTGTTCCCGCATGTGGTGATTTAGTTATCATTCCTGCTGGAATTACTATCACACTGGATGCAAATAATCCCCAGAGTGATGTATTACTTGATGAACCAAATGGTTGCTTCTCGCCTACTACAATTAGAATCTATGGTACAATTGCGTATCTTAATAATGGAGGGAATATTTATTTAGCTGATGGATCAGGGGTAGCTGTTTATCCAGGTGGGATACTAGGAAAGGATGGTAGTGGAAATGCGGAACGTCTTTTCATTGGTGGTGTTGCTGTCTTCAATGCTGACGATGGTGCCGCTACGGGACCTATAACATTTGGTAGTGCTTCACTGCCCGTTGAGTTGATTTATTTCAAAGGACAGTGTGAAAATTCAAAAGTATCTTTGGAATGGGCCACCGCCTCAGAAAAAAACAACAACTACTTTGAATTGCAAAAATCCATTGATGGTGAAAACTTTAATGTCATAGCCAAAATCATGGGCAATGGAACTACCCAAATATTGAATAAATACGACTATACGGACATTCCTACCTACAGCAATGGAATTCTGTTTTATAAGTTGAGACAAGTTGATTATGATGGCAAGTTTGAGAGTTTTGACATTATAGCCATAGAGACCTCAAATCTAACAAATCAACTGGTACAAGTTTTTCCAAATCCATCAACTCAATCGATATTGAACATCAATTCGGAAATCAAGTTTACAACGGTAGAGATAAATAATTTGATGGGTAAAAGGATTTCGAATATTTCTGGAGAACTATTGGAAAATGGAATCAATATTGAGAATTTGCCCTCTGGAGGTTATTTAATAAGATTTAATTTCCCTTCTGGCTCAATAGTCAAAAGGTTTGTCGTTGATAGGTAAATGGCAAAAAAACCTTGAAGGTTTATGGTTCGATGAGCCCTTAATCCCACTTTACTTCCTGTACAAATCCCTTCCCTGCCACTGTAGTGAAGCTGACGTCTTTTGGTTTGGTCAGGGTAAGGCTATAATCCTCTACGGTTGCCTTTTCCTGAAAAAGGACGTTGATGCTGTCTTTTTTGTTGAATAAAACCAAAGTGCCTGATTCGAATGGCAGCTTCAAAACCACCTTTCTTTTTGGGGCCTCAATAGTTTCTTTTCCGGCCAGCACTGATAAAACACCTCTTTGCTCTCCGTCTATCCGTCCCAAAATCTTCCGACACGATGGTACACCATACCCAATATAATTATTGCCAAAAGGATAGAGATGGCCTGACTGCTCTATCAACGATTTGATTTCCAAATTGGACAATGTGCTATCCATTTGCATGATGCAGGCAGCCAATCCCGTAATGACAGGGGCAGAAAAAGATGTTCCGTTGAAAGAAAAGCATGATACATTGGGTTTCAAAAAACCCAGGGATTCAGGGCCTATCGAGCTGTAACTAGCCTTGTCCCATACCTTGAAATTGGTGGCACCAACAGCAATAACACCCCTGGCATCTGCCGGGGCTGACAAGACCTTAAACGCCGTGTTGCCATCATTGCCTGCTGATACTATCAAGAGCATTCCTTTTTTCTCTGTAGCAATACTTGCTGCCCGTGTGATGGCCGTGAAATTTCCATCTATATGCTCTGGCAGATAGTTTTCGTGCGGATTGTCATACCCATTTGAGTATCCCAGTGAGATGTTTACCAATTTCACCCCCTGCTTTTCCATCCATTCCAGTGCCCCTATGAGGTATTCTTCTTCCTGGCGGTATTCTTTGCGACCGTCATCGGTACGGGCAAGGTAAAACTCCGACCCGCTAGCCATCCCAAACCGGACATTCCGCTCGGTATTCATGCCTGATATCTGTTCCCAAACTTCTGTACCATGGCCATCATCAGCAGCCTTCGAACCACCATATCTCGGTAAGTCAGGGGTGAGAAAATCCTTGTAACCATGCACCCTGGAGCTGTCAAAAACATGGGACAGCCCACTTTTAACATCAGCTCCCAAAAAGCCCCCATCTATAATCCCAACTTTGACATTTTTTCCATTAATCCCTTTGTCTAAAAAGTACCTGGCCTCTATTTGTTCCAGAGCAAAACTCAATTCTTCTGTCTGCCCTAAACTATGTGGAATGAAGTCCAAAACCTGTACAGGTTGGATTTCAGCTACAAAATCCAAGGTCGATATTTCATTCACCTGAGCCTGGTCAAGCATGGCAATGCCGGCATTTAGCCAATGGGAAAAAAATGTGATTTTGGTGCCAGTACCCTCTAAGGTTTTTTCATACACCTCCTGTATATCCGTATGCTTCTGTTTTGGCTGGCTACCATTGGCAACCTCCGAAGAGCAGCCAGCAACGACACTATTTTCCTTAAAATAAATCCAATACTTTCTTTTCTGCTCGCAGCAGGCAAGTAGTAATAAAAGAAATACTAATTTTATCGCTTGCGGGAGTTTCACCATAACTTTATTGACTCAACTTAATGATAACGATTTTTTTCTTATGAAGTATCTACCAATCGGAAAAGACCTGTTTGTACAAAACAGAAATAATTTAAAAAAACGGCTCAAAGCCAATTCGGTTTGCCTGTTCAATTCGAGTGACATCATGCCGACCAGTGCAGACGGTACCATGCCATTTATCCAGGACGCCAACATCTTCTATCTTTCAGGTATAGACCAGGAAGAATCCATCCTTTTGCTGGCTCCTGATTTTCCCGACCCCAGGTTTCGTGAAATCTTGTTTTTAAAAGAAACCAATGAAGAAATAGCCATTTGGGAAGGGCATAAATACACCGTATCAGAAGCACGGGAAACATCGGGTATCCAAACCATCATGTGGCTCGATAAGTTTGAAAGTACCTTAAATTCCATCTTGGCTGAATCTGAGCATGTATTTCTGGATTCCAACGAGCATATCAGAAATTCATCGAGGGTAGAAACACGCAATGACCGCTTTGTAAAATGGTGCAAAACCACCTACCCATTGCATACCTACCATAGGGTAGCACCAATTATTTATGACCTCAGGTGCATTAAATCCGAAAGGGAAACAGACCTGATTCAGGAAGCCTGCAACATTACCGAAAAAGGGTTTAGACGGATACTGGACAAAACCCGGCCCGGGGTGTGGGAATTTCAACTGGAAGCCGAATACAGCCATGAATTTATAAGAAACCGTTCGCGTGGATTTGGCTATCAGCCTATAATAGCTTCAGGCCACAATGCTTGTGTACTGCACTATGTGGACAACAATCAAATGTGCAAAGATGGCGACCTTTTGCTGATGGATGTAGGGGCAGAATATGCCAACTACAATGCCGACATGACACGAACCATACCCGTGAACGGGAAGTTCACAGTAAGACAAAGGGCGGTTTATGATGCAGTATTGCGGGTGAAAAATACGGCGACCTCAATGCTGATACCTGGCACTACCATTCCCGAATACCACAAAGCTGTAGGGGAAGCGATGGAGAAAGAGCTTTTGGATCTGGGGCTAATCGACAAAACAGATATTAAGGACCAGAATCCCGACTGGCCGGCTTACAAAAAATATTTCATGCACGGCACTTCCCACCACCTTGGGTTGAATGTACATGACGTTGCGAGCCTATACAAAAAACTGGAGCCCGGCATGGTGTTCACCGTAGAGCCCGGCATATACATCAGGGAGGAAGGAATAGGCATCCGGCTGGAAGACAATGTTGTCATTACCGAAAATGGTCACATCAACCTGATGGAGAACATACCAATCGAGGCAGACGAAATTGAAGGTTTGATGAATCCATAAAAACCCAGTTCTCTGAACAGGGCATGATGGACAAAGCAAGCATTTTATTCCTTTCGTAATTTAGGCCTTAAGGCCTGAAGCCCGAAGGGGTGTATATTGACAATCCCTAACCACGGGCTGTCAATATACAGCCTTGAATGGGAACCCCTTGCTTTGATTTCATGGTATTTTGTTGAAATAATGGCTCCTATTAGCCCAAAAATGATTATTTTTGGATACGTACACCAACTCAAAAATGACCATAAGATGAAATATCTAGCTACAGTTTTCATCCTGTTTGCTGGCTTGTGCAATACCACTGCCCAAATTGTACCCAGTGAATTTGAACATATCGAATACCTTGTTACATTTGGAGAAGATGGTAATAGTGCCTGGGGGGATGACGACCATGTGCAGACTTTTTTCTTCGTAATTCCAAAGACTTTTACGGCTCCTGTTTACATCAGGGTGTTCGACCCTGAAACAGGTGGGACACTAGATGAGGCAAACGGAGCTTTCGATACCAAAACAAGGTTTTCAGTATATGCAGGCCGTGGGGCACACTCCCACCCCGATGCTCGGAGAATAGACCCAACGGGCAATTTCAAGAGCGGCCAGCTGCTCTATTCAAAAGTTTTTGGTAACGAATCGAAATATAATGAGCAATGGCACACTTTTGGGCCGCTGAACCCACTGGAAGGTGAAGAATCCGAAAAACTGGCAGGCTATGTCTTTAAGATTGTGGCCGAAGGCCTTGAGGGCAATGACGGTAACCTTTACAGGTATTTTCTCAGCGTAAACCCCGACAACAACAAGGAGGTAGAAGGCTCCAACGCTTTCACCTACGAATATTCCTTCAGGCTTCCCGAATCACGAAAGATCGTTACCCATCTGTATCCTTTCATAGACGACCGTGTGGTTTCTTTTACCCAACATAATTTTGATTATGACAATGAGGGGGATGTTTTTATTTACTCCATAGCCAAAAACCGGCATGAAGGCACAGCGTCTGTCAATTTGAACTGGGCCAAAAGCAAGCACTTCGTAACTGATGAAGAAAAGAACACAACTGTTGATATTCAGTTGGTAAAAAGAAAAGATTCAAGAAATGATATGGTGATGTATTTGAAAAACCAATACGATGAAGCCATTGCCTTCTTCTCCACTCCTATTGGTGGGCCACCTAAGTTTAAGTACAAAGTGGACATTAACTATCACCCTAAATCACAAAATGGCAATTAAATTCCTAAAGTACCTTGTACTCTTTCTATCTGTTTCCACCCTCAGCCTGGCTGGGGTAGAAAATTACAACATCAAAGTTTATGACGAAGATTCCGATTTTTTTGGCATATTCATCTATACCATTGTACAGGACAGTGATGGCTACCTTTGGATAGGAACGGACGAAGGGCTGCATCAATTTGACGGCAAGCACCTGACCAACATCAACAACAGGGACAGCACGATCAGCGATCTGGTGACTGCTGCGGTGGTGCCAAGTGACAAAGGACTGCTGTTTGGGTACTTCAAAGGCGGGCTCAGCAGGTACAGGCATGGTCAATACAGAAAGATATTTACTGAAAATGAGGTCAGGAACAAAATCGTAAAAGTAGAAGAAAACACCAACGGCACATATTGGGTGCTCACACAAAATGAAGGGATTATAAGGGTAAAGAACGATGACTACAGGTTGCTGGAAAGGTCACTACTCAAAAGCAAAATATCCTACGATTTCGAAATCTTCGAAGACAACCTATTCCTGGCCACCAATGTTGGGCTCATCCATTATAAAATCCTACCCAATGACAAACTGAAATTAGTGGCCACAGTGAAAGGGACTGAACATATACCTATCAGAAGCTTGTTTACCGACCACCTCAGGAGCCGGCATGCCCTCTGGATGGGAACCGAAGACCATGGCTTGATGGAATTAAAATTAGATGCTGAAGAATTCGAAGCAGATAAGCACCACATCCTGAAAGACATGAGTATCCTCAGTATTGCAGAAGACGATTTCGACAATCTTTGGGTAGGTACCGAATTGAACGGGCTCATAAAAATAGATTTCAATGCCGGAAACAGGAGGGGCTTGCAATACACCTTTTTCAATAAGAGCAACGGGTTTCCGGGTGATCAGATCAGGACGGTATTTGTAGATAGGGAAAATGAAATCTGGGTAGGTACTTTTGGGTCTGGATTGGTTCAAATTACCGAAAAGAACATACAGCACTATGAGCTTAATACCAAGATAAGAACAGGTGGCATCAATGCAATCGCCCAACTCAACCATACCAATCTGGTGCTGGGCACAGACAATGGCCTGGTGACTACCTATCATACTGGTAGCAAGGACAGCCTGAATTTCCAATTTTCAGGGCATCTCAAGGACTCTAAAATCACTTCAGTTTTCCATTCCAAGTTTGGTAGTATCTGGGTGGGCACCGACAAGGATGGGATATACAAATTTTCAACCTCGCTGGATGATCCTGAAAAAATCGATATCGGAAAGATAGATGGGCTTTTTGAAAGTGTCCGTCACCTCACCGAAGACCTGGACGGTAATGTATGGGCATCACTCAAAGGAAATGGGGTGATAAAAATAGACAACCCTTCCAAAAGCATTACAAAATTCAATACAAGGAATGGGTTTTACCACAATGAGGTTTTTCATATTTTTCCTGATAGCCAGGGAAGGATTTGGTTTAGTGCGCACTCCGTTGGTGTGGCCCTGATGGAAAAAGATGGTACTATCAGGTACCTGACCCAGGAAAATGAAATCCCTGTGAAGGATGTAAACGCCATCACCGAAGATGCCCTGGGAAATATATGGCTGGCTACTTATGGACAAGGGCTTTTAAAACTTCAAGGGAACACACTTACCAGGTATTACGAAAAAGAGAACCAGTTGCTTTCGGATTATTGCAATTCCATAGCGGTAGATGCCGAAAACAACATCTGGGTAAGCCATAGAAAAGGTGTGAGCCATCTCAATGTAGGCGTTGACATCATCCGTTCCTACAACCACAAAAGCGAATTGGGTGAAAGTGAAGTTTTGATCAATTCTACCTTTACCGATGATGTAGGCGATATTTGGTTTGGCAATCCTTATGGCCTCACCAAAGTGGACAAACCACACATCAATTTTCAGGTAAAAAACCTGAACTCTTTGATCACAGGCATCAGGTTACACTACCGGGAAGAGGATTTAAAGCAATACAGCAAATCAGATTCCTTACAGGGCTTTGTCCCTTATGCCCTGGATTTTCCTTACTTCAAAAATGACCTCACATTTGATTTTATTGCCATTCACCTCAAAGATCCCGATGCGGTCCATTACCAATTTATGCTCAAGGGATATGACAAGGAATGGTCTCCGATTGTCACTGCCAATGAGGCCAACTACACCAACTTGCCCCCAGGTCAGTATGAGTTTATGGTAAAGGAATCCGACAACCCCAACTACTGGCAGGAAGATACAGCAAGCCTGGCATTTGTCATTTCACCTGCCTATTGGAACACCCTGTACTTTACACTAGTCGAACTGGGAGTGATGGGTATTATCATCACAGCGTCTTTTTTGATTTCTAAAAGAACCCATAATAGGATGCTCACAAAAATCCTGTTGTTTGCTTCCCTGTTCACTGTTTTCGAATACGTACATACCTTAGTGGAGCCTTATGTTGATGATTTTGCCGGAGGCCCGGCAATCTTCAAAGTGTTGATCAACCTGATACTGGCACTGGCGCTCTTCCCTGTCGAGAATTTCATCAAATACTTTTTGACCAAAAGGCAACACAAAATTTATGTGCAAAAGAAGGAAAAGGAGTTGCAAAATAAAGTTGAGGAACACACACCAACTACAGCCGGGTAATTTTAAAGTCTGTTCGTAAATTCAACTTATCATCTACATAATCGCACCCCAGGTAGTCCGAACAGGTATTTTCCAGCGCCCGTGTCACCTCAGGATCCGCTACTTCAAGGTTGTTCGGGCTTATTCCCCTGGAGACCAGGTACTTTCTTATAGCTTCGCTCCTTTTTATTGACAGGGACCTGTTGAGGTCATAATCACCATCCGAATGGGTAAAGCTGCCAATCATCACTTTGATACCTGGGTAATTCCTGATAATATCTGTGTTTTTCCTGAGCACAGGTTCCATGTCATCAGATATGTCCATTTTGTCCAGTTGAAAAAATACAGACTGCAACTTCATTATGGTATCATTGTCAACAATGGAGTTGCCAGACCAGGAGATACCATTGGCAGACTCATGCAATATATCTTTGAGGTACCGGGTGTCATATTTGAGGTCGTTGGGCAACAGGGTCAAATTTTTCTCGGCGCATAGTTTTTGGCCAGAACCCATGGTGAGTTCTACTTTCAGTTTATTCAGTCCCACCACCAAATTGCCGGCCACCTGTTGTCGGTCGTACGAAGTGCCATTTACAGACCACAGGACATTTGCAATCTGATGCCCCTGATCCGGCTCCAACTGCATCTTGAATAGGAAATCCTCTTGTTCATATACAGTATCAGGTGCCATTACATGCACACTAATCGGCGACTGAATGACCACATCAACGTCCAATTCATCCTCAAAATAAGCCCCATTATCTATATTGGTAAGGGACATCTTTGCAATGAATTTTCCAGGCCGATCATAGCAATGCGTAACCCTCGCCCCCTCGCCTTTGCCTCCATCGCCAAAATCCCACTGAAAAATGTACTCCTCAGGTTTTATGATCCCATGTTTCACCACATCGAATGTAACACAAGACTCTGCCTGTAGCGATGATGTGCAACTGGATTGTGCCAAAACGAACTGATTCAGTACAATTGAACAAAAAAGCAGTGATAAGTACTTTTCCATATTTTTTAAAACTTAAGAATAAATTCGGTACGTCTATTCATCCTATATTCCTCAGGGGTACACGGCACCCCGTCCCTGCAGTTATTTACAGGCCTGGTTTCGCCATAAGAAGTCGCCCTGAGACGACCCTCGTCAACATTCAGCGAAGTAAGGTAGGCCACTACTCTATCTGATCGGTCCTGAGCCAGACGCTCATTGTACGCGCTAGAACCATTCGAATCGGTATGGGAGGCGATTTCCAACACAGCCGATTCGTAACGTTCCATTAGCTTCACTATACCATCGATGGTACGGGTGGCTTGTGTTTTCAAATCGAACTTATCATGGTCATAGTAGATGTTCTTTATTTCTATGGCCTCTGGTAAATCCGGCATGTTCCTTTTCATGATGTTCAATGAATCTTCGGAAATATCCATTTCTTCGGGCTTGTAAAGCTTTCCATCCACTCCAATGTAGGTTTCCCCACCAATATTTACCAATTCCAAATGTTGCACCGAGTCAACCTTGGCCACAGGCCTTACGTCCGGTTCCAGTTTGGTTGTAGAAACCGGCATTTCCTGCACTATCCTCGGCATGTCAATAACCAGATCAGTCAACTGCCCTGGCTCCATCCCTGCCGTATTGAATGAAGCCTTGCCTGGCCCATAGCCTTCTGCCGTCACACTTACTTCATATTGTTGGTCATAGGCCGCCCTGTAGCGCAGTGGTTCACCATAATACGAAAGCTCTTCCTTTTTATCCCCCATAGAAATAACCACATTTGCCACTGTGAGGTCTTGCCGGGTCATACGATCTACCACAGCCACTTTTACCCCCACTGGAATAATTCGAAACCTGTAGATGTCATCATTTTCATAGCTTTCCCTATTGGAAGAAAAATAACCCATGTTACCCTTTTTATGCACAATAAACCCAAAGTCATCTGCATTGGAGTTGATGGGTGTGCCCATATTTTCTATGGGCTTGGTTTGCTCTTTGGAGAAAGATGTACGATATACATCAAGGCCCCCAAGGCCGTAGTGGCCATTGGAAGAAAAATACAAAATGCTGTCCTGGGAAAGAAAAGGAAAGAGTTCGTCTCCCTGTGTATTCACCTGGTTGCCCACATTTTTTGGGGCCGTCCATCTCCCATCGATCAACTCTGAAAAATAAATATCGGACCCGCCCAATCCTCCGGGCATATCAGAAGAAAAAATCATAAGGTTGCCCTGTGTATTCATGGCAGGATGCCCTATGGAATACTCATGGCTGTTGTGCTCAAACTTTTCCAGGTTAGTCCATTTATCCTTTTCATTGATGTCGGCAAAAAATATTTGCAGGTTGTTGATCCCATCACTACTTCTCTTCAACACTTTTTTGTGGTAGTTGTTTCTGGTAAAAGCAATCCTTTTTCCATCATTGTAGATAGAAACAGGCCCTTCGTGATACAATGTGTTGAGTTTTGAACTTAATTCTTCTGGCGTATAGAAAGTGCCATTTTCACTCAACCTGGCATGAAATAGGTTCAAAAACACCCGGCTGTCCCAGGCATTTTTTCCTTCGTTGGTTGTGCGGTCTGAAACGAAAATCAAGCCATCGCGATAAAAATGGGGACTAAAATCCTTTGAGGGTGAATTCAACCCCAGCTTCTCAATGGTATAGTACTTTGACTTTTTTAGAAATGATTCAAAGTTGTCGATACCTTCCAGGCGGTTCTCCGGAACACGGCTCAATGAGTCCTTTTTCCTATACTCTAAAAACCATTTTCTGGCATTTTCCTTATCATCAACGTAAAGGAGTGCCTGGGCATAGTGCAGTTTAAATATGTCTTCAAAATCCTTATGCTGATCATCCAAGACCTGCCCATACCATTCTACAGCTGACGAATGGTCGTTCATCTTTCGATAACTTTCAGCAATTTTAAGTTTGATGTCTGTATCATTGGAATCTTCACCCAAAGCAGCCTTGTAAAAAACCACAGCCTCTTCATATTTGAATTTCTCAAAAGCCAGGTCACCATTTACTATGTCCGTGTTTATTTTCTGGGCCCCAGCCCCATAGTATAACAAGGAGAGAATTAGCGCTATCAGATAGGATCGGTTCATGCTTAAAAATATCTTGGGGTTACGGTTCTATCTTTGTTTAATTTAAACCTATAATTTACCATAATTTCATGAGAACCGGAATTTACCCTTCGCAGTTCTGTGGTGGTAGCAAAATCAAAAGCATATCCAAGCTGCAGCAGTGGTGTCAATTGAAATTGGACGATAGCATCAAAGCTATCGAACGAGCGGTAAGAAACACCAACCCAAAGGAATTCTTGCAGGAGCATGTTTACGTTGAGGTCTATTTCAACAGGTGCACCCCTCACTGCTTTGATCAGGATATTGGGTTTCAATTTCACATCCCGGTCCAAATCAAAAACAACACCTCCGGTAGCAAAGTAATGACGTACCATGTATGAATCAGAATCGGGGTTTGAACTGTCGAATTGATGGTTGAGTACCTGAGGTGAAGACAATCCAAAGTAATACCGGTCGGAATGAAACATGATCCCCGCACCCACATTTGGCTTGGTTTCGTTCACGTTGCTATTGAGCAAAGTAGGATCCAAACCCAACGTGGCATCCACATAATTGGAGTTGAAATTGGATAAACTTGCCTGTAAGCCAAATGAAATCCTTGACTTTCTACCCGTCATGATACGATAGGCATAGCTGAAATAAGCCCCAAATTGCTCTGTAACACCAATTTTGTCCCTTATTAGCATTGCCCCTAAAGAAACGGGCTTATACCGGATGGGAGAATGAATGGAAAACGTTTGGGTGCTGGGTGCCCCTTCAAACCCTACCCACTGTTCGCGCCAGAGCATGCTGGCTGAAAGGCCCTCATGGATGCCTGCATAGGCTGGGTTGAGTGCCAAACCGTTGAACATATACTGGGTAAACATTGCTTGCTGCTGGCTTTTTGCACTAAATGCCAGTAATAAAAACAGCATGAAACTCATAAATGTCTTTTGCATAGCTTTATCTTTTTATTACCACAAAATCTTTTTGTAAAGGACTACCATCTCCCCTATCGATGATCACGAAGTATGTTCCATCGGGCAGTGATCCATTGCTGGTCAATAGTCCATAATTATTGAACCCTCCGAATGCATTGCTTGTGTTGTCATACCCCCTTGTTTCCCAAACGAGGTTGCCCCATCTGTTGAAAATATGGACAATGTTGTTTGGATAGTTTTCAATTCCTTCAATTTCCATAAAATCGTTGAAACCATCATTGTTGGGGGTAATAACCGGAGTGGTATCCAGCTCATCATCACAAGGTTTCGGATCCTGAAAATCAGGTATTCCATTCTCATCGCAATCGTCGTTATATGGGTTGCCATCGTTGTTCGCATCTTCCACTCCATCATCCAATCCATCACCGTCCGTGTCGCATGGATCTATGTCAAGGAAGTTGGGGATGGTATCCCCATCGCAATCGTCATTATACAAATCCCCATCTCCATTCAGGTCTTCATCATTGTCAAATATCCCATCGCCATCCGAATCACAATAGGCTGCATCCAGGTAGTTGGCAACATTATTTCCATCGCAATCGTCATTGGTGAAATCACCATCCTGATTGGTATCTTCATCTTCTGTTAGGATGCCATCACCATCATCATCAGGATCGAGGTAATTTGGCAATCCATCTCCATCGGCATTGTCGTTGGCTGGATTTCCATCACCATCCACATCTTCTTCAGCCGTTGGCACACCGTCTCCGTCATCATCGGTATCCAGGTAGTTAGGTATTCCATCTCCGTCTGAGTCGTCATTGGACAAGTCTCCATCACCATCAATATCTTCTGCACTATCCGGTACACCATCATTGTCTGTATCTGTAGAGTTGATGGTGATAGTAATGGTGGCCTGATCACATAGCGGTGGTGTAGCCCCATCGCACACTTCGTAGGTAAATGAAGTGGTGCCGGCAAACCCGCTTTCTGGTGAATAAGTGTAAGTGCCATCTGTATTGACCACTACTGTTCCGTTTGTCGGGCCATTCACAACTGCATAGCTCAACACATCCCCATCCGGGTCATCGGTGAAATCTGCCAATGTGCCTGTTGAGTTGGTAATACCATTGGAAGTAAATGCACCATCAATGGCCACAGGGGCATCATTTACTGGTTCAACATTAATTTCGATAGTTTCCTGACTGCATACTGATGGGTTTCCATTGTCGCATACCTCAAAAGTGATCAGTAGCATTCCATTGAAGTTTTCGGCTGGTGTGAATGAATAGGTACCATCTGAGTTCAATGTGAACACACCTTCCGTAGCTGGATTTGTTGTTGAAACCAAACTGAAAGTAAAACCATTCGAATCTTCATCTGTGACATTATCCTGTAATGTACCACTAACTACACCGTCTTCATCTACAGTCACCAATTCTTTGGTGAGTACAGGGGCATCATTTACAGAATTTACGGTGATAGTGGCTATTGCCTGATCACATTGTGATGGTGTAGCATCATCGCATACCTCGTAAGAAAACGAGTCAGTGCCATTAAAACCAGCATTAGGCGTGTAAGTAAATGTGCCGTCAGTATTCAACATCAATGTGCCATTTGCAGGAGAGACTATTGGTGTTGTATTCACTATCAGTGCATCATTGTTACCATCGCTATCATTGCTGAGTATATTGCCCGAAACAGGTACGTCCTCATTGGTACTGAACTGATCATCGTTTGCAACAGGGGCCAATTCCTGCTCAGGTACCGATACTGTAACTACCGCCGTAGAGCACTGACTCGGCGAGCCATCATCGCATATCTCATAGGTAAACGTGTCCGTACCATCATCAAATCCAGCATTGGGCGTATATGATATGGTCCCGTCAGCGTTCAATACAGCAACTCCGTTGGCAGGTGCTACAGCCACCCGGGAAACGCTAATTCCGTTTCCTTCAATGTCAGTATCATTTGCTACAACATTTATTATCACCGTATTGCCAGGATTTACTGAAGCCAGGTCGTTGTTAGCTGTCGGGGCATCATTCACAGCCTCTATTGCAATCGTTACTGTTTCTTCAATACATTGCTTAGGCGACCCATTGTCACAGGCGCTGTATGTAAAGTTTACAGTACCTGTAAAGTTTTCTACCGGCTGGAAGGTATAGGTGCCATCGTTATTCAAAGAAAGGACTCCCTGAGTAGCTACATCCGGGGCAGCCACCACACTGAAAGTAAGTGGATCCCCTTCTTTGTCAGTAACATTATCAGCCAATGTACCTGAGACCGGAGTATCTTCCGGGGTGGTAATAGTTTCGGCTGCAATTTGTTCCGGCCCGTCATTTACAGCATTAACAGTTATACTGACAGATGCCTGAGAACACAGCGAAGGTGTACTATCATCACAGACTTCATAAACAAAACTGTCCGAACCATTGAAATCAGCATCGGGCGTGTAGGTAAATGTACCATCGGCATTCAATACCAAAGTACCATTGGCAGGTGCAGTTACAGGCACGGTATTTACCGTCAAAACATCTCCATTTCCATCGCTATCATTAGTCAATACATTGCCCGATATATCAGTATCCTCATTTCCAACAACCATGTCGTCCATTGCAGTAGGGGCAAATTCTTGTTCAGGTACAGAAACCGTAACCAGAGCTGAAGCACATTCCGAAGGAGACCCGTTATCGCAAACCTCATAAGTAAATGTGTCTGTACCATCATCAAAGCCGGTATTAGGTGTATAACTAACCGTACCATCCGCATTGATAACCACCGTCCCATTAGTTGCATTGCTTACAATTTGAGAAACAGTAAGTTGATCATTTTCTTTGTCCGAATCATTGGCTAAAACAGGTATCACCACTGTATTTCCAGGGTTCACACTGGATATATCATCATTTGCCACAGGGGCATCATTCACAGGACTCACTTCTATTGCCACTGAAGCCTGTGAACACCTTGAAGGACTGCCATCATCACACACTTCATAAACAAATGTTAACGATCCACTAAAGTCTGCCACCGGCACAAATGAATATGTACCATCTGGATTCAAGGTTAGTGCTCCCTCGGTAGATGGGTCCGGAGCACTTATTAGACCAAAAGTTAAGGCATGCCCTTCTTCATCAGTTACATTGTCAGCCAATGTACCACTTCCAGAGTTATCTTCATCAATAGAAAGCGTCTCTCCTACTGCCACAGGAAAATCGTTTACAGCATTTACGTTGATGGTAATGCTTTCCTGGGCACACAATGATGGATTTCCATTATCGCATACTTCATAAGTCAGTATTACTGTTCCATTGAAATTATCCACAGGAGTAAACACATACGAACCGTCTGTATTCAATACCATGGTACCTTCTGTTGCCGCATCAGGGGTTGTCAAAAGCGTGAATGACAATTGATGATTTTCAGGGTCGGTTACATTTGTTGAAATGTTACCAGTGGCCACATTATCTTCATCCAATGTAAATGAAACCGATGAGGCAACAGGAGCATCGTTCCTATCAATGACAAGTTCTCCTAAGGTTTGATCTGATGACGAATTGCCCGCCTCATCCGTGCTGGTTACCACTACTTCATTTACTCCGTTCTCATTAGGAGAAAAAGTCCCACTATCGGGAGTAACTACTTCAGTATCAATTGACCAATTACCAGAAGCATCGGCCACAAGTATATAAGTAGCACCTGCTACTTCTACTATTACCTGCGTTCCGGCATCTGCTGTACCCGAAATCACCGGCGTAGTATCATCCGTGTTCAATGCATTCACTGTAGGTATTGAAGGTGCAGTTGCATCGTGAATAATCGTTTTCACTACTGGCGCGGATGGGTTACCGGCAAGGTCATTGACCGTAACAGTCATCGCTTCGGTTTCATCCAGGGCCTGTACATCCACTGCCGGTATATCTACTGACCAGCTACCTGCCGTTACTGTGGCACTGTAGGTTTGGCCATTCAGGTCGATAGTCACCACCTGGCCATCTTCGGCATCTGTAGTACCGCTTACTGTTACAGGACTGTCGTCTTCTACTGCATTGATTCTATCATCTCCAGCTACTACATCAATACCCAATGTCGGAGCGCTAACATCGTGAGTGATCGTTTTTACTACTGGCGTGGATGGGTTACCGGCAAGGTCATTGACCGTAACAGTCATCGCTTCGGTTTCATCCAGGGCCTGTACATCCACTGCGGGGATGTCTACTGACCAGCTACCTGCCGTTACTGTGGCACTGTAGCTCTGACCGTTCAGGTCGATAGTCACTACCTGACCGTCTTCAGCATCTGTTGTTCCGCTGATTGTCACGGGGTTGTCGTCCTCTACTGCGTTGATGATGTCATCACCGGCTACTACATCGATGGCTACCGTTGGGGCGATCGAGTCATGGACTATGTCGCGGGTGGCCTGGGTGGCCGGGTTGCCTGCAACATCACTCACATCGGCGGTAATCGTGCTGGTGCCCTGGGCCAGGTTCTGCGCATCCACTGTCGGGATATCTACTGACCATACTCCGGCTGTGACTGTGGCACTATATACTTCGCCATTCAAGTTGATGGTCACTACCTGACCGTCTTCAGCATCTGTTGTTCCGCTGATTGTCACGGGGTTGTCGTCCTCTACTGCGTTGATGATGTCGTCACCAGCCACTACATCGATGGCTACCGTTGGGGCGATCGAGTCATGGACTATGTCGCGGGTGGCCTGGGTGGCCGGGTTGCCTGCAACATCACTCACATCGGCGGTAATCGTGCTGGTGCCCTGGGCCAGGTTCTGCGCATCCACTGCCGGGATATCTACTGACCATACTCCGGCTGTGACTGTGGCACTATATACTTCGCCATTCAAGTTGATGGTCACTAACTGGCCGTCTTCTACCCCGGCGGTCGTGCCGCTGATTGTTACCGGGCTGTCGTCTTCTACTGCATTGATGATGTCGTCTCCGGCTACTACATCGATGGCCACTGTTGGGGCTACCGAGTCATGGACTATGTCGCGGGTGGACTGGGTGGCAGGGTTGCCCGCAACATCGCTTACATCGGCGGTAATGGTGCTGGTGCCCTGGGCCAGGTTTTCCGCATCCACTGCCGGGATGTCTACAGACCAGGTGCCTGCTGTGACTGTTGCACTATAGGTTTGGCCGTTCAGGTCGATGGTCACTACCTGGCCGTCTTCTACCCCTGCGGTCGTGCCGCTGATTGTCACGGGGCTGTCGTCCTCTACTGCGTTGATGATGTCATCTCCGGCTACTACATCGATGGCTACCGTTGGGGCGATCGAGTCATGGACTATGTCGCGGGTGGACTGGGTGGCAGGGTTGCCTGCCACATCGCTCACATCGGCGGTAATGGTGCTGGTGCCCTGGGCCAGGTTTTCCGCATCCACTGCCGGGATGTCTACAGACCAGGTGCCTGCTGTGACTGTTGCACTATATACTTCGCCATTCAAGTTGATGGTCACCACCTGGCCGTCTTCTACCCCGGCGGTCGTGCCACTGATCGTTACAGGGCTGTCGTC
>JAVKDJ010000043.1:0-81389 GCA_040222275.1 Cyclobacteriaceae bacterium
ACCTGCAAGCTCAATGAGGTAGAACCCTATCAATGGCTAAAAACAACACTGGAACAAATCCCTGATGCCAAGGTCAATGACCTGGACAGGTTCCTGCCCCAGAATTGGCAAGCACCCTAATTTGGTCAAGGCAGTTTTACCTCATGATCCACAATTTTCGTCTATCTTCCAAAGATATTCAAGATGGGTATGACCGCAGGTTTACGTTTTACTGCGATTTGACAGTTTCTTTGTTTTTAAACTCAATGGGTAAAGTTTGAGCCTATTAGTTCTCCTTTGAAATTTTCACCGTTTTTGGAAACCCAGGGTGCTGGTCGTGCTTATCCACACCCTTAAATTCCCCATACACCGGCCAGCTTTCGAAGGTGACTGACTCAGTTGACTTATGAAATCTTACGATACCATAGCCCTGTGCACTTTCACGTAGATATTGTAGTGTATTTTCACCATCCCCCTTGTAAGAATCCCCTACCATAGATTCACCTGGATTTGCTGCGGCCCACATAGTGATTTTGTTGTTCCATCCGTCCAAAAACCGACCCGTATAATCAGGCATATGTGGTTGGGTATTTTGCCCTTTCACCTTTGGACGCCAGGCCCTGTGGGTATTGGTGGAAACTGATGGCAGGGTAAAAGTCCACCCTCCATCATCCCAGTCATCTATCCCCTGTTTCACCAGCGTTGCGAAATGCAGGTCTCCCGCTACCATAATGGCATTGGCCTCACGGATCACCTCCAAGGCCCGTTTCCTTCCGGATTGTGGCCATCCGTTAGAGTCCATGTCGGCTACCATCAAGTGGTGTGGCTGGCAAAATGGGGATTGATGAAGAACGGCCTTCAATTTCGAATCATCCTTAGCCCAGTTTGACAAAAACCGCAGTTGCATTTCACCCAGTAGGTTCAGATCGCCCCTATTCAAACTATTGGTGTCAAAATCCTCTTCATTGATCGTATCAATTAATGGAATATTCCTCTCTCCCCTGGCTTCAAATAATGGCGCCATTTCATCAATCACATCCCCCGGAGCAGACTTAAATTTCCTGTCGTTGATCAAAGCAAAGCTCACCCCTCCCACATTCAATGCGGTTGTGTAACTCTTAATTCCCTGCGCAATAGGAGTTGGATCGTAGGGATCGGGACGGTTGCCCATCTGGGTGTATTCCACCATATTCACCCAATCGGCATGCATACCATAACCACCAAAGCAACGGCGTTCATCCATACTTACCCCTCCTTTTCCCCATAAATCGTTGGAATATAGGTCATGGTCGTCTGGGGTCATAACCGTTGGGCGGTCTTTGAGCAAATCCCTGAATCCAAGAATCGAAAGCCAGAATTTACCCAGATAATTCAAGGCTGCCCTGGGCACATCCTCTTTCGTTTTGGCCTCCACCACACCATAGCCTCCATTGGCCTCATATATTTGGTCGCCCGAGAAAAACACCAAATCCGGGTCTTGCTTCAACAAATTGTCCAACAAAAACCTATTGGGAAATAAATCCGAATTTGAGCAGGACAACCCTGCCAGTAAAATAGTCTCTTTATCCAGCGGGTCTTTCCTGACTGTCCCACTCCACTCTGCCAGAGATTCTCCCCGGGCATCATTCCACTTATAGGTTATTCGGTATTTTCGATCAATCTGGTCATTCCAGTTTTCGACACGAAAAAGTGCGCTGTTGGACAATGGTTCGATTGTAGCCGTAGCAACTGTCTCCCAACCTGTACCAGTTTGAACCTGCAATTCAGCTTCGTTGTTTTCCTGCGCTCCCATTGGTACAAAAAAGGCCATCATTTTTAAGGTTTTCTTATGAAGCGTGTACTGCGACCATAATATTGGACCTATAATCTGCCCTTTGCTGATCGAAAATTTACTACCTCCAGCTTTCCAGTCTGAAAACCAAAAACGAGCATGATCAACCACACCAACTGTCTTGTTTTTATTTTCCGGAGGATTTAATCCATGACATGCAAGTGCCACATTTCCACTTAACGATTGACGTTGGATTTTTGCCTTAAGTGTGGCAATCTCTTTGCCTGAGTGCAAAACTTTCAATCTAACATCTGCCCTTTCATTCTTATAGGATACCTCTACTTCCAACACTGCATCGCTCATTTGAACCGGGCTCAATTCCGGGTCGGTGAGTTGAGTCCCAATCATTAGCCGCCCTTCAGATGTGATACCTACTGGAATGGGAGGCTCGTTCATCAGTTGGGTAGCAAACCCGTTTTGCAAGTCATGCAGGATATTTGAAAGATAATGGTTTCGGTGGCCGACAGCACCAACTTTAAACCCAACAAAAGTGATCTCTTTATGCCTTTGCCCAACGGAAAGGCTCCCGATGCGAACACTCATTTTTAATGTTCCATCTCCGTCCTTCAACTGGTGCGTGAGCGCATGCACTTCATTGACCCAACCTCCGTGGGTATTTTCAATCCTACCATCATTTAACCTCCAATTCATAAGTGGATTGGTCATGAATTCTGGACCAATCCACTCCCTCGTTACCCCCTCTTTTACTGTAGGAAAGTTTTGTCCTTTGCTTGCTAGGGGTAGCAAAAGCTGAATTGTAATGAAGCAATGTATGAATATCCTGTTAGCCATGGGATCGTTTTTATTTTATTCTATGAAATCAAGGTGGATTGTGAGTTTAAAATACTCACAATCAATAAATTACACTCACAATTTTTCCAACATTTATAGTTCCATCCACGTCAGTTGATCCCATTTTCCTTTGACAAAATCCTGGGGCTCTCCTGGGGTAGATCGTCCGTTTTCAATAACACTGGTGATTTTGGACTTAAGTTGCCCAACTACATCTGGATGTTCAAAATATAGATTGGTGGTCTCCCCTGGGTCTTCCTCTAAATTGAAAAGCTCGTAGGGTGCCTCTCCTTCTTGTGGTTCGATGAAGGCCTGAGCCCCCATCCCCCCAGAACCACGCAGCATATTGAGTTTCCATTTGCCATCCCGAATGGCAAAGTGACCAGTGGCCGAATGATGAATCACCGGTCCTCTCAGTTTCTCATCGTACTTTTCACCCTTCATTGCAGGCAACAAACTATAGCTATCTTCTCCTGCATTTTCAGGAAGTTCCACCCCGACGATATCTGCTATGGTAGCCAGGTAATCGCTTTGACAAACCGGAATATCCACTTTGCTACCAGCCTTGATGGCTGCCGGCCAGCGCATAAGGAAGGGCACGCGATGGCCACCCTCATAAATGTCCCTTTTTCCGCCTCTAAAGTGCAAGCTACTATAATGACCGTAGGTTTCTCTGTGATAGATATAGTTGGTTTCGGCCCCATTGTCAGAGGAAAATATCACCAGTGTATTGTCTGCAATCCCATTGGCATCAAGCGCATCCAGCACCTGTCCTACACGATAATCGGTTTCTTCCATAAAATCGCCATAGTTGCCGCAATCTGTCTTCCCCTGAAAATCAGGATGTGTACAATGCGGAAGGTGGGGGCTCGTCAAGGGCAGGTACAGAAAGAATGGTTTGCTGTCATTGGCCGATTTATTTATGTATTCTACGGCTTTGGCCGCAAAGGTCTCAAGCACTAATTCGTCGTTGAACGAGGGGGCAGTCTCGATCCATCCCCCTCCGTCAGGTTCTTCCTGATAGGGTGGGGTCATGCGGTAGTCAGCCGGGCGTGCATTGTTTTGGTACGAGCGAGGATTGCTATTCGCTTTCTTCTTGGTCCAGAGCACAGGGGGATCCAGCACCTTGTCATTTTCCAGATAGGTTAAAACACCAAAATTCATAGATGCAGGAATGCCGAAGAAGTAATCGAACCCCTTTTCAATCGGCCCATCTAGAAATGGTACCGACCAGTCTCTGTTTTTTCCTTTTGTACCTGCAAAATCCATCTGTAAGTGCCACTTGCCAACCATTGCGGTGTTGTAACCATTCGCCTTTAACAATGAAGCAATGGTCATTCTACCCTTTTCAATCAAACAGGGGCCATCCGCTCCCAATACACCTTTTTTCAAAGAAGTCCTCCAACTATAGCGGCCTGTGAGCAGTGAGTACCTCGATGGTGTGCACACCGCATCGCTGCTGTGCCCGTCAGTAAAAACCACTCCTTCGTTGGCGATTCTGTCCATGTTTGGTGTGCGGAACTTCGCATCAGGGTTCAACGCAGACATATCCCCACTTCCCTGGTCGTCGGTATATATGATGATAATGTTGGGGTTGGAAGGATTTTCAGTCTTAGGAGTACATTTTGAAAGCAAAGTGCTCACAATCATCATCAAAGCGACTGAAACCAAATTCATTTTAATCATTGTCAATTGTTTAAAGGTTTAAGGCTTCTACATCTGTAAAGTATGCACCACCAACTTCTCCTTCATTGGTAATCAAATAAGTCATAAGTTCTGTTTTGCCTTTTGGTAAATCCAGGTCAAAAACCACACCCATGCTATTGTCCTCTACCACTGCTTCCTCTTCTATTCCGGCAATAGAAATTTTGGCACGAATGGCCTTCACAGGCTTATTGGCTTCCACAGGCAGCTGCCTAAGCGTGAACCGATACCTGCCAGCTTGGGTCACGTTGACCATCCAGGGGCCTGTCACCTTTGGGAGTTTTTTGATAGAACCAAAATTCCAAGGAGGGTTTCCTTTTGGCAAATACCAATCCTGTGAGCATAGCCTAACGGGGTTTTCAGCAGGGTTTCCCAGGTCAATGGAAACGGGCGTCATCCGAGGTGAGACTGATTTCCAAAACGAGGGGTACAGTGCCCGCAATTCCTCTACCTTTTCAGGGTTGTCATTGGCAATGTCTTCCCTTTGGGTCGGATCGCTTTTGACATTATATAGCTCCTCCCCGTTGATCAGACGCCAGTTATCTTTCAGCACACAGGTATGCTCCCATTCTTTCGGTGGGCCATTGAAATAAGCCCCTCCCTGGAATTGCACGATTAGGTGATCTCTTGTTTGGCCCTGGTTTTCGTTTTTCAGTATCGGTTTGAAAGAAATACCATCCGGTAGGTGGTTTTTGGGAATTGGAACACCACACAAGTCAGCTAAGGTGGGTAGCACATCGATATGCGCTGTTAGAGAGGCAATATCCCGTCCGCCAGTCAAGTTGCCTTGAGGCCAATGAATAAAAAATGGCACCCGGTGACCTCCTTCATAAACTGAAGATTTCTTGCCACGCATACCTGCATTGTAGCCACTCAAAGCTTCAGAATCCAAGCCTTTGAAGTTTCCTCCTTTGGCTGTACCATTGTCGGTCATATACACCAGAATGGTATTTTCGGCAATTCCCAAACTGTCGAGCTTATTTCTCAGAATTCCCATATTATAGTCGAAATTGGCAATCATACCGTAGAACTCAGGGCCAAATTTCCAGTCTGCTTTTTCCTGATAAGGGGCACTCCACTGCTCGCCAACACGGTAAGGCCCATGTGGTGCATTGGTGGCCAGGTAGAGAAAAAACGGTTTTTCTTTATTTTCCTCGACAAAGTCAATAGCTTCATCAAACCACACATCAGTGCAATAACCTTCAAACTTTTCGAATTTGCCATTGCGCTCATAGGTATCATCAAAATAGTCATTGCCCCAATAGTCTGATGCCTGGCCTACCCCACCGCATCTATGCCAGGTCACATCCTGAAAGCCCCTGTCTTGTGGTCGGTGAGGTGCATTGTCTCCCAGGTGCCACTTTCCTACCATGCCCGTGGCATATCCATTTTCTGCAAAAACGTTGGCAATGGTTCGTTCATCAGTATGCAACATCGTTCGGCCACTGCTGGTGCGATAGGCGCCAGTCCTTCCGGGGTATCGTCCGGTCATCAGTGCTGCCCGCGTTGGTGTACAAAATGGGCTTACGTGAAAGTTGGTCAACCTAACTGACTCGCTGTAAAGCTTGTCCAGGTTGGGTGTCTTGAGAACAGGGTTTCCATGACAGGCCAGATCCCCATAGCCCTGGTCGTCGGTCATTACGATAATGACATTTGGCTGGGTTTTCTTTTCCGTTTCGGAATTGCAGCTGATTAAAAAGATGGCCAAAATAGCCTTAAGTGTAATCGATCTATGATTCATATTGTACTTTTATTTTCTATGCAAACAATGTATTTCAACCCTCTGTGATACAATTTTCCGTTGGCATAACTTGGGCTACTCAAACTCCAGGTCTTTCCTGCAGGCCCAAGATCATTGATTGCGACGAGTGCCGATCCATCAAAAATTTCGCTTTGGGCATTCACCACATATGTCATTCCGATCATAGTGGAGAAAAACACATATTCGTTGACAGCTATCGGTGACCCTAGCGTCACATGGCCCCATCCATCTCTTTGCGCTCTCCGATCCATGGCTGTTTTCATTCCCCTGGAATTGGTGGCGTCACTTGGGATGTGGTCATTCCACAATATTAGGTCTTCCTGATTTCTATTACGGCTTACCTGTACCGGCACCTGCAAATATTCTGCTTTTCCCGTGTCGGTATCCACCCTGCCAATGCAATGCCCTTCGTGCGTCATAAAGAGGTAATACTTCCCTACCAGGATCGTTGAGTGGTTAGTAGGTATCGGTTTATACTTCTCTGTAATCACCTCGAAGGGAGCACCCGGATGTGCTTCATATTTTTGCTGCAGCGAATCCCATTTAAATATAATCGCTGAATCGAACAATGGGAATTTGTTGATAAGTTTTCCTGTAGTTGATTCAAATTTTAAAAGTGATCCATCAGCAATTCCATAAGCATATTGTTCATCAAAATGAGCAACGGTATAAGTGAATGGATTTTTATGTGAGTAGCTCCAAAGTGGCGATCCTGCTTTTGTCCCCTGAATATTGGACATACCGAACCCATACGGTGTTTCAGGCGGTTGGTGGCCTCCACCCCTTCCCCGGAAAACGACTGCTTCGCCATTGACATACCCGGTCGAGGGAGTATTGTGAATGGAGGTTCCACTAGTTTCTATCCAAAGTGGTTTGCCGGTAGAAGCATCAAAACTCCTGATGTATGTCCAGGGCCACATTTGCGGGTCAGGGACACTTTTTCTATTTGCTCCTTCCGGTAGTTTTGCCGTTTTTCTACCTGGGTCACCCTCGTCTTTTACCATGACATACAGAAGTTGCCCATCAACCAAAATGGGCTCGCATTGTTTGGCATTGTGACGGCCTCTCGACTCAAATGGACGAGACCAAATGGAGTTTCCTTGGAAATCGTAGCAAGCCATCATCCCCACCGCATTGACAAACCAAACGTACTTACCATCTGTTGTCGGAGTAGGACTGGTGTTGTCAGAAAACAGGCCGGAATGGGCCATGGTCTTCGAACCGGGAATGGGTACTGTCCATTCTATTTTTCCAGTATTGGCATTGATGCACATTCCCACAATGTCACTGCCCTCAGCCTGCTCTACGGGTGTTCCTTCAGGAAGTGGCTTGTTGATGGTAAGGAACAACCTATTCCCCCAAACAGCAATACCACTTTGTCCTCCTTCGGGTAATTCCGTTTTCCACTTGACGTTTTTGCCCATCGAAACGCTCCATACCGTAGGCACATTAAAATATGTTTTTGCGGTCCAGTTATGATTCGGCCCGGCAGCCATTGGCCAGTTTTCTGCTGGTAAAACATCAGACCCGGGTTCATGTTCCTTCTGGCCTGAGCAACCGACGATTAGAATCAAAAACAGCGATTCAGCCAGGAAGCCAAAGCTTTTGACTTTCGCGTCTTTCAATAATGCCAAAAATATTATAGGGAGCATACTTTGTGAATTAGAGCTTTTTTGTGCTTTTTGTAATAAAATCTACAATCGGTTTGGGGTTTTCCAAAGAATGTGGGTGATGTCCAATACCGGGCTTATGGATTATCTCCATTTTCCAGCCAAGCTCCTGAAGCCTTTTTTCAACAAGTTCTGTATTTTCTGAAACAGGCACTACTTCATCAGCGTCACCTACGACGCTTAGGATCGGTACTTTTTGGCTGGCGAGGTTTTCCAAATGGCCAACCGGGTTCCCGCTGAATTTCAGGGCTACTTCTTCCGTAAAACCATATGCATTCAATACTTCTTCCCATTGCTTCGCCGATCCAGTGCCCCGACCAATTCGGGCAGGCCAACTTTTGATATCGCAGACCGGAGCATCCACATAAATGCAGGCAACTTTCTCCGCATTGCGATTGGCCCAATTGAAGACGATGAGGCCTCCCCGGCTCATGCCTTCCAGCACTACTTTCGGATTCAAGGCGTAGATGTTGGTGACAAACTCATAAAACCCGTCCCAAATCCTTATTGCTTTTTCACTCCCATAAAGACCAGCCACATCAATGTAGGCCACATGAAATCCTTTTTTCAACAAAGCCAGGTCCGTTTGTGGCTCGTGCCCCCAAAACCTGGCCCGCCAAATCCAGCGCTTTTTGTCGCCGATTTTCTTTGGGCTCACTAATTTAAAATCCACTCCATTGAAAGTTGAGTCGAGCACTTGGTAACCTGCGGCTACAAATGGGTCATTTTTCGAAAGGCTTTTCAAAGCGATAATTGGTCGAAGGTGAAAACTCAATGCTCCAATTTTATTTTTACTTCCAGTCAGCCAAGGACCATTGTATCTTTCCTTGGTACCGATGTAAAATTTGCTCGGAAGGTATGTCACATATTTCGCTGAACTATTGGAGGCCAGACCAATGTGAACCATATTTTCATTGGCCTCTAGCGACTCTACCTGAACAGATAAAAATTCGCCTTTCGGATCATTTTTGAAAAAGAATTGATCCTTGAGAAACCTCACTTCACCGCCAACTTCCCTCTTTTCCTCGATGGATATGGGTTGGTCAAAAGTCAGCGTCAAGGTATTCCCGGAGGCGTATTTCGCACTGAGGAGTTGTGGAGGGGCAATAATCTTATCAGTTCTTTCCCTATAAAAATCCCGGGACACAAGGGGAAAAATCCTTTCTGCAAATTCCAGATAGCCCTCATAGGAAAAGTGACAGCCATCATGCCCCTTTACACCCATAGTTGACATGATTTCCACCATGTCGTAGTGCGCAGCTATTTGAGTTTGTATCTCCCGAACCTCATCACCATAGCCCTGTGTTGTTCTACCGCATCCCGGGTGTAGCTGAAACAAATAGATTTTTTTCAGTCCTGTATATACCCTTCTCCAGTCGGCTTGTAGTTGATTAAAATTGTCAAAGTAGGTTCGGAAAGACCCATCGTCATTACTGTTGGATTCTCCCTGGTGCCAAAAAATGGCCTTCACCTTGTCTTTAAGGCCTGCCTGGTCAACCCTGTAGGCCAATCGTCCAAAGCTCGTTTCGAGTGAGGATTGTTCAGGATAAAGCATGTTTTGTTCAATACTTGAGGCACCACTTCCACCATTGATAATACAGACGGGTATTTTATGTTTTTCAACAATAAGCCTGGAAAGTTCCATACCCCACACACCCACTCCGAGTGGATTGCTGGTTCCCCATCCGCCTACGTCATTTTTTAGTCCGGGGCAGTTTCCTGTAGCCCTTCCCCACCTTACTTTTTTATCTTCTTCAGTATATGCCTTGTAACCGGTTTTTACGCCAAAACTCCTGCAATAGGTACTGGAATAAGTTGAGGACAAGCTACTTGGGTGGGAATTGGACTGGCCGGTAATAATGTAGGCATCACCACAAACCACACTGTCGGCAACCATATAAAGGCTGTCTTTGCCTTGCCTTTGGACGTACAACTCGAAACGAAATTGGTGCAATCCTGCATCGATCCGAGTGGTCAGGGAAAATGTATTTTCTTTGACCGACACTTCTTGCAAATCATAGGAGGCCCCATCTTTCAATACTTTTAGAGACAATCCCTTCACTGCTGATCGTTTCCCGAGTTTGCCACTGATTTCCACATCGGCACTGTCAGTTTCATCCCGTGCGTACAGCTGATAGTTTTCGGGTGACTTGGAAATGATCAATTCCTGCCCATGAACGACCAGCGATGTAAAGACGAATATCAAGAGGGGTAATTTTTTCAAATGTCGTTTCATGAAATTTTAATTCTTTTAATCTAGCTATAATTTCTACTGATTGTCCTTCTTTTAATTTTTTTGTGCCTAACCCCGTAATCCGAATCCTCAACTACAGAAGGGTCACTCCACTCGAAAGGGCTGATTGATAGGGGGAATTTCAAGTCAAATGAGTTGCCCCTCCAATGTTTGCGATTAAAAAGCACAGGCTCTTCATGCCCCACAGCTGCCATCAAGCCATTTACTGACAGGAGTGATTATGGTCATACCCCACGCCAGGAGTTATCATCGTCTTTTTTTATGCCTGTTGTTTTTTCTCCTGTTGTGCAACCCAGAAGGAGCGCCAATAGCACGGCAAATGTTAAAGTGATGTAGTTTTTGTTCATAGTCCGTTTATCTTTCAATTCCATTATTTCAACTTTTCTGTTTTTTTTCTAGCCATACAATATCCTCTTTTACTTATTCAATAATAAGAGAAGTAGTCGTTTTCGCCCATGACATGAACTTCTTTGGGAACTTTCACTTTTGAAGCCCCCGTTAGAATACCATTCTCCACAAGGAACTTATCCGCCAACTCAAGGTGCCAATAGAAGTTTTTGTTCTTAGGATTTCTACCATTGCAAAAGCCGTGTTTTGCTCCTTTAGCTACATGCAACCTTGACTCATTTTTTGATTCCTTCAGGACGCTATGAAAATCAAGCATAGACTGCCATGGGATACCTGGATCCTGATCTCCAATAAAAGTTATGGTTGGAGGAAGTCCTTCTCTAATACGGCTTAAAGGAGTCAACTCAAGCTCACTCCTAATAGCAGGGTTTTGTAACATCACGGCGTTGGGAATACAAGAGATTGCCAGGTCAAAAGCATCATCATTGGTGTACTCTTCATTAAGTGTTGCGGCCCCTATTGCAAGAAGTCCACCAGCAGATGCTCCTCCTGCAATAATCTTATTGGGATCAATTTTATATTTTTCCGCATGTAGTCTCAGAAAGCGGATAGATGATTTGGCATCTTTGACGCATTCAAGTGGTACTTCGACGTTATCCCTATCTTTTAGCCTATAGTCGACAGATGCTGCTATCACTCCCCGGCTGCTCCAGTAAGCACAGTCCGGGTAGTGCCAGTTTGCCTCTCCTGCATTCCAGCTCCCACCATGAAAAAACACTAACGCCGGATAGGTTCTATCAGATTCGCTATAATCTTCTGGTAAGAAAACCGACATTGTCACGTCAACACCCTTTTCACTTTTAAAAACCAATATTGTATCTAAAGTGCTGCTGATGCCATCTGATCCCAGGGTTGTTTTTTGTATTATTCCTTCATTCGTGTGAGAACTTTTCAACCCAAATCCAACAATGACGACTGAGACAACAACTAAAAATGCTATTACTGATTTTGTCATAATTGATGTTAATTTAATATTGGTTCAGGTACTTTTTTTGAACAACTTCAAGATTCTATCCATCAGCCTTTATTACCATGATTTAATGGACTATTCCGGCAATGTAGATTTCCATTCATCCCACATTGACAATAGTTCATCTCGTTTTGCTTTGTTGGTTTCTGCCAGGTTTTGACCTTCCAATCTGTCTTCAGCAATATTGAATAGCTCAACCCGCTCTCTGTTCTTGCCTACAACTAACTTCCAGTCACCATATCTTACTGCAATTCCCGGCCATCCTTCCGGCCTCTTAGCACTGACATTTGGCCTCCTCCATTCCCAGAAAATTGGCTTACTACGTTCAAATGGGATATTTTCAAATATTGAGGCGAAACTTTCTCCATCAGGTTTATAATCGTTTGGAAGATCTTTTCCCGCCAATTCACAGAAGGTTGGTAGCAAGTCAACAGCCGACATAACACTTGTGCTATCAATGGCACCTGCTTTTACATGCCCCGGCCATCTTGCAATGAAAGGAACATTTACACCGCCCTGCAATAAGGAAAATTTTCCTCCCCTCAATCCAGCGGTAGATCCAACATAGTTTGGTGAGGGGCCATTGTCACTACTAAAAAGAATTAACGTATTTTCTTCGAATCCCATTTCTTTTAATGCTTTCATCAACCTGCCAACATGGTAGTCCGCATCAGTGATGACAGCATAGTATTTTTCCTTTCCTGGACTCAAATGATTGTAAGGTTTCTTTTGCTCCTCACTTGGCCAGATAGGGCCATGTGGATCCTTGAGCCATAGATTTACGAATAAAGGACTCTTGCCTTTGTTCCGCTTCATAAAATCAATCGTCGCATCTACAGAGACTTTACTAGAATTTTGCACCCAGACTGTGTCGCTATCCATGTACCTGGTGGTGGGCCACAATTGATCTCCGTTCCAGGTTGGACCATTTCCGTTCCATACCCTGGTTTCATCATAACCATACTCTTTGGGCTCTGGGGCGCTTAGGTCTCCGTGCGGTAATCCACCTCCACCAAGATGCCATTTACCGAAATGAGCTGTGGTATATCCTGCTTCTTGCAAAAGGCGAGGCAAGTACACTGGTAACTCCTCATTTAACCAGTTGGGCATATCTCGGCGTTCATTGGAAGTATTGCTTGCAAAATGACCATGTACCCTGTGTAGAGGTGGGAAATGTCCAGTAATTACAGATGAACGGCTTGGAGAACATACACTGCTGGTAACATGAAATTGTGTATATCGGGTGCCCTCAGCGGCCAATTGATCCAGATTAGGTGTGGCCAACTCTGTATGACCATAACAGCCTAAATCTCCATAGCCCCAGTCATCAGCAAAGATGAAAATGATGTTAGGAGGGGAATCTTGCTTAAGGCTTTGTGAAAAAGCCGGATCAAAGTGGATAGAAAAAGCCACTGCCAGCATAATGCTCATCAATGCTCTCATAATATATTAGGTTTAACTGATCTTGATTCTGTTCACGGATTTTTATTTATTTCCTGGCCCTAAATTTTTAAATCCCTTTACATCCTCAAGCACTATATCCTCACGTGCATCCTCTCCTGAGACTCCATAGGTCACGTTATCGAAAACCACATTTTCCACATGGCGCATGAAAAAGCCCCAAGCCGGAAAGTTTCCAAAGACTTTTGTTTCAGGGTAGCCTCCAGGAAATTCTTTTGGGGTTTCGGGTACGGTTTCAAGTCCTCCTTTGAAGTCTTTCACGCTTACATTGGTGAGATAAATATTCTTGATTGGATAAACTTGTCCATCCCTGGCTGTCCCTTGAATTGAGCTCCCTTCCTGCCCGTAAACATTCCTCACTTCAATATTTGAGATGTGTATGTCCTGCATCCCTGGTGTCTCTGTAGATTCAGCCACATCCCGTACAATAAAAAATGGTGTTTGAACATTGTTCATCTTGATGCGATTGAACCTGATGTTCGTAACATCGCAACCACTCATGGCATAGAGCGCCAAACCGCTGTGCGTATGGACCATGGCAATATCCTCAATTATAGAATTGGTAAAACCACCCTTGGTGGATGCTCCCATCTTGAACCCCTTCCATTTGGTATAATTGATGGTCAAATTCCTTACCGTCAGGTTCTTGATCCCTCTGGTCTGGTCATAACTTTTGGGACACATAGCGTCATCACCACTCGATATCACAGAATTGGTAATGGACATATCATGACAGTCAATAGGTGTGATACCATCCTTATTGACATTGAAAAGATTGACCCCATCAATGATCACGTTATCAGATTTATTGGGAACAAAGGCCCAAAAATCTCCATGAATTAAATCTACATTGGTTACCCGAACGTTTTCTGAATTTGCAAATCCCAATATCGCAGGGCGCTGGATGTTTGCCTGTCCCGGGAGTCTTTTTGTGATGTTTTTATCAATTGCGCCTCCTCCAGTAATTGTCAAATTATCCACCTCATTTCCAAACACGAAATACCTGGTAATGTATTTCCCCGTAAACGCGCCTTCGGGATAATAATTTATTTTTCCATTGTCAGGTAGTGCCCTTAGCACTGCGTTCTCAGAAATCCAAAGCGTCATGTTTGCTTTGAGGGTCACCGAACCACTCATGTACACACCTTCATCAAAGACTACTGAGCCACCCGGAGGACAAGCGGCAATAGCCTTAGCTATGGCTTCAGTATTGTCCGTACTACCATCTGCCACAGCACCATAATCTTTCACGTTGACCACTGGTGTAGGTGGTTCGCTGATCGCTGTGCTCACTCCTATGTTATCAATATGAGGACCTCCTGCTTCAGATGTCACAGAAAGCTCCACGGTGTTAGCTCCGGCTTTTAAATCGACAATCACCCGAGCGTTCCAATATTTGGCCCAACCAACAGTCTCAGGACTGTATTCGGTGGCCTCATCCCTCGGAACAGTCCAGTTCTTTTTAAAGGGTCCAAATGGAATGCTCCTAATGGGAGTACCATTCACCTTTAAATCACAGGAAAGTTTGGCCTCCGTGTTATTGGAGTACTTAAAGATGAGTGTGTACTTGCCTGCTTTTGGTACCTCAATATTGTTCCAACTGACTGTGGAACCATTCCCACCCATCTCGAGATAACCATCTCCAATGTAAGGAAAATACTCTGTGCTTGCCTTACATCCGCCTGTCTGGCTGGTAAAGGCTTCTGCTTCAAAATAAGTGGTGTAAAAAGTGTCTGTCGCCCAACCTAAAATTGGCAAGCATGAAATAAATATGGTAATAATTGAAGTCTTCATTTTTAATTTTTTTGTTACTGATCAATCACTTGCTAGCACTAAACCACCATCGGTATTTTTATATTTATATTCCAGATTTTGCCCATTGGCAGAAAAAGAAAGCGTGAAATCTCCGTCCTTGTCAATTGCGCGTTTTACAGATTTCGAGATTGCCTTCGCTTCTGAATCGTCCTCCACGGGAACCACGATGGTAGCCAAAACCGTCTTTTTAGCGGACGCTCTCAACTCCGTATCCACATATGGAATCTTCCTGAGTGTCGCATTTTTTTGAATTGGAAGGTAGGCGTGATTGTCTGGCACATACTTTACTGTTTCATCAGCAACTGCAATCAATGCCATTATGCCTTTTTCACCTTTGAGCAAAAGATAGTCATCGGACACCTCCACATCTCCTACCGGGTGAATGCGGTTTTCGATAAGTGCACCCTTTTCACATTCTATTTCGTCAAGCACCACAGTCACTACAGGCTTGTCAAGTGTCAGATGTCTGCGCCATTTCTTCAACTCCTGTTTTGGATACGCATTGGTGCCATCCATCAAAACGTACTCAAGATCATCACCATAGCGGTATTCAAGCACATCTCCTCCGATGCTTTCATCCATCGGTTTGCCCCGCCATTTTCCAGGAACCTGTTTTTCTCCATTGACGAAAATGACATTCTGTCCTTGACTACCTGCTTGAGGATAAGTCCACCTTAAATCATCAAAACACTTTTCGTCATAAGGAATGTTTCCAATACCTCTGATGTAGCTTTCGCCACGCCAGTGAACATCCCAGTCACCACAGTCCAGATGCCCATGATGGGGATCAACATGTCGACCTGCTTTTGTCGCGAGCGTAACCGTCTCAGTATCTGTAAAACTGGATCGCATGACCACATAATCTACGCTACGGAAGTGACGAGACTTCATTTCTGGCAAGGCGGGCTCTACTGTTGTGGTGGGGAAAATAATGTCCCAGAGGTCGTCCTGAGCATCTCCACAAATTTCCCTGGCATACCAGGCAACCTCTGGAGACTGCAACTCGTCAGCCAGGGCGTTGAAGGTTGAGCTATTGCGAACCACCCGATGGCCGGTATCTCCGAAGTTTACTTTTTCATCTGGTGGTAATAATGTCCAGAGAAAGAAGCTTATCGCATGTACTCTAATCTTTGGATGGTTTAGTAAAGAAAACTTCCCGTTAGTCATGCGCTTCAGCGGAACACCATACAACACAGCCCAGTCTTGATTTGCTGATGAATAGCCAACACCCTCGTGCCATCCACCATCCTGACCAATGTTGTCGAAGGTTTTCCAAATCCGGTTGTAAGATTCAGCCACTACATCGATCAATTGTGGATCCTCCGTAAGTAGCGCCAGTGCGGCACTTCCGGCTCCACTCGCACAATGTGTCAACCAATTGCAGCGCACCGCATGTGCCCACCAGTGGTAGTCCCAGTTGCCACGTACCCGCAACACTGCCTTTTCAAGGAGAGCTCCACGTATGCGGTCTCGCTGGCGCACATCCATCCATTCGTAAAGCCAGTCATAAACCATAGACATTTTGTGGGCCGTATGACCTGTGTACAGGTCAAAGTTGAATACGACCTGATCATCGGGTACGTTCCACGGCATCACACGGCTATAAATAATGGGAAACTGATGGGCTCGATCCTCCCAGTTTGGTACATCGCATACCACATCGGCAAACTCGAATGCCTTTTCGGCGTATTGCTCCTCACCAGTGAGCTGATAGAGAAAAGCTAAGAGCGTCGCATAGTCACGATTGCGATCGATATAACGGTGATAACCCCAATCACCGGAATACCGGGGATTCTTATCAACTACCGGAGCTTGTTTTTCTACTGGAGTGAAGATGAGCCGTTTACCCTCGGCCAAAAGCTCATTATAAATTTCCTTACTCTTCTGATCGTTCGTGACCTGCTTTCGAAGCTCGGGCAACTCATCAGAAGAGAAGTACAGGTAGGGATGTTTGAGCTCATCTCCAATTGCTTTTTTGAATTCAGTAGGTGTAATTCCTCCTCCAGTCTGTGCCAAACAAGGGCTACTCCCAAGTATAACGATTGAGGAGAATAGCAAAACGCAGTTTCGATATTTGTCAATTGTTCTAATCATTTTTTTAGTGCTCATAAGAATACCTTTTCATTTAAAATCTTTGACATCTAATGCACCAACTGAATAATGTCCTCCTTTGTAATCGCTTCTACTCCCCATCCGAGGATGACTTACCATAAATTGATGTTCATCTACCAGATTGAAAATATAGTGTGTCGCACCCTCTGGTATAGTAGCAATTACTCTCCCATTACTTTCAATGATGGCTTCCGTTCGGTACCACTCTTCGTATTGTTCTCCACCATTTAATGTGTACAAAAGGTAGGCTCTTGTCACCTTGTTGCCATTCTTTTCAAAATTGACCCAAACCTTGTTTCCATCACGCCCATCATCGGTCACAGTACATACCTGCTCTTTGTTCTCTATTTCATCATTTGCATAGGGGTTGAGAAATGGCATACTTGAATCCATGGATCGTAATCGATCAAACAAGAGACTCTTCATTTCTGTAACTTTTTCTGGCATATCGGCAGCCAGGTTAATCATCTCTTCAATATCCACTCGTTTTTCACCACTATCGTACAAACGGTACAATTCCGGTTCTTTTCTAGGATCGTAGTTATGAATGAATTTGTAATCTCCTTTTCTGAGTGTGGCATGTAGCGCTGCTCCATGGGGAAAATGGTAGATAACTTCGTCACGTACTTCGCCATTGCTGTCTCTTAGCAGTTTGCTGTCATCTACATCCGAAGCAAGCAACTCGGCAAGGCTTATGCCATCCAGGTCTTGTTCATTGGGATGCTTACTACTTGTCCAGCTCATTATGGTTGGAAAGAAGTCTATCCCATTTACCATAACATGGCTCTCTTGATTGGGCTTGATTCCAGGACCGGCAATAATCAACGGCACCCTCACCCCACCTTCTTTGGCATTGATCTTTCCTTTATCTAATGGGTAATTGTCGGTGTATATCTCTTTGGGAGAACCCTCCATTCCTCCATTGTCGGAGGTAAAAATGATGTAGGTGTTTTCCGAAAGCTTATGCCCTGGCCATCTGGGATCTTCCGTATTTTCCAGGTATTGAAAAAGCTGTCCCATGTAATAATCGAACATTTCTACCATTGCCCCATAATAAGGGTTGTTCTGGCCAGGGTTTCTAATTCCTCCCGGATCGGCAGGGAAAGGCAAACCCATTTTTATACAGTACTTTTCCAGCAAGCGCCTGGATCGAGTTTGGATGGGTGCATGAACCAGCCAGGTGGCATAGTAGAGGAAAAAAGGTTTGTCTTTAGATTTTTTTATGAAGTCTATAGCATTTTCGTTGTTCGGGTCTCGTGGAAATCCATTCTCATCTATCCGATAAACATCATCTGCTTCTTTTGTCGCAAAATCCGCTAAACGGTTCGGCTTCATGCCGGTATTGACTCCCCGGTCTGAAATGGTGAAGTCAAACCCATGATCTTCAGGTTGGGGATAGGCATGGTGATTTATAGCTATGTGCCATTTTCCCACGTGCCCTGAAACATAGCCTTGCTGCTTCAACACTTCGGGTATGATCACTTCACTTACCGGTAGTCGTCCGCTGTACCAGGGTTGCGTAACAACGCTACTATTCTCTTTGCCTGGAACAGGAGGTGCACCACCTACCACATGTGTTCTCTGCAGACGAGCAGGGTGCTTGCCAGCTAGGATGGCACCACGACTAGGCGAACAGGTAGGAGCTGGTGAATAGGCCTGCCAGAACTTGACTCCCGTCTCTGAGAACTTGTCAAGGTTGGGTGACTCATAGGGAGTTGGCTCATCGATATCATAACAGCCAAGATCCTGCCATCCTAAATCATCGGCCAAAATTAAGATGACATTGGGCTTTTCAGGTCGAGGCTGACTTGTACATACTGTGGTACATAAATTAAAAACTAAGAAGGTTACAATTATTAGGTTTCTCATAATATAAATCTTTAATCGAACAGTAGTTGTGCCCAGTACCTGCTTCATTGATCACTGAATCTTTATTTTCAAACTTGAAGTGAATCCGCCATCCGAGCTTTTTCCGGTCACGGTGACCATTCCCGTTTTATTTGCTGTGAGCATTCCATCAGAACCTATACTTGCCAAAGAATTATCACTGGTACTCCAGGTCACTCCCTGATAGGTGGCAGTGGAAGGCGAAAACTCGGCTGTCAATTTGAGGCTTTTTCCAGGCTTGAGCGTTTTCTTTGGTGCAGAAATGGAGAGCCCCTCTACATTCACAAGTGTATTGTTTTGATCCCAAACCACCGAAGAGGTCTTTTTTTCAAGATCAATGTTCACCGTGCAATGCTCAAACACCCGCTCATAAGCATAGCCTGTTCTCACCGCGCGGCTCAGTGGTTTTCCCATTTCCTTTCCAAAGTCTTCATGCCAAACCATCAGCACATTTTCACCCCAGGTTCCTTCTTCTGCCCAACGATAGTAGGTCTGGTCATGCGCCACCATCAGGTAGGCCGCATGGCTAAAGCTGTGGCCATCTCCCCAAATGTCTTTGAGGTCGTTCCACGAGTTGAGGATCATCACTTTGTCGTCAGGTACTTGCAGACAGGCTTCTATCAAGGTCTCAGCGGCCGTTGTGTTGTCGCATAACCTCCGAAACCAACTATCTACGAAAATGCCGTCGGCATGCACAAGCAATTCCAGCCCATCAATCAGCTTGGTTCTATCTTTTGTTGGATGAAAAGCATTGAGCAGGGTGAAGCTATTTATCCTGCTCGTAATGGACTTGACCTGTTCGGCATAGCCGTTTTGCACTGCCCAGTTCACACCATCAACGAAAATGCCGACAAGTTCGCTGTTTTCACAGTTGCTGTCGATCACGTCGGCGTACCATTTATTTTCATCTGGATTGGCAAGGTTCAAATGCTTCCCATCGCTGTGGAAGTATTCAGGATGCTCCTTTTTGGCCAAAGCCTCTGACTCAAAGAATTGAGGATAGGCATGGCTAATGCTATAAATCATAATCGGCTTTGAGCGCGGGTTTTGTGCCACCAGCTTAGCCGCATCATCACGGCTGGAAATTTCATGTGATGGGCTATCGTACTTGTTGTAAGCGTGCTTCTTCTCAAAGCAGAAGTATTCGAAGTGGTTCCGCACCCAAGCATATTGTTCTTCATTAAATCCATCATTGACAAAAGCATGCCCATAGAGGCGTGTTTTTTTCCATTCTCCCCCATAGCCAGGCTGTGCTCGAGCTTGACAGGTTATATAAACCAATATCCAGGTGAAAAAGCAAAGTCGTACCATAATTTTCATTTTAGAAAATCCTCCCTAACCGGACTAAATGAATCAATAAGAACACCTGCTTTCAGACATTTGCAACCATGCACTACGTTAGATGGAATGAAGAACCCATCCCCAGCCTTGAGGAGTTTAACTTCATTGTCGATGGTCATTTCAAACTCCCCACTTTCCACATAAGTTGACTGTGAGTGATGGTGCGAATGCGGTTCACCTTCTGCCCCATCTTCAAATTGCACTTTCACAAGCATGATTTTGCCATCATAGCCCATGATCTGACGTTTAAGTCCTGCACCGAGATCTTCCCATTGCATTTCTTCTCCTAAGTAAAAATTCATTTGATTTTGAGTTTATTGATTTACAAAACCTTCCACATCATCCAGCACGATCATCTCTCGTTCGTCCTCGGATCGTAAGGTCATTTTCACATTATTAAATTCTATGTTTTTGGCATGGCGGATATATGCCCCCCAGCCTGGTAACACTCCGAAGAAGAACTGTTCCGGATAGCGAGCTATATCTTCAGGCACTTCTCTTTTGGTATCTTTTTTTGTTCCAAGGCCCGGGTAAGAAATTTCAATGTTCTCCAAGACCACATTTTCAATGTAGTGATTGGGAATGCCAGCTATCATGATCGGGCCCGCCATTGCCCGTTGTTTATCCGTAAATTCCTTGTTTGGCCCTTTTGCAGAGGTTAGCTGAACGTCTGCCACAACTTCGCTAATTCTTATGTTTTTGACCGAACCAACAGGGGCACCTTCAGGCCTGGCGTCCGCATTTTGAATTTGCTCAGTGAAGTTTTCGTAAATGCGTCCTCTATTTCCTAAGCGGATAAAAATGGGGCTACCAACATTATCCATCTTAATTCTGGAAATGTCAATATTCTCCATCACGCCACCATCTACGAGTTCCAGCTTGATGGCACCCATAGGGCTATCATAAAAGTAGCAGTTGGATACACTCACATCGATGAAACCACCAGCCGAGGATGTCCCGAACTTAAGTGGAGAAGTGTGACTTTTGACGATATTATTTCGAATGACATAGTTACGGCACGGATTGAGGGAACTCTTCAGGCAGATGCCGTCATCGCCAGATTCAATGTCACAATTTTCTATCAACACATTTTGACATCCGTCAATATCCAGTCCATCGTTGTTGGAGTTATTTCCTGTAAATCGAACTTTGATCCCATCGATGTGAACGTTTGAGCAATCCACCAAATGAATACCCCAGAAAGCAGGACGTTTGTAGGTCACGCCGGATAGTTTGACCTGATTGCAGTTTTCCATCCTAAGCAACCTGGGTCTGGGGAGTTTCTTTCCATTTTTATCTTTTCTTGGAAACACAGTACGCGATCCTCTCCCATCAATCACGCCAAGCCCTTCTATCGAAATATTGCTTGCGTCTTCTGCATAAATCAAACTCTGTGAATTGGCCTCTTCTCTTGCAACTCTAAGGGTGGAATCATAATCTGCCAGATTCTGGCTACCCAACAAATAGGAACCATAGTCAAGCGAAAGCGTTACATTGCTTTTTAAAATGATTGTCCCGAGATGATATTTTCCTGCCGGTACCCGGACCACTCCTCCTCCGGTGTTGGTGCACTCGTCAATGGCTGCCTGGAAGGCCTTCGTATCAAGAGTGATACTGTCACCCACAGCACCAAAGTCTTTGATATTGAAAACTCGCTGTGATGGATTGATCGGAAATTGCACCTGTCCAAAGGCAAGATTGGCCAGCATTAAGGCCATTAACAAGAGCGTATTTTTTTTCATCCTTTTATTGCTAAAATTGATTCATCAATCATTTACAAAGCCCTCCACATCGTCCAGGACAATCATTTCCCGCTCATCATCCGAACGTTTCGTCAGCTTTACATTTTTAAACTGGATGTTTTTCGCATGGCGGATGTAAGCTCCCCAGGCAGGTAGCACACCAAAGAAAAATTGCTCCGGATATTTCAGTATATCCTCGGGTACTTCATTTTTTGCGTACTCTTTTGTTCCACCTCCAGGATAGGAGATTTCCACGTTTTCCAGCACCACATCTTCCACATAATGATCAGGAATACCTGTGATCATAATCGGCCCTGTTGTGGCCATAAGGTCATCTTTCTTTCCCCATTTGGATTCATCCATTGATCCTTTATAGACAGATCTTTTGGCTCTTTCAAAAGTCTCAAGGGTCACCTCTGCCTTCACATCGCTGATGCGGATATTCTTTACCGTCCCGGGAGGAATGCCATCTTTGCCACCAAGAACGTTGGCATATCCATCCATACTCACTCCTTTCAGGTAGCTTTTTCCACGTCCACCCAGGCGAATGAAAATTGGATTCCCAACGTCTTCCATAACTATGCGGGATATATTCACATTTTCCATTTTACCACCATCCACCAGTTCGAGCTTGATGGCACCCATTGGGCTGTCGTAGAAGTAGCAGTTGGTGACGTTGATATCTATGAACCCTCCATATGAGGAAGTGCCAAATTTGAGTGGGGAAGTATTGCTGGCTACCCGACAATTTCTGATCGTATAATTCCTGCATGGATTGAGGGAGCTTTTCAGGCAAATCGCATCATCACCTGCAACGATATCTGAGTTTTCGATAAGCACATTTTGACATCCATCCAGATCCAGGCCATCGTTGTTGTAGTTGTTGTTTCGAAAACGAACCGTTACCGCATCGAAATGCACGTTGGTACAGTCAACAAGGTGGATACCCCAAAAGGCCGGCCTTTTGTAAGTCACACCACTAAACTTCAGATTGTTGCAGTTTTCCATGCGCATCAAGCGGGGGCGTGGTATCCTGTCCTTGTTTTCCAGCTGTCTGGGAAACACTAAATGTGTACCCCTACCATCAATGACCCCCAACCCTTCTATTGTGATGTTGGTGGCATCTTCTGCGTAGATTAGGCAGTGGACATTTCCTTCCCTTGCCATCCTCACATCTGTATCATAATCTTCAATTTTTGTACTCCCCAGCAAAGAAGCTCCATAGTCCAGCGATAGGGTTACATTGCTCTTTAAGCGTATGGTACCAATAATGTAATTGCCCGCCGGCACCCACACGACCCCTCCGCCGTTGTTGGTACAAGCATCGATTGCTGACTGAATAGCCCGAGTATCCATTGTCGTGCTATCTCCTGTAGCACCAAATTCTTTGATGTTGAAAACCTGCTGATTCGAACGGTATCCTGCTGAAGGTAGCTGAGCCTGGACATGGCTAAGGAAGGCAATGACTACACCTGCTATTAGTAAAACTTCTTTTTTCATAGTTTGTATATTTGATTTTTTGGTATTCTATTTTTTCATGTCAGGCATTTCAATTACGAAGGGGTCATTTCGCCACCAGTCTGGCCCTTCCGCTAAAACCTCATTGTCGTATTCAATCAATGCCTTCTTTAATTTTTCAAAAATTTCAGGTTCGTGTGCAGACTGGTCGGTGGTTTCCCTTGGGTCTGCTATTAGATTGTATAGTTCGAATCCTGCTTGGTTCGATTTTGCGATGATCTTCCAATCGCCCTCCCGCAAAGCAATTCGGTACTCTTTTTTGTTGCTTCGCCAATATAGGGGTGTCTGACGGTGAAACTCTTTTCCTGCCAAAGCTGGCAATATGGAAGTACCATCAAGGGTAACAGCATTGGGAGGGTCAACTCCAACGATATCCAAGACAGTTGGAAATACATCTGAACCGATGATGGGCACATCGATAATACGGCCAGGTTTTACCGCATTTCTTTGAAATTCTGCTGGCCAGGATATGATCCCCGGCACACGGATGCCCCCCTCGTGGGTATGGCGTTTGCGCCCGCGCAAGCCCCCTGTGGTGCCCCTATACCTATCCCTTCGGGGATTATTGCTTGAATTGAATGAACCATATTCATGTCCTCCTTCCGGGCCATTGTCGCTGGTGTACCAAATCAGTGTTTCGTCATAAACTTCTTCTTTCTTCAACTCTTCCACTATCGCTCCAACGGCCTCATCGATTTGGGTGACGTTGGCCAGGTATTGCTGAAAACTGGGATCTTTGACCTCAGGGTATCGTTTTATAAATTCCGGGTCACTTTCTATTGGGCCGTGTGGCTCATGAAACCAAAGCGTAATGAAAAATGGCCTGTCTTTTTTTCTGTGTTTTGTCAACCATTCATTGAGCTGGCCAGCAACGATCTGTGCAGAGAAGCCTTCCATCTTGCCCATGGGTTTTCCATTAAGGAAAAAGTTCAACGGGTCCTTGTGTGATGGCCTGGCCACATTCCCTGTGATGAAATAGTAGTCGTAACCATAATCATCCATACTTGGCTGACCAGGGTCCGTACCGAAACCAAACCCTTCATAACCGCTGTTGTTGATTCTCTTTTCAGTAAAGCTGCTCAAATGCCACTTACCAAAATGGGCAGTTTCATAACCCTCTTGCCTAAGCAATTGCGGTAATGTGATTTCATCGGCAGGCAAATAGCTAAAATGATCTGCAGGTATCCATCGAAATACACCATTTCTATAAGGTGTACGTCCTGTAAGAATGGCCGACCTTGAAGGTGAACATGTAGAAGCTGCTGAGTAGCAATGGGTAAACTTCATACCCTCCTTGGCCAATTGATCGATATGGGGAGTTTTGAGGAAAATATGACCATAAGAAGCCAGGTCACCCCATCCCTGGTCATCGGTAAGGATTTGGATGACGTTGGGCTTTCTATCTTTTTCCTGTGCTGGTGAGGTAACTATGTTGAGAAAGTAAACACTCAATGTCAACACCCCAAAAACCCATTGCTTCATCGGATCGTTCATGATTTTCATTTTTTGGTATTTTGGTTCACCCTGCGTCCTATCTCAGCTTTACCAATAGCCATAGGGGAACTGAAGATCAGCCCTTCGGCATTTATAGCATTGACGAAATAGGCCAATGCATTCTCAGGAAGCTCAGCACTGATGGTGCGCTCTCCAGCTGAAATGGTCGCTTCTTTTTCCAGCCATTCGTATCCTTTCCCAGACCAATCTGCCGTGTCTGTGGTATAATACAAATAGGCGGCATCCAGGCTTCCGGCGTACTTGTAGCTATATGAAAGCCGACCGTTGGCTTCCAGACTGTTGTCACTAAAAGTCAGCCTTTGTGTGTCGGATTTGGTGATGTAGTCTGCAAACTGATAAGAATCGATCGGCCTCCATCCGGCACCATGTCCATGACGCATGTTGTGTTCTACCCTCAGGTATTTTTCTTTGGGGCTGGCCCAATAGGTTTTCGTAAAGGAATTCATGCTAAAATGTCCATCGTTTGTCCCGTTGACATGCAGTGTTGGCTGAGACTGGAGCGGTAGATAGAGGGACGGCTCCCAGTTTTTGAGGTAAAACTCCCGTTGTTCCGGAGTATTTTTAGCCAGTTGGCCTGCATATTGTGGCGTTTCGTTGAGATACCCGCATCCATAAACCGGGATCGAAAAAGCCCACCGGTTGTCTATGCCGGTTATCACATTGGTAAGGATTCCGCCCCAGGAGATACCGGTTATGCCTATTTTCGTCGTATCTATTTGAGTTGAAAATTTTGAGTCCCTTAACAGGCTATTGGCCAGGATCACATCCGCCACGGCATGATAGAACCATTGATCCTGCAAGTCCTTGTCCACATCTTTGAAAAACCCATCACGTTGTGGCCCTGAAAATTCAAATCGTGGTTTCTGGTTGTTTTCATCCTTTGGACCGGGTACATTCCCTTCTAATGACATGGATATGGCGATATAGCCACGCTCATTCCATTGTTTCACCCACGCTTCGAAAGCCGTGCCCCCTCCCCCATGAACACAAACTACCGCTGGTGCTTTCTGACCCGCTTCCAGGCCTTTGGGCACCCCGTACCACGCAAAAAACTTCGTTGCTTTACCAAAAAATTCCAGCCCGTTTATGAAAACACCTTTGATATTTTCATTGCTCTTATAATCGTCATATACATCGGTAAACTGGTATTCCGGGCTTTTGAATACACCGTTGGAGACCAATTCCTGTTTGATCCAGGCAGGGCCACTTGATTGGGCCATGACAATGTTGGCAAGTAGCAAAAAAAGCCCGATAGCATAACAATGCCTTTTGAGGGATTTCCATCTTTTTAATTTCATCTCAAACATGAGCTGGGTAGTTCTGTTTTCCATTGGTTCCGCATCGCCAGTAGCTCTGTTGCTTTATTTTGATCGATCCCCAATAAATTATTGAGTTCAAATTGTACATAACGGTATCATTATTTCCTGACTTAGTTCTGTTAAACCACAGGAGTGCATAGCCCGAAAACCTTCTATTCTGAAAGTTTGGTCAGATATTAGCAAATGCCCCGGGTTCGCATAATCTTCGATTGTCTGCTTAAATGTCGTCTCACTACTTTCTTCGTTTCGACATCCTTTGATTACTGTCAATAGAAAAATGAACAGGCATCCTATCGAAATGAGCTTAATTACACTCTTCATTCCTGGGTTTAAAACTCGCATGGGCAGAATAGCTTAATTTCTTTATATAATAGAGAGGCTGTCTCAAAAGTCCAACAAGCCGTCCCCGCATCCAGTGCTGGGTAGGCTATCACGAGATATAACATTTTGGTTTCCAAAACGCACAAATTGAAATGACAGTAGGGTGTGCTAATTCGCTGGTGCGAGCCTTTGGCTCGTATCTGGTTTTGATGGATACGAGCCAAAGGCTCGCACCAGCGTAACCCGTTTATAATCAATGATTTCGTTAATAACGTCATCGGTAGCGTAGCGAAGTGATCTCAACTTTCGATTGCACCTTGTATGATAAGATTGCCATGTCTGTCCGACAGGCAGGCTTCACTCCGTTCGCAATGACGAAATACTTTTGAGATAGCCCCTCCATTTCTTTTTATTCCAAGGTCTCAAGAGGGGTAAGCCTAATCTGTTTTAGGCTTGCAGTTTCAGCATCCCCATCGACAAATGAGACCTTTATGGTGTGTTTGCCAGGAGTTTTGAATTTCAAAAGGCCCATTTCATAATAGTTGTACACAGCTGATGAATTCTGCTGATTTTGCACCAATGCCCCTTCCTCATTTTCAATGCGCCAAACCAATCGCTCTTTTCCGGCATAATTCAGGTCCACCTGATAATACCCAGGCGTCATTACATCCACTTCCCAGGCCACTTTGCTGTTGTCCTTCCATTCACTGGCGTGGGCGATATGCTTCCATTCACCAAACTTCTCCATCCATCTTTTTCCACCGATCACACAGTTTTCCGCCGTAGCAAAATCGATTAGCAATTCCGTTGAGTATATGGGATCGATACTCAAAGATTCATCAACAGAAATTGCCCCATCAACTTTAAGTTCCACTACAGAGATTAGCTTTTCCGGTCGGGAGGCAGGCAGTTGGACAGATGTCCATGTTCCCTTTTTGCTCGTTTTTAGTGGTTGAAGCTTTCCATCAACCCACAACCCTGCTGATTTGATTCCATTCTTCAACCCCGGCAACACTATTTCACCATCCAGAGGCCAGTCGTAGATACACAGGTTTAGTTTGTTTTCGGATACGGTCACATCGCCCCATGGCAATTCACGGCCCCATGGAGATGGACCGGCTTTATAGATGACCTGGGGATATTTTTTGATCCATTCCCCTCCACCTCTGAGTGCGCTTTGTGCTTCTCCGGGAATGGTTCCATCAGGTTTTGGCCCCACATTGAGCATGTATGTACCTCCTCTGGCTACCGTGGATATGGTCGATTTCAAAATGCGTTTGGAGCTTTTCCAGTTTTCGTCGTACCAGGCATACCCCCAGGAGTCGTTGGTTACGTCCACCGTCTCCCAAAGCCCACCTACATTTTCTACAGGAATATTCATATCCCCGAGCGACAGATAATCTCCAAGATTGTGCCCCGCACGCCCAGAAATCATCGCGTTGGGTTGGTTTTTTCTCACAACGGCAACCAACTCCTCTACATACTTCTTTTCCATTTTACCGGGCGTATCAAACCAAACCATGGCTATATCCCCGTACTGGGTGGTGATTTCCTTTACCTGTGGCAAGCACTTTTCCTTAAAATAGTAATCAAAGCCTACTTCCTTGCCTTTGCTGGTGGTCTTAGGCCCGCCATTCCCACCGGGGAATGTCCAGTCCTGGTTATGGGAATAATAAAACCCAAACCCCAACCCTAATTCTTTACAGGCCTTGGCCAATTCCTTCATTGGGTCCCTGGCAAAGGGTGTGGCTTTTACAATGTTGAAATCGTTGCTCTTTGAATCATACATCGCAAAACCGTCATGGTGTTTGCTGGTGACCACTATATACTTCATTCCGGCATCTTTGGCCAGTTGTGCGATGGCATTCGCATCGAAGTTCACAGGATTGAAATTTTTCGCTTCGGCCATATATTCGTCCACCGGGATGCCTGCCCTCCGTGGGCTCATGATCCATTCACTGATGCCATAGTAGGTTTTATCTTTCCACTTGTTGGCTATGTTGGAGTAAAGCCCCCAATGGATAAACATGGCGTAGTTGCCATCGTCGAACAATGCGGCCCGAGCCCCGATATCCGCTCGGGTGATTAAATTTTGTTTGCCCCACATTTCGTCCATTCCTTCAGCCTTTTGGGCAATGAGACAATGTGAACAGATCAGAAGGATTACCAACGTAAAACTTGGTAGAAATTTCATATTTAATGGTTTACAGTTTTTATTAAATGGTACAATGGTAGAATTGCTAAAACCTAACTTACCTTAACAAATTTGGTCTTTTGAAGAATCTTATTCTTCCGAAAAATTGATATATTTTAGTTCATTATTTGCCTTTAATATTATTGAAAAGAACAATTAAGTGAATATTTTACCATTATAGGCCAAAATTTGAGTTGTTGGCCTATTGTTGTTTCTAATGTTTCAGAAATTAACTCGTAAGCTTATCAGGCACATCAGTTCTGGGGGGTTCACCGAAACCGAATCCATATCTTGTGACAAAGGAAAAGAGTATAGGGACAGGACCTGTTGTGGGTACTGCCCCCATTACCCTCATGTTGAAACATGCTATGACTTTAAATGCTATAATTAAACTACCAAACTATTCAGCAGCACCGTATCCAACATTCTGCACCCACCCGAATTCTTTATTCAAATCCATCTCGGATTGCGGAATTGGCCAAAGCCATTCATGATCCGGCCATGCTGGCCTGTTGTTGTAATAAAACCCACCTACCCTGGTGTAGTCGGTCAGTGAGCCTTGAGCTGTAGTCCAGTCAAGGTTTATATCCGTTGTTTCAGTCACAAGCCTGTCGGTCCTTTTGAGATCGTTCTTTCTCTTGAACTCACCATGTAGTTCTACTCTTCTTTCTTGCAAAACTGCATCTCTGAATTCCGATTGAGACATACCGGTTGTCAAATCGGTCAATCCGGCTCTATTCCTAATTTCGTTAACGGCACTATAGGCAGCTGTGTTAGGGGAGCCATCCGCTTCATTCTGCGCTTCCGCATAGATCAGGAGTGCATCTGCATAGCGATAAAGAATCAGGTTGGAGTTGGTGTACTGAAAACTGGTGCCTTCCCCACCCAAATAGTAGGCTATGTCGATGTATTTTCTAAAGGTTGGCTGACAAAGAAATGTCCTGCCCTCGTTATCATCATATCGGGTCATGATACTCCAATCACGTCTCTCATCATCGGGTTCAAAGGCATCATATAAATCCGGCGTAGGGATATATCGACCTACACCTGGGGGCCTTCCGGCAAAACGCATCTGTGCCACAGTCTGGTCAATTCCCTCGTCAGATAGAGGTGTATCTGTTGTCTCTCCCCAATAGCTCCTACCATCAGCAATAGGATTACTTTCACGACTCATCCAGTTTCCTAAGCCTAATGTTTGAACATAAGACAACTCCAACATTGATTCCGGTGTGAACGGATGATCATCCAACCAGGCCACTCCAAAGGCGGGGGTATGAACTACTCCATCAACATCGGCCTCTGTATTCAAGGAATGGGGAGAATTATCCATAATTTCTTTCGCCTTGTCTCTCGCAAGAGCCCAATTTGCTGCATCTCCCTGGATCTTATCACCTTGAGATGTCATTCTCCAACCGGCCCGTGTCAAATACACCTCAGCCAAAAGTAATTTGGCTGTCCACATGGTAATGCGTCCGGAATGGAGTTCATCGTTACAGTGCTGCTCTGCATACTGTAGGTCTGGTATGATTATCTCATCGTAAATGGTTTCAGCACTGACTCTAGACTTCTGATAGTCTGCTGCTACTGAAACGGGCTCGGTAAGCTGAGGCATATCTCCAAAATTCCGCACCAGATTATAATAATAAAGTGCCCTCAGTGCCCTGGCCTCTCCTAATAAGGAGTTTCTCTCTGTCTCATCCATGTCTATGGCTGGCACATTTTTAATGGCGACATTCGCCCTGCCTATTCCGATCCACCACTCTCTGTAGTTGCCAAAGCGCTCAAACATTTGATCTGTAGGTTTGAGCGTATGACGTCCATAATCGCTATCACTTCGGTTAACCTGATCATCCGTGTATTCGTCAATGGTTGCCCACCATCTGTTGTGCACATCATATAGCTGTTCATATACACCATCGACACCCGTCCTGCCATCTACAGCCGTATTCCAAAAATTGGAAGCAGAAATAAAGGTAGGTGGCTCTTCGACCAAATAGTCATTACATGACAATGCCACCAAAGTACATGATATTAGAAATATTTTATTTATAATTTTCATATCTTCTGAAATTAATGTTTGATCTTAAAAAGTCACATTTACACCTAATCTAACCAACCTGGCAAGTGGATAGGCTCCATTGTCATGACCAAGATTAGTCGCATTGTTTCCACGAATTGACACATCCGGGCTATAGCCCTGATAGTCCGTGATCATCAACAAATTCGTTGCTGACAGGTACACCCTTAATCTCGAAGCTCGGATTTTGTCAAGCAACTTACTTGGGAGGTTATAACCTATAGTGACATTCTGCAATCGGATGAAAGACCCATCCTCTATGACCCTACTGCTCATCTGGGCCCTTCCATTGCTACTATCTAACCTGGGGTATAATTGGCTTGGGTTCTCAGGAGTCCACCTCTGGTCCATAATTTCTTCCAATGCTTGCCCACCCGTGAAATTGAGCAAATTGAAATTTACGAGATTGGCTATATCCTGGCCATATTTACCATCAATAAAGAAACTGAAGTCAAAGTCCTTGTATTTGATATTGTTTGTAATTCCAAAAATTATGTCTGGCTGAGCATTGCCCACGACGGTATAATCATCGTTGGTAATCAGGCTGTCACCATCCACATCAAAATAAAGTTGCTCCCCAGGTCTTAATCTTGAGTTGTCGAGTGGTAAACCACCTGTATAATCATATCCATCTACCAATGTGTATGCTGCGGTTGGGTCTGAATTATAAAGCTCAATTCGCTCCTCTCTGGATAGTCCCTGAAACTCTTGAAAATCCTCAAATTGCGATATTCCAACTTCTTTTAGTCCCCAAAAAGAACCGACTTCTTCTCCGATAATCAAACGCTGAGAACCACCGGAGATAAAACCAGGGCTCCAGCCACTAAATAAATTATCCGACTTCAAATCCTGCACGACAGTTTTTCCTGTGCTTACATTGCCCGTAATGGTCCAGGTGAAGTTAGGTTTTGTCACCACATATCCCGTCAATGACGCTTCTACACCGTCAGTCAACAATGTGCCCCCATTTTCTGTATAGGTACTAAACCCGGACTGTACCGGAATCCTATTTCCCTGAAAAAGAAGGTCGTCAGTTGTTTTCTTATAATATTCAACTGTACCGGATAGCTTTTCATCAAAAAAACCCAAATCAATCCCAACATCTGTCTGGGTGGTAGTTTCCCAAGTCAAATCCGGGTTGGGCAATTGACTGACATAATAAATGGTTTGATTCACCTCATTGATCGGTTGGATACCACTTGCATATTGATCCAATGATTGATATGGGCTAATCGCCTGGTTGCCGGAAGTACCGTAGCTGGCCCTAAGTTTCAGAGTGGAAACTACGCCCAGGTTTTTAATGAAGGACTCTTCAGACAGTCTATAGGCCACCGCGGCGGCAGGAAAAAATGCCCACTTATGATTTGCGGCAAATTTTGAAGATCCGTCATATCTGGCAGTGAGGGTAAATAAGTACTTGTTTGCAAACGTATAATTGATCCTACCGAAAAAAGATGACAACTTATTCTCAGAGAAGTTCGTGATATCAGGGTCTTGAAAAGTAGCTGATCCCGGGTCATAATAAGTAAGCAGGTCATTGGCAAAACCGAAATTTGAAATCCTTAGGCTCTCATTTTCCGATTCTTCGATGGATTGGCCAAGGACTACATTAAACCTGTGCTGCCCAAAATCATTCAGGTAGTTTAGTGTATTGGTGACCGTTGCTCTGGTGTTTCTGGAATCACCCCACTTGGCCCTTCCTCCTTCGGCCACACCCTCGGGGATAATGTTGAACTGGTAGTATCGCTGAGCTGTATTTCGATTTTGATATGACAAAGCCGTTCTAAATGATAGCCCATCCATGAATTTGTAGTCAGCATAGACGTTTCCAACGAATTGAGTCAATAAATTATTGAACCTATTGGCATTTATGGATATTAAAGGTGTCCAAAGTTCATCATTGTCCACATCATCGTCAGCGGGAATACCAGTGGTTGGATTGGAGCTTGTAGCTCTGGTCAAGGCACTTGTGGCACCTCTTAGGCTGTTGACCCCAGTATTAATTGAACTATTATTTGAGGTGACGTGGGTATAGTTTAAAGTCACGCCTGCTTTAAAATTATTTGAAATATTTGCGTCAACATTGGCTCGTCCAGAAATCCTTTTGTAATCTGACCGCTCAACCACACCCTTTGAGTTCAGAACATTCCCGGATATCATATAGCGGACATCTTTGCTACCACCACTGAAGCTTAGATTTGTACTTGATTGTTTTCCAGTCCTAAGGATGGTTCTTTGCCAATCAGAACTGGGTATCAAATTCATCCGTGCAGAATCCAATCTTAAGGTGTCGGCCATGGTCAATACTGTTCCCGCGTTGAAAGCCCCTTCACGATTTAAGATTGTATATTTATTGGCCTCCAAAACGTCCACAAATCGAATCACTTCTGTTACCCCATATTCGTGATCTATGGAAACTTTACTCTGACCTACTTCTCCTTTCTTTGTAGTTATCAAAACAACGCCATTTGCGCCCCTGGATCCATAAATCGCAGTGGACGAAGCATCTTTAAGTATCTCGACCGACTTAATATCTGACGGGTTGATCATGGCCAAAGGGCTAAGGGAAGCACCTTCTACATCCTGCTGTCCCAGCCCTGGTGAAGATGAAACTTCCAGGGGAATACCATCTATGACATATAATGGATCACTCCCATTTAATGAACTGACGGCCCTAATCCGAACCGCCGCTCCACTACCAGGTGCCCCTGAGCTTGATGTTACTGTGACTCCAGCCACCCGTCCGGCCAGGCCCTGATCAAAACTAATTGCCCCCAGCTGCGTCAATTCTTCGGCTTTCACAGATGCTACTGATCCAGTGAGGTCGCTTTTCCTTACAGCCCCGTAACCCACAACAACTATTTCCTCGAGCTGTTCTGCGTCAAGTTCCATTTGAACATCAATTACTTTTTGATTGCCAACTTGGATTTCTTTGGCAGCATACCCCACGAAAGTAATAGTGAGCACCGCGCCTTCTGGCACATTCAACTTATAGCGTCCATCTAGGTCTGAAGTGGTACCCAATGTGGTACCGGATACAACTATTGAAGCTCCAGGCAGGCCCTGCCCATTTTCATCAATAATTTTTCCAGATATGTCAACCCCATCAATGACTATTTCAAGGGCTTTTTCCCGTCTGTTGTCTGATTTTTTCGATACATGTATAATGTTATCCACCTGCTTAAACTTCAGGTTGGTCCTCTTCGAAGCTTCTAACAATACCTCAGCTACGGTAGAGTTTTTGAAGTTCTTGGATATTCGAAGGTTATTGTCCAGGTCGTCGGTATTGTACGAAAACTGGAAATCCGTTAATGCTTCAATCTCATAAAGTAATTTGGCAAGGTTCGCATCCTCTAGTTTCAGTTCAATGTCAGCGTCCTTTACACTCCTTACTTTTTTTTGAGCGTTCAAATCACTAGCATACATTGTGCTTAAAAGCAGGCAATTCACAAGTATTGCATATAGTGATCTTCTGGTCATCTCAAAGATTACTTGTAGTAATAGTTTAAAATTCATAATTTTGTAGTGTTTTGTAAAAGAAAATTTTTAAAGTTTTCGGCCTATGCGATGCGCCAACATCCATAGGCTTTTTTTACATGTGCAGGTGTTTCATAGGCGTGTTAGTTATTTTGGTTAAAATGGATATGTACTGAGTCTTCTATTATTTCATATTCAAAGTGGAGAACGAATGAGATTCCGTTAAGAACGTCTTCCAGGGGCTTGTTTTTATAGCTGGCTGTATAGTTAAACTCATTGAGGTAAGCTTCTGGAACCTTTACATCTACTCCATACCAATCCTCAATTTTGCTGATTATCGTACCCAATCTATCATTAGTAAAAGATAGCATGCCATCTTTCCAGCCAACCTTGCGCACATAATCGAATTCTTCTACTTTCAAGGAGCCATCTTTGAGCGCCAGTGCCGATTTCCCAGGGTTCAGTATTACAGATTTCATCGCCTCATTCGTCACCTCAACTTTCCCTGTTACCAAAGCTATTTCGGTAAACCCTTCGTATTTGCTGTTTACATTGAAGCTGGTCCCCAATGCAGTGGTGGTCACCTTATTCGAGATTACTTTAAATGGCTGGTCAGGATTTTTTTTGACATCAAAAAAAGCCTCTCCTTCCAATTCCACCACTCTTTCCCTACCATTGAAAGGGACCTCATATCTGATGCTGCTAAGCGAGTTTAGAATGACCTTTGAGCCATCTGGAAGAAAAGTTGTTAGTTTTTGCCCCCTTGGGTTTTGTTTGATGATTTGTTCTTTTGCAAGGTTAGGTGTCGCGATTTCAACCAGCCAATCGAAATGGTAAAAAGTGGCAGCTAAACCCAAAAGCATAGCTATCGCTGCTGCTATTTTTCGCCAAGGTGCGGAGGACTTTTTTTTTCCAGGGTAGATGCTTTTCACGTTATCGTCTGCATTCCCTGGGTGATACTTTTTCTTGTACCTGCTGTAGGCCTGGTCGGTTTCGGACAGCCGCACTGCGGGGACGCTATTTTCCCAATATGTTTTCGTCTGCGCAAGCACCGCTTGATTGTCAGGATGGTTTGCCAGCCAGGATCGAATTATTTCGATTTCATTGGTGGTGGCTTGTCCTTCCAGGTAGGCCAGTAGTATCCGGTCATTTATTCGATTTTCCAACTTTTTACTCTTTAAATATTGGGAGTTCGTAATAAGGACTTCATATCATTAAAAAGTACCTATTGGTTTTAAAAAAAAATTAAAATTGTGCTTATCCATTGTCTAAATGGGGGATTTTAATTCGGGTATTACAATGCCATTTAGCGTATTTTTTCGTGACAGGTGTGTGCCAAGTCTTTCCAGGGCAGTATTATATGTAACCTTGAAGTGTGCCCACTTCCTGTGAATGGGCTGTAGAAGGGGAAGACAGGTTTCTTATATCCATCCGAATACAGAACGTAGAAAATAAACCTCTATTGGATGACTGCTACAAACGGAAGCTAAAAGAGGGCAATACTTTTTAGCGCCTTTAAAAAGCTGTTTTGTTTGCCACTGTTCAGGTAAGTAGTGGTGCAGGATCGGATTTCCTTCATTGCACTCAACAGTTGGTTGTTGATGGTTTTCACAGATACCCCCAGCAATTCGGCGGCTTCCTGGTATTTCATGCCCTCTTCTTTGATTAGCCTGTAAACCATCCTGGTCTTTTCCGGGAGGTTTAGAATGGCCCGGTCGATGGTATCTACCAGTTCCTTATTGATCAACCTTATTTCAGGGTTGACATGTGTCATGTATTCTTCGTAATGGGGATCATCGAAACCCACATTGATCAATCTGGAATTCTTTTTATGATAGTCTAAAGTCTTGTTTCTGGTACATATATAGAGGTAAGTACTGAGCATTTCTATTTGATGGATTTTGGACCTTCGCTCCCAAACAGAATGCAACACCTCCAGGACTATGTCCTCGGCAGACTCATGATTTTTGATAATGACAAAAGCATAATTCAGCAACCTGGGATAGTAGTAGTCGAAAAACTCCCTAAATGCAGATTCATCAGATTTCGAAATCCTTTTTGTCAATCTTTCAATATCCAAATCACATTTTTTCATTGAGAAACAGCAAACAGTCCTTCTAAATTTACTTCATTTTTCAATTAATTTCCAGTCTATCCAACCGGCTCAAATTTCCACCAAACTATTGGCTGGTACATACTGGGCACAAAATATTCCGACAATAACTTCACCTATTTTCATCAAACCTTTTCGTGGGAAGATATGCTATAGCCTGTGCCCAAAGTCAGGCGGAAAATTCATCTTCGGTAACAACCTGCCAGGCTTCACCAACAGGAAATTCATATTTTTCAAGTGTTTCTTCTTTTATTGTGATACTATAACCCGGTGAGACAGGAGGCATGTATGCCCCATTTTTAATGACCACAGGATCATAAAAATGCTCATGAAGGTGATCCACGTATTCAATAATCCTGTTCTCCAAAGACCCGCTGATGGCTATGAAATCAATCATCGACAAATGCTGTACATATTCGCACAAACCTACCCCACCAGCATGGGGGCAAACGGGGATGTTGAATTTGGCAGCCATGAGCATAATGGCCAGGATTTCATTTACACCACCTACCCTGCAGCTATCAATCTGGCAAATTTCGATTGCTTTGGCCTGCATGAGTTGTTTAAAAACAACCCTGTTCTGACAGTGCTCGCCCGTGGCTACTTTTATAGGTGCCACTGCCCTGGCAATTTTGGCGTGCCCCAATATATCGTCGGGGCTGGTCGGCTCTTCAATCCAATAAGGGTTGAACTTTGCCAACTCTTTCATGTTTTCGATGGCTTCATCTACATCCCATTTTTGATTGGCATCCATCATCAACTTCAAATCAGGGCCAATTTCACTCCTTATGATGGCCGCCCTTCTCACGTCATCGCCCAGATCGGATCCCACTTTTATCTTCATATTGGTAAAACCCTGCTGTTTGGCTTCCCTGCACAGGCGCCTCATCTTATCATCAGAATAGCCCAGCCAGCCTGCAGATGTGGTATAAGCGGGGTAGCCCTTCGCTTTTAACCTTTCTATCCTTTCGGTCTTGGTAGGTGCCAGGTCTGTCAGCATTTTCAACGCTTCATCCGGTGTGACCGCATCGGTGATGTAGGTGAAATCAATACATTTGACCAATTCTTCAGGGCTCATGTCTGCAATAAGCTGCCACAATGGTTTGCCCTCCACTTTTGCGTACAGGTCCCAAACTGCATTCACCAAAGCGCCGGTTGCCAGGTGGATCACTCCTTTTTCCGGGCCCAACCACCTCAACTGGCTATCACTGGTAATCATCCTCCAGAAGGCACCCATATCACGGGTAAATGATTCCAAGTTTTTACCTTTTACCAGATAGGACAATGCCTCTATGGCAGCTACACAAAGTTCGTTTCCCCTGCCGATCGTGAATGTCAATCCATGTCCTTCGAGTCCTTCCTTATGGTCCGTTTTCAAAATAACATAGGCCGCCGAATAATCCGGGTCAGGGTTCATTGCATCTGATCCATCCAGGGATTGGCTGGTTGGAAAACGCAGGTCTATTACTTCAATGTCAATTATTTTAGTCACAATAAATATTGGGTTTACGGGGGTGGGTTCAACTCCCACCATATCATTATTACCCTCCGGGAAATAAGAGGGACTTCTTTACATCGCAATAGTATTAAACTATTCCAGGTTACAAAACTGGTGCTTATTTATTGTCCTTTCTACTGAAAAATTGATACATTTGGGTGTTTTTTTTGCAGGTATAAACTAACCAAACCTCAATAAGGCATAATATGTATCATGAATCCAGAATATCTTGACAGACGGGTAACGGCAAACCGTTCGATTTCTATTACCCATCTGCGCGACAAGCATTTTATTAAACTATTTCACTACCACGAACAAGTTGAAATTGTGGCGATAGTGAAAAGTACAGGCACCAGATTTGTTGGCGACAGCATTGCTGAATTCGAGCCCGGGGAGATAGTAGTGATAGGAAAGGACCTACCGCACATGTGGCAAAATGCACCAGTGTACTTCAAAGAAGGCAGTGAGGAAGCCGCAGAGGCAGTAACCATACACCTTGGGTTGAGTTTTTTGGAAAATGACTTGAGAAACCTACCGGAAGCCTCTGCCATCAAGAGCCTGATTAACAAATCTATAAGGGGGATGCTTTTCAAAAACAACCAAAACACGTTTGACAAATTCCTGACCCTGGAAGGAGAGACAGGGTTTCAAAGATTTTTACATGTGTTGGACATATTGAATGACCTTGGCACCAATAAAGAGTATGAATTTATTGCCAGCGATGGTTTTATGGAGAGGATATCTAGCACAAACGAGAGCAGGATCTATAAGGTGCACCAATTCATCATGAACAACTTTAAAAAAGACATAAGCCTCGCCCAAATAGCCGAAGTAGCCAATATGAATGCCTCTGCTTTCAGTAGGTACTTTAAAAAGAATCAGGGTAAACCGCTGGTGCAATACATCAACGACATAAAAATAGGCTATGCCTGCAAGCTGCTGATGAACGAAAACATGAGCATCATAGAAGTTTGCTATGAATCTGGTTTTAAGAACGTATCCAACTTCAACAAGCAGTTCAGAAAAAACCACAACATGTCACCCAGAGAATATCGGGCTAAATTGTAGGATACTATATTACGCCAGTGATGTTCTGGTTGATTTAGCCTCCAAAAACACAAATTGATTCGAATGGGCAGAAATTCTTCAAGGCATTTTTTTACGGAAAAATATTTGACAATTTGACTTGCTACACATTCCAGAAAACCCTCGCTTTGTGCTCTCCTATATGACCAGTGCCAGGGGGGTAATCACTCGCCTTTCATTTTTGAGGGATCTTTGTGACTATCAAAAAAATCTGTTACATAAACCGTATCATTGTCGATCCTGTAAATGATCTTAAAGTTTCCTACAACAAGCCTTCTATAGCCTTTGTCAAGCTTTTTGAGATAGGGTTCGTACTGTCCCATATAAGGATAGACTACAAGGCTTTTTGCTCTATCAAGTAATTCTTTTTTGATATCTGAAATCTTTTCCAACGGAAACCCCAACTCTTCAATATAGAATTCCAAAGATTCCTCCAACCGGTCCAATGACTGGTTGGTAATGACTAACTTCATAAATCAAATCGTTGATTTATTCTAGCCTCTGCTTCATCAGCAGTATAAACTCTGCCCTCCTTAATATCTTCTTCCGAACGTCTGGCCCTTTCCATCATCTCTTTTTGAACTACCGGGTCTATTGCCCTTCTTCTACTAAGCACTGCTTCCAACTCATCAATGATCTCCTCACTTTCCACTGACAAAAACTCTTGTATTAAATGAAGTTTCTTCGTTTGAATATTCATGCCTTTATATTTACTTCATCCAAAGTTAACGAATTCCCTTTTATCCAAGTTTATCGCTTGTTGTATCTTTCTACTTCAAAAAACATCTATAGTACATTCTCTTTGGGTGCCCGGCCAATTTAATCAACTACGAAATATATAATGGCCCTGCATAAAACATTCAAACTCACCATCAAGAAGGAAGAAAATAAATATGAATCGATGAATGGGGCATAAATCAGTCTTTAATAGGTTTTCTCAATGTAATGCTCTCACTGGTAGGGAAATCTGCCTCCACAAAGTTATCAACTTCACTCCCACTCAACCATTGCAATGCCCGCACCATAGATTGCTGAAAGGCCGCACAGCGCATACCAGAAGGCCATTCCTCGTTTTTCCATAGGTGGCCATAAGTGGAGCAATAGACTTTGCCCTTGCCAAATTCCACTACCCATTCCATGGGGAAGTTGAGGCTTGTTTTCGCATCTTGCGCATACGAAATCACCTGTAGTCCATCAGATGTACCCCTTGTATATCGGTAAACCTCTATATCAGCCGCCAACCATGATTTTGGCATGCCTTTGTGAATCAGGTGGCCGTTCATCCGGGAAATCAATACATCTGCCCGCTTGCCATGCCCTGTATTTTCACCTTCTCCCCTGGGAACGGTCACCACCTTTTCGTCCTCATCTATGGTGAGCGCTATTCCAAAATCTTTGCTACGCCACCCCAGGCCCATCATTCCATTGTAGGCGTTCCAATTTTTGAAAGCATTATTGGCCCCATGGTAGATGTAAACACCTCCCCCATCGGCAACATACTTTTCGAATGATAGCTTGACACGCCCAGGCCACTGAAGGCTGTCTTCCTTGAAAATGTTATTGCAGGTCTGGATAACTACCGGGTACTTTTCAAAATCGGGATTCCAATTTTCCCAGGCCGCTTGGTTGTCCCGTTGTTCAGGGCATGTACTTACGTCCACCTCAAATTTGCCTGTGTTTTCCAGAATTTCGGTTAGGTACTGCGTGTTGAGTGTCCAGTTGTGATTGCTAAACCCATCTATGATTAAAACGGGTATCTTTTTTCGTGGGCTTATCCCACTGACTTTTTCTATGGAGATGTTATCGAATAAAACTCCCCCTCCCAACTTATAGGTGGTGGAATACAAAGAAAGGGTAATTTCCCCATCCGTTGGTGCCGTAAAATCATGTGTAAGTTTTTCCCAGCGGGGGGCTTTCATTTGCTTGTCCCGACCTACTGAAAGCACCAATTCATCGTCGATAAAAATGTCTGCTGTAAGGGTATCTTGTTGGTCCCAGTACATGTGACGGGAATAGAGCAAGGACAGCCGGTAGGTGCTGCCAGGAGTCAACCCGGTGATCGTTTGCGCTATACCTCCTGGCCCATGTCCACCCAGGTCTATGACCCATTTCCCATCCGGTGTTCCAAATTTATCTATTGCGATGAGGTCTATATTTTCCCTCATGACCAGCCAACCAGGTACTTGATCCCCAAAAAGGTGCGGGTTCTTCTCTTCACTGTCCACTTTCAATTCAAAACTGCCATTTACCAATCGATCGCTTGCAGGAGGTTTTTGTGGCAGCCCTTCTTCGATCCTCAGGTTATCAATCACCAAACCCTTGTCGCCCGGTGTTGTCGAGGCAAATTCTATTGTAGCCGTCCCTTTCGGTGACGATCGAAATGCAAAACCGATCCCACCTATGTAGTTGGGGGATTTTGAGAGATTACGCAATGTGGCTACTGTTTTTTCATTGATCAGCAATGTAGCTGTCGCCAAAACAGGGCCATCTTTACGTTTTCGATCTTTATGGTCAGCATACTCAAACTTCAATGTGTAGTCAAAATTCTTTTTAAGGCCTTTTATTGTCTGTATGATACTTCCCGGTTGGTCCCCGTTTAAGTCCAGCACCTGACTTCCTTCTGAGGCAGCAAATACCTTATCGGTGATTAGCTCCACATTGCCGCTTACAACTTTCCATCCCTTGAGTTTTTGAACTACTTTACTACTATCGGTAATTTTGTCCTCCTCGAATGAAGGGTTAACCACTTGTGCATTTAACAGGGCGCTATGGGCTACTGCGAGCAGTACGAGCACATTTTTTTTCAAATAATTTTTCATTATTTTATTTTTTTTGGTTTAGGTCTATTATTTCAGTGGTTTAGCCGTCTCCACATACCCTGCCGGGCGACATTGACCGCTCAGGGTATTTCCCTCTCCAAGTTCTTTTTCGAATCTTTCAAAATATCCTTTTAACTCGCTGGCAATTTCGGGGTATTGGTCAATGACGTTTTGAGCTTCTCCCATATCATCCTTTAGATTATACAGAAGGGTTTGCCCATCCCGCCTGTGATACTTCCAATCCCCATACCTGACCGCCTGCAATTGATTGACCCTGTAATAATAAAACGGCTCGCGCGGTGGGCCATCATTTTTATTTCCTGCCAGCACTGGCCAAATATTTTTGCCATCAATCAGCCGATCATAGGGGATTTCCGCCCCGGAAAGGCTCGCGAATGTGGGCAGGATATCCATGGTCGTCAAAATCTGGTCGGTTTCAGTGCCTTTGGGAATTTTACCAGGCCACCAGGCTATTGCTGGTTCCCGCATACCGCCTTCAAAAGTCTGCCCTTTTCTTCCCCTTAGGCCACCTGTGCTACCCATTCCTCCTCTTGCCGGGCCATTGTCTGAGCTGAAAACAACAAGTGTATTTTCATCCAGGCCATTTGCCGTCAGTGTATTCAGTATCTTTCCTACGGAGGCGTCAATCGTTCCTATTGCCTGAGGATAGATTTTGTCCCGAAGTGGGTAGTTTACTGTTCCGTTCTCCTGAGCTAAAATGGTTTGAATAGAATCTGGCACTTGCTTCATCTGATCAGGAGAAGCATAGAGCGGTCTGTGTGGCAGTGGATGTGCGATGTAGAGAAAAAAAGGATTTTCCTTGTTTCGTTTGATGAAATCCACAGCCCTGTCAGTTATCCGTTGGGTCAGGTGGTTCATGTCAGGATTCAATTCTACAACCTCCTCACCATCCAAAAGGGGCAGATCAGGAAAATTGTACTTCTTGTTGTTTTGATGCCAGGGGTGAATGTCATGGCTGTATGGAAGCCCAAAAAACTCGTCAAAACCCTGCCTGGTGGGCAGAAAATCCGGCTGGTCTCCCAAATGCCACTTGCCCATGATGCCGGTGGCATAGCCTTTTGTTTTGAGCACCTCGGCTATGGTGATCTCGTCAGGATGCAATCCCCTGTTGTCGCCAGCCAGAAATACACCTGAAGCCATATTGATGCGTTTGGGGTAACAGCCCGTCATCAGTGCCGCCCTGGATGGGGTACATACCGGGGCTGCCACATAAAAACTGGTCAGTTTCATGCCCTCGGCAGCCATTTTATCCAGATTAGGTGTGTTTACATGCTTACCTCCAAAGCACGCTAAGTCGCCATAGCCCTGATCATCAGTGAAAATGATAATGAAGTTGGGGAGTATTTCTTCGTCTTTCTGTTGGTTTTGAACACAACCATAAAAGAAGGCTATTAGCAAGGCTATCCCCATTTCCCTCATTTTTCTAGAGTTTATTTTCAACTTTTCAAACGATTCTATCACTTTACTTTTCATCCTAAAATTTCAAACAAACGGGCATACTCACTTCAATTGAATGGCCAGTTGCCTCCAGCATCCCATCACCCTGAACCTTAAATACGATTATGTTATCCCCGTTTTGATTGGCAACAAGCAAAAACTTACCGTCTGGTGAGAGACAAAAATTTCTGGGTTGGTTGATACCTTCGGTGGCATGGCCGAGTGCCTTCAATCCGCCTAATTTCAATATTTCAAAAATGGCAATGCCATGGAATCCATTCTCAAACCCCCGGGTTGAGGCGTAGAGGTATTTGCCGTCCGGAGACACATGGACATCAGCAGCAGAAGTACGCCCCTGTGTTCCATCCGGTAAGAGTTCTTGCCTGTCGATCACTTCAAATGTACCATCAGCGTTGGGCTTTAAACTCCAGACGACACTTGTTAGCTCACCGACTACAAACCATAAGTCCTTATCCGGAGTGAAAGCCATGTGCCTGGGGCCATCTCCGGGGTTTATTTTTAGTGCCACCTTACCTTCCATTGGCCTGCCCTCTATGATAGGGTATGCCATGATTTCGTCTGTACCCAGGTCCGGCACATAGATATACTTTTCACCTTTGGAAAAATAGGAGCTGTGCGGATGCGGTACTTTTTGCCGGGGAAGCGCTACACTTGACCCTTCATGTTTAAATAAGGCTACTTTTGATAATTTACCTTCCTGTTGATCATAGACTATCAAACTGCCCTCCCTGTAATTAGCCACTGAAACCAACGTCTCATCTTTGTTCAAAATAACATGACAGGTCGTGGATCCTTCAGTGGAAATTTCCTGATCCAAAGTATAGCTTCCATCTTCCTGTCTCGACAGTACACTGAGTTTTCCTTTGTCTATTTCACTTATGGCGTAGAGTTTCTCCTTATCTCTCGAAAGTGTCAAAAAGGAGGGCTGTTCAACTGTGGCAATATGCCTTAGATTGCTTAGCTTGCCGCTGACCGTATTGAAATCTGCCTGGTAAATACCTTCACTCGTTGCTTTTGTATAAGTGCCTATTGTCAATGGAATCGTAAAATTTTCCTTATTTTTTTCAACGACTGTATTTGACTTTTCATCTGGCTTTTTCGGCCCTGAACAACCACAAGCAGTCAAGAGGGCAACAAATAGACATTGCAATTTTAAATGTTTCATATTCTTATAAATCAGTTCTTTACCCCTTATTTTTTACTAGCCGATCTGACTCGCTTCATGTTTTCTCAAGGAGCCACACTCCAAACCTGCACATTGTCATATTCTATATGCTGTCCGTCCCCGTACAACTGAAAAAGCTTTTTGTCGGCTGTAAGGCCTGATGATTTCAGCGTGACTGCCGGGTTTCCATTCAAAATAGCCTCCACCTGATCACCGGCAAGCACCACAGTTGCCCTGTGCCATTTGGCTTTCTCCTTCAATGGAATATTGGCTTTTGTTACCGTTCCGGCTGGGTAGTCCCTTATACTTACCTGCATCCCTTCATCAGTATCTTGAAAGGAAACATGAAATACATGGGCATCATCTCCATTCACCACAAGAACTGTTCGCTTGGCTATGGCCAAAAGAAAATCAAATTCAAAAATCGTGTTTTGGAGCTCCATCATGTGACGAGCAACCACTGCATGCTTACCGGGTACTTGATTAGAAATAAGCTTTCCATCAGTGATTGATATCTTTTCAAAATGTTCGATCCATTCACTGCCAACTTCGGCTCGTTCGAAATCATCGGAGAATAGTAATTTGCCACGTTTGGCTTTCAGCGATCCTACCACATCTCCGGCTTGACTGTTTCTTTTTTCGAGCTGGGACACTTCATCCGGAAAAACCGGCACCCTGATTGAAGCGCCAACCGTCCATTTTGGTTTTCCATATTCAATAGCCCCAATGTCAGGCTGACCAACCGCATCGTCCGTAATCCCTTTCACATCGATACCCGCATCAATTGCAGAGGCACCAGGCTGAAGACTGAAATCCCTGCCGGCATATTCAGTAAATTCATTCACATTGGCTACCAGGTTGTGGGATTTTGTGATCCCATAAAGCGTCTCGTCTGAATTAACCAGGTTGTTTTTCGTAACAATGACTGCCCCTTTTCTCTCCGCTCCGCGAACTTCCACAGCCTTTGTTACCCCCATGATCGTGTTGTTTATAAAATAATTTTCTGTAGCTGAGCGGGTACGAATACCATCATGGGCATTCCAGACCACATTATGATGGATATTGTAGCCACTACTTGAATTGTCTAAATAGATACCCACAGCTCCCCGATGGTGGCTTACAAAATCATGTAGGATGTTATAAGAAACTTCTGATTCTGCCAAGGGGGAAGTCCCCTGATGGTTGGCATAAAAAAGCCCGGCATCAGGCACGAGGTATCCATGATGATGAATGTGGTTGTATTGCACCAAAGCCCGGTGGGCCACTTTTATCCCAAAACTGCGATTGCCCAACTCAATACCGTCACGTCCGCCATATCGGCTTGTATTTCGGATAATTTTATTGTCGTCACCTGCTGACCATATTGGCGAAAGCCTTTCACCCTGCCAGTTGCATTGTTCGGCAATGGAATTTTCCAGGCGGTTGTTATTGCCCCAAAGGGAGAAACCATGTGTCCAGGTGTAGCCCACATAACAGTCCCTTATGACGTTGTTGTCACCGCCTACAAAAATGCAGGAAGCACCATTTTCAAAGTCTCCCCAAGCTTCCCTTTGGCTACTTCCACCGGCATAGAAGGTCTCAAAAGGCCCTCCGTACCTAACTGTACATTTGCTTATCGTGCAATTATCAGCTTCAGGCATATGGATATCAGCGGCTTTAAAATGAAGGCCCTCCAAAGTGATGCCGTTTTTATTCGTTAGATTGAAACCGTGCGTACGTGTCCGTCCTTCGATAATGCTCATACCTACATCGGCACTATTGGGCGGGAGTAAGTACAAGGTATTGTCCTGCCAATGCCATTCGGTCTCCGCATCCAGGGCATTGAGGTGGCCAATAATGTACCCTGCCCCGTCACCAGTAAACTGGAAATTTGGGTTTTTCCACAAAACACTCAATTCAGTACAGGTGATAGTTTTTCCAGAGGAGGATTCCACCTTTCCCCGATGGCCTGTCCACCAGTTTCTCGTGGTGGGCAAACCCATAAAATAAGCCCCAACCCAATAGTCATCCGGCTTGGCTTCCATCCTCTCAAATGTAACCAGGCCAGTGGGTTGCTCGGTTTTGATATTTACCAAATCCAGCTCATCGGTACTGAGCATATCCCCATCTTCGTCGGGGTACCTCGCCCAATTCATCCGCTTTCCATCCACAAAAACCTGGGTGATTTTTGTCTTCGAAGGAGCTTTCATAATTCCATCTGCCACTCCGCCATCATAAAGCTGCCAGCCCGTAATGACATCCAACCCTGTGATGAGTACATATTCATTTTCAAAATTTTTAAAGGTAAGTCCATCGGATTTAGGGGTTACGGTCTCACGATAGACCCCAGCCCGTATATAGCAGGTATCACCTGACACCATATTGTCGGCAGCTGTTTGTATGGTGCGAAAAGGTTTTTCAAGTGTGCCTGGATTTGTGTCACTTCCACTTTTGACATCTACATAAATATCTTTCGCCAGGGCAAATGTGTTTGTTGCTAAAAACACGATAATAAATAGTTTTTTTATCACTATCATTTAATACAATGGTTTTAGGTTAGGTATTCATTATTTCATGATGGTCTCCATAGTCAATACTTTCGGGTTTTCGACATGTCCAGCCGGACGTGCATTTTTTGTTACCTCAGCGTCAAACTTTTGCATCGCTTGTTTCAACTGGGCTACAATTTCAGGTTGCTGAGATGCGAGGTTCTTTTTTTCGGAAATATCGTCCTTCAAATTGAAGAGTGCTTCTTCCCCTTCGATGATTCTAAGTTTCCAATCTTTCCACCTCACAGCTTCCAGTGTTCCCCAGTGAGAGTAGAAAAAATATTCATGTGGGCTTTCTGCACCTTCCGTAAGTACAGGCATGATGTCCTTCCCATCAATGATTCGATCATCCGGCAATTCCGCACCAATCAGTTTTGCAAAAGTTGGGAGTATATCCATGGCAGTAAGCAATTCGTCACTATCACTTCCTGCTTGTATCCCCTTCGGCCACCGAATTACTGTTGGCATGCGCATTCCCCCTTCCAGCGTACTCCCTTTGCCTCCGGATAAGGGACTGAGAGAATTTTTTCGACTTCTACCTGCTCCATTGTCACTCGTGAACAGCACAATGGTATTTTCATCGATCCCATGTTCTTTTAAGGCACCCAATATTTCACCGACAGACCAGTCAATTTCATGAATAGCCGTCTCATAAATATCAGGGGAGGTTTTTATTCCATTTGATAGTAGCTCAGCATAATCTTCTTTGATTTCTGCTGAGGCAGCCAGTGGCCCATGTGGGATGGGGTGTGGGACATACAGAAAGAAATTTTCGTCCTTATGATCTTTGATGAATTTTACTGCTCGTTCTGTTACTCTTCTGGTAAGGTAATCAGCATCCGGATCCAGCTCTATTACTTCTTCTCCTTCCAGCATTGGTAGCGGAGGAAAATTGAAGAACTCCTGTCTGGGATGCCTTGGCATAATGTCGTGACTATAGGGCAAACCAAAAAATTCTTCAAAGCCCTGTCTTGTGGGCAAAAATTCAGGTTGATCCCCAAGGTGCCACTTCCCAAATATCCCTGTCCGATAGCCTGCCGAACGGGCAATTTCTGCAATGGTAATTTCATCAGGGTTCAGCCCGTTTCCATCCCCTGCCAGGCAAACCGGAAACCTTGTTCCCGGGGTTAAATTTGGCAATGCCACTGCCAGACTTGAAGGAGGTTCCATGCTCACCCTCCTGGGATAACAGCCGGTCATCAAGGCTGCCCGGGATGGTGTACACAAAGGAGCAGCCACATAAAAACTGGTGAGCCGGGCACCTTCTTTTGCCATTTTATCAATATTTGGGGTGTACACATGATCACCCCCAAAGCAACCAAGGTCTGCATATCCCTGATCATCCGTGAAAATGATGACAAGGTTGGGTCTGTCATTGTTTTCAGCTACTGATTGACTGCTTTTCTGGGAGCAGCTAAAAAGTGTTGCTAATAAAAGGATTATCAATAAGCTTAAATACGAATTTTTCATGCGGTGTTTGGTAATGGCATTCATCAGCTTCTACTTTTTCAATTCTATTGGATCACGTTCTTGGGGTTCTTCCAGGTCAGGCACTCGCTGATCAGTTCCAATCACATTCACATCGCCTAATTCAGCCCGAATGACTGCTGCCTGCTCCTTGAGCATCGCTACAATCTCAGGGTTATCATCTGCAACATTGGTTTTCTCTGCTAAGTCTTTTTCAAGATCATTCAGCACAAACTCATCCAAAGTGATATATCCTTTATCCACTTTGGGATGCCCTGTTTTTGACCAGAAAGGTTGATCTGCCACGGTTCGTGGCAGATGGAGTTTCCACTTGCCCTTGCGAATCGCCTGTAGGTTTGTCCCATTGTAGTAATAGGTGAATTCATGCGGCGATTCAGTAATATTTCCTCTCAGGATGTCTATGATGTTTTTTCCGTCTATTTTCCGGTCATTTGGTAGATCTACACCTCCCAAATCACAGAATAGGGGCAAAAGGTCCATGCTAGACATCAGGGTATTGGAAGTTTGTCCAGCAGGAATTTTACCTGGCCAATAGAAAATGCCAGGCACACGGTGGCCGCCTTCCATAGTACAATATTTTCCTCCACTCAAGCCCCCGGTCTGTCCCTTGTAAGTGGGGCCATTATCCGAAGTGAAAACCACCAGTGTATTATCATCCAGTTTTGCTTTTTTCAGGGCATCCATAATGCGACCCGTACTGAAGTCCAATTCCTGAATAAAATCACCATAATCGCCATAGTCAGAACTCCCCTTGAAGTCATCGCTTGGTAATAGTGGATTATGAACAATGTGATGGGATACATAAATAAAAAATGGTTCTTCCTGCTTTTCACCAATAAACTCCACCACCTTATCTGTGTAGGCAGTTGTGAGTATTTCACAGTCTACATTTTCAACTTTTACTTCTCTATTGTGATAGAGCGTATTGTTGTTGCTTCTATTTTGTGGATCAAAATTCCTGGGAATTCCCAAGTATTCATCAAACCCGGCTTCTAAAGGATGTGATCCCTCGACCTCCATGCCCAGATGCCACTTGCCAACCATCAACGAACGATAGCCTACAGGCTTTAGCAGCTCTGGAATCGTCAATTCACCAGAGGCAAATCCATAGTTTTTGTATTTCGGAAAGTCAGGTCTGGTAGCAACCGGGTAACCTGCTCTCATCGGATACCTACCCGTTAGTAAGGATGCGCGGGATGGACTGCATACATTGGCTGGAATAAAGAAGTCGGTACTACGAAAACCTCCTGCAGCCAATGCATCCAGGTTAGGTGTTTTGATTCCTTCAGCACCATAGCAACCAATATCGCCATAACCCAGGTCGTCGGCAAAGATGACGATGATGTTGGGTGGGGTTTGTGCTGTTTCTTTCTTCTCCTGTTTAGCTGTACAGTTTAAGTTTAATGCTATGATTAAAACCCATATGTATTCAAACTTCATTGCTTTTAAGTGCGTCATAGTTATTTTTTCTGCTGTTCCAACCTTTTCCTGTCTCGCTCTGCAAATGCCTCCAGATTGATCCATCCCAACTTTTCATATGGTCCAATATTCCCTCTGTATCCATCCAAAATTTCTTGTAGTTCTGCTTTCACCTTTGGGTTTTGTTCCACCACATTTTGTGATTGGTAGGGATCTTTTTCTAAATCATACAGTTGTTCTGCCGGAGCACCTTCTTTGACTTTATTGCCTTCTACATCACTATTTATTTGGTTAGTAAGGGCAAATGCGGCGGCTCCTCCCAATAGGTGATCTCCAACTTTCTTACCTTGAAAGCCACCCTCGTCCTGCGATGGGATATAAACCCACTTCCCTTTTCGGATGACCAGATGCCCTGGATTGTTTGGTGAAATTACCAGTATTTCCCTTTGAGGTGAATCAGCCTCCCCAGTGAGTTCTGCCAATTGGTCCACACTGTCATGCTCCTTGTCTTCGCCTATATTTTGACCTGTAATGGAAGCGAACGTAGCAAGCAGGTCTATTTGACTAATCAACCGATCAGACTGACTCCCAGCGGGAATTCTACCTGGCCATTTAGCAATGAAAGGAATACGGTGGCCACCTTCCCAAGCACCAAATTTGAACCCTAGTAAGTCTCCGTTAAGCTTGTGGCCAGCTTTCCATGCATCCTGACCTCCGTTGTTGAGCATACCTCCATTGTCACTCGTGAAAACTACCAGGGTATTTTCCTCTTCTCCTATCTCCTTCACGGTTCGAAGTACCTCTCCCACTATCCAATCCAGTTCGTGAATGAAGTCCCCATAGCGTCCTGCTTCGCTCGTTCCTTTAAATTGTGGTGCTGGTGTAAAAGGATGGTGGATGTTGGTGGTCGCCAGGTATAAGAAAAAAGGTTGATCTTGTTGTTTATTGGAAGCATTCTTCATCCACTCTATTGCCTTTTCCTTCAGCGTAGTTCCAATTTTTTCATCTTCATATAGCAGATGTGCTTTTTCTGCTCCTCCAATAGCTTTGTACCCTGACTTTGCCGGCCACTTTTGTGTGACAGATTCAACATTCGTGACGAATGGGTCACTGGAATCATACCCTACTACATTGTGGTTTTCAACGTACACAAATGGTGCCCCACTGTTTACACTGGGTATCCCAAAATAATAGTCGAAACCTAGCTCCAGTGGTCCGGGTTTAAGTTCACCGTCCCAATTTGGAGCTTCTTCACCAAGACCCAAATGCCATTTTCCCACACAGGCTGTGGCGTATCCCGCTTGCTTCAAGACACTGGCAATCGTAGGAGCTTTCGTATCAATGGTCAGTCCCTGGGTCACACCTGGCACTGGCCCCCAAAAGTTTTGTCTTAATGGGTATCTGCCTGTTAGCAATCCATATCGTGAAGGCGAACATACCGCAGAGGCCGTATGTGCATCTGTAAACCTTCTGCCCTCGCTGGCCAATTTGTCAATATTGGGTGTTTGAACAAGTTTGGCTCCATAGCAGCCCAGGTCACCATAACCTAAATCGTCTGCATTGATCAGGATAATGTTAGGTGGCTTTTGCTCAACGTCCTTTTTTTCTGTGCTCAAAGTGCAACCTGTGATCATTGCCACCAGGAACACCGTCAATATACTTGCTAATCCCTCTCCATCTCTTTTAATAATTGACATCATTTCTTTGTTAGGTTTTCTCTTAGTTGTCCTAATCGTGCATCCATCTTGGCAACCATCTCTGGATACTCAGCATAGAGATTTTGGGTTTGGTTGGGGTCGATCACAAGATCGTACAACTGTGCAGGCGGGGCGTCTTTTTTCAGCTTTCCATTTTCGATATCACTATTGTTGCCACCTACCAATGCGACTCCTGCTGGGCCTCCCCATGCATGGTGCTCGGGCTTGGAACCAGTAAACCCACCACTTCCCTTTGCCGGGATGTACATCCATTTCCCCTGACGAAGGGACAGGTTTTCAGGTCGTCGTGGTGCAAGGAGCAGTTCATCCCTGACAGCTCCTTCTTCTCCCAAGAACGCCGGCAAAACATTTACACTATTTTTGTCAGCCAACTTCAGTTTTCCTACCTGATCCGTGAGTGCTGTAAAAGTGGCCAGCATATCTACTGTAGAAATGAGTTGATCTGATACAGTATTTTCAGGGACTTTGCCAGGCCATTTCACAATGAAAGGCACCCGGTGGCCTCCTTCCCACACACCAAACTTGAAGCCTAAAAGGTCGCCATTGATTTTATGTCCTTTTTCGACTGCTATCCTGCCACCTAAATTCAACATCCCGCCATTGTCGCTGGTGAAGATTATCATTGTGTTTTCAGACAAACCATTTTCTTCCAGAGATTTTACAATCTCCCCAACCATCCAGTCCAGCTCATGGATGTAATCGCCATAGAGACCTGCCTGACTTGTACCCTTGAATCTCGGTGCGGGTGTGAAAGGGTGGTGAATGTTAGTTGTCGCGAAATAGAGGAAGAACGGGTTTTCTTTGTTTTTGGAAATCCAGTCAGTGGCTTTTTCGGTTAAATAGGTGCCTGTTTTTTCATCGTCATAGTATTCATGCGCTTTTAGTGCCCCTGCAAAAAGGTTTGGGCTTTTTCTTGATGCTTCTTCTGGGAAAGTCGGTGTAGGAGAAGGCTGTAAATCTCCTTTATAATTTCGACCCAGATAGACAAGGGGATCATTCGGGTCGTGCCCGACAACCTTCTTATTTTCAACATATACGAAAGGACTGCCACTATTGACAAATGGAATACCCCAATAGTAGTCAAACCCCACTTCGTTTGGCCCTGGCCCAAGTGGCACTTGCCAATCGTTTTCCTCCGTACCGAAACCTAAATGCCATTTTCCTAAACAAGCAGTGCGATACCCCTTGTTTTGAAATACTTTCCCTACTGTCAGCGTGGTAGTATCAATAAGCAATTTCTCAAGTGTAGGCAAAGGTCCCCAACTATTCACCCGTATAGGATATTCTCCAGTAAGCAGCGCATATCGGGAAGGTGTGCAAACCGCTGAAGCCGTGTGAGCATCGGTAAACCTGCGGCCGTGTGCTGCCAGTTTATCGATATTGGGTGTTTGCACTTTTGTGGCTCCCTGACAACTCAGATCTCCATAGCCTAAATCATCGGCATAGATGAGAATGACATTTGGAGGTTGCTCTTCTGACTCTGATTGAGGTTGGGAACACCCATAACCTAACCACAAAATCAACATTGGTACAAAGCCAATAAGATTCCCAAATTTTATCATCTTCTCCTTCATAGCTATTTTAATTCGTTTCTTGCTTCCTTTAAATTCTGTTAATCAAATCGCACCGTGGCTAATACACGTTCTCTTGGATTGAAATGGCCATTTTTCAAGTCACCATTGCACTCTTTCAATAGTATTTCCTTGAGCTTTAAAAACTTATCATTATTCTGCTCAATCAAATTATTTTCTTCACGATAGTCATCCGGCAAATAATACAGTTGAAAAATATCTTCGGGAGTTTTATACCTCAGTTTCCAACCGTCATTGGTTACCAACGCTGGCCCCATAAAGGAAGCAAACACGGTATGTTCCCGCTTCTGAGGGTTTTCATATCCCAACAATTCTGGGAGATAAGATTGACTGTGTTTTTCTACAGGAAGTTCAATGTCGAGTAGGTCCGCATAAGTAGCCATCATATCGTAATTGGCTACCAGTTGATCCACTGTTTTCCCTCCTTCTATATTCCCCTTCCAATAATAAATGAGTGGCACCCGAACGCCTCCTTCCCAGTTACTTCGCTTGATCCCGGCCATCCCATCATTGCCATCAAAAACATCTACGGCCGTGTTACTATAGTATTTAGTGTTTATGTTGTCAATTTTCTCTCCCATCAAGTTTACCTTGTTGGACTTAACCAGCTTTCCTTCACTTGGGTAATACAATTCGTGCCCATTGTCTGAAGAGAAGACAATTATTGTGTTCTCCAAAATGCCGTGCTTCTGCAATTCTTCAACGATAATCGCAACATGATCATCCAACATCTTCACCATGGAGGCATACGTTTTTTCTATTTCTGTTAAATCCGGGTTATTGACAAAGTCTTTATGAATTTCAGGAATAGCCGATGGCCCATGTGGCAACTGTGTCGGATGATAGAGGAAAAAATTTTCCTCCCGATGATCTCTGATAAATGCTAAAATCTTATCCAGGATAAGGTTTTGCGAATATTGCTTTTTCCCATCCATGTTCCATCGGTCTTCGTACCCTCCGTTTTCGTCACGCTCCTTCGTTTTCCCACAATCAGGTCGTGTGTTGCCTTCTATGCTAACCTGTTTTCCATTTTCAAATAAAAATGGAGGATAAAACCCATGACATCTTACATGGTCGTAATATCCGTAGTACTCATCCCAACCATGCCTTTTCAATTGATTATGTGTGGTAGAAAAACCCCAATCCAGTTTACCGAATTGCCCCGTGACGTACCCCGCTTTTTGAAATACTTCAGCCAAAAACACTTCATCTTCCGGGATAGGTCCGTACTGTTCATCCAAAGCCTTTTGAACTGTTGTGTTTTCGAGCGTCGTGTCTTTTGATAGCGGTATGTATGCACCTCCACCAGCTATCTTCCATTTGTCTGTCTGGCAGTCGTGATAGCCGCTGAGCAAGCTGGCTCGTGCCGGTGCACAATACATGCTACCATAGGCATTTTCGAACCGCACACCCTGGGCTGATAACTTATCAATATTGGGGGTCTTTATGATTTGCTGGCCTTCGCTGGACAGTAATCCCCTTCCCAAATCATCGGCATAGATAAAAACCACATTGGGGCGTTTTTCTGTCGGTTCTGCTGATTTTTGCTCCCTTATCCCGCAAGAAACCAAAAACAGGAATACCGCTATCACGCTTATATTTTTAGTTAGTCGGATCATCAAATTCATTCTTTAAGGTCATTGCTAATTCTTGGCGTATTTTTTTGCTTTCTCTCGAATCATTTTTGGAATAGATCGGTGTTTTCTCAAACCGGTCACTTTTCATATCGAAGAGCCGTCCGTCATTGTAGAGCTTCCAGTTTGCATTGCGCACGTATTTCAATCCCGAGTTTTCACCAGAGGGTTCTGTTCCTCCAGGTATTGGCAGCACGGACTCTTCGGCGTAAGTCCAGGTTCGCCTGGATGCTCCTTTGCCCAACAACAGATCAGCAAAACTTAATCCGTCTATGTCTTCATTGATCGCTTCCGTCGCTTCCGCCAAATCGAGAAAGGTGGGCAGGAAATCTGTAAAATCAACCAGATCGTCCACCACCTGTCCTGCTTCGATAGTTCCTGGCCAGTTGGCAATCATCGGCACACGGGTACCTCCATCGGTCAGAGTAGCTTTTCCTCCAGGTATTTTTAGGCCGTTTTGCATGGAGAAAATCGGTTCTTTGATCAACTCCTTTCCTTCTGCCCTTACGATCAGGTTTTGTGGAGTACCATTGTCAGCTACGAAAATGATCAGGGTTTCTTCTCTAAGCTTCATGGCGTTGAGTGCCGCTACCAAACGGCCAACCGCCCGGTCCATTTCCGCCACCATCTCCGGGTAGCTGTCGTACCTGCCAAACGGACTGTGGGGCACAGGTGTCTCCAGGTCATCTGTAACCTCGTGGCACAGGGCCATGGAGTAATAGGCGATAAAGGGTTTGTCCCGGTTTTCTGACATAAACTCAATTACGCTTCTGGTGTATAGATCTGGCCCGTAGAACAGTTTGGTGTCGTTTCTGACCTTTCCGTTTTTGTAAACCATGGGCTCGTAATAGCGAGGGCCTTCATGCCAGCCAAAAACCTCGGAGTGCTGAAACCCCAACCTGGCCGGATGTTGAGGATCGTCCCTGAGCAAGGTCAATTGCCACTTTCCGGCAATACCCGTGGCATATCCATTGGCTTGCATAAGGTTGGAAAAGGTGTTTTTTTCTTCAACTTTGGGAAACTCACCCCACTTGACATCCCCGAACCGCCTCGGATACTTGCCAGTCATAATAGTTAGTCGCGAAGGTACACAAGTAGGCATGCTGTAGGTATGCTGAAACTTCATTCCCGTTCGTGCCAGCTCATCAATGTGTGGCGTCTCATAAGATTCTCCACCATAGCAACTCAACACCTCCTGCCCTACATCATCGGCCAGAATGAAGAGGATATTAGGTCGGTTGTCATTCATGTTTTCCATCTCCTTTTGCTCCTGATTTACCTGCGACTGACAAGGCGCAATTCCGGGAATTAAAACAAGGAGAAGGGTGACTAAGGAGCGGTAATTAGGTCTTCTTTTCATAAAGTTGCTTTTAGTTTTTTCCTGCATGAGATCATTAGTTTGCCTCAAAAACAAAGGCAGCCTGTACCCAAGGTGTGTCAATAGGATCATTTTCCTGAGCCTTGCCCGGAGTACTTCTGCCTTGCTTTATTTGCCTGATTAATAAATCCTTTAATTCTTTGACTTTTTCAGGAAATTGATCTGCCACATTGCTTTTCTCCTCCACGTCGTTTTTCAGATTATACAGGATTTCATCTGGTAATTCTTTTCCGGGGTTTTCCGGTTTTCCGGCAGCATTCACTCCTGAATTCGAGGACACAATCAGTTTCCACTCTCCTTTTCTGATTGCGAAAATGCCAGTCTTGCTGTGATGGATCGTGGCACCTCTTTCAAAGCCATTTTTCTGATCGAATAAAGGCAACATACTATAACTGTCTTCAGCCTCATTGTCTTTGAGTGAGTAACCTAAAATGTCTGCACAAGTCGCCATAAAGTCTGTGGTACAAATGGTTTGGTCACAAACAGTATTGGGCTTGATTCTTTCCGGCCATTTCACCAAAAAGGGCACCCTGTGACCACCCTCCAGATAACTTCCCTTGGCACCACTGTAGATATAGCTTGGGTTGTGGCCTGCGGCCTTTAAAACAGAAAAGTTGGCACTTCCGGCACAGCCATTGTCACTGGTAAAAATGACCATGGTGTTTTCTTCAATTCCACTCTCCTTAATGGCTTCAAACAAATTGCCCATTAAGTCATCAATCATCAAGACAAAATCGGCATAAAGGTTGATGCCACTCTTTCCTTTCCAGGGATCGACAGGAAGTATGGGATTGTGCGGGGCAGGCAAAGGAAGGTAAACAAAGAAAGGCTGGTTGCCTCCTGCATTTTCCTTGATGAAAGAAATGGTCTTGTCCACAAACACCGGCATCACCTGCTCATGGTCAAAATCATCTGAAATAGGTCCTTTTATCCAGTGTGCATAGGGATTTTCGGTCCTTTTGCTTTCGGAAATATCCGCAGGCTGCATGACAACCTTGTCATTTTCCACATAAACATAGGGCGGCATATTCAGGGATGCAGCTATCAAAAAGGAATAATCAAATCCAAGGTCATTTGCTCCATTTTTCAGCGGTTTGGAATAATCCATCTCTGCAAAATCATACCGATCTTTTATTCCCGAATAGTATTCATATTCCTTTGCACCGTTTTTCATCGACCAATTGAGGCCCAGGTGCCATTTGCCAATGTTTGCAGTCTTGTAGCCATTTTTCTGCAATAAATCAGCGACGGTTAACCTGTCATCTTTGATCAGCATTGGACTGTTTCCCCAGGTCACAAATTGCTTGAGTGGCGTTCGCCAATTGTATCGACCAGTTAAAATCCCATACCTGGTTGGTGTGCAAACAGACGATGAAGTGTGTGCGTCGGTAAACTTCATACCTTCGGCACCCATTCTGTCCAGATTGGGGGTTTTGATCTTGCCATTTTCATTGTAGATGCTTAAGTCCCCTATGCCCAGGTCGTCCGCCAAAATGTAAATGATATTTGGCTTGTCGTTTTCGGCTGGCTTGGTTTGAGCCATTCCAAATACGCAAATAGTAAGTAATCCGGCCGTGGTTATGGATTTTAATCGATTCATTTTCTGGTCATTCTTTTTTCATTTCATATCGAAGCAAATGGGCTTCCCCATTGCCCTGTCTCATTGATATTCCCCAACCAGGGATTTCCATTGATGTATTGTCATCTTCCAGATGCGGGCGATACAGTCCGGGTGCCATTGGGATATCAGCCAGGTTTGTTTGAATAGCTGAAAAATTCAAACCATCATTCGCCCAATGAATGGATTTACTGAGCGATGCAAGTGATGCAATTCCACCGTTTTGATTCCAAATCAACACTTCATGTCCTTTTTCTATCAGCGGCTGAGGATGCTTTTTAAAAGGCCCTTCGGGTTTATATGCATAGGCTACACCCATCTGTGTACGTTTGGGACCTTCTTTTCCGTGGGCCTTACACCTCCCTTTGTAGTACAACCAGATTTGTCCATTTTTTACCAGGAGGCTCGCATCATCAATCCTATAGCTGTCAAAAGCTGTGGAATCTGATGAAACCGTCATGATGGGATTGTTGGCCACACGTTCAAAGGGGCCGTCGGGACTATCAGCTACTGCCAGCCCTATTGCCGTAAAGTCATTGTGGATGTTGTTTTCAAACTTTTTGTCAGGATTACCTGGTGTTGGCTGAACCGCAGTGTAATAGAGATAGTATTTACCTTCATACGCAAGGATATTTGGTGTAAAGACCGAATGACTGTCAAACTCACCCTCAGCGCCCAAATCAAGTGCCATTCCCTGCTCCTGCCAGGTGTGCCCATCATCCACGGAGGTAGCATACCAGATCGTACCCCAGTACCCAGACCTGATCGGCTTGTCCATGCGGGTGTACCACACGTAGTATTTGTTGCCTACCTTGATCACATCGCTGGGGTCTCGTCTGTTGAATTGAGGGTCTATCCCAATACCGGTCACTTCTGAATAGGAAAAGTTTACTTTTTCAATCTTTTCTTCTCGCTGAATAGCCTCCTTGTTGGAATTGCCAGTGGCACAAGCACTTAACAGGAAAGTGGGCATAATGAGTACCACCATTGCGCATCTGGCCACTTGAAATTTGATTTTCACATTTCGTATCATACTAATTTCTTGATTTAAACCTGAACTGATATCACTTAATGTCATCGTCTTATTTTCTAAATATCTAATATTGAAGCATCCGGTAACGGAACCTTATTTTCTTTTCTCCATGCAGTCAGCTCCGCCAACAAGCTTTCTGCGACTTCCTTATTTTCGTTGGAAAGATTTTCAGTCTCTGCCAAGTCCTTTTCCAGATTATATAACTCCACTTTCCCATCATTCAAGAATTGAATGAGCTTCCACTTTCCATTTCTGATGATGGAACATGGCGGATTTTTGTACTGCCTGGCAATGTGCCAAAAAATCGATCGCTCACTAAACTCCTTTTTTTGTATTATGGGCATCAGGCTCTTGCCATCCAGCAAGCCTTCATAATTGTCGATCTCTGCTACTTCTAAAAAAGTTGGAAAATAATCCAGGCCACAAATCGGAATATCTGTGGTTCCAGGGCTAATGGTGCCTTTCCAGTTGGCTAATGCGGGAACGCGTAAACCTCCTTCATAAATAGTCCCTTTGGCTCCCCGCAGGCAGTTGTTGGTGCTTTGCAACCCATTAAACCCATTATCGGAAGTGAAAATGATCAGGGTGTTCTCACGTAGGCCTTTTTCATCCAAGTAGTCCAACAACCGTCTTAGATTTTCATCCAGAGATTGAACCATGGTGGCATATCCGGCTATTTCTTCCAAGTTTTTAGAGCCCTGCCCGGTTATCGAATCTGGAAGCTTGTTCATGAATTTCTCCATCCACTCGGCATTCCTTACCACCGTAGGTCGGTGAGGTGCATAGTAATGCAGGTTGATAAAAAAGGGCTGATTCTTATTTTTGTTGATGAAATCAATGGCTTCATCAGTCAATCGGTCCGTGAGCCATTCATCTTCTGGTTTATCGCTGATGAACGGATTCTTGAATGGTGCTTTATAGCCACCACTCGGGGCTTTGTAGCCTTGGTCATAGCCACGTGCCGGATCGCCCCACCAGGTGCCGCCCACATTTTCATGAAAGCCCCTTCCTGTGGGATAATAAGCCTTGATTTCTTCAGATTGATGAGATGACAACCAGGTCAGGTCACCATTCGCTGGTTGTCTCAATGGCTCTGCAAACGGATAGTCAGTGGCTTTTTCGGTCTTAGGATCTGGTCCTACGATATGCCATTTACCGAGATGAATTAGTTTGTAACCCGCTTCCCTCAAAGGCTCGGCATACACGGTATGTTCTTTACCGACCGTCCAGCGAGAGTAGACGTTCTCATCAGGGGCATTCTTCTTTTCTAAAACAGGGACTTTGTAAACACCTGTTCTAAAGGACTGCTTGCCGGTAAGCAAAGCCGCTCGTGAGGGTGAGCAAGTCGGATACATATTGGCCTGGTTGAAAACGAGACTTTCGCTTGCCAGGGCATCCAGGTTGGGTGTCTCAAACCATTTACTACCCATAAAACCAACATCCTGCCAGCCCAGGTCATCGGCCATAATGAAAATGATGTTGGGTCTGGTCATGCCATTTTTAGACATAGCCAGGCCATTACAAGAGATATGGAAGGCCAGACTTAAAATCAATATTTTAATACAGTTCTTCATCTTTCAATCAAGCCACTTAATATCATATCGTTGCAAAAAAGGAAGACTACCATCCTTGCTTTCTATCTCCAATCCCCAACTAATGCGTTCTGCATTAGTACCTCCGGAAAAATGATCAGGACGATAGGCCCCTGCTGCTGCCGGGCCATTTACAAGATATATTTTCTCAAAGTGCAGGCCGTCTTCTGCATAAAGTACTGACCGGGTAATTTCTTTTGGCCCTGTGCCATCGATCATTACCGCAACACCTGTACCTTGAGGCCATGCCAGCACGGCATGATTCCCCGGAATGATTGGGTTTCCTTTATATTTTACATAAGGCCCTTCAGGTTTATCTGCTACGGCCACTCCCATTTTCGTGTGGTGCGGGCTTTCTCCCTGTTTGCGTCCTTTATAATAGAGCCAATATTTGCCATCTCTCACGATCATGCAAGCGTCATCAATCAGATGACTATCAAAATCTTCTGGGTTTTGACTATTGACTAGCGCAGGGTTTGTTGCCAGTTTTTTCCAGGGCCCTTTTGGGGAGTCTGCAACCGCTATACCGATCTTTGAATCAGGGTTAAACCCTTTTCCATAATTGGTAGAAACACCAGTATAAAAAAGCCAGTACCGTCCCTCTGCAACCAATATATTGGAGGTAAACACACTTCCTGCCTCCCAGGAGCCTGGTTTTCCTTTTGCAAGAGCCATTCCCTGTTCTGTCCAATCATATCCATCCGGTGAGGTAGCATACCAGACTGTTGCATCGTAACCCGTCTTCAATGGTCCTTTGGAATACCATACATAGTACAGATCACCCACCTTGACGATATCACTTGGATCGCGTCGCATGACACCATCTTCTTGCCCAATGCCAGAAACAGGAATGTAGGTTACTTTCACTGTTTTCATGTCTTCCTGTGCGTGATCGGTTACTTGAAACCAATAAAGAAGTAGCCATATGAATGCGCCGATTTTCATTCTTTGACAGGATTTAAGGCGGAGGTAATCTCAAGTAGTGATACCCCTAACAACCGACTGGCAATGTTATCCAGGGCCTTTTCATCCCCTTCGAAATGACATGTGAGTTGGATATGGGTTCCGGTTTCGCCAGATTTTAGCGCTAGTGCTGGTGAAGAAGTTTCCAGCTCATAAAATGGCCCCAGTGGTTTCGCACCCGGCTCGGGAGGGCCGTCGTTATAAGAGTTGACCACATCGCCAGCGTATGGCTGATCCTGGATCTCCCACATAGAGTTCACATAGTCCGTTACACCTTCTGGTTGGTTGTATTTCACAATGGTCAGTATGCCATTCGTTGCATCATAAGAGCCACATATATCTTTAGCTCGACGTGGAGATAATCCAATTTTGCTTCTGTATTCACCATCTCCAGAGAAAAACAACACATCGTCTTTAACAACGAGCCGATCTTCCGGCACTTTACCGAAGTAGGTGTCATTGACAGGAATACCAAGTTCTTCTTCTGATCCAGAATTGAAAGGAATGACGACTGTCGTGGCTGGTGAAGGATTGAACATACCCAACATCCAAATAGACAAAAGACCAGTTTCTTTCTGCCAATTTTGCTCTCCGAGATTCGTCAGGGAGTTGGTGGTTTTATACGCCACAGTATTGATACCATTTACACTTTTCAATCCGAGTTCTTCAAGCACCCTGGATGGTGATAGCGTTTCTACTTTTCTTTCGATCCCCAGATCAAACTGAAAACCTGAGTAGTTCACCAATGAAGCTTTTTTTGTAAATACCACACTACTTGCAGTTAGCTCCTGGACTTCAAATGGCTCCAGGTCAATCAGCCTGGGCGTGTACCAATTGTCTAAATTGAATTCATCCCCTTTTTTGAAAAAAATAGAGTATTGTCCACCTTCCGGCCCCATCCAAAAGCGTTCTTCTCCTCCATATACATTGATGTGTTCCAGGGTATCACCAGACTCAAACAATTCGCGATTGATCCAGCCATAACTTCGGCCTTCTGAACCGGATGCACTACTGGTCATCACTCTGCCTTGTAATCCCGCGGATACCGCCACCAATCCCTGGCCGGATGGATCGCTTAACTCGATCAGGTCGGTGTATTTACCCATGAAAGCAACGTCCTCAGCGAAGCTGGTATAATCTTTTGCAGGCATTGGTTTGGTTTCTTTTTTCCCTGACCTCTTCGCAGTACATCCAGCTATAAAAACGGCCAAGGCAAGGGAGAAAAAACATTCTCGGAGGAGGTTCGCTGACTTTTTTTCCATCATTTTTGTTTAGGCTTATTCATGGAAAATGTGACTGTATCATTTTCACTTAAGTTTTTTATTTTTTTGAAAACGGTATTCCCAAATCCTTCAAGGTTAAAAAATTTCAGCTGTAATGTGCCGTTAAGCACAGTGATCGATACCTCTTTGGTAGGTCCATCACCCGAAATTTCAGTAGTACCGTATTGATAACCATTGGACCAGAAATATGTGCCCGGCTTAGAGGTGAAAGACATTGATTTATCAACTGCTGAGTATTGGAATTTAGAACATGCCAAAACACCCGCCCATGCGATCATACTCCTGGCATAGTGATGTCCAGCTTCAGCCTCATTGAACGGGCTTCTTTTTCTGCCATCGTAGCGGTCTCGGATATTGCGAATACATTTCAATCCATCTTCTGTTTGTCCTTCCTGAAGCATACCTATTGCTGCTGTATATTCAAAGCCTGTCATTACTTCTGTGTAATAGGGAAAAGGTTTCTCTGGCCTTTCCCCCGGATATGCCGCCATTAGCAAGGCAGACTCATCCCCCAAGGCATACGAGCGGTGGAAATTGGCGTGGGAAGCCATATTCTCTACATAGTTGTATTTCATGATGGATTCGAGGGTGGTCTTGATATTTTCTTCTTTGGCCAGGTACCCAAGACCTACGAGATGTGCAAAAAATTGCCCTACCAATTGATCTACCAAAACACCTTTACCCAGCTGAAAGTCGGGAGAGGTGAAATCTGTTGCGTTAATACCAGAAGTTGCACCTATCAGGGAAGCGGCCACATTATCGGCTGACATGGGTGGCTGGATGTGCTGCTCATAGTATTCTCCATTGAAGAGGTTGGCATCCATCCACTCCGATCCCTGGTCAAACAGGTTTTCGCAGGTTTTTGCGAATTTCTTATCTCCAAGGTAAGCTGCCATCTTTGCCGAGGCTTTTAGCGCTCCGAGATACCAAAATCCCATTTGCGGATTAGGCCCAAAGTATTCCACATCCATGGTGTTGTGCTGGGAACCTTCCATTACGCCATTTTTATCAGCATCCCATCCACCCGGAATCCAGCAAAATTCGAGTGACTTTTTCACCCTGGGCCAATGCTTTTTCAAGAACCCATCATCTCCGGATAGCTGCCAGTCACGATAAAATTTCATGACAGCTCCCATCTGCCCGTCCGCCGCGGCTTTCCCCCATTTTTGAGCCGAGTCCAATGGCAAATAAGCCCGAAAACTCATCAAGCCGTTTTCATCTGTTGCATAACCAAACTCAACATCGCGCATGGTTTTGGCCAACTCTCCAAATAGAAAAGGGGTGGTCTGTTCGTAGTTCCATACATGTGTGCAGGAACCAAAACATGAACCTCTGTCATCAAAAACTCCTTCCCAACCCAGCAGATGACCGCTTTCAGTCCGGAATGCTAGTTGCGTACGTAAGTGTGCCAGATTGAACAAGGCCGCCTCTTTTACTTCTATTGGGATATCACTTTCAATCAAGGCCTTGACGAATGTCCTGGTCCTGGCTTCCAACTCATCGAGACGAGGTAACGTTTGAACAATGACATCCCAAGAGTCTGTATATTTGGTGGCATAGTAATTTCCAACTGTGGCTTTTATGAATTTTTGAAAGCCAGGTTTGTCCCAGGTTTGTCTATTCGGGAAATGCCAGCTGATCAAAAAGCGAAAATTCTTTTCCTCTCCTGGTTCCAGCGAAGTTTTTACTGCCAGTGAACCCATTGGAGCATTTGCGCTTTCATTTGTTCTGCTTTCAAGCAAGCCATCTTCTGAGAAATCGTCCCAAAAATCGAGTCTCTTTTTATCCCATCTGCTTCGCAATGGCTGCCATGCAGTGCGATAGGTCATGTGTTCATTATTCAATGAAACAAAACTCATGGTCCCCCACTGCTCACTATCAGGATCCACCCCATTGGTCGTGTAGTGAATCCCTCTTACACCATCTTTTTCTACATATGTATTTACATTTTTCAAGGTTTCCCCCCTGGTTCCATCGAAACCAATGAAGTTTTGTATAGATCCTGATACAGAGACACTTACTTCCTTATCACTTGTGTTTTTTACTTTGTAATGAAGGATGGTTATAGGAATGCTACTGTCATCGATATTGCCAGGGATCAATGGATTGAAAGCCCCTACTTCTACTTCAACGGGAAGGTCAGCATCACTAAGCATCACCTGACCAAACGGGTAGGCCGTTTTAAACGAAGCGTTTCCAAATCTTGGCAACCCATGATTGTTGCCATATGCACCCCAAGAGCCTTCATAGGCAGAAATATCTGGTGGTCCCTCCAACAACCTTGTTTGCTTTTTGCCTTTTTGATCTTCTACATATATGGTGAAAAACGGGCCTTTTTCCTTAACGGGCCCTCGGTTTTCCAAGGTGGGATTAAAGCCTTTGGACGGCCGGTTCATAATCTCCCAATCTTCCAATGAACCCCTTCCGGTCAAGGAAATCGTTCCAGTTCCTATTCCACCAACAGGCATTTTAATTTTTTGTATATGCTCCTGATCGTAGGTTTTTAATACCGGCCAATCATTCTTTTGGGCCTGGCTTTGAAAAGAACTAAGCACCAATATGCTTATCAATGTTGCACTTGTTTTTAAGTATTTTAGAGACCTGGGAGCTATTGACTTCATAATATTACTGTTTGCGTTATTCCGAAACAATGTCATTTGGAGTATGATACGGTTCGTTTCCAAGTGGTCGGGCATTCTCACCCCTTATTCCATAATCTCCAATGTCCTTTCTGGCCCATTCCAGTTTTGTCAGCAGTTTAGCAACAATTTCAGGATAGTCATCTGCAACATCTGTGGTCTCTCCAATATCACTATCTAAATCGTAGAGGACATTTTTATCAAATCGCACTCTATCCTCTGGTGCTATGTGTACTGGCCATTTGCGAAATGCTATAGCATTGGAGCTTGTATCTTGAGGTAGGTAAAGTTTCCATCTGCCCATTCGTACAGCCCTCAATTCCTGATGCTGATAATAAAAAAAGGGGCGATCAAGGTTGGAACTCCGACCATGAACAAGCTCAGAAATGTCCTGTCCATCGATCACACGGTCATTGGGAAGTGTGGCTCCCGCTATTTTCGCAATGGTTGGCAGTAAATCTATCGTGGCAGCCACCTGATCCGAACTGGTTCCGGCAGTAATCTTTCCGGGTGCCCACATGATACAAGGAACCCTCAATCCCCCCTCCCAGGCGGAGGTCTTTGCTCCACGGAGCGGTAAAGCACTACCACCATGTTCTTTTTTGATCCACCAAGGGCCATTATCGCTGGTGAAAATAACGTAGGTGTTTTCATTCAGTTTTTTCTCCTTCAAAAAATCGATTATCCTGCCAACGTTGTAGTCTATTTCTTCTATCACATCACCATAAAGGTCCCTCTCCGACTTTCCTTTAAACTCTTCTGAAACGGCCAGTTTGGTATGGGGCATAGTGTGGGCCAGGTAGAGAAAAAATGGCTTCTTCTCGTTTTCATTGATGAAGCGGATGGCTTCATCGGTATATCGCCTGGTTAGCGTGGACATGTCGGCATTCCTCTCCACCAGTTCTTTATTTCTGATTAGGTGCACCCTCGCATCGTTGCTTCCCGGGGTAAGGAATGAATAATCGAACCCCTGATCCTGTGGTAGCAGATCAGGGTTAAATTGTTCTGGATTATGGCCTGCCAAATCCCATTTTCCGATCATACCGGTGGTGTAGCCAGCTGGTTTCAGTACTTCTGCGATTGTCATCTCGCTTAATGCTAGCTTTGGGTGTGGAGCTACACCGTTATCATTACGTGCATTTCTCATCGGATAACAACCTGTCATCAAAGCCGCTCTGGAAGGACCACAGACCGTTTGCGCATAGAAGCTAGTAAACTTCATACCCTCTGTAGCCATTTGGTCAATGTTAGGGGTTTTGATATTGGGTGAGCCGTAACACCCCAAATCGTTGTAGCCCTGATCATCGGTAAAGATGATGATGAAGTTGGGTTTTGGAGTGTTTTCCGTTGGTTGATCACAGCTTGTTAGCAATACAACACACACCAACAATGTTGTTATAAGAAATTGCTTTTGATCTATGTTATAAGTTGACTTCACTTTATTTTTCATTTTTTATCTTATCCACATACAATGCCCTCCACCTGGCGCGATCTTCGCCTTGACGATATCTCCTTTCTGAATAGTTCCAGTCCTGACCTGGTAAGCTTCGGGATTGGTCGTGCCGTGTGTATCTTCTGTATCCTCGTAGTAGGTAACCTGGTATTCCCTTCCTGGTTTGAGGAAGTCCAGGGCAATGTCAAGCGTCCCGCCCTGCTGATCATGTACCGAGCCGATAAACCACTCATCCCTGTACCTTCTGGCTGTAGTGATGTATTCGCCCATTTTAGCTCGGAGCACACGGCTTTCATCCCATTTTCCTACAGGCAGTTTTTGAATAAATTCAAACAAGTCTGCTTTTTCACTATAAGCTTCCGGTGCATCGGGGATACACACCAACCCACTGTAAATGATCAGCGTTCTGGCTGCCTCCGAAACTACGGTAGATACATAGGAGTTGGTTTTTCTTGGCCCTTTTTCCCGGTCTCCCCTATTGATCCCTGTTAAATCAAAATTGCCATTGTTCATATCCAATGGTCCCTGGATGGCATTGATCAGGGCCATTTTTATAAAGGTTTCTGGAGTAAATGCCCTGCGGGAGTCTTGTTGTGCATGACAATATTCTTTGGTAATTGCGTTGGGCATTGTCCTTTCAATACCTGTCATGGGAACAGGCCCATCATGAAAATCAATGAGTAATTGGCTTACCGCACTTTGCTGAACGGCTTGTCGTGTAAATGGAACATTACTACTCATAAAGCCGTATTTGATCCCTTTCATTCCCAGGGATTTATAATATGGAAAAAGCTTGTCATCTCCATATTCCCCGTGCCGCCGATCATAGTAAAGCAACAAATCGACTTCTTTTTCCGCAGCATAATTGATTACTGCTTCTAAATCCAGCTTATCTGAAAGTTCAAAATGACCCGGCGATACATGCGTGTACCAGGCATCATCTATCAAAAAATATTCTATGCCTGTTTCAGCAGCAAAGTCAATAAATCGTTTGTAGCTTTCGGTATTGATGCCATAAGTGAAGCCATCCTCAGCTTTGTAGCCATGTACACGCCAATCCCAAAGTGTTTTTCCTGGCCTGATCCATGATGGGTTTTCAATTTGAAGTGGTGCAGCGAGATTCATCGGAACGGTATTTACTACCAGGTCTCCAAGCTTATCATTCACCAAAATCACTCGCCAGGGAGTTACAAGCTTACCGCCTGTTAGTTCAACTTTATTTGAAGAGACCAATGACTTAATACTGTCATCGTATTGAATATTCATCACTTTAAATCCCTCTGCAGAGAATAGATCGGACTCTATTAGGGATAGATAGGGACTTCCGGGTTTCTCCACAACGATTGGGATTTTGAGTTTGGATTTTTCATCGAGGCTGCCGAGGGCCCCTACTGCTATAGGGCCTAACGGTTCACTTTCTCCACTTGGTGAAAAAACCGCATGTTCTTGTGTCAGGTTGTATTGGCATAAGAAAGTCGCCTGATCTTCTTCTTTGTAGTCTTCTATTTCATACCTGAAACCTACGCCCTGATCAAACAAGCGAACACAGAGCTTCGTTTTAATTTGGTCATATTCAACTTCCAGGGCCAGCCCGTTGTAGTTGTCCTGAATTTCGCTGAACTGCCCCCAGGTCGGCTTCCAGGTACTGTTATGTGACCTTTTCTGAACTGCTGTGATTTTGGCCAGTTTACCTGGAAAAATGGAGATTTCAGAAGTACCTACCAAAGTTTTGCCCATTGACGATATCGAGTACATGATCTTTCCTTGCTTGCTGTCAAGCACCACAGATAGCTCATCATTCGGGGATTTGACCGTGAAGGTGGACTCCTTTTGCCTGCAGCTATGCAATAAGGTGACCAACGACAGTATCCCTAGTGCTTTTACCGTGATTTGAATATTTCTTGTTCGCATATTTTTTTGATCAAAATCTTAAATTCCCTCCGGCATTTCTGCCTTCGTTTTCTTTTGCCAATTCTTCAATTTATCCAGTAGTTCATCGCTCTTTTCAGGATTGGTCGCTGCAAGGTTATTGGCTTCTGTCGGGTCTTCCTGTAGGTTATAAAGGTGCGTGCTATCGGTCTCAAAGTCCCAAATAAGTTTCCAATCCCCTTCCCGGATAACGCCACCCATGTCCAGGCCTTCATTTCTGAAGTGTGGAAAATGCCAATAGAGTGCCCTATCCTCCGGTTCGCCCGCACCTTGAAGCAGTGGCCACAAGCTGAGGCCCTCAAGTTTTTTAATATTTGCAGGTGAAATACCTGCGACATCCATAAGCGTGGGAAACATGTCAACACTCGTGACAGGAACCTCACTTTTCCCAGCCTCAATTTTTCCTGACCAATTGAAGATTAATGGCACCCGTATGCCTCCTTCATGTAGAGAACCCTTTTTGCCCCTCAAAGGTGGATTGCCCCATAGCCCACCATTGTCTGAGTAAAAAACAACCATGGTGTTTTCCAAAAGGCCAGATTGCTCCAGTTGGCCTATTACCTTGCCTACATTCTGATCGAGTTTTTCAATCATGGCGAAATAGGTATCCCCATTGTTCTTGTCAATTATGTCCTGGGGTGCTTTTAATGGGGTGTGCACGGTATAAGTGGATAGGTAAAGGAAAAAAGGATTGTTTTTGTTTTTTGAAATAAAGTTCACCGTCTCGTCCCCCATCCTATCGGTGAGGTATTCGCCTTTTTCTTTGTCCTCAATGGTGGCGTTTTTGAACGGGGCAAACCAGCTTTTCGGCTGCCCATAAGCACAGCCTCCAATATTGACATCAAAGCCCTGATGCTCCGGATGAAACTCAGCATTTACCACACCATCATTGTTGTTGCGGGCAGAACCAGATCCTGCCAGGTGCCATTTGCCAAAGAAACCTGTGGCATAGCCATTTGCTTTGAGCACATCGGCCATTGTCACTTCACTGATGGGAAGATGGTCTATATAAAAAGCTTCGTGCATCAATTTCCCCTTATGCTGGCGTTCGAGGTATTGGCCCATAGGCAAGCCCGGAATATGACAAGTGAGTTGCAAGCTGGCCGGGGATTTACCTGTGAGGATGCTCGCCCTGGTGGGTGAACAGACAGGTGCAGCCGCATAAGCCTGGGTAAATACTTTTCCGTTTTTTGCCAGTTTGTCAATATTTGGGGTATTGATACCAGGTTTGTGGTTCATATAACCGACATCCGAATACCCCAGGTCATCCACAAGTATGAAGACAATGTTGGGCCTTTTATTGGTTTCTGTCACTTCCTTGCTGGCCATATTCGACCGACAGCCAACAATGAACAAGACTAAAAGCAGTATTGATGTTTTTTTCATAGTTCCCGTTAAATAGCAGTATCTAGCAGTTGGCCGACCTGTCCACTAATAAGCCATAAAAATCTAAAGAAGTGAGAGGATTTTCTACCGAAAAATTGACACTTACGTGTTATTTTTTTGCAACAAACTATCAAATACGAAAAAATATGGCATAAAATTTACCATACTAAAATTATACTCAGAAATGCACCCTAAAATGGAAACTTGGATAGACTTGATGGTTTAGTCTTAAAACCTGGATGAACCTTTTCCATTCCGCTCTACCGGGTTTCGGTTAGTTGCAGGTGATAGAGTACAACAGGCTACCCATTGGTAGCCTGTTGTTTACATTCTATTTGAGTATGCTAGTCAGTAACGATATTCACCGTCCAGTCGCGCCAAGAACCATCAGCTGAATGAACCCTGTACGTAAATGACCCATCAGTCAAATCAGCGGGCACACCTGCGATGGGCGATCCATTGATCGGCTCTATTTTCTGTGCTCGATGCGTAAAGGTCAAACCAGCCTCGCTTATGAACGCAGCATCTGCGCTATTCACAGAAATAGTAGCGGTAAAATTGTCATTGTCAATAGCCGCATTTCCTTGTGAGAAAAATACTCGTCGAGCACCTGTGATGGTGCCATCACCTTCCCATATCTGCCTGTCGGCCTGCTCTAATCGAAATAATCGTGCATCCAGCAAGAAGGCGGAATCTCCATACTTGGCCAGATCCAAATCTACCCTTGGCCCACATGAAAAGCACAACATCAGGATGATGCAATATGTAGGATATTTTATATTCAAATATTTCATGGTCTTTTTTCTTTAGTCTTTAAACTTATTTCCAACTATTACAACCATCCGGGGTTCTGCGAAAGTGTAACCCCTGCAGTCTCGGCATAAAAGTTGATTTCATCTGAAGGTATGGATTGCAAATAGTCCCTGTCCGGATCAATATAGTAACCACGAGCCGTTTCTGTGGCAAAATCGGAATCCCTCCAGAGAGGATTAACATACTCACCAAGTACTCCGGCTGTTACACCCAGAACAAGCTTCAACTCGTCCAATTGTCCGGCAGTAAAACCCGCCGCTAGTAGCGTCTCTTCGTCATCCCAATAGTCTTGTAACTCTTGAAAGTAGGCACCCCTGGGTTTGTAGCCGTTGATCACATCTTCGTATATAGCCCATCTTTTGAGGTCATCATTCCTAAACCCTTCTAGCAATAGCTCTACCCTGCGTTCCCTGCGTATCTCGTTCAAAATGTTTGAGGCAGCAGGATCATATCCCTGGCTTTCCGTGTATGTCACAGCCCATGAGCTGATATCGGCCATGTTCATGTGTATCATACCTACACGGTCACGTATCACATTCACCGTTTTGTCAATATCAGCCTGGGAAATAGTACCCAGAATAGCTTTGGCTTCTGCATAGTTCAAAAGCGCCTCTGCTGCTCTCAGGATCAATCTGTCAGTGCTGTTGGCATCCAGGTTCACCGTAGTAATAACACCATGCTTCCAGGTACCATAGCCACCTAATGCACCTCCAAAATTTCCGGTCATGATCGGATAGATATTACCTCGATTAGCATCTGCACCAGGAAGTCCCTGAGATGCAAAGAAATCTTCATAAGGCCCGCGACTAGGCATGTAAATAGCTTCCTGCAATCTTGGGTCCTTAGCACCTATGAGGCTAGATTGATTGGTATAATCAAAGGTCACACTTGACAATCCCTCTGGCAGTCCATCGCTCAACAGGGCATTGTCCACCACACTTTTGGTGGGACTCCCACCCCCCATACTTAAAGATACCCTGGTAGTAGTGGCTTGAAGTCCCAAATCCACATCATAACCTCTCCAGAAATATGCACCATCCACGCCATTGTAGTCTTCTTGTACAAACAAATCTGTATATACAAATCCAGGGCGGCCTTTAAAAAGTGTCACACCGTTATCTATCAACATATCCCCGGCTTCTACAGCTTCTTGCAGGAACTGGCTACCATCCCTCCCGGAAACTGCGAAAGGTGTACTTTTTTGTCCGTGATAATACTCCCAGCTGCCTTCAAACAAACCTACCCGTGTTTTCAATACTAGGGCCGACTCTTTGTTGAGCCTGCCATTTGTAGCTGATCCAACACCTTGCCATTGCATAAGGGCGATAGCCGAATCCAGATCCTGGATGATTTTTTCCGCTATAAAATCCCGACTTTCACGTACTTTATACAGATCAGGGTCTTCTGTGCCCAGGGCCCTATCGATATACGGAACACCTCCAAAAGCCTGAAGCAAATTAAAATAGTACCAGCCCCTGGCATAAAAAGCTTCTCCAATGTAATGGTCAACCGAGGGATCCCTGCTGGCCTTTACCTTGTTGTCCAACAAGTAATTGGCGTTTCTGATGTTGGAATAATTATTATTCCAGGTACCAGAAGTAGAGCTGGCCACACCCGTGTTGTTCCACTGGTATATGGTACCGTTTACAGTATTGGCATCTACAAAATTATCAGAACTTGGTGCGGTATTTCGCCAATTAAAGCCTGGGCTAATAGAAGGATACAAGCCATTCATGTAATTCCTGAAATCACTTGCTTGTGTAAAAAAGGTCGCATCACTAGGGACATCCTCTGGTGCAAGATCTAACTCCGCACAACTGATCATTAACAATAATAGTCCCGGTATAATATATCTTAATTTTTTCATTTTCTTCTGTTTTTTGAATTGACTACTCAAATTCCTACCCTCACGCCCAACGAGAATGTCCTTTGAGGAGGATAGGTTCTCGCATCGTCTTCAATCTGCAAGGGGTCAACACTTTTGTTCCATTGCTTTCTGAATACAAAACCTGCATTTTCAACACTAAAGTTGACAGCCACATTTCTTAAGCCCACTTTTTCCACCATCACTGCCGGCAGTTGATAACTCAAATTGATGTTCTTGATGCGTAGATGCGCGAGGTTGAAGGCATAGCGGCTGTTGGGAAAAGCTGCATGGGGTACCTGGTTGTTGATCGTCCAATAATGCCTTGGCAGAAAAGCATCCGTATTGTCGGTCCTCCAATATCCATGTTCCTCGATCAAATAGGGATCTACCCACCTGAAGGCCCCCACCAAAGGTCTTCGGAATGAATACACCGTTTGCTGTCCTACACCATCAAATAATGCGGATAAGCTCAATCCTTTCCAATCTGCCTGTAGTGCAATATTGTACCTGTATCGTGGATAATCGTACCCCAATAAACGTCGGTCTCCCTGGGCATTCCACAGGCCACCATTTCCCTGATCTATCACACCATCCCCGTTGGCATCTGCATACAACAAATCCCCGGGAATAAACCAATCCCGGTTAGCACGGTTATGCTTTACCCAGTGAGGATTGTTGAGCACATCCTCGGTATTTTGCGCAATGCCTGTCACATCAAGGCCATACACTTCGCCAAACCTTTGTCCTACTGTCCATGTATTTCTAAGTCCAGCTTCATTCGGATCTTCATATTCCACCACATAACCTATGTAGTCGGACATTCCGAAGCGTACGCTGTATCTGACCGGGCTGCCGCCAAGGCTACCGATTTGATCTTTCCAGCGCATTATGAGTTCCCAACCTCTTGTTTCAGAAACTGAGTTGTTGGTTCTTGGAGGGGCAATGCCTAAAACTTCAGGCAGCTTCGCAGCAGGTCCCACCTGATCGTATGAAGTCCTTTGATACCACTGGTATTCGGCCTGTAATCTATTTTCTAAAAACCCTATTTCCCCACCGAATCCTATGTTGCGCACACGTACCCAGGTAAGGCTCTCAGGGATAAGCGCAGGTTGGCTTGCAAAAGGAGGCCTACTGCCATCTATAACAACCCCAGTCTGTGCACTCGTTCCGAGAGTAGATATATATGGGTATAAACCTGACCTGGCCGGATCACCCTGCTCACCCCAGTTGGCAGTAAGCTTCAACTTATTTACCGGTAGATTTTCGGGCCAAAAATTTTCCATGTGAATGTTGTAGCCTGCTGACACAGCAGGAAAAAAGGCCCATCTGTCTTCAGGTGCAAATCGTGAAGAGGCATCATAACGGGAATTCATTTCTAGCAGGTATTTGCCTTTGTAGTTATAGTTCAACCTCATGAAAGCCCCGGCATTAGCCCAAGTTGATATGTCGTCTCCTAAGAGGATATTATCTCCAAATGCAGCATTCAAAGATGGAATGCTTGTGCTATAAAAATCAGATCGACGACCAAATAAATTCTCGTATCGATTTTCTTCTTCGTTATAACCTACAAGTGCTAAAAAATTATGATCGCCAAACTGACGGGTATAGGAAGCACTCAAATTCATCACGGTATAAGTTGTGTTGGAAGATGACTTATAAACTGCATCCTGGGTAGGATTTCTCCTGCTGTCAACGGGCGTTCCGTCAGCATCAAACCCAAAAAAAGCAAATTCGGTACGATCTCCAAATTGATGGTTGAACCTCATGGCATAATCTGCCTTTAAAGTCAGGCCCTCCATGGGTGTCACCGCTACATCGACCTTATTGAACACTTCATTTGTTACAATGTCGTAGGTACCGGCCGCACCTTTAATGCTTGGTATCAAACTGAATTCATTCCAGGAGCCATTGTCCTCAGTTATAGGAAAGTGGTTGGTATCAAAAATGTTCTCAAAAATAGTTCCATCAGACTGTCCACCAATACCAGTACCCCCTCCATTCCATATCTGGGGCCTTAAGGTTTGTTCTTTGGTATAGCGTGTGTTGACCCCTACGGTCAGCCATTTGTTAATTTCGGTACTTGCCCGCACACTTGCTGTGTTGCGTACTGCCCAATCCACATCTGAGTTGTATATTCCTTCACGCTTATCGCGACCGTAACTGAAATAATAGGATGTTTTGTCAGTTCCCCCACCCACACTTAAGTTGTATCGCTGGTTGAGAATATTATTTTTGAAAGCTGCAGCACCTAAATCTTCGTTGGCGTGGTAACCGCTCACTTTTATATACTTGCCATTGGCACCAATCTCATTTTTATAGTCTATTTCACCTTCCACATATTGCCTGATCAATTCAAGTTGTGTATCGGACATCAAAGACCCGTTTGAGTTCGTAAGAAATTCCTGTGAAATTAGTGCCCGCTGGTAGGAATCATATTGATCAGGAATACCAAGGGGCTGGCTAAACTGAAAATCTGCACTGAAATTGATCGACAAGTCGCCCCCTTTGCTGCCAGACTTTGTAGTGATCAGAATCACACCATTGGCACCCCTGTTGCCATAAATTGCCGCTGCAGAGGCATCTTTCAATACTGAAATATCGGCCACATCGTAAGGATTGACATAGCGGATATCCTGGGCAACACCATCCACTAAAACAAGGGGTTCAGCCGACTGGCTACCATTACCAACACCATTAAAACCAGTAAACCCTCTAATGTTCAGACTTGGTTGATCGTCTGGTGCGCTTCCGTTGATGTTTATGTTCAGGTTTGGTACGGATGCAGTAAGCATCTCCGCTACTGAGCGCACTGGCCTATTTTGAAGGTCATTTCCATCTACGGTGGCCACTGAAGAAGTCAGGTGTTCTTTCTTTATCTCTCCATATCCAACAATGACCACTTCTTCCAGTTGCTCAAAGTCAGGCTGCATTTGAATGTCGATGACATTCTCAGTGCCCACTACCCTTTCGATGCTTTTGTAGCCTACAAAAGAAATTGTCAAAATTGCCCCTTCTGGTACAGTCAGGCTGTAGTTGCCATCAAGGTCAGAGGTTGCACCAGTGGTAGTGCCCTTCAAAATGACGCTCGCACCCGGCAATCCTTCCCCGTTTTCATCGGTGATCTTTCCTGAGATGGAGACATCAATAAAACCTTCACCCTCGCCTGTTTCAGCGTACCGGTACAAAGTCTTTACCTCAATATTGTCATTTACCTGTTTGAACTTAAGGTTGGCCGATTGAGACACATCCAGCAACACATCATATAGCAATGCATTTTTGTACTTTTTGTTCAATAGGACCTGGCTCCTCAGATCGTTTTCATCAAACACAAATTTGAAACCACTGGATTTCTCAATTTTGTTAAAAGCCTTTTTCAATCTATCATTGGAAAAGGTAACATCAACCCTAACTTCTTTGACACTGGTTACCCTTTGTGCATTGGTAGCCCCTGCTGCCAGGAGCATGGAGCACAAAAGAAACTGTGAAAAAAAGCCTAAAGCAGAATACATTAATACTTTTTTAAATAGTTGTAATAGTTTAAAATTCATAATTTTGTTATGTTTTACTGTAACACAATACATTAAGACACATAGAGCGAACATCATCGTGCTTCGAAACCGGATTTCGTTCTATTTAAAACTAAGGCAGTGCTCCTTGAGCGCTGCTTTTTTTATTCCTGTCTAGCTAACTCATTATTCAGACGATTTAGGGTTTAAAATTTAATTTCAACTTTTTTGCCACTGATTTTATAACTGAAATTTTCAGTTCGGCTCAATGAATTCAATACTGATTCGAGCGGCTTGTTGTCGAACTTTGCGCTCAAATTCCAAAGTCTTTTATTTCCTTTCGTCACTGATATTTCCACACCATACCACCTTTCCAGTTTCTCAAAAACCTCACGCTGGTTGGATGAATTGAAACTCAGCAATCCTTCCTTCCAACCGATGTTGGTATCATAGTCGAAAGAAATTTGAGTCAAACTCTGGCTGCCTCTGTCAAAAGAAGCCCCAAATCCGGGGGCAAGTAAAATGTTCGAACCATCCTGATGGTTCACTCGTTCCACTTGCACTACTCCAGAAACCAGGAAGACTTTGTTGGTTTTTTCTTGTGGGTAGGCACGTACATTGAAAGACGTACCAAGGGCAGTGGTGGAAATACCATTAGAGACGACAGTAAAAGGCCTTGCCTTGTCGTGGAACACGTCAAAAAAAGCTTCCCCGCTCAAACGGACCAACCTTTTGTTGTTGATGGTGTCGCTTTCGAATGTCAAGCTACTCTCAGCATTCATTTTCACCATGGTGCCATCGGGCAACTCAAAAGTAGATTTCACCCCAGTAGGGTTGTCCCTGGTAAAAGCACCCTGAACAGAACTGGCTACCCGTCCCGTGTCTTTTTCCTGATATTTCATCAATAAAAAAGTACTCACTGCCACCACCACCAGAATAGCCGCTATCTTTGACCAATAACCAAAATTCAACCTGATGGACTTACCATTCGTTTTTCGGATGCCGGAATCCATATCCCGAACAGGTTGATAAATCTGTTTGATTTCTTCGACACTCAAATCACCCCTTTCATCGTATTCAATAGAATTGATCAATTCTATTGCTTCATCAACCACCTCCTTCTTCCCAGGGTTGCTGTTCACCCAGCCCTCCCACTGCTTATCCAAAGCCGGTGTTGGGTTTTTCACCCATTCCACGAAAGAGTCATCTTTCAACAAATCGATTTGGTCAACTTTATTATTTTCCATGATTTTGATAAATGATTATTGAGTCTTGTGCCTATAAAGAGAAGGCCAAATCGAAATGTGTCCATTTTGGTCAAAAAAAATAAATATTTTTTTGATTTACATACCCTTGTCTGTTGACAAGCAGGCCTACACCCTTTCAAAAGGGGAATAAAGGCATTTTTAGAATGTTGAAAATTTAATATGCAGTTGCCCCGATAATGCATCTGGGTATTTTGCCCAGTTCAATCCCGGGATCAAAAACCAAAATAACGGTATATGCTATGTCAATGGGTAAGGGAATCCTTTCGTTTAGCGGTGGAAAGTATTGAGAAAACTGTTTTGAAAGAACCGGGGTTTTGGGAACTAAATGGATTTGAAAAGCCACTGGGTGGTCAATCCGAAAAATAGAAGAAAAATAAAGACAACACCAACAATATCAAGTTTCTTAGTCCATCCAATGCCCTATGGAGCAGCTTCCGGGCAGAGCTCTTATCGCTTAGTCCCATTATCCCGGCTATTTCTTCGTAGGTAAACCCATCATAGTAATAATGAATGATAACATGTTTTTGCTTTGCAGATAATTTATTTAAAGCTTCAGACACCCGGTTTTTGAGACTGGCTGATTCCTCTTCCCCCGCCCATTTCATTTCAACCGAAACCTGGTCTGCCATAGCCGTATCCAGGCGAAAATCTTCCCCCTTCACAAACCTGCTGTCTATTTTTAGTGTATGCTGTATATTTCGGTATAAGGCTTTAAAAAGGTATGATTTGATGGATGTAACCTTAACAGATGCATCCTTTGTTTTCTTCAGGTTGATAAATAAATCCTGAATGCAATCCTTTAGCAACTCCCTGTCCTGAAGAAATTGGCGCCCAAAACGAAATAGCATTTTTACATGGACAATATAAATGTAGCCAAGCACATCATCATTTTCTTCAAGGTACTGCCTCCATAGCTCCTGATCATCCAACCCCTGAAGTTGTAGGTACTTTTTCTTCGACAAAAGGGCCTCAAAAGAATATCCGGAATCCATCAACTGTTTCACTTCACAATAAAAGGTTCTTAAAAATAAACCTTTTGTGCAAATGTATATACATAAAAGAAAACCTCAATTTCAAAAATGCCAACGCTTTTAGGCCATCGGTGCTGCTGCCAGTTACTAAATGCTATTGTGCTTTACCTTGGGAAGGTTTTGTTAAAGGAAAAAACCAGTGAAACCAACTATCCCAGAAGCAAGGGTTCAAGGGATTCTTTCAAACAAAAATGGTGGTGAATGTGTGAACTATCAATTATTGCCTCCTGAATTTGAATTGAAAACGTCAGGATTTGTTGTTGAATTTAACAATGAAGTAGGTTCATGAGGGTTCTACTTCCCATTGGATCATAAGTCTCATGGCCTGGGTTTCCCTGCCCCTCCTGGCTTGACCCTTTGTCATTTTCTACAAAATCACGCACCGAATCACGCACTTTCACAATGGTTTCAGATGAATAAAACAAGGGTCTAAAAAACCAAAAACCCCTTAAATAATAAAATTTAAGGGGTTTTGGATAATTTGATGTGTACATCGTGGAGCCGCAGGGAGTCGAACCCTGGTCCAGCTAAGGAAACCAATAGGCTTTCTACATGCTTAGTTGCTTTTGATTGTCGGGAAACCCAAGGCCAGCAACAAGCCTAAAGGCATCCTTATACGCGATTTACTTCGCTCCTACATCACGTACCTGTAGTCGCTAGTCCCGCGTGTGATGCCTCGGGTACCAACCCGGCAGGACAGGGGGTTGGAGAGACACATTGCGACTAATCTATCGATTAAGCTGCAAGGGCGTAATTGTTTTCGCCATTTAAAAAGTGTGAAGGTTTGTCAACGGGAAATACCCACAACTCCCGGCATGCTTACATACGATCGCACTTACTGTCAAGTCCAGTCGGCCCCATATATAGTTCAATTGCAAAGTTATCAGATTATATCAACGTAGTTCAAAGTTTCGAAGTTTAAATTTTAATGAGGTGGAAAGTTAAAAGTCAGTGGTTAACAGTTAATGGTTGTCAGCAAAATTGTTCCCCGATATTTATATAATGTTTGTTGATAATTGTCTATTGATAATTAACTTGCGCGCATGGAAAATTTTGTGGTATCGGCAAGGAAGTACAGGCCCATGGGCTTTGACGAAGTAGTTGGGCAAGGCCACATCACTACTACCCTCAAAAACGCCATCGACAACAACCACCTGGCCCAGGCGCTGTTGTTTTGCGGTCCCAGGGGAGTAGGTAAAACGACCTGTGCAAGGATACTGGCACGAATGGTAAATGGATTTGAAGAAACCACCAGTGGTGATTCATCAAATTCCCTCAACATATATGAGCTGGATGCCGCCTCCAACAACTCTGTGGATGACATCCGTAACCTCATCGATCAGGTGAGGTACCCACCCCAGCAAGGTAAGTTCAAGGTGTATATCATAGATGAGGTGCACATGCTGTCCAACCAGGCTTTCAACGCCTTTTTGAAAACCCTGGAAGAACCTCCCGCCTATGCTATATTCATCCTGGCCACAACAGAAAAGCACAAGGTAATCCCTACCATACTTTCGAGGTGCCAGATTTTCGATTTCAACCGAATTGAAATTTCTGACATCACCTGGCAGCTCAAGAAGATTGCCGAAAAGGAAAATATTGAAGCGGAAGAGGAAGCATTGCACCTGATTTCCCAAAAAGCCGATGGGGCTCTTAGGGATGCCCTGTCAATTTTTGACCTGATCGTTACCTTTTCTTCTGGCAACAAAGTAACCTATCAGGATGCAATCAAAAACCTCCACATCCTGGATTATGACTATTTCTTTCAGGTAACTGAGCTACTACACAATGAAAAACTCCCTGAATCACTGCTTTTGTTCAATGACATATTAAAGGAGGGCTTTGATGGGCACAATTTCGTGGTAGGCCTGGCCGAACACCTGAGGAATATTATGGTATGCAAAGATCCTCAGACGGTGAAACTGCTGGAAGTTTCTGAAGGAGTGAAAAAGAAATATGTGGAGCAATCCGGTGCGGTATCTTTGTCATTCATCCTTTCGGCACTCAATATCCTCAACATTTGCGACCTGAACTATAAATCAAGCAAAAACCAGCGGCTCCATGTAGAATTGGCCCTGATGAAGATTTCCTATCTCAACCAGGCTTTCAACCTGAACCAGATCGCACCGACGGAATTAAAAAAAAAAGTCCTGAATTAGCACCAAACCAAACCCAAACTTCCGAAACTGCGCCGGCACCCCAGGCCCCAGTCTCTCCTGCTCCGGTCAAAGTAGCCCCAAGGACAGCTCCCGCAAAGAAAGAAACCCCTAAGCTGACCGACATCTTCAAAAAAGAAGAGCGGGTGGAAAAAGAAGAGGTTCAGATTGACGACTCTGACAAACGCAAAAAACCACTGACCCTGGAGCATGTAGACCAGGCCATTAACAGGTATATAGACGAAAAAAATGTTGCGAGTTCTTTTCGTTCGTTGCTGAAAAACGAGGTGAAAATTGTCGAGGAGCACACCCTAGAATTGCAGCTCAAAAACTCTGTGGAGAAAAAGTTTTTAGGTGAAATAGAAGTGGAATTGGTGAAATTTCTCCGGGATGCCCTGGAAAATGATTATGTGCTCGTTTCTACTTCGTTTAACCAGGCCGAAACTGTAAGGACCGCCTACACCAATGCAGAAATTTTTGAGGAAATGCTGGCCAAAAAACCCGAACTCATCAAACTCCGGGACGAACTGGGGCTGGACACGGATTTTTAAATCCATTTCTCAGCTTTATCAACTTGCCCAAAGGCAACTTTTGCCAATAGATTTGCACAAGTGCCCAGATTTTATATTGCCCCCTACCCCTCTCAAAGTAAACCTGCGGTCATACCCATCTTGAATATCTTTGGAAGATAGACGAAAATTGTGGATCATGTGGTAAAACTGCCTTGACCAAATTAGGGTGCTTGCCAATTCTGGGGCAGGAACCTGTCCAGGTCATTGACCTTGG
>JAVKDJ010000044.1:0-10597 GCA_040222275.1 Cyclobacteriaceae bacterium
TTGAAGACCTACAACCGGGAGACTACCAGGTGCTCATTACCAACACGGTCACTGAGTGTACCAGTTCCCTGATTTATTTTACCATTGACAATCAAGCCGTTGATCCTGTCATAGTACTTACTGCTTCATCTGATGATACCAGTTGTAAAGCTGGAAATGAAGGAAATGGGTTGTTGACAGTAGGTGTAGAAAATGGTGTTGGCACTACTACAACTACAGGATACACCTTTACCTGGTACAGGTCCACCACCACTTCCGCAGTTAACCAAATTACTGCCCCTGCTGGTGGAAACGCTGGTTCTGCCACTGTGAACGGTTCAGGAATTGACAACCTATCGGCAGATACTTATACTGTCGTGGTGACTGATACCACTGACCCCAACAATACTTGTACAACTACTGCTTCATTTGTGCTGGGTGAAGACCTCAAAGTCATCTCCATCACTTCAAGCGAGTATACCATTACACCTAGCGACAATTGCGACTTCAACGGGGCACTCGAAATTACCGATGTGCTCGAAGATGGCGCTTCGCAGGGACTGGCCAACTACTCCTTCACATGGAATGCCGAAGGTGGTGGTGCACATGGTGGTGCACTGGCTTCAACAGGTGCGGGCACAAACAACAGGCTTGAAGACCTGCAACCGGGAGACTATCAGGTGCTCATCACCAATACGGTCACCGCTTGTACCAGCTCTTTGTTCTTCTTTACCATTGAAGACAATGCCGTTGACCCTGTAGTTGTACTGGCCACTTCCAATGAAGATTCAAGTTGCCAGGCTGGAAACAGTGGCAATGGTTCCATGTCGGTGGCTATACAGGATGGCGTAGGTTCTACCACGACCACCGGGTACACTTTCACATGGTTCAGGTCTACCAATACCGCCGACCCGGACAACAACATCACTGCAAGTGGGGCCAATGCAGGTTCTGCCACAGCGTCTGGGGCTAGTATATCCAACCTATCGGCAGATACTTATACTGTCGTGGTGACTGATACCACTGACCCCAACAATACTTGTACAACTACTGCTTCATTTGTGCTGGGTGAAGATCTAAAGGCCATATCTATCGCATCTAATAGTGCTGCTAAAATAGCAAATAACAATTGTGCACTACCTTTCAACGGTTCCTATGAAATTACCGATGTGCTGGAAGATGGCGCTTCGCAGGGACTGGCCAACTACTCCTTCACATGGAATGCCGAAGGTGGTGGTGCACATGGTGGTGCGCTCGTTTCAACCGGAGCAGGTGCAAACAACAAACTTGAAGACCTGCAACCGGGAGACTACCAGGTGCTTATCACCAACACGGTCACCGCTTGCGCAAGCTCATTGGTATACTTCACAATCGAAGAGGATGCAGTAGATCCAATAGTAGTATTTACACAACTCTCCCCCTCAACTTTCTGTGGAGGTGGAAACAATGGCAATGGAAGCTTAAAAGTAGAAGTGCAGCAAGCTGTTGGTAGTCTAACTACTACAGGACACACTTTTGTATGGTACCGTGGTTCATCAGCTACACCAGGCAATGAATTGACTGATCCGGGAACAATGGGAACTGCTACTGTGGTTGCGGGTACAAACAATACTGAGTATAATGGATTAAGTGCAGGAATTTATACAGTTGTGGCTACTGACACATCAGACCCTAACAATACCTGTGAAACTACTGCTTCTTTCAATTTATCTCTTGATACACCGGAAATTACACTTACCAGTAGTGATTACTCTAAAACTAATAATGTAAATTGTTATAATCTGGTTAGCATTTTTGGCACTGGAACTATCGACATCAATCAAGTAAGGGTGGATGGTACTGTAACCACGAACCTCAGTGACTTCACATTTACATGGTCTGGCCTACCCGCCGGTTCAAGTGTAAACAATGTGAATGGCACTGGTGATCAGGTAACAGGGTTGACTGATGGAACATACAGTGTATCAGTACAGAGTGCATCTACAGGTTGTAGTACAGGACAGGATATTGAAATCACCATTAAAACGGAAACAATTGAACCTTCTATAGCATTCGTAATGACAGAAAATGAAGGTTGCAACGCAGCTTTACCAGGTATTCCAAATGGCACACTCACAGCTTCTGTGACTGAAGGTGGCAACACCTTTGCAGGAACCGGAAGGTTTAGTTTTGCCTGGTACAACGGGACAACTACAGTCACTCCTATTTCAGGAACCGTGACCAACGGAACAGGGGCTTCTGATAACACAAGTGAAGCTAGTGAGTTGGCAGCAGGAAATTATACGCTTGAGGTGACAGATAATGAAACAGGATGTTCTACTATTGGAACATTTAACGTTGGAGAAATCCTGGATATACCAACATTAAAAATACCTGGCACCAGATTAACTGCTTCAACCATATGTACAGCAGGTGTTGGCAATGGGGCAATCACATTGGTTGATGCCGATATTACCCCTGGTAACCTCAGCGACTATGACCTAACTTGGTACCTCAACCCTCCTCCAGGCGTGGCTTTTGATACACAACTGGGCACTGATGGTGATGTAGGCCAGCAAACGAACCTACAGGCAGGTGACTACTATGTGGTTGCAACAAATCGTACCACAGGTTGTGCATCAGCGTCTGTAAGGTTTGACATAGAAGATTTTACTACTATACCAGTATTGGAATTCTCCCAAACACCAGACATTGGTTGTGGCGCCACACTTGGATTGGGCTCAATCACTGCTTTGGCAGATGGTTTCCAATCAAGCAATGCCCCTGCCGGGTATTCATGGCAATGGTATGAAGGTAGTTCAACGGCCTTCCCTACCGTTGACCCTGCCGATGGTGGACAGTCGAGTACCATTACCAATCAATCATTCGGGACTTACACCGTAGTGGTGACAGACGGCACGACCGGTTGTAGTGCTACCCAAAGGGTGGATTTGGAAAAAGAAGAAAGGTATCCTATTGTTACCGGAACAACTTCAGGTTCACAAACCCAGTGCAACCCTAACGGTACTGTAGCTGTCACTCAAGTAACTTACGATGGTGCCTCGGTAGCTTTGACCAACTTCACTTTCAGTTGGACCACCAAAGCGGGTGCTCCGCTCGGCGGAGGAACTTCCCCTGCCACATCAGGTTCTTTACCTGCAGGGTCTTATCTGGTAACTGTGACTCATAATACGACAGGGTGTGTTTCACAACAAACCACAGAAGTAGTAGTACTTGATGAAATAGCCCTACCGGACATAAGTATTTCACAGGATATTGCGGATACCAATTGCTCTGCACCTACAGGTACGGGACAATTGTCGGCTTCTGCTGATGGTGGATTCACTGCCAACCCTCCATATACTTTCGAGTGGTTCAATGGCTCATCTGCTACAGGTACTGCATTTGCGACTACAGCTACGATCAGTTCACTTTCTGCCGGAACTTATACCGTCAGGGTATCCAACTCAAATACTGGTTGTAACGATACCAAGTCATTCGAATTGGAAAGTGAGCCAATCAAACCAAAAATAGTAAGCACTTCGATCACAGCTGCCACGGTTTGTAATACTGGAAATGGAGAAATCGCTGTGACTGCAATGCAACCTGACAATGTGAATTCATATACTTATGAACTCTATGATGTGAAGCCATCTACCGTTGGTGCAGTAGCCATTGACAATAGCAACAATGGCCAGTTTACCAATGTGAATGTGGGCACATTCTGGGTGGTTGCAACGCATATAACAACAGAATGTGGGTCACCAGCAGTACAGGTAGAGGTAGAAGATGAAAGCATCCCTCCTGTGATAGCACAGGAGTCTATCGTTCTCCAGACGAACTGTGATCCGGCTATTCCAAATGGAACCATGACCGTTTCAGCTGATGGATCTACTGATCCGGCCCTCTACAGCTTCGAGTGGTATGAAGGTGCATTGCCTGTAAGTGGAAACCCTGCTGATGTTATTTCCAATACTGCTGAGGTGACCGATTTGGCTGCTGGTATTTATAGCGTAGTGGTTACTGACCTGACAACTGGTTGTTCGAATGAGGAGTCCTTCCGTATGGCCGACGATATCGACAACCCTATACTGATCAGCACCAGCTTTGAAGCGAATTTCAATTGTGTGAACCCAGATGGGGAAATGTCCATGTTCATTATCAATGCTCAAGCAAACAAGGACTATGAATACTACTGGTTCATTGGCAATGTCACCAATCCAGACATCAACAATGCCGATTACCAGGGCGTGTCTGTGATCAACATTCCTAATGGAACCTACACGGCTTATGCCATAGATGTGACTGGGGGATGTGAATCTGATCCGGTAGTGATAGAAGTACCGGACAATACCAATACCAACGATTTGCAGTTTGACCTGATACAGGACGAACCATTGACCAATTGTGACCCTAACAGGCCAAATGCCATTGTGAGTATCAATTATACAACTCCTCCGGGCACCAATGATTCGAAACTGACTTTCTACTGGTACACTGGTATTGGTACTGATCCTGCCAACAGGATTGATGAAACAGTATCTACCTACACCAGGGATGGTCTGAGGGCCGAACCTTATACTGTAGAAATGATAGACGAATCAACAGGCTGTTCAATAAGCAAAACCATAGCAGTAGATGATGAAACGCAAAATGCACCAACTCCGCTGATCAATGTGGTGACAGACAGGACCAACTGTTTGACTCCTAATGGTGAAGCTATTATTGTGAGCGACCTGCTTGACTTTACCTTCGAATGGAGGTACAACGGATCATTCTTTGGCAATGGCAGTGCATTCACCAACCTCGATGTTGGCGACTATGAAGTCATAGCAACCAATATTGTAACCGGATGTACTTCAGTAGCTGCTACCTTCCCAATAGTGGACAAAACGGTACAGGATCCAGAGTTTGATTACCTCATTACCCAACAGCCCGTGTGTGACCTGAACAATGGTGAAGTAGAAACCATTGGTTTGGAAGAGATCGATTCAATAGCCTGGTCTATAGTGAGTACGGTAGAACCAGGGTTCAGCACAGGTCTGTACAGCAACGACAGAAAACTGATCGAGGCACCTCCAGGTGAATATTCAGTGTATATAAGGGATGGATTTGGCTGTGACAACACATTAGAGTTTACCATGGGTACAGACATCATCATATACAATGGTGTATCGGCCAATGGAGATGGACAAAATGATATATTCCTGATCGATTGTGCAGAGTTCTTCCCTAACAACAAATGTCAGATTTTCAACCGATCTGGACAGAAGGTATATGAGATCGACAACTATGACAACATCAACAATGTGTTTGTTGGAATAAGCAACAAGGGTGTGTCAGTTGGCAAGGAGGGCTTGCCGGAAGGTACTTATTTCTATATCTTTGATAAAGGTGATGGCTCAGATGTGCACCAAGGCTATTTAGAACTTGTTAGATAATAAAAACTATGAAGAATTTAAGATTATTAATTGTGTTGATGGTATTGAGCCTAAACGCCTTTAGTCAACAAAGACCAGTAGTTTCTACTTACATGTTCAATGGCTTGTTGTTGAACCCGGCCTATGCCGGTAGTCTCAATTTGTTCAGTGCTACGGCAACCAACCGAAACCAGTGGGTAAACGTAGATGGGGCACCCAATGCACAATCTATTTCTGCCCATACCACATGGGCTGAAAACCGTGTGGGTACTGGTCTCAATATACAAAGGGATGCTGTTGGGGCACACGAACAATTCAGTGTATATGGCAGCTATGCTTATAAAATAAGGATGTCCGGGGGCATATTGGCCATGGGGCTTCAGGGAGGTTTTGACAACAGAAGGACTGATTTCACCAAACTCAATCTGAAAGATGCTAATGACCCCTACTTGTCAGGGCAACTTACACGGTTCAATCCCAATTTCGGAACAGGGCTGTACTTTGCCAACAGGAAATTTTTCATGGGTTTGTCCATTCCTTATATTTTAACTCCTAAAATTTTCGCTGAGGAAAACATAGCATCGGATGCAAAGGAAGCCAGGTATTACTATTTTAATGTGGGCAATGTGATGGAACTTTCACCAACAGTAAAACTGAATCCATCATTCCTTTTGAGAATGCAACAACGTGCCAATATTGGCTATGATGTCAATGTCAATCTAATTTTGAGCGATATTGTATATGCCGGGGTATCGTACCGCAGTGGTGATGCCGTTGTATTTTTGACTCAACTGGTACTCAATGAAAACTTCCGCGTAGGCTATGCTTATGATGCGGTCTCCAGTTCATTGAATGCTTTTACGGCAGGTACACATGAAATCATGTTGAACTACCGCAAAAAAATACGAGGAGCGAAGAAAGATCCTTTGTGCCCTGTTTACTTTTAAAAAACACTATTGACAATAATAGAAAAGTGGGCATTTGTCCACTTTTCTTGTTTTAGGGCTCTTTCATTTTTATTTTAAACACCTAAACCTCACGGCCACCAACATTGGTCAGAGAAAAATAGAAAAGGTCACCATGGACTATGTCTTTAAATGGAAAGACATGACAAGCCATGGCATAAAGAAATATTTGAGCTAAGATTGATCAAAACCTCCTAAAAATATGGACACCCAAAGAAGAAAATTCATCCAATCAGGAGTGATGCTGTCATCAGGGATATTGCTAAACGGTATATCCTCATGCAAACCAAGGACAGAAAGCCCGACTGAAAGACAAACTCAGGTGAGCCGCATGTTCGACAACATAAAGCCCATCACTAAAAACGACCGACTGCAACGCCTGGAGAAAGCCAGGTCATTAATGCTGGAATCGGATATAGATGCTATATTCTTAGAAAGCGGTACATCCCTGGAATATTTTACCGGCATCAAATGGTGGCCAAGTGAAAGAATGACTGCCTGTATGGTTCCAAAAGACGGAGCGCCATTTTACATCTGTCCGGCGTTCGAAGAAGAGAGACTAAGAGAGCTTATCAGTATAGAAGGAAAAGTTAGGGTATGGCAGGAACACGAAAGCCCCTTCGACCTTGTTGTCAACTCGCTAAAAGATCTGGGTATTTCTTCAGGTCGTATTGGAATAGAAGAAAATGTAAGGTTCTTCCTATTCGATGGAATAAAGAATACCTCTTCTACTTTCGAATTTGTGAATGCCAAACCAGTTGTTGGAAAATGTCGCTCGATCAAAACCCCTGCAGAATTGGAGCTCATGAGAATGGCCAATGAAATCACCCTGGAGGCCTACAAAATTGGGTTTTCTTCCCTGGAGAAAGGCATGAGCCAATACGATTTCAACAAGATAGTTGAGGATGCTTTCTTAGCACTTGGAGCTACCGAGAAGGGCTGGGCTGGCTCATCTTTTGGAAAATATTCGGCATTTCCACATGGCAGTAGTCAACCTCAATCCCTCAAAGAAGGAGATATAGTACTGATAGATGGAGGTTGCAAACTGGAGGGCTACCAGGCCGATATCACCCGCACTACCGTTTTTGGTGAACCAACCAAAAGGCAAAAAGAAATTTGGAATGTAGTAAAAGAAGCACAATCAGCAGTTTATGAGCATATAGAAGCTGGGAAACCCTGCGAATCTTTAGATGCAGTCGCTCGAAGTGTGGTAGAAAAAGCAGGGTTCGGTACGGGCTATACCAACTTTTTCCACCGGGTTGGCCATGGTATTGGAATGGATTTCCATGAGTGGGAATACCTGGTCAAAGGCAATAAAACACCGCTGACACCAGGCATGTGCTTCTCCAACGAACCTGGAATATATCTGTACGATGAATTCGGTGTTAGACTGGAAGATTGTTTCTATGTTACTGAAGATGGTTATAAAGCATTTACCCCACAAAGCCCGTCCATTGAAACCCCTGTCTAAAACCACCTCATAATCAGGGGTGGGCAGCTACCCAAACATCCCCATCTTCAAATACTTCCTTTTTCCAAATGGGTACAGTCTGTTTCAGGGTGTCAATAACGTATTTGCAAGCAGCAAAGGCAGCCTCCCGGTGAGGCGATGAAACGGCTATCACCACAGCTTCCTCCCCAATAGGCACTTCCCCTACCCTATGCGATACCGCTACCTCCAAAATTGGCCATGTCCTTTTCGCATGATCAACTATTTTCTGAAGTTCTTTCACCGCCATAGACTTATAGGATTCAAATTCAAGTTTCAACACCTTTTTTGAAGCTGTTGAATTTCTGGTAGTACCAATGAATACATCAATCGCCCCGGCCCCAGGATTGGAAACTGCCCCAACCAGTCTCTGAACTTCAATCTTTTTGTCTGTAATTTCAATCATAACCTACGCATTATCCACCACTTACAGGTGGCACCAGGACTATCTCATCTTCCGCTTTGATCATATAGTCATTGTCGGCATACTCATCGTTTACAGCCACCAACAAGGATTTCAGGTTTCCAAATTCAGGGTAAGAAGACTTGATTTGGGGTAGAAAAACACCCACCGTTGTACCTTCCTGTATTTCCATTTTCAACCTTGGTTGCCCTACAATATCACGGGCAATGCCATATAGTATCAACTCTATTTCCATATCTGGGTTCAAAGATAAGTCAATTTAAAACTGAAACACTTGACCAAAATATATAGTTTGTCGATTAAAGTAGTCAAATTTGTCCTGTTAAACCTGAGTCGGTTGCAATTCGTTCAAAACCCGTCTTTCCGAGGCTTTAGCGTAGATTTTGGGTTGGAAGCCGTGGGAACCTCATCATTTGGGAGACTCTCACGCCTTTTATCCTCCCAAAACCCTACCAAAAAATGGCTCAGAGTGACGTTGAAAGGGTTTTTATTGGACAAATTCATCTAACTGAGGTAAATTAATGCCATTGGAACGCCTAAACAACCCACTATTGAAGCCGACTCCATAAAATGGTATCTACTACTTTATTTGTAGGGCTAAAATTTGAACAATGAAATTACGTATTCTAAACAATTCGATCAGGCTCAGGTTGTCTCAAGGCGAGCTCGACAAACTTAAATCAGACCAACGGGTGTCTGGAAAAACATCCTTTAGTAACTTTGATTTTGTCTATTCCATAGTAGTGAACAACAATGAAGACGATGTAAATGCTGTTTTCGAAAATGGTCATTTAAAAATCAACATAGCCCCTTCCCTGTCCAAGGAATGGATCAACAGCGATCTTGTGGGTTTTGAAAACAAAGACCAGAGTACATTGAAAATATCTGTAGAGAAAGATTTTCAATGTTTGCATAAAAGACCAGGAGAAGACGAAACGGACAGTTTTCCCAATCCATTGGCTGAATCCCAAAGCCAATAAACCCGTAGTATAAAGGCACGTGAAGGAAAAAGACAATATATTGGTTGACAATTGGGGACGAAAGGTAAACTATCTGAGGATAGCTATCACTGATAGGTGCAACCTCCGTTGTTTCTACTGTATGCCCGAAGAGGGAATTAAATACATCGCCAAAAAAGAACTTTTGACTTACGAGGAGTTGCTCCGGTTGGCAGGCATTGTATCGGAAATGGGGGTGAACAAAATCCGTCTGACAGGAGGGGAACCATTTATTCGCAGGGATTTTGTGCCATTTCTACACAACCTGGCTAAAGTACCCGGCATCAATTCCATTCACATCACCACCAATGGGGTACTGACCCACAAATATCTGGACGATATGGTGGATATTGGCATCAACTCGGTAAACCTCAGCATTGATACCCTTGATCCGGTGAAATTCCAACGCATTACACGTCGCGATGAGTTTCACAATGTAAAAAAAACCCTGGATGGCTTGTTGGACCGGGGCATTCCAACCAAAATAAACATGGTGGTGATGGAAGGCCAGAACACGGATGACATTGTACCAATGGTGGAGCTGGCCGCTTCACATCCTGTTGAGGTTAGGTTTATCGAAGAAATGCCTTTTAATGGTGACGGGTCACATCTCGTCAACCTCAACTGGAACCATCGGAAAATCCTGGACACAGTGAAAGCCACCCACCCTAACGTAAGTGTTTTGGAACATGAATTCAATTCCACTTCGCTCAGGTACCAAATAGAAGGCTTCAGGGGTAGTTTTGGTATAATCCCCGCTTATTCCAGGACATTTTGCAACACCTGCAACAGGCTTAGGATAACATCCCAAGGTACCATTAAAACCTGCTTGTACGATGATGGTGTGCTCGATTTAAGAAAAAATATAAGAAACGGGGCAACTGACGATCAAATCAAACAACTGCTGAGAGGGGTAATCGGCCAACGCGCCAAAGATGGATTTGAAGCTGAAAAAAAGAGAAAAGCAAGCACCATTGATGAATCCATGTCCAGCATTGGTGGATAACACCACACCTATAGTATTTTCATTGTCATACAAAAGCGGGTCACCTATAATTCAATAAGACCTATCATGCTAGTGGAATCCAATGTCGTTTAGTTAAGTTGTACCGTCATCACGAGCGCAGCGAAGTGATCTCATCAAAATGGACAGATAACATTAAACAGAAAGACTGCCGCACTACGCCCGCCTGTCCGGCAGGCCATAGCCGTCAGGTTAAGCATGTTAATTACTGTAAATGAGTGGGTTATGGAAAATACAATAAAATCCCTATTGGGATTTCCAGTCTTTTTTCCCATTTTTATGTTTTGTTAAAGTTAAAAAGGGCGGGTTTTTCTAGCGA
>JAVKDJ010000045.1:0-369851 GCA_040222275.1 Cyclobacteriaceae bacterium
AAAGAGTGGGTGGGTTCAAAAAAGAGGTTGACAATCCATTTTACCCCAACTTACTCGTCATGGCTAAACCAAATCGAGATATGGTTCAATATATTGTCCAAGGACGTGTTAAAAGGGGCTGTATGGCATAGCAAAGAACAAATGGCAAACCAGATAATCCAATATGTCGATACCTACAACAAAGAAAGGGCCAAACCGTTCGAATGGACTTATGACGGAAACCAAAAAAATAGTTCGGCAAACAACCAATCTTTACACTAGGTATAGATTATGTCCTACAGAGTCTATACAATGATTGGCAATTTGCATTCATAGCCAAAAACCAAGTGAGTTCATCTAATGAGCCCTGCAACCCCTATCGGATAGGCATCAAATCACCCCTGAAGTTTACCTTCCTGGGTTGGTTTGAATATTTTGGCATCTGTGTAGAAAGTACCAAATGGTACCAGTGAGGCGGCCAGCGAAATCATGGATGTTTTCGCACCCCACTTGTGCAGATAAATGTTTTGAAGACAAAAACCAACGTAGGCGATAAATAGCCATCCGTGTGTCATGCCAACGTAGAAATTAGGTGCTGGCATATCAAACCAATATTTAAGTGGCATTGTGACACCAAACAATAGAAAGCTAACACCTTCTAAAATGGCCAACAGGCGCAGACGGGAAATGGGGGTTTTGAAATTCATGATCAGGTGCGAAATTAGTACTTTATCGAAACTGTTAAAGTACTTTTCAGAACTAAATAAAACCCACTGCTCAATCTTTAAGACTCAGCCTATCATGGTCAGGTTTCAGGTCGATCGTCCGATATCACCAGCCGCGCCAATTTTTTGGGAGCTACACAACAGTAGGCTGAGGCCAGTGCATCTTCAAACAAACCCAAACTGACATGGTCCATATCTACAAATGTCCAACCCTGCTTACCCCATTTGTTGTCCACGCTATAGATAGTGGTGGGATCAGCCAGACAGTATATATCCTGATCCTGCTCTGGCAATTTGAGGGTAGCCCTGTTATGGCTGTCATCGTATGTGGCAAAAATCTTTTTCTTTACCCTGAATGATTGTTTCTCAAAATGAGGCTCTTCTGTGGCTTCAGGAAATGAAAGGGCCAGTTTTCTTAATTGGTCAATGGTGATCATTTTCTATCCGTAATGTTACCAACCACATTTTACTCAATCTATTTTAGAATTTCAAGTTTGCACTTCCCCGCAAGCCGGCCTCCAGCCTTTGCCCTCAGTTTTAAAAAGTATGCCATTTGGTCACACATTCACCTTTTTAGGAACTCAATTGCTTCAGCAACTCGTCCAGATTGCCATGAGCAGCGGTAAACCCTTCCTTGAACCCCATGTCTATAATTTTATCCATATCTTCTTCTCTGTCAAAGCTTATTTCCACCCGTACCCGGGTATTTTTACCTTCGTCTTGGAATGTGTTTTTCCAACGCATACTTGGGTGGTCGGGATTGGCGTTTCCTTTGTCGTCACAAAACGCATCCTTGCCCATATAGTATTCTTGAAAGGAGATTTTCGAATAGTCCAGTAGGCACCAGTGCTTTTCCCCTTCTGGGCTTAGCATATAATAGAGCCACCGGCCACCTTCCCTGAAGTCCATAGATTTGGTAACTGCACAATAGGGCCTAGGTGCCCACCATTTTCCAAGCAGATCCGCGTCCGTCCAGGCCCTCCAGACAACATCCACCGGAGCTTTGAACATCCTGGTAACGTGGAGCTTTTTGTTTTTTGAATCTTTAGTGATTTCTGTTTGAAAGGGATTCATTTTTTACAACTGTTTTAATTTCCATTGTCCTTTTCCAGGCCATCTTCGCAATCAGGTAGAAAGATACTGCAAATGGTCTTGCCAATAACTATTTTTTTTGAGAGACACCTATGATTTCACCACATAGGAATCCAACGCTTTGATTATGCTACTTCCTGCGCTTTTAAAATGATAAATATCACAAAATGCATAGGTATCTCCTCCCATTTTTATTATTCCATTTACTGCGGCCTCTGCTCCGTGAGTAATAATGGTATGGATGATCAATTCGTCTGCAACGTACTGCTTCATGATATTTATCTCTTCTACAAAGCTCGCCTTGCCCACAACTTTTTTGTCGCCATGAATGGTCCATAAAATACCTTCAGATACCATTCCCTCAAGTGTTGTAACATCCCCTGTGGCAAAAGCAATGTTGAAGTCTTTCAGCAATTGTTTCTTTGGTGCGTTGTTACAGTCTGGCGTTACTACAATTTTAGTCATGCGATTCTTAGCTTAAATATAATGTTTGTAACCTGGGCACTCAATGTCGTGAGAGACCTCTTCGGGCTAAATTTGGCACTGAGAGGACGGTACGAAGCGATCACCCATTTAATTTGCCTGGTTATTGGCATTGAGTTCACTGCTCGCAGTGTTTATATATGGTTGCTTTTTTATCAGGCAACCCACTATGTTGGTTGAAAGATCTAGCATTTAGACTTTACTATTGATTGTAAGCCCTTTCCAACTCAGCTATGTCCAGTTTGCGCATTTGGCCAAGCGCCTGCATCATATTGGCGGTACGGGACGGCTCCCCATTGGCGGCTTTGTCGGCTACAAACTTAGGTACAATTTGCCATGACACCCCAAATTTATCCTTTAGCCATCCACACATCGACTCTTCACCACTATCAGTCAGCTTTTCCCAATAATGGTCAACTTCCTGCTGGTCCTTGCATGTTACAAACAAGGAGATCGCTTCGGTGAACTTAAATTGAGGACCCGCATCGAATGCGTGAAAATTCAACCCATCCAATACAAATATGGCCATCTGAACCGTTTCAGCGGGGAACGGTCCTCCTTCAGGCCACTTTTTCAATTTTTTGACTTCCGAATTGGGAAATATGGAAACATAGAAATTAATAGCTTCCTCCGCATGGTGATCAAACCACAGAAATGGTGTGATCTTTTGATTTTTTAAGGTACTCATTGTATGTATGTTTTTAGTTTAAAAAAAAATCAATGTGTCCGATCAAACTCTGGCTATGGCCTTTTTGCCATTGGCTTGCCCTAAATATTAAATACCGGATTAAAGGAATGTGTTCACTTATGTGCTACGCAAGAGCCATTGAAAACCAAACCGATCGGTGAGCATGGCGTGCAGTCCCCCAAAAAAACCAGCTGCAGGCGGCAGAATTTCCCGACCACCAACAGCGAGGTTCTTAAAGTAAGATTTCATTTCATCCTGATCACGACATTCAATCAATATGGTCATTGAATTTCCCCGGGCCACCATATCATCGACCAAATCTGTCCCTTTCAGCAGGACATTTTCTTTGGAAAGGGTCGCCTCCAGTACACAGTCTTTCATTTGCCTGGGCAAATTGCCCGAATCAGGTGATGCCCCCACCATCTGGTATGTGAGTTCACCACCTATGCAATGCTGATAGAAAACCATAGCCTCTTTGCAGTTGCCATTAAAACTGAGATATGCGGCCATCCGGATCATTTACACAACCAGTAATCTTTGCAATCCATACTCCGTCATCTATTTGCTTTCCGCATAGCGCTTAAAACTATCCATAATGGCCTGCCAGCCGTCCCGCTGCATCTCCTCCGGGTTTTCCGCTTCGGGATCAAAAGTCGTAATGACCTCAGTTTTCCCATTGTTTTCTTCAAAGTCCACTACTGCTTTACGGCCATCTTCCATGGTGTAAGCGATACGCCTGTGCTCTACCACTTCATCGTATATACCTTTAAAATCAAACCCAAAGCTGCCGTCTTTGGCTTCCATTCTGGAAAGGAACTGCCCGCCTACCCTAAGGTCATTTTCGGCATGTGGTGTATGCCAGTCTTCAGAAGCGGTATTCCATATTACAATGTGCTCAGGGCCGGTCCACAAGTCCCATACTTTAGCGACCGGCGTATTTACTTTGCTTTTTACTGTTATCTGTTTCATAGTTTTATGGTTTGTTTCAATTATTACAATACAAATTTGGACAGGAATAATCAATATTCTGCGGTGCAAAAGCGACTATTAGAAGGGTTGATTCCGACATAAAAAACCTGTACTTTAGCCTGATGATGACCATTTCTATCCTCGTGCCGGTATCAGCCGTGGCTGAAGCGGTATCCAACCCCCGTTACGTTTTCACTGCTGCCAACCAATTTCTACAGGCTTCCGGCAGGGAGCCCTTGTTTCAGGTAGAACTGGTGGGGGCCACCAGGGAAGTGAGTGTTCATGATGGCTACTGTTCCATGCGCACCGACAGGCTGTTGACCGACTCACCACCTTCCAACCTTGTCATTATCCCAGCACTCTTTGGAGACATGAAGGCTGCTGTAGCCCAAAACCAAGAGCTCATTCCCTGGATCGTTCGACAGCATGAGCTGGGTGCAGAAGTAGCATCTCTTTGTGTGGGGGCTTTTTTGTTGGCTTCCACAGGCCTGCTCAATGGCAAAAAGTGCTCGACACACTGGGCATATTACCAGGAGTTTCAGCAGACATATCCTGATGTGGAGGTTCAAGATGGTAGCATCATCACCGAAGAAGAAGGAATATACTCCAGCGGTGGGGCCAATTCGTATTTCAACCTGCTATTGTACCTGCTTGAAAAATATACAAACAGGGACACGGCCATTTTGGCTTCCAAATATTTTGCCATCGACATAGACCGTGAGAGCCAGTCGGCCTTTATGATGTTTCGTGGACAAAAAGACCACAATGATGATGAGGTGAAAAAAGTGCAGGAACACATAGAGGCTAATTACGCCAAAAAAATCACGGTAGATGACCTGGCCGATATGGTAGCGCTCAGCCGCAGAAGTTTTGAGCGCAGGTTTAAGCAAGCCACCAACAACACAGTGGTGGAGTACAGCCAGCGGGTAAAAATTGAAGCCGCCAAACGCAGCTTTGAATCAAGCAGGAAAAACATCACCGAGGTAATGTTCGATGTAGGCTATACAGACACCAAGGCATTCCGAACGGTTTTCAAGAAAATCACAGGACTGACCCCTGTAGAGTATAGGAATAAGTATAGTAAGAGTGTTGTGCTTTGAAGTTTAAATTCGAATTTGAAACTCAACTTGCATCTGTCTTAATTATTGGAAGCTTACAATAAATGCACAAATCTAATAAATAGTCCATACTAAAAGATATCCTCTTTAGAAGGATTTAAATCCATCCTAATATCCTCAATACTGGGAAATTGATTATCTGGCTCTAATTGATTAATCCAATCTCCCCATTTCTTATTGGACTCATTCTTGAGCAGCAATTCAACTGCTTTTTGGATAGCACCACTTGTGGTCATCCCTCTTTTCTTAACATAGGAATCCAAACGACTCTTCAGGTTATCCGGCAAATAAACGGAAATATTCATCTATAATGTATTACAAGTGTAATTATCATAACTTTTCGAACAAATGCCAAACGCTGTTTCGAGTAGGTGTGGTTACCTCACGATAAAGTCTATACCTGACACATCCGACTGCAAATCCAATTGGTGCGAAGGGTTTGCTTTGGTTAAGCCCATATCCGGATTGATTATTATATGTCGATTTCCCCGAATAAGGCCCTCAAGTTTATACCTCCCTTGTTTGTCTGTTGTTGTGAAGTGAGTACGTCCGCTTTCTATCACCGCCCCCTCAATGGGTTTGCCCTGGACATCCCTCACTGTTCCTGAAACAGAATATGTACCAGGTTTATTCTTGATGACCTCTCTAAACCAGGAAATTACTTTGTTTTTGTAGTGGGAATCCCAAAGCATCCATTTGTCTGTATGCGCATGCGGTACATATTTATTGGGAATATCCTCAATTATTGATTGAACCAAAAAGTCATTGAATGCAACCTCTCCAAATTTATCCAGATGCTGGCCTTCTATATACTTTCTTACAGTACTCTTTCCATCAGAATTATTGGATATGAAAGCTGCCCTTCCGTTCAACCGCCCCATTCTCACCTTGGCAGCTGCCCTGTACCTATCCAATGATGGGCTCCAGTAGTCACCCCAGTGCCTTTCCCCATCGTAGTGATCGTGGGAAAAAAAGCCCAACCAGGCATCAGCTACTTCATCGTTGTGCAACCCCAGGTAATTGACCCCAATCGCACCTCGTGAAAACCCGCAAATGAATATTTCGGCGGGGTTACCGCCATAGTCTTCACAAATCCTCCTGATGTTTTTCAGTGCGTACTCAATTGTCTGATGTTCATCGCCCCACCAGTTCAGAATGGATTGATTGTCTTTGATATAGGGCATCACTACCCAGATGGCACCTAATTCCCTGGCTGGGACAAAACCCAAAATGGCATCTCGTGCCTCCCCTGTAGAACCGGTGGGCTCCCATTTATTCCCAGTATATTCAACAATGACAGGATAAAGCCTCCCTTTTGTATGGTTTTCAGGAAGATAGAGTGAATGATAAACATCGCTCTCCTTGTATTCCGGGGCTATAACCTTTACCCGTTTCCCCGGCGCAGGTTCCTCTTCCAGCATTTGCGGCACCTGGATCGGTTGTGCATAGGAGCCTGTACCTAACAAAATGGCAAGAACCCACACCAATGCTTCCTTTCCTTTGAGATATTGCAAATGCATTACCTATAATATTTACCAATAACCGCCTTGATTTTAGTATTGATTTCAGTGTTTTCGTACACGCCTGAAAAATCCTGTGCATGTGGCCCGTAGGCAAATACTGGCACCATAATGCCCGTATGGTCGTGGGTGTGAAATTGTCCCTCCACTTCACGATTGCCCAACCGACCCTGGGGCAGTGAAAGCCCTCCCGTTTCATGATCTGCCGTTACTATGACCAGCGTCTCGCCATTGGCATCTGCAAAACGTAATGCCTGTTCTACGGCCAGGTCAAAATCCAGCATTTCCTCTACTACCATATCTGTACGATTAGCATGTCCACCCGAGTCGATGAAAGCACCTTCTACCATGAGGAAAAATGGCGCCTTTTTAGATGACAAATATGTTGTAGCTGCTTTAACAGTCTCTGGCAGGTAGTTGCCCCTTCCATCAGGTTTGCTTTTTAGCCCTCCAGATGAAGCGAAATGGGCTACTTTTTCCTGATTAGCTCCCGCTACATCTACTAACTCATCTACCTTATTGAAACCGGCTACATCCATAATATCTGTGCCATCAAAGCTAGATCCACCGGCACCTATCACCAGTGATAATGGGCTGTTTTTCAAATCATTGGCTATCGCTTCGGTCATACCCCTATCCAACTGGTGGGCATAAAAGGAGGATGGTGTGGCCCCCGTCAGGTGATCGGTGGTTACTATACCGGATACGAAACCCAATGGGGCAACATATTCCGGGAGATTGGTCAGTTTATTTCCCTTCGGGTCAAGGCCTATGTATCGGTTTTTTGTCTTAGTACCTGTAGCCATAGCGGTACCTCCAGCCGCAGAGTCGGTGGTAAAATCATCGACAGACTGGGTTTTACTTAGGCCAATATGCCTGAGTTGCGTTAAAGTAAGCTCGTTGTGATTGGCAAACATGCCGGACGATAGCTGTCCAAGCCCCATGCCATCACCTATTAACAGAATGATGTTTTTAACTTTTTTAGATTTACCATCCACTTTGAAGCTTGGTTGGTACACATCGTGTTTTGTCTCTGTGCTATAGACCTGTTGATCAAGCAATCCCACGTATGCTGCGCATTTGGCCAGCTGGTCTGTATTGACATAATCTACACCCAAATCTGAAAAAGCCTTCCATGAGGTTTTAGAATCTGGGGTGGCCCAAAAACGAAACGGTTTTTGGAGTGCGTGCGCTTTGTCTATAACAGCTTTTACTTTTTCAAGGTCTTCATCTATCAGGCGGCCCTTACCATTCCATTCCGAATATGACCTGAAACTCAGGCTTACCATGGCAATTTTTTCCAACGCCGTAGGCCCGGGGTTTTCCAGGTTCTGGTAGTCAAATTGAATGTAGGAAGGGTACTTATGGTATTCGGATGCTTTAGGACGGTTTCCTGAAACCACCAAAGAAAGCTGTCCATCACTGACCGCTTTGATAATGGCAGGGTGCCTGGTTACCGTGGCTACAACCTTATCGAGGGTAGCATACGCTTCCGTTTTCACATCTATCAAAAGCTGTACATGCCTGTCGTTCCACAGGTTGAGTTTAAAAGCCTGCTCAATAGGCTGGAAGTACAGTGTTTCGAGGGTTCTTTCCTGCTTAATGGTTTCTTTTTCGTGGGCCACATATAGCCTATCATCTATCAGCAGCACATCTGCCTCAATAGAGGCAAACCCATGGGAAAACGCCTCCCAAAAAGGAACATTGTGTTCATAGTCGTTGTGCGCATGGAGTTTTGTTGTATCGGAGATTTGCCCAAAAGACGCTCCGAAGGAAAAGAAGAATGAGGTAATGATAATAAGTTGCCTAACCATAGAGGATTGTATTTTTATTTGATGGTTTAAACTTAGGTATTTAAGGTGATAAAAACGGCGATTTAGACAGGCCCTTTTTTACAATGTTGTAAGTAGAAAATACCTGAAATGAAAAGATAGTGTTATCTGAATCCTGCCTCCTGGTTTACCTCGTATTCTACTTAGGGTTTCCTGAAATACTCCAATTTTCCCTATGGCATTTTCATCAACGATAGTGAAGTTGGGATTTAACCTTTTGATATGCTGCTGACTTGTTCGTACAAACCTACCTGGCAATACTTCCCACTGAGATCGGTGGAATACATTGCCACCAGCCCTACAATAAGTTTTTCATAACGCCTTCAAATCCAAAGCATAATGGTAACTAATAAACGAATGAGTTGGTTCGTTTTCAATCCAGCCCTTTTCCTGATGACTGATTTCTACTATTTCAAAAGGTTTTGTATCCTTAAATCTTAGCTTTACTTTATCCAGTGTGGCCAATTCATGCTCAGAAAAGCGCTCTTTCCTGAATGCTCGATCTTTTCTTCCTTCCAGATACTGCTTTTGCCCACCCTCTGGCAATTCCTGATACCGAATGTCAATGACATCTTCTTTAGCAAGACTCTCAAAGATCGATTCGAAGCTATTGGGGACAGGGCCGTAGGGGATAGCCCTGTAGCGCGCACCGCTCATCGCATGTCCCTGCTGCCTAAACAGCAAGAAATCGGCATAAAAAAGCAGCTTGTTCATTTTGGTCTTGTAACAGGGTACCTCCTGGGCAAAAAACACAATCATTTCGGTAAACTTCTCATAATCAGGCGCCTTAAAACCAGTAAACTCATCCGTTTCATGGCCGCCCATGAGGTAACCCTCCAGATTAAGGAAGAATGGGTTTTGCTGATCGATGAGCCTTTGTACTCTTTTCAATAAATCAGCCTTCGGTTTTTCAGCACTGGTTTCCCAGTCTTTGGCAAGGTCAAGGAATTTCTCAGGGTCACCCGCCATCTTGAGTAGTTTGGCATTGGCCAAGGAGGGTAAATCTCCCTTCTCGTACTGCCCGTAGGTATTAGGGCCAAAGCCCAATATCTCACCCATCCTGGATGCAGATACGTCGTACTGTTGCCTGATGGACCGTATCTCCTCCGCGAGGGGGATATGGTGCTTTGCCCTAAACTGATTATAAACCCTGCGCATGTTTAATTCATCCAGTTCGGTAGTAGTAAACTGCTCTCCGCTATCTTCACACAGATAAAATTGATATGGAATATCAAACTGCTCTTTACGAAATGGTACAGTTCTCCATTCGTAGCTGAGCTTCATTTCTTTTCCTGTAATCGGGCTATTCATCTCTCTAAATTTTTTAAAGGGTAAGACATTGGATGCTCGGCAATGTGAAATGAAATGCAAATGGTCTTTGCACTCTCGGCACCTAATGTAATCTTGATGTAGATCTCTTCTCCTTTTATTTGTTTTCCAAAAACCCACATTTCCTTGCTACCGTACCAATCTTCTGGCTTTGGTCCTTCGCTGTAATCATCAGCGACCAGTTCATCCAGTACCTGTTCTCTATCTACAGGCCGTATATCCAGAGCGGTCAATGTGTTGAAATTCTTGCCCCTGTCATCTTTGAAAAAGACTCCCCATATCTTTTTCTTCTCTTTGAAGCTTTTGAGGAAAGATTCTACTTCTTTCTTTTTATTAACGTCCTGCAAAGATATGTATTTTATTTATTTTCACTATATAGTTATATATGTATATTTAATGGATTAATTATTCACTATATAGTGATTATTAATCCATAATAACCTGCAGCCATTCCTAATCAGGTTTACGGTAAGTTCTGAACCAATCTATTGCTTCACTCTTAAATAGCTTGGCACTTCCAATAATCAGTGTTGTCACTACCAGAAGAATAATTCCAGAAATGCCAATTAGCGTATCATAGAACGAATCAGTGTATAGATTATGAACCCTAAAGGCTGTCATTAGGGTGTGAGAAACGCCAATAACCAACCAAACTATCAAAAAGACCTGACCAATGCCAATATTGATGCGAGAGGGTGAAAACTCACCAGCTCTTCCAGAGAAGATGCTATTTGCCAGCTTAATATCTCTATACCCTTCGAGTCGATTATAGGAGAACCCTCCAATTTTACGAGCTTCTTTCGTTGCATAATCTTTGTGCCGTTCTATTGCACCGATTGCACTTTCGTAAACCTCATACCATGCTTTAGAACCTTTGCCCATTTTGATCCACATGATAGAGAAAGTAATGCCTAGCAGACTCAGTACGAAGCACACAATATTTACAGAGATGAAAAGCGTATCATTATGATCCTTATAACTATCAGCGAGCTTGGATAAGGCTGAGCCATAGCCTGTGAAACACAAGACTAAAAAGGCAGTAAGAAATACAGCTCTCTGCCAAAGGTGGTTGATTTCAAAATCACGACATCTCCAAAGCGTTTCATAGATGTCATGCGCACTGATTAGTTCTTCTTTTTTATCTTTTTTCATTAGGCGGTTCTTTTAGTCATCAATCCAGCTTATACCCTTCATACTCCTCACGGCTCATCCAAAACTCCCCATCCGGATCGGTGGAGTGGAGTACCTCCAATACTTCTTGGTAGGTAAGCTCATAGAGCTTGAAGACCATCGTGTCTATTTCTTGTTCGAGGGAACTGGTGTTCTTTCCTTCGGATTTGTCGGATAGGATTTGATTGACTCGTGGTTCAAATATTACTTCTTGATTGGTACTAGGATACAAAATGGGAAGAGTTTTAAACACTACTTTATTGATCTCTCTTGCATTTCCCTGTACCTCTGGAAACTCCTCTTCAAAGCAGAACTTAAAAAGTTTAGAGTTCAAAATGGCCAGTAGATATTTTAGCTTTTCTCCGGTCAGAATGAAACACTTCTGATTAGTGTAAAATGAATTATCATCGTAAGCAAAGCATAAATTTGTAGACATGTTTGCATAGATGATTTTTGGTGCCTCAAAGTTTTGCCAATATTGAATACTGTCTTGAGTTTCAAACCATTTCCCTGAAGTTTTTTTCCTGGAAGAAACTGCTTCACCTTCTTCGTTCATCCATTTCTCACCGGTTTGAGATAGATTTCTGACACCAAATTTGCTCAAATGCTCTTTAATAAAAGGGTATTTTTCAATATCGACCTTTAGACTAGGGAAAGTTCCAATGAGCCACCAATTTTCGTGTTGGAATGAATAGCGTTCTACATCCCTACCTCTCAACATTGGCTTGATGATAGATGCTTCTTTCGGTGATTGCTCAATGATGCTTTTTCTTGTCTCCCCATTTATCCAAAAAGCTTCATTTAAACCAGTTATGATACCCCGATATATTTCTACACCCCATTCATCAAGGACTTTTCCTTTACCCCTGATCTTATCAATAATTAGCTGTGATTGTTTGTCCGTTATTGTCCATGCATTGTCATTAAGGTTTTGAATATCTACTAAGTTTTGACCCACATACACATCGAACTGATCTAATGAGACATTTTTCTTTCTGGTTATTCTCAATGCATTGAGTACACGATTGGATTTAGTTCTTTTGAATTGAAAAATTGCCGTTCTAACTGTTGCCGTTTCAAATATGTCGGAATCTGATAAGTCGATAAGACATAGTGGAGAAGTCTCATCAATGAAATATCGCCTCAATATCTTTCCGTAGTTTGCTCGCAACCAGGAGTTGCTAGTAATGTATATGAGATTACCTTTTGCCTCCTTTAGTAGCTTATTGCCTAATTCAAAGAAAATGCAATAGATGTCTCCTGTTCGATTGAAGGTATCGAAATTGGATGCTTTAATCAAATCCGCCTCTTTCCCCATTTTTTGCAGTTGCACATAAGGTGGATTTCCAATCACAATATCGAAACCTCCTTGATCAAATACCTCTTTGAAGTATAAGTGCCATAGGAAATAATTCTTTTCCTTCTTTAACATTTGATCATCCAAACGCTCTCTCAGTTTTTCTATTTTAGCCAGTTCAGATTTCCAATTATTATATTTCTTTTGATTGGACTTACTTAAGTTTTCATACTTACCAATATGCCTGAGTTCCCCCTCAATACTGTGTTGCCTTTCTTCTAGATTATAGTCAATATGATCTTTTACTTTCTGGTTTACTTTTCGTTTTATTTCTAATTTTTCAGTTGGAGAAGTGCAATTAAAGTATTGGTGAATCAATGATTCGATTTCTTCGGCAATCTCTTTCTTGTATCTGGTGATGTCCATTTGTGGATTTATATAATCACCAAATAGATTCTTATCTGGCTCTATTACTCGGACTTCTAATTCCGGCTGGTCTGCTACCTTACTCAGATCTATACCTTCATAGCTTTCCAGCAAGCTATTGCCCTGCATGATCTTGTAGTCCAGGTTGGGCAGGGGCTTGGGAGTAAGCTCATCTACCACTAGCGAGAGCCAGAAGCGCAAGCGGGCTATGTCCACTGCTCCCTTTTCTATATCCACCCCGTAGATGGAGTTTTCTATGATGCTTTCTTTGGCTGTGACAGGGTTCCAATTCTGTCCGGTCTCAAAGGCAATGAGTTCTTTGAGAGAAAATATCTCCTGTAGTAGTCCCATTGGGAACGCTCCTGAGCCAATGGCCGGGTCACAGATTTTTACTTTGTCCAGTAGTTGGCCTATTTCCTTAAGCTGGTCTGGTTTCAGGTCATTGCTTACCTTGTCCTTGATGAATGGCTCCAGGTCATTTCTAGTAAGCTTGGGCAAGTGGGTTAGCAGGTATTCCATGAGGCTTTCCTGCGTCATGTAATGCACGATCTGCTTGGGTGTGTAGAAAGCGCCCTTGTCTTTGTTGTCTTCCAGTAGGTTTTCGAAGATGTGGCCGAGCATCTCCGGGTCTACAGCTACCGTGTGGTCTTCAGGGCTGTCTTCATGGATGGTGAAGTTGTATTGGTTAAATAGCTCAAAGAGGTCTTTAAACAATGCTGGAGGGAAGGTAATGTCTGCATAGGCATCTGACTCCTGCTCAAAGAGCCCACCGTTGAGATAAGGGATTTTCACTTTGCTGCCGTCTGGCATGGTGAAGCTGTCTTCTTTGCGGTCTGGATTATTGAGCGTATCAAAAAAGAGTTTGCTGAGGTACTTGGGGTAAAAGTCTTGTCCTTTGCCACTGGCGATGAAGAAATCCTGCATGAAGTTGATGTTGCCATCTTCATAAGCCAAAGTAGAAGCTCCCATCCAGCCTTTCTTTTGGATGAAGTACAGAAAGACTACACGCCCCATGAGTTTTTTGGCAAAATCACGGGCAAACTTTTCATTACCACCGAAAGCGGATGCCAGGAATGGAGAGGCTGTACCTGTTTGCTTTTCTACCTGCTTGCCCTTTTCGGTGACCATTCGTTTACCGGTCAGGTACTCACAGAAGTTTTGGTAGTGCTCCCGGTAGTCATTGAAGAAGTCTTTGGAAATCTTCTCTACACTAAATGCTTCTTTGATGTGAGATAGCTCTATGCTGGATTTGGCTGCTAAAGAGATGAAACGATCTGCCGCCGTACGGCAAGATTCACCAGGGCCAAGAACGTAAGTATATCTCTTGGGGTTGGTTTCTATCTGTACTATATCACCGTCTTCAAACTGACTGTCGAATGCAATAAAGGAGAAACGCCAGTTTCGACTTTTGGCATCAGCATAGGCAAAGCTCGCAAAGACAGCATTGTTGCCAATGATGTGCTTCTTCACAATGTTGCCAACCGATACTTTGTTTCGCTCTATTACTTTGCTGTCTTGCAGCGTTACCTCAAAGAGGTCTATGGTTTTCTTGTCAGAGGTGATGATTTCACCGTATTTGATGACACTTTGAGCAATGGCTTCTTCTCCATCTGTGAGTGCTATTTCTTCTGCCCGGCTATCATCATATATGACCAGACTGTCCACTTTTCCCTGCCAGACGGGAAGGATGATACCGTTGATAAATGTTTTTCTGTCGTATGGTTGTGTTAAAATAGTGAGCATCTGGATTAGCGGATTATTTGATTGGAGGATGAGATCTGTTTCCTGGGGTTTAGTAGTCTTTTAACTTCCAGGCTTTTACTTCCAAAATTGATAAGCAAGCCTTTGTCAAAATTATAGGCTACCAGATAATTCAAGCCTTGAGCTAAGTGAACGTCTTCCATTTTTATGACTGCTTTGAGTTCTACGAGTACATGATTTTCTATGATAAAATCTGCCCTTCTCGTTCCAATGTCTATTCCTTCATAAAAAATAGTTTGTTCTTTTTCCCTCTCATATCCCAGACCAGCTTTTTCAAGCTCGATAGCCAAAGCCCTTTGATAAATCACTTCTTGAAATCCATTTCCTAATATCCCGTGTACTTTCATGGCGCAACCAATGATTTTATAAGTCAGATCATCTTCAATTTTCTCTTTCATAATTCTAAAAATCTCTTAATCCTTCAATCCTAATACAGACAATGAGGAGAATGTTTCAGAAATCACAATATGAGGCTTGCTAAACGCCCTGATCGCTTGCTGGTGTATATCGGCTATTGCGGATTCTGTACCATCTGTTTGGAAGTTGAATTTTTTCAATACCTGATCGTACATAGATGAAAGTACTACGGCAGGGTCATTGATTTTCTCTTTTTTAGATTGTTTAAAGAACTTGTCCAATTCATTTGGAAGCATTCTATGTGATCCGTTTTTCACTTCTTCTATGGTACGGGCCATAATCTTTTTCATGAACTCATCTTTAGCAAAGTCTTTGTAAAATTCCAGTTTAGGAATGATTCTTTTCTCAGCTGGTGACAAATCTCCCTTAACTACCTTTTTGGTAGTCTCAGCTTTGAACGTCCTTTTGAAGTGATCTACTGCGCTACTTACTTGCTGGTGATGTGTCTCTGTGATTTTGATACCTTCTTCCGATTCTGATGTTTTGAATATTCGGGCAGCTTCCACAAAGTTCAGTTCGTGGTTTACATTGCTGGCATCTGTGAGGTAGAATACTCCCGGATGGTTTTCTGACTTGATATATGATATAGTGGCTTCAGGTAGCTTTTCGTGGGTATTGGTTACATTTTCGAGCTTTCTACCTATCCGTGCTTTTTTTGGAATGAGTTTGATTTTATTGAACCACTGAAGGTTGTTCTTTTTGAAATCACGTAGTTCCTGCAAATAGAGCAACGTTTCGCTGACTTCTTCTTTGAGTTGAGATCCATAGAGCCCAGCTTCGCCTATTTCTTCCAGTTGTGAGTAAATCTGACTGTCTTCACCAAATGCGGTATGGAAAGCTTGTAGCTTTTTCAATGCATTGTTAGTGAGCTTGATATGGTTATCAGACTTATCTGTAGGGTAGAAGTTATAAATATTGATTTCTGATGCTTCGGTACCGATACGGTTTACACGTCCAATCCGCTGCATAAGTCTGGTTGCATTCCATGGCACATCATAGTTGATGATCACATTGGATCGGTGAAGGTTGATACCTTCTGCCAGTACTTCTGTAGTCAGTATAAAATCATATTGTTTCTTCCATTCTTTTTTTTCCAGATTGGCATCAAAGTTTTCTCGAATTGTTCGTTCTTTATCCTTTCTGTTATCAGCACTGATTGCCAGTGATTTATTAAAACCGGCAGCTTCCAAGTGATCTTCGATGTATTCAATAGTTTCTTTAGACTCTGAGAAAATAACCAATTTACCAGAATGGTTGTTTTTCTTCTTTAAAAAGGTCTTTTTCAAGTCATTCATGAACCTTTCAATCTTAGGGTCATAGGATACCTTGCCCCAATTTGAAACAAGCTGATCAATAATTGCTTTGTCTTTCTTCAGGTTATCAACAAAACCATCATGGAAGTCTGAGGCTTTGTAAGTCTGATTGTTGCCAGCTCTTTCATTGATCTTTTCTTCCAGTTCTTCTTCTTTACCTTCATCCAGGTATTTATTGACATCTACGTCTGGAGCAATGTAGACCTTGTCATTTTCAAACATGTCTATCATGTGCTGCGTATTCTTTTGCAAGCGATGAAGTGACATTTTAAATGCGTGGAAACTACTTTCTAGTCGCTTGACGAGTAGGGTTTTCATGATTGCTGCCAACCTGCCCGAAATTGATTTCACGTCACCATACTTTGCCTGATGCTCAGGTAACAAAAATTCGATAGCTCGATAGCGATAGTAATCCAGACCACTAGCTTCACGGCCTTTTTCATCTAAACTGGTAATGTACGTTACCGTCAAATCAAATAGCTTACTCAGTTCGTCATCAAACTCATAATACACTGCGTTTGGTGGATTGATGTTAGGAAAGACAATCCCTTGTTCTTTGATGTCTTTGACATATTCTTTGTTATTAAGAATGTCTGTTCTGGTTCGGCGGATTACGAGTGGTTCAATAACCTTGTCTCTGATCTCGTCAAATATCTTCTTCACCTTTTTTACATCCAACCGGTCTTCTCGCTTCAAGTCCTTGTATCGATCCTTGAGAGGTTTAAAGAATGATTGCAAGTCTTTTACCTTCGGTAGATTGGCGTTCCTTTTATCCTGGAATAGATAAACCTGGTTTTCTATATCCGCAGGTTGGTTATTTAATGGGGTAGCAGTAAGAAGCATTACTTTTTTTCTTCTGTCACCATCTTCACCAGGTATTCGTCTGTCAGTTTTGGTTATCGTCTGCAACTTCTCATACATCTGAGAAGTGTCATTTCTGAACTTGTGAGCTTCATCAATGATGATCAGATCGTATTCATCCGCATTGGGATAATCGGCAGTTTTATCGTCAAGTATCTTATGCAGACTACCTGTTGTTATGAAATAACAATTGTTGTAAATATGAAAATCTCGAATGGTACGTTTCCAGTTGTCTTCCAGTGCTGGAGGAAAGACTATCAGTACTTTAGTATGGTAGCCATTTTCATAAATGAATTTCTTGGTGATAATAGCACCAATTACTGTTTTACCAAGCCCCACTACATCAGCGAGAAAAAATCCATTGTACCGGAGCAATTTTTCGTAACCTTCAATAGCTGCCTCTGCCTGATAAGTAAGTCTTCTGAAATTGTCTGGTAATAAGAGATCAATGTTTGCAGGGTCATAGTCAACCCTTTTGCCAAAGTACTCGATCAGTAATTTGATGTAGAGCTCATAAGGAGTGAAGTTGTCATTTAGATAAGTTTCGTTTTTGATCTTCTGTAGATCAACCGGCAATATATCTATAGCCTGCTCCCATAAACGCTGAAACTCATCTGTTGCGAACTGTACATCAGCATGATCTCTAAGCTCCACATTGAACTCATAATTTGACGAATCAGTAGTACCCAGACCTGCATCAGTTAAATTGGATGAGCCTGTAATAACACTTGCGGGAGTATATTCATTAAACTCATTCGGTCTGAAAATGTAGATTTTAGCGTGAAGTTTTCGGTCTGGATGAGCCTTTACTTCGATCTTACCATCAACAATGTCCTTGAGAAACTGGAAAATGCCTTCTTCTACCTTTTGATCATATTCAGCCTCTTGAATATCATCTTTGATATGTTTGATAAATTCGTCCTTGGTGTCCTGTGGGTCTCGCAGGTATTGCTGGCCTATTGACTGATACTTTTCAATGAGGGTGTCAACATTGATCCCTACAAGGATTCTGACTTTCGGAACTTTGTGTATGAAAGGGCGAATGCTGAAATAACCAGATGCCCGAAAATAGCCCACCATAGCATCGAACATATCGATATTCGGGATATGCTTAAATGCTCCTTCAAACTTTTTAAGTAGACTATTGTCCTTTTCATTAGTAAAAAACTTTGTAGACATTTGTTCTTTTTAATCAAATTCATAACCCTCTCCGCCAAAGGCGCATCCTCTATCCTTCATTTATCTATCAGCCAGCCAAAAGGCAGTGACTAATATAAGAATTTACTACATGAGTTGAGCTTAAATCACTTCCCAATACAATATCTAAAGCACTATTGATTATCAGTTAGTTATGTGCTTCTAGGTACAAATCAGTAACAAAAAGTCCTGAAATAGAGCTAATTAACCGCTAAACAAGTGCAAACACAAAGGTAAGGGAATAAAAAAACCGCCCTAGAATTAGAGCGGTTTTCGAGAGAGAACCAATTGCTATTAAGCAACTGTTACAGAACCGATATAAACGCTGTTAGCGACTTCTTTACCGTCTTCTGATAAGAAACCAATGAAAGCTTCTACATCATCACCTACATAGCTTGCAGGCATTCCTAAGTTCTGAGAAGTGGCACTTCTTACAGCTCCTGCGGAATCATAAATGGATTCGTCCTTTGCAGGGTTGTAAACAACTAGCAACGCCTTGTCAGTTGCCTGTGCGTTTCCGCTGCCTGTGTTGTCGTCCCATGTGAACTCAACCAATCCACCTGAAGAACTAACAGCTGCGTTTGCTGCGCCTACTAATCCACCACGACTAACGAGCGCATTGGCGTAGTCAATAGTGAAGTTGGGATATGATCCCGTGATTGCGTTGTTCAAGTTGTAAGACATTGCAGCGTTGAACTGCGTCATCTTGTTTGCGTACAACTTGAAACCTACTCTCAAGAAGTCAGTCATTGACTGCAAGAATTTAAGAGTAGTTGAGAATTTAGAACGTTGGTCAACCTGACCTGAAGTTCTTGGATTTGATACGTTGGCAGGCTTGATTCTCATGTAATCAATACCTTTCCATGTACCACCTACGACATTTCCGACCTTGCCGGAGAAGCCGCCTAAGACACCTTGTGAAATTTTACCCATGATCTTTAATTTTTAAGGGGTTAAACATTAGTTACTTGGACTTGACTCGGACTTGGTACGGCCTTGTCACTTTCCATCAAGATTACGTCAATAATTAGGCAAAGTGGTTTCTTTCGGTTTCTTAGCTCTTTCTTGCTTCGGTTTGCTTAATCGCCTATGACAAAAGGGAATGCAGGTCAAAGCAACTCCCTAAAAAATGCCATTCTTGCGGTTTCAATCATTTTTAATGAAACATGGATTTTTTGCTCTTGAATCTCTAAGAGCTTAAAGGTCTGAATGAGTTTTTCGAGTTGTTTTTCTTTCTCTTCTGCTGCCTTTATGGTCCATAGAAAATGCTTTCTGTATTCCCCAATGGTTATGAATGGAATCACTGACCCACGAAGAAACATTTCAAGCTGTCTTGACTTCCAAAGTGCGTATGCTATCCAATATACCTGGTCAACTGAATCAGGATTTTCGAGGAGGCAAACAAAGCAATTCGGGCAGGGTGCTTTCAATGGTTTACCGCTGTTCAATCCCTTATTAAGAATATAGAAATGGGGCTCTGTATAGGTGGTTGTCGGTCTGTGTGTCTTTATCAGAAGTGTTTTCATATAGCAAGCCATTAGAATTATGCTCGCTGCGCTTCGCACAGACATTTTTAAAAGAGAAAAGAAAAAAGGGAAAAAAAGAAAAGAGAAAGCTCTTGTTGAATGTGGGGAGGGATTGTGAACAAGGTTTTTGGATCAAATACTACCCGAAGGGTGGAGATTTTATTCAAAACCCGTAGGGCTTGACCTTGAGAAACAATACCTAGTGCTAACGACCCACATAGATTTGCTGACTCTTTTTTTTATTGGACTGGGTTATTTATCCTGAATCATCAATCAGAGTAGTCAACTTAATCAACTGCCAATTTTTAACGGAAATATCAATCGGAGTAGGAATGCGGGAAACGCAGGTAAACTAAGGCGAAGCCGTTCATGCGAGCCGCCTGCGAGCGGAGCAAGGGTGGTGTAGGAAAAAGCCTGAATCCCTTTAGGGTGAAGGCGACCTACGCCTATGTAGGAACTACACAGGGCTGGCGTGATTTTTTGCAACCGTGTCGGGAAAGGCAAGTGTAGTGAACGAATTGAAAGGAATGACGAGGCACAAGGAATGAATTGAAATGAGTGAACTGCTCTTGTGAGCAGAGGTGAAAGGGGCTAAGTTGAAGGAGTGGATTGAAAAGAAACGACTGAAACGCAGCGCCTGTAGCCGTGGAGGTAAGCAAAAAGCATGACAGCCCGATTAGCCCGCAGCGACCCGCAGGCGAGCAAAACAACAAGCAGCGATAGCCCCCCAATTAAATACTTGTGAGTGTAGCGAACACCTAAACAGGGGTTTGGGGGGATAGAAAAGCTGCGAATGAGGATTGAGTGAAATGTGTGAAACAAAACAAATGAACGACTTGAAGTGAGCACCCACTGGAGCGCAAACTGAAAGGTAGTGAATGGTATATGCAAGGGCGACCGTAGGGAGTGCATTTACCCTTGCAGATATGTTTTTGTGAAACTAAATGGAGCGATTGACGAATACCGCTTTACCTGCGTTGGGGTTGTGGGTTGGCAAAAAGCAAGTGTAGCACGGTATGGAATGTAGCTTTGCGGAATGGAATAACGGGCTTCTCTTGCTGTGCGGTGCTGAAGGTTGGTAAATGCAATGAGGAACGAATGAAATGCACCTACCGTAGGCACATGGCCTTGGGTAGGCTTATTGGTCAATACTTGCTTCTAAATCTGACTTAATGGCTATTGAATTGAATTTTAGTTCTGAATCCTTGTCCCAAAAAATGAGTCTATTCTTATTAAGTTTACCTAATACGGGGCCATATAATTCTAGAGTGCCATCCATAATAGCAATCAACAAAATACTTGAAGTACGTGATAGAATTGTGTAGACAAACTCATAGACTTCTCTTTCATATTCAATCATTGCCATGGTAGACCATATAATGCAACGCTTCTCAAGTCCTTTCAGTCGTAAAATGGTATCAGTTTCAGAAGTAATACCCAACCGATTTAGGCGGTTTGAAAGGTTGTAGTCTTTCTCTAAAATTGTGGCTTTCTCAATTTCAAAAATGCTGTAGGTGTGAAAAACGGATTGAATTTTAGACACAAGGTTGTCATAATCTGATCCGTAAATAATAATTGGTCTAGCACCTGGAGGAGAGCCTTTATACGGAGTGATAACACTTACACCATCTTCCGAATTAAAGCTAAATTCAATCGCTTCTGAAATCGGTTTGATAGCTTCGCTAATGCGTACTGGTAGACGATATGACCCTTCTAGTCTATGAATGTTTCTTCTAGCCATGTCTTCAAATCGAGGTATCCTAGCAGATTTCCCAATATGAACAGCCTGTGCTAAATCACCGGCTATACAAAGGTGGTCAGGGTCTTTTAGTAGTAAATTAAAAATCCTAAAATCTGCTTGTGTACAATCTTGAAACTCATCAATAAACAGATAATCATATTTCTTGTCATCATTGAAGTTTTCAAGCTCTTTTAAGAACCGTTGACGCCTTATCGTATAACTAGGTATGTTTTTATGAAATACATGCTTAGCGTAGGCACTTAATACCGAGAACACAAGTCTTCTACGCTTTCCGTTTTTCTTCATTGAAGGCACATTTCCACGGCCAACCCTTGTAATAGTCTGGTATGAATCTGCAGCTCCACTAACACCTACTTCTAGGCCATAAATAACTCTGTGGTATTCTTCATACAGAAACGTTGAATTTAGAATGTTGTCGTACCTATCATCGGTTATATTCTCAGTGTTCTTTACTTTCTCAATCAGTTGGTCTAAAATCCGCAGGTGATCAGGTTCATTGACTAATCCGTAGAATGGCACAGAACCAATTCTTAGTGGAAGAATATCAAAGTGCATTATCTTGATATTTGGAAACTCCGAGCCTTCAAACCAATAGTTAAAAACGTTCTTGAAGAATGTAACTTTCACCTTCTTTGAATCAAGTAAGTCCTTCAACCAAGTATTCAGCTGAGTAACTAAGGATTTATTGAATGTGGTGATAAGGATTTTGAGGGATTTACTGTACGCATGCTCTTGAATGGTGTTAAACACCTTATGGGCTATAACAATGCTTTTGCCGCATCCTGCTGGACCAATAATTACTGAAGGTGTCTTTGAAAACCTACTTGCTTTAACCTGATTGTCATTTAATTTGATTTCAGTAATAACCTTAATTGGAGGGCTAAATAAGTCGATCTTTTCAATTGGTTTGTCGGCTTCAAATGCCAAACCTGCTTGCTGCTTTGTAATTACTAATCCATAATAGCTTGGGTCTCTCCAAGAAGAACCACGGCTAAGAGGCGAAACTTCTGAATATGAACCATGTAATTCTCTTCGAAAACGATTTATTTCAGTAAGCTGATTTGAAAAGAGTAAAGGAGAATTGGAAGAATTGTCAATGGTGTAACCTAGATCTAAAAAGTCTTTTTTCATTGAATCTAGGTATGGCCTTTTGTTGTTACTGGTTAGAAGAAGTAATGAAGAAGGGTCATATTTTTTTACTAGTTCAACAAAGTCGGCTTGAATTTTTTCCTTGTTATCAGAAGCATCAAAAAGATAGCTTGACGCAATAATGGTATTAGTGCTTTTAAGGTGATACTCATTGTTCCATGAGTTGATTGAGTATTCAATATTGATATTGATTTCTGAAAGGTCGTACTCCTTGGCAAAATGTTGCCACAAATAATCCCTATTGAAATACAACATGAAGGGGCTGGTGTCAATATTAATTATGTGAACTTCAGGAGGTTTAATGCCGAACTTTTTCATCGCATACGCAGCCAATAAAATCGTCCATTGTACCGCACCTGTACCCGCACCGAGATCAAATAATTGAATGCGCTGACCTGACCATGATAATACATGATCTATAAAGAATGAGAGAAAAGTATTTATTCTTCTTGGGTGATACCATAAAGTGTAAGTAATGGCAGTAGTGTACCTATCGTAGCATAAATCCCGACCATTAACAAGTTCATAACTCTCAGAATGCGACTGTTTTAAATCGTACTGAAAATTAGGATTTGATTTATTTGCTTCCCAAAATTCTCTACATGCTTCAGAGGTGATTTTGTCAAGTATATCCTGCTGAGATAGAATCCATTTTTTTATTTCCGACATAGCTATTATAGTGGTGGAGCAAAACCTGATTTGCCAATTCCAATATCTGGAATATGGTGTTGCATTGTTTTTAATACTGATTCATAGGTGCTATCTGACCAATTATATTTTTCCAAAATAGCAAGAGCTTTATCACGAGTACCTGCTATGAACTTTCCTTTTGTTTTGTGGAATGGTTGAATAATAAAGTTGGTTATTCCTGTCTCTTTTAAGCTGATTGCAAATTCGTTTGGGTTCTTGACAGGAAGTAAGGGTGTTAGTGTAATGCATGAGCTAACACCCGCATCATGAGTTTCTTTAATAGCTTTTATTCGAGCCTTATTTGAAGGACAGAATGGCTCAAATGCCTTTCGAACTTCTTCATCATCTGTGGTTATAGTCATGTTAACTTGTACACGACCAATTTTCTTTAGCAAATCAATATCACGTGTAACTAACCCTGAACGAGTCTGAATTACTAACCTGATATTGTGATAGTCAGCAAACTCTCTTAGGATTTGACGGGTGAGTTCTAGCTTACGTTCAATTGGTTGATATGGGTCTGTTACACTAGACATGTAAACAATTTCATCTACTATTGGCTTTTTTCTTTTCTTACGAAGCATGGCTAGAGCATTTTCTTTTGCTTCAACCCAATAGCCCCAATTATCCATTTTGAACTTGTTTCTAGAGAAAAAGGCGGCATAGCAATAAGTACAACCAAAAGAGCAACCTGAGTATGGATTCAATGAATAGTCATACGATTCCATAAAGCCTGTAGGCTTGGTCAAAATACTTGCAGCATTTTTATATGTAATAGTTGCATGACCAAGTTTGGATTCCTTTGGCTCTTCTCCGAATAGATTTAATTGATCTTCTGCCATAAATTCTCTTTAAACCGATTCAACTTGTTCTTCAAATGCCTGGGCTACCAATTCCATTATATCATCAATCTCAGAATAGTCTTGAAGGCCAACTTCTACATCTCCATTGCCCCATCTTCCTAATCCTGAAACGTCTTTACATAGTCCTTTAGGGTCTGTAATCGAGTTGTAATCAATGTTTAATGACAGTCTCAATCGCTTCTTCTGTGGCACAATGTCAAGGAAATTGGTTTGTACCTTAAAGGCTATATATAGCTTCTTAAACTCTACTCTTACACTGGCATCAAGATTCAATACTCTCTTCTCTAGTGCATTGTAGAGACTCAGCATATCACCTTGTAAATGCTCGTAGTGAGCAATATCGTAAACAGCTTGTTCCTTTGAGTTTTCAGGCTCTTTGTACAAGTCAAGTCTTGCTTCTTCTAGTGTAGGTCTATTCCAAACTTTGATTGCTCTATCTGCCAATTTAACTGCCCGGTTCTTTATAGCTGTTTCATTCCATGTTGGCTCAACTCTTACTGATTCATTCAGAAATAGGGGGCTTGTATTAAATCCACCTTCAATGGTTTTTTTATCGCTGAATGGCCTGTCTGATAACTCAGAATTGTAACCTGTCAATGAAAGATTTCCGATTGTGTGTAGATACTTCTCTTTTACCTTTTCCCAATTCTCCCCAAGTTCCTGTTGCCATTCAATCGGAGTGTTTGGATTCTGTGGTAGGATATGCTCAATGGTGTAGTTCTCAGCGTTTACCAACTCTTTTCTATTGAAGTTTTCCAATGACTCAAGTAAGTAGTTTCTTGATCTGAAATTGTACACGTCCTTAATCTGCAACTCTCTTTTGAACTCAATGTCATTCGGGAAACGTCTGTAACCATCCATGAGTAGGAATGCAGCCTGAACAGATTCCAAATAAGTCTCTCGTTTTACTCGCTTGAATAATGTTGCGAAGGTCTTGTTTAAGCTGTTTGTAGGAATACCGCAAACGGCTCTTCTAAATACATAATTGGCAACCAATCTAATAATAGCCACAAACTCATCACGGTTGATAAGCTGTTCTTCATAATCACCATAAACAGCCAATAAAAATGGATACGAAGTATCTATTTTGAGCTTGCGTATTTCCTTGAATAGGTTGGCTATTGTGGTGTCAGTCTCCTTTTTGAGCGTTAACCGTACATAGAATTTGGAGTATTTGTGCAGGTCAATTACTGCATCCGTTACATTCTTGAAACCATCCTTAGAGTGAAGAAATGATTTGTACTCTTCATAAACACCACTGATTTTTGGAATTGCTCCTTGTTTCATGGTGAGATAATCCCTTATGAACCATGCTAACCAATCAATCTTCTCTCCGAAGCTCTGTTCCATTGGGAACCAATATTTCATGTACAAATCTTCTTGCACGTCCATTGGTTGACCCATAAGTATGTAATTGCGGATAAGGTCTGCCTGTGTTAAATCAACACCTGTTGAGTTCAAACTCTCGAATATGAGTTGCGGATTGTCCTTGTCTCTTTCTAAGATTACATCAACAATAATGAGCTTCTTGATTCCCTTATAAACCGATTGAATATTCTCTTCATTTAACTGGCCAAGGAAATACTTGTAGTTCTCAACCACTTTGGCCGAATGGTTTTCAGGAATATCAATGTCGTTAATCAGGTTGGTGTAGGTTTCTTTGTCCTTTCTTGTCAATAACAACTTGAACCGAGTATCATCCTTTCTGTGCTTGTTTACCAAATAGGTTTCCAAAACTTCTTCCCAAGTCTCATCATCAAGGGTGCTTAAATCATGCTTCTTTAAAAAGTTGATTACGGCCAATAGCAAAAGGGAAATGGTGGTCATTCTTTGCTGACCATCAATAACAAGCAACTCAGGAACGCTAGTGACTGGAGAAGTGGCAGGGTTGAAGTAAACAATACTTCCCACAAAGTGGGATTTCTCATTTTCATCAGATCCTACTCGAATAATGTCTTGCAATAGCTGAACACATTGTTTCAACTTCCATGAGTAGGTACGCTGATAAATAGGAATGGTGTATTGCTTTTTACCGTCAAGGAGTTCTAGGAAAGGTGCTTGATTTGCTATCATGACTTGTCTTAATTAAAGAAACCAAAGATTCGTTTTACCATATTCGGGAATGTCGTTTGCGTTGAAATGTGGGGCGATTTGAGCCACCATTTCAGGGTATTTGATTGTAACTGGTAAGTTCTGTTGGCGTACCGACTTCCAATACATTCTGCTGAACTGATAGACTTGTTCTATCAGGTTCTTAATCACTTTCGTGTCTTTCAACTCTTCTTTATCGGTACAATCAATTTTGAGCTTTACGGGAAATGGATAGCCGTCTTTAGGCTTGGGAAATGAAGTGGCATACCTGGTACTGTTGAACAATAAATACTGCTTACCGCCCAAATTGATAAATGTGCCGCTCATTGGCATTCTACCGTTCCATTTCTTGTCAAATGCTAATATGTCTCTTGATTCAGTCTTGTTGATAGTAATAATGAATACCGGAATGTCTAAACCAAGATTCTTTAGCTCATGTTGTATGGGTTCAATCTCCGCTCTACTCATGGTTTTGTAGAAGTGGATTATGAGTCTGGAAGGTTCACCGTGTGCCGCTGCATATTGACGAACTGAATCTGCTATTGAACCTGCAAGTACATCAATCTCATTTTTCATGAAATACTCAAAGCGGTTGAAGCGGCCATGATTGGTGAAGCTGAAAGACGAACCTATGTACTGAATGTTTTCTTCTTTATGGAGGAAAGCTCCAATTCCTACAATCAATTCACTTTGTTCTGTTTGTTTGAGTTGCCAAGGAATGCCATTGACCTTTGCGAGCATAGCAATTGAAATGTTGGGTAAGCTATATACCCAATCTTCACCTTGTTCATCCATCTTGGCAGGATCTATGGCCTGAGAAGTAATGTTCCTTTTGAGTAGGAGTTCTTTGACCTGATAGTAGATTTTTCGGTGTTGCTTATCTGTATCAAACTTGCCAAATGGTGTGATATAAACTGCTATGTATTGAACCGCAGGGTCAAAGGTTCTCTTGGTTAGTATTTCTTCTATCTGCCCAATTGGATTATCCCTATTCTTAAAGCGAATACTGAATCCTTCCTGCGTATGGAACATGATTTTTGCAAACCGCTCTAAGCCCTTAAAGAAGCCGAAACCATTCTTGAAACGGCTGTCAAGGTCTTTGACTGTTTCGTAATCATCTTCATGGAAGATATAGAATAGGTTGACGGCTGAATGTGGACTTTTCTTGTAGGGTTTATGCAGCTTAATTCCTGTGTAGGGTACTTTCTCAGTATTACCATTGCCAAAGAGCAATTCATTACTTTCTTCTGAGGTGGAATCAATTGAAGTAGGCTTTACTTTTATAAAACCACTCTTATGTAGGTCAATGACCTTTTTGAAGTCTTCTACATTGATATGCTGCTTGTAGAACTTGACAATGAGGTCTAAATACTCCGAATACTTGTTGGTGGGTCTGGTAGGCTCGTAAGGATAGCCCATTGCTCCTTCAATGTCTGCATTGAGCACCGGAAACACTTTTGCATTATCTATGTCTTCATCTGCTTCTTGCAAATCATCCCATTTCTGAATAGCTCCATCATACATCACCCAATTGAAAGCTGCTGCACTTACGGAATGGATTAACTCATTGGCAGGCTGTTTAAAGACTTTTGACCTGCCATCAAACGAAAGGAGTAATTCAGGGTAACCGCTAAAGTGCTTGATTTGAACCTTGATTGTGTACTTTTCATATACTGTAAAATCGGTGTAGGGCTGTTTGGTTGCAGGAATCCAAACATTGGTATCTGAAATGAAAGTAGAGCGAACCAAGGTATCTTCTTTGCTCAAAAAGTGATTACGAATGAGCCAATTGAAGTATCGCTTTGCGAAACTGTATTTGCTCTCGCTTAGATTGAGTGAAACGCTAACAGAACCTTCATTAGCCACCGTATAGGTGGTGTAAAGGTGCTCTTGCTCTTGGCTGCCAAGGTTTGGAAATTGCTCTTTGATTTCATCAGGAACTACCGAATGGTAGATTCGTTCTGCTCCTGGTATTTCATCTTCGAAGAAGTGAAATTCTAGTGCTTCAGTAGGCCAATCGAATTTAAGTACATTGAAAAATAGCTCTTGGTTCTTCTGCATAGGCGTTATTCATAGTATTCAGTGAGTTTCTTCTCAAAATCTGTCCTTGTTAAAGTCTCATTGTAGAATGGCATTCCCACCAATTTGTATTCCTTATTTTCAAAGACTGTTTCGAGTTTGTATTCTTCTTCTATCTGTGTTAGAAATTCCTGCTTCCATTCATCATTCTTGATCAGGTGTTGACCTTTTGGCTCTATGAAGATTTGATAGAATAGGTACTTCTTCTCAACTTCCTTTTTCAGGTAAAGCACAAAATCAGGCTCTACTGCACGGCCATCATCAAAGGCAAACAGCTTGAAGAATCTTTCATTTCTGAGTAGGTACACATCTTCATATTCCTTTGATAGCTCAGTATGGGCTTGCTTGATAAACTTTACAAGGTATTTCTCTTCTGAAGTACCGTAGTTATCATTGTGTGCGTACCATTCTTCTTGGCCTAAATCAATGAGTAGGTCTGCATTGCTAGGTTCTTTCTGTGAACGGCCATATTCTGCATCACCATCTTCATTTACAGTAATGTTCAATACTTTGTCCTTGAATAAATACGGCAAGCCTTTAGGCTTGAAGGATTTAGAACCAACAAAATCAATGGCATTGCTTTGAATCTGTTTGGCGGTATCATCAAAGGCTTGAATACAGGCTTCAAGGAACATATCTGGAGTAGGAGACTCTACCTGTTCTTTTGTGCCGGATAGCTCAACTGAAATGGTATTGGCATAGCTATCATCTGTAATAAACTGCTCAACTGAATCTAAATGAGGAAAGTGCTTCTTTAGGTTGTTGAAGCGATAGAATTTGAGCTTGCTTAATGCTTTCAGTCTGATTCTATAATCTATCTGATTGAGCTTGTAGGTCTTTTGGTCTCTTTGCAGGCTATCAGTTGAAGATTGAAAAGCAATGCTAACACTGGTGTAGCCTGTAGCGAGTTTTACCTTATGAACCTTATCTCTCAGGTGTTTTGGTAGTTCTTTTATTTCTTCACGTTGATTAGGCACTTTTTCATTTACATAGACAAGGCCGCTCTTGTAGAAATCTGTTTCCTTAAACTCAGGTTTCAGGAACAATTCTACTTGCTTGGTTTTGGTGTCTTTTAGTCCAATGTCTTCAAGTGCTTTATTCAGTTCAGAAATGTATCGAGGGTTGTAGGCTGCATGATAGTACAGCTCTTCACAAATACGGAGCGGATTAGTCAAGTCCTTATCAAACTTCCTTTTGTACTTGTCTTGGTCTTCTGACAACTTAAAAGGACAGTAACGAGCACCACGGCCAATAAGCTGAGCTTCTGACATGGTAGTCTTTCCAACTTTTCCTGTTTTAGTATCCGCATCCCTGGAATCATAAAGCCGTACTATATCAAATAGGTTGAGTACATCCCAACCTTCATTGAGCTTATCAACAGCGAATACCGCACGGTATTCATTGTTTTCATCTTCTAGACTATTGATTATGAGCTGCTTTTCTTCTGAATCAGACTTGCTATCAACTGAAATGCATTTGTCTTCTGAGAAGTCTTCTTTTAGCTCTTGAATTAGATTTTCAACAGTAACTCCATTGGTTTCAAAGTATGACTTTGCTTCTGTTATGGCGTTGTTGGTGTTGGCAGCATAGACTTTATCAATATCTGATTTGGACAGGGATTTAATCCCTTCCACAAACTCTGCAAAGAAAGCTGCGCTTTCATCAATCTTTTTGGACTTGAAGAGTACAACTGGCTTAATGTGCCAACCATTCTTTTCAAATACTTTCCTGCGATACTGGTTCAGAATAATGGCCTGTAAGGCTCTTTGAAAAGGATCTATCTCCGCTTGTAGAATCTTCACTTCTTTGGAGTATAAATCCTTCTTGAATTGCTTTAATGGGTAATCAAAAATGAGTTTGTCCTTGTATTTTTCTGCAATGGCTGCATTGGCCAAATCAGCTGTCGCAGTGAACTCTAATAAGTAATTATCCTTTGAAGCATTGAATATTTTAGTTACGGTCTTTTCCCAACTCAACCTGTCTTCTAACTCTCCTTTGGTCAGCTTCTTACTGTTTTTAGTATCAGCATTAATGTGGTGGGCTTCATCAGAAATCAGGACAACTTTCTTGTCTTCAAAATCTTCATAGGTGAGGCTGTTTTCTTTCGGATTGTTTAGGTCTGAATGTAAACCGTGAATGGTGGTGAAGACTATGTTTATATCGTCTTCATTTACCCCTTCAAATGAATTTACTTCTTTGACATTAATCTTTTGCTCGGCAATAGAAATAGTTTCAGCAAAAAGGTACTTGGTAGAAGCATCATTCAAGAAGTTATCTCTTGTCTTCTCAATAATTGTATTGCTGTTTACAAAGAATATGAAGTTCCTGTAGCCTAGCTCATATAAGTGGAGCATACAGCCCGCCATCATCATGGTTTTGCCGCTACCTGTAGCCATGTGAAACAGTAGCTGAGTAGGTAAAATCTTTCCCGGATATTTCTCGGTATAAAAGATAAATCTTGAAAAGGCTTCTTCTTGATAGGGGCGAAGCTCAAACTTTGGATTAAGATTCGTGGTTATATATGCAGGAATTTCAGGACGAGGAACGCCCATTTCAAACCCTGCTGAAATCTTTTGTTCTAGGGTTTGACTACTCATCATTATTGTCTTTTAAGGAGCCTTGACTTTTGCCTAATTTCTTTTCTTCAGATTTAACTCTGCGTTCCAACTTCTTTATGTCTTCTTCGGGCGGTAAGTTCTCTGGTACAATTTCTCTATCTAAGAGTATTTTCCTTACCGAGCGATTGTTGGTAATGTGTTCTGCTGAAATACTTCTTTCACTGGAAAGTCCTTTCTCTTTGGTATTGAAAATCGTTATTTCCGTGGCAAAGTCTTTGGCTTTAATGGTAATGGTGGGTAGAAAGTCTGCGAGTGGTCTGTTGTCGGGAACGCCCAAACGTTTTTTCATTTGTTTGGTAGAGTTGCCGCCAAATAGAGCTGTATCGCCCTTACTTCTGATTAACGCAAAATTTCTGTCACTACCTGTTTTTTCAAAGATTAGGGTGCTCAGTTCTTTTTCTGATAAAGAGAGTTTGCTTCTGGCTTGCAGACGTTCCCAATCTTTTATTCTTTGCTCTATTATCTCCAACTTGCGGGTTTGTACTGCAAAGTAGTTTTGTGCAAATGCTATCGCTTCTTTCTTAGGATCTCCGTTTTGAGCAATGAGGTAACAGGCATAGCGTGTAAGCATAAAATCTTGAACTTCGCGTTGTGAACCTGAACCTAGATTGACCATTTTCCCGACTTCAGCAAAATGGTCGTCAATATCGTTTCCACTGGCTTCACATGAAGTCTTTGCTTTGTGAATGACTTTTAAGAAGTTGTCCCACTTAGAATAACCCAACAAGTGTTGTAAATCTCTCGCTAGCCAAAACTCAATACCGCTATCCGTTTTATTGGCATAGTCTTCAAAAGTCTGTGTAAGACCTGAAATTATGTCTTGTTTCATAGCTTATCGATTATAGAATTGAAGGTTCAACTTTTTGTCTGCATCTGAGATATTGTAGGTCTTGTCTTCAATATCTGCGTAGTTTATGTACAAGTGATTCTTGTCAATGGTAGAGATCAATAATTTCTTCTGGTCATCAAGCTCTAATTGTTCAAAAGAATCAATGTTGGCATCAAATTCAGAAGGTGATACACGGTAGGAAATAAAGGGTTCTTCTTTTAATTTATTCCATAAGGCAACCGCATCTTTACTGCTTTTAAGTTCTTCTATTTTAGAAATGTAGCTTGCTGCATTTTCAGCTAATTCAGCATAAACAAATGAGCCACCACCTTTCCATTCGTATTGCTTTGAAACTCCCGATTGCTCTCCATTAATAGTGTTTACAATTCTATTTAGTGGAAGAGTTTCAGTATACTCCATTTGCTCACAAACAATGAAGCGTCTCTTCGTTTTTAGAGCTACAGAAGCCGTAGTTCCTGAACCAACGAAGAAATCAAAAACTAAATCGCCTTCATTGGTAAATAATTCGACCAATCTGGCAATCAACTTTTCAGGTTTCTTACCTTTCCTTAATGAAACACCACCTTCATTATGAAGATCATTTGGGAGTACATCGTCCCACATATCTGTTACCAATTCTCCAAATCTCTGGACTCCATCAACTTCAGTCAATCTATCCTTAGCAAACAGAATTAGCTCACCGTTGTAAATGTTATAGTCCCTTTTATCTTCTCTTTCTAAAGTGAAAATATTGTCTGGTTTTGAGAGCGACTTTTGCTTTAGCTCGTAGGCATCTTGACTTATTGCTTTGTCATCAAGAGAAGCAAAACGAACAACTTTGTCTTGATTATCAATTACAAAGTTTTCAAGTTCGATTTCGTAGGCATCACCCAATTCTTTCTTGAGTTTTGATTTTGGAATATCCTTGAACTCAGAAAACTGATCGAGTAGGGATACAAACTCCCATGACTTTTTACCTTTCTCGTAATTGACAATGAATTTGTTGTAGCGTTCGTCTCGTGCTTTTTGCCTGTAAACTCTATTGGGCTTCCAATTACTACTGTCCCTTGAATAAATAACTACATATTCAGAAATATTAACGACACCTGGATTAATCACTTTGGCTCCTGTAACTGATCCCCTTTTAATGGTAATTATGTTTTTAAGATTCTCTTTACCGAAAATCTCATCCATTAGCACCAAGAGATAACTCAATTCATTGTGGTCAATTGAAATGGCTATTGTACCATCCTTAGATAGTAAAGATTTGGCTGAAATCAGTCGATTCTTGATAAAAGTAAGCCAAGTTGAGTGGTTGAATCTGTCATTGTAATCGAACCCATCACTTCCTGTATTGTAAGGTGGATCTATGTAAATTAATTTGACTTGGCTTTTAAATATGGATAGCAAAGAATTGATTGTAAGAAGGTTGTTCCCTTTGAAAAGGAAATTATCCTTTGATAGGTCAATGCTTTTTAATGTGTTTTCACCTTTGTCATCATAGCGTTTCCAATTCGTTAAAGTCTTTGGTTCTAGCAATCTATCTATTTCGTCTCCCGCTAAAGTTTCATTCCAAAAAATCTCCTTTCTCTTTTGGTCTTCTTTGGTTTGCCCACCTTCTAGTACACAGTCCTTATATGGGAAATCAAGCACTACTTCATTCGCTTCTGTAAGGTATTCACCATTTGCGGTGAGACCAATCTTGTTTTTGAAAGTTGTATAGCTATCGGGTAAGAACTGTTTGTTGGATACAAACTGTTGGAACTTCACTTTGTCAAATACCTGGACACCTTCAACGGTGGTGAAGAAATGCTTTTTGGTGGTATCATCTTTTAATAGAATAGTGAGTAGTTCAGCATCTAATTTTAAGGCGGCTTCTACCACATTATTCTTGAATAGCTTACCATCCTTACAGAATGACTCATTCTTAGATAGTACTTCTTTTACATGCTCAAATAGCTGCATTCTTATTTCTTTTGAGTTTTATATGTTACCCGCTCTTCTGCCACTTTAAGGGCGTTCTGAGCGTCTTCTTCATCCTTTACCAAGTCATATACCTGATCTGCCAACCAAATGGTTAGCAACTCATGTACATCAGTATCTAAGAGGTCTGCAAGAAGCAGAACTTGTTCTCGTTTGGCTCTTCTTTCACCCCGTTCTAGTTTACTGTACATAGGGGTATCTATTTCTAAACTAGCGGCTAGTTGGCGTTGCAAAAGTTCTTTACTCTCACGCAGCTCTTTTATCCGTTCACCAAATTGCATGACCTGTTAATTTATGACTTGTCAATATTTGGCCAATTTAAGAAATTAAGAGAAGAGAAAGGCTAAGAAAAAGAAGAAATATCACTCGGTAAGTGATAAGGATTTTAAGGAAACTCAGGAAATCAAGGAACAAATTCCTTAAAGTGACCATAAGTGTTTATTCTTTATGGAATGGTCGAACCTACAGAAGTAAAGCCGAAACGGCTTTTACTTCCTTGGTTTCCTTAACTTCCTAAGATTCCTACTTTCCTGATTTGGTGTAGTGGTCTTGCCTGGGGTGGTGAATCAATCCTTTCTTTTTGAATTGCCCTATGTAGCCTTCTGCCGTTTTTGGATTGATACCCAATGTTTCGGCCAACTTCAAATAGGCTTGCCTATTGAAGGTTGGGGGCAAGGCATCAAAGAATTGTTCTTTGGTGGTCTTGTGAATGGGCAATTGGGTTTCTTCCGGTAATTCTGAAAAGATATGGCTAGAGTGCTTCATCAATACTGCAATGATTGAAAGCGCAACTTGAAAATCTTCATCAGCGCAAACCAAAGGGTTTGCTGCTTCACCCGTTTCAAAACTTCTAAGCACAGTAAAAATCATGGATAAGCGAAAGGTGATTAAACCTAAACGCCTAATTGATCCTAAGAAATCATCACCGAGCAATGCGAGGTATTTCTGTTGCATTTGAGCGAAGTATTGATTGAACTCTTTCTGTTGACCTGGAGACAATTTGAAACAAATTGGCGGTGTGGCTTTCAGGTATTGGTAGTATTCATAAAAAGTATCTCCAAGCCCTTTGTAGTAGTCTTCTAATGCTCCGCTTTCTGTGTTGGTAAATACATCTAACCATTCATATTTCGTATTCATGTAATAGAACATAAAGCGGCTGAATAAGCCGTTTTCAGAACTAGGAATGAGACTGGTAATTTGCTTGGGTGTACCTGAGAGCATTGCAGAAATGCAGGGCTTCTCAATTTCTACAAACTCTTTATCGGTTCTGCGGAAATAGGAAATGGTTTCATGGTGAAAGGCTTTCCTGAATCCGTCTGAATAATTCCCATAATCTGATTTGAAAGATTGGGCAAGCGTGTCGCCTTCTGTTTCAAATATCAATCCTTTGCCGCCACTATCTGCCAATAGTTGATAGGCTCCCGTGCTGCTATTATTGGCAGGAATGTAGAGCATCATTTCAGGTGGTTTAGCTGGTTTCTGTACACTGGTGTCAGATCCTTTCGATTGGTTGTAAGCTGCCAATTCTATTTCATACTCTTGTTTGGCTCTTGCTGCCTGTTCTCGTAAATCGTTGTGTACTGGATTTACTAAGTGCTTGCAATGATTCAATACTCCTTTACCTGCTGAGGCTCTACCTGTAACGAATACAAATAGATTGGGGTGAACCTTGCTATTGCCATAAATGCCGTAAACATTGGGCATACATGCGCTTAAACAAACCACTGCACCCAATAGGAGAATGTCTCTTTCTTCATTGGAATTGGCGTACATGGTTACGTTTTGCAGAAACTCAGGAAGTTTCGGAAATACCGAATCAGGAATGGTTGGCATATCCATTGGCTTTACTTCAATGGTGCTTTCAGCTTTGCCAATCTTTATTCCTGCCTGTTTCACCAAATAGAAGAAGGTGCTGATATTGATTCCATGCCCTTTGGATTGTAGGCATTTGTCAAACTGTTCATCACATTCTTTCTGATTGTATTCTGCATGAAATCTACTGACACGGTGAAACAGGTCTCGACCTGATTCGCCCAACTCATCAGCGAAAGCGAAACCAATGTTTCGCCAATCGCTGTAAGTGCCTGTAATGTCTTGCTGTGCTTCTTCAAGTTTGGCAACTACTGTTTCTACTTCATTAAGCTCAACCGACTGCTGAGGTGCTTCTTGCTTGGGTTGTGCCTTGCTTGTTTTAGTGGTGGTTTCTTGTTTTGGTTCTGTATCTATTGCTTGTTGCTTGGGTGTATCTACCCAATCGTTCAAATTGAATTTCTCTCTCATTGTCCTAAGTATTTTGAATTAATGAATATCTCTGGGTCATGGGGCAGGAAACAGGCTCTTGAAATGTCTTTGCCTGATTCATCTACCTGCAACTGGTAAGTTGCGTTGAGGTAGTTGGCTATGCCCCTGAACCATGTTTGGTGATCGGCTTCCTGAATGTCGATAGCAATTACCCATTTCAACCCGTCACCTGAAGGTGAGGTAAAGAGTAGTTCTGTATCAAAGTGCTTATCTTTCAGTAACTGCTCCTTGAGACCGTTTAGGTCTTCAAGGTGGTCAAAGTCAATCACTATCAATCCTGAATGTGCTTTCAGGTTCTTGTCGCTTCTCGAAGAGAATGCGCCTGAGAAGGTCACGTAATCAAAGCTGAAGGCTTTGTATTTGCGTGCTTCCTTTACATCAGAAAGCGAACGCAGCTTTGCTGTGTGAGCTTTGAAAGTATCGCCTTTAATCAGTTCGTAAACTTCAAGTAAGCTCTTGGTTCCATAAGGATTGACATTGGTAATTGGCTTTTTGAAGTAGCTGAATACAGGAATCTTGATTTCTTCCTTCTTAGTTACTGGCTCTTTCTCTTTGTCAAATTCCTTATAGTCATAGAACGGGTGCTTGGTGTCAATTCGCAGGTGCATTTCTTCATTCAATAAATCGTATAGGGCTTGTCCCTGGACTTTGAAATGAAGTGCCGCAAAGTCAAACGCATCACCGTTTTCAATGGCTCTTTCGGTATCTACATGGGGGGCCATTCCTTCTACAATCTTTATCCAAAGGGTAGCCTTTGAGTTGTTGAAAGGATTCTTTGCAGGCTTGCAGTCCCTTCCCGCAAGGGAAAGGACTGTTTCACCCGGATAGTATTTGCGAAGCACATGGGCGTAGATATTAAGCCCGTAGTGCGTTCTCTCTAGGACTGACTCTCTACTTATTTCCATGGCTCTTGCTTTTAAAGGTTGAGTAATTGGATTCAAGTAGTTTCTCTAAGTCAGAAACCTTGTAGTAGAACTTGCCATTGATTCGGCTGTATGGCAGTGTTCCATTGTCACGCAAAGTCTGTAGTGTGCGCTTGCTGATATGCAAAGCCATCATTACATCTTGTCCATCAATCCAAGCATCTTTGAAATGCTCCAATTGGCTCTTCTGAAATTGACCTAAGTAGGCTCTAATCCATTTGATTTCCTGAGAGAGCTTCAGGATCATGTCTATCAACTCACTCATAGCTTCACTCTCCCTTTTTTGATTAGATAATCCGCTGCTCTTTGGTCTATCTCAGCATCCGTTTCATTTCGGTTGCGTAGCAACCATTCTTCTAGCTCTTGTCGGTTGAAGTAGATCTTCTTACCATTCGGTTTATAGAAGGGCACTTTGCCCGAGCTGGTGAGCTTATACAGGTGCGAATGCGATACTTCAATGAACTTTGCAGCTTCATTAAAATTGAGCACATTCTTTAGTATTAGATTTTGGTCTAATACGTGTTTTTCTATGATTTCTAGTCTTTTTAAAATCTCTTCCATTTTTATTGGATTTTGAAAATTTGAAAAAGACTTCAGCGCTAAAGTCACCAACGATTTCCGTTGACAAGACCAAAGGAAAATAAAGGCAAATGGTAAGGTGCTCAACGGTAATTTGACATAGCAAAAACCATTGAATAACAGAGTGTTATGAAATGAAGTGGTAATTTGTATTGGTAAAATCGAGCGACTTTACCATACTAAAAATCAGAGCAAAATGAAGCTGATTAGCGAAGGGTTGGAAGGCTGTCTAGCCAATACTGGCTGTTGAGGTATTCCTTGTGCTTTTCTTCGTTCTGTTTGTATCTCCTGAATTGCTGACTGAGGTTGGTGTTATATCGGTAATCCAAGAAAGCCCGAATGTCAGTAGGTTGGATTGGCTTCATGGGCTGAAAGGTTCTTTCATTGAAATATCCTTTCTCAATAATTCTGTGATAGATCGCTGCTAGTTTTCCTTTTGAACCATGTGATTCAATGGCGTTGTATTCAGAATCAATAAAGCCACTTTGGAATAGCTTCTCTTCAAAGAGAGCGAATTTGCCACCGTCCTTAACTACATCATTGTAACTTAGAATAGAATCCTTCTCGGTTCTAAAGTCTCGTTTCAGCACTTGCAAGGCTTTATCGGTTGCTTTCACTTTTTGCTCTGCAATAGGTTTTTCAATTTCAAGGGTAGGAGCATCAGTGATAACCGGCACAGGCGGTTGAACGTGCTTATAGAATTTGATATACAGTTTGTTTATGTCCTTCTCAGCATCTTTGGCATAATCGGGGTAGTGTTCAATGACTTCAAGGTATAAGCGAATGAGTTCATGCTTTAAGTAGTGGAGGATATACGAGTTATCATATTCATCAGTCAAATTGATTCTACCGCTTGCATCAGGTTCAAATTTTGGGTTGGCGAGATCCAAAGTTTCAAGTGTGTTGTGGAGGTCATTCATCAGACCTGGTAATGTTCGAGATAGTGGAAAATACACTTGGTAAAGTCTCGCTTTGTCTTTGGATTTAGAAACTATACCGTGGAAGCTGTTCAGCTCCTGAACTGCGTATTGATCTATGAGCTTCTTGTAGTAGGTAGCCTTTTCAGTCAGTGGGTCTGGAAAAGTGAGTTCATACAATGGTTGGGTATTGTAATTGGGAATGGTCAATGCAAGGACTTGTTCCTTGTAATTGGCATCTGTAAAGTTTGCCTTCCAAGGCTCTTTACCATTGTGAATGAAGTCTCTGAAACTGCTGAAAAGTGTATTGCTCATAGGTCTAACTTGATTTTGTTCGCAGCTTCTTTCTTCTTGTCGTCAATGATTTTGGCATAAATCTGAGTGGTTTTGAGTTCTCTATGTCCTAAGAGCTTTGAAACTGTGTAAATGTCTGTTCCTGCTGAAAGCTGTAACGTAGCGTAGGTATGCCGTGCACAGTGAAATGAAATGGTCTTACTTATTCCTGCTCTCATCATCCATTGCTGTAGTTTCACATTGTGCCAAGAAGAGTATTTCAATCCTTTGAATACTCGTTCATCCTTATCCTGTCTTTCTCCGAGCAAGCCAAAGGCTTGTTCTGAAATAGGTAAGGTTTCCGCTCCTTTGGTTTTCTTCTGCCTGAATCGAATGTAGTACCCCATTGAATCTGAATGCTGTACTTCTGACCAAAGTAGCTTCTGAATATCGGACCATCTTAAACCTGTAAGAGCTGCGAATAAAAAGGCTGTCTTAATCGCAGGAATTTCACATTCCGCTTGTGCTGCAGCTTGTAATTCTTCTAAGGTTAGAAACTCTCGTTGAGGTTCGCCTTGCTTAAAGGCTTCAACTCCTTCACTTGGATTGCTTGGAATAATACCGTCTTTTACCGCTTGTTTGAGTGCTGCTCTGAGCTTGTTGAAGTAGGAGTACTTTGAGTTTTGGGAAAGCGGTTGACCGCTTGACTTTTTAGCATCATGGTCAAGGTATTCCTTGAAACCCATTACAAACTGTCGGTCTATTTCTTCAAAGGTCTTATCATAGGGAATGTAGCCTTTCAGGTGCTTTAGCATACTGTCCCAATTCCCGTAGTTGCCTTTGCTGTTGTGCCGCTTGTTGGTTAAGAGTTGAATGTACTCTAGGAAACTGCCTTTCAGCTTTTCATTGTCTCGGAATCCATACACACCGTTTTGAATTTCAATCAAGCGTTTAGCTCGGATTGATTCTGCAAGCTGCATTGTCTTTTTATTGAGTTCCCTTTCTGCCTTGGATTTCGGGTTAGGTTCAATGTATAGTTTCAGGTACTCAGCTTTGCGCTTGCCTTTATGGTAGTAGTCAAGGTATAAGCTGATCTTGCCGCCCTGGTGGCGTTCTCTCAATGTTACTTTCATGCTGTAAACAGTTTTTCAATATCGGTTCTCTTAATAATGGTACGGGCTCCAACTTTGGCCGCAGGGATAGTTCCGCTCTTAATTTGGCGGTATAGGGTCATTCTGCTTGTGCCTAATAGTTGGCAGGTTTCTTTAATGCTTAGAAACTCTTTGTCGCCAACTATCTCTTTGGAGTGATTGACCTTTTGCTGAGAAAGGGTGGGAATAGCTTCAACCTTCTGTTTGCGCTTGCGCTTTTTGTAAGCTCGCTTAGCACATCTGTCACTGCAGTATTGAGTAACGGTTGTTTTGGCGATAAAATCGCTACCACATTCTTGACAGATTTTCGGAATACGAAGGTTGCTACTCATGTTCTCTCTCTTTCGTGTTTCTGTATCAGGGTGTATCGCTATGTATCAGAATGTATCTGTATGTAACATAATCTCTCCCTTGATACTTCAAATCTGTTGCTAGAAACAAAAATGGTGTTCTTAGTAACAAATTAGTAACGAAAGATACGAAAAAATAGGCAAATCAGTAACAAATAAGAGAAAGAAAAACAGTCTAAATGGCACTAAAAGAAGGGATTAGCTAACCAAATGAAAAGTAATCACTTTCCGATACAAAACTTACTGAATATATTATCCAACAAATCATCCGTGGTGATCTCCCCGGTGATTTCACCGAGGTGGTGCAGGGAGTGGCGGATGTCCTGGGCCAGGAAATCATTGGTGATTTGGTTGTCGATACCACGTACCACATCGTGCAGTGAAGCTTGGGTGTTTACTAGACTTTGGTAATGGCGGGCATTGGTGATAATGTAGACGTGTAAAAAATAATCACTTTTGAAAGTAAAAAAGGAAAAGAAACATAATACGAGCATGTACTCCCCTAGTTATAGGGTTGAATTGAATTTTTCAAATATGAATTTTTCATAATCATCAAAATCACCTCTGATTTGACTTTGACTATCCGTATTCTCAAAATAGTCTAAAACTCTAGCTGGTACACCGAAATCACTTGCCAATCTACCTTGTTCAGATAAGGCATTATATTCCAATTTGGTTAGTAGTCTGTCAATACCTGAAACATCATCAAAATCCTTATTTTCAACTTTAGAAATATGAAACTTGTACATCAGATTAAAAACACCTAAATACTTGACCGATTGGTATTTCAGAAGATTAAATACGAAATCTGAGGTTTCCCTGATAGCACTATCAACAGACTTACTCTGTTGTTCAATTTTGTATCGCATAGAATCCCTAAATCCTCCCCGTAAGTAGAAATAAACTAGATGAGTGAAAATACTATAGTTTCCAGATGAATCCCTTGTCTCAATTAAAAATTTGAGTTTGTCATTTTTTATAATTGGATAAATCGTTTTCAGGATTACTTGAAACCCTGCACGAAAAATATTCATACGAAAATTAATATGTTGTATTAGGGTAGTTATATCTAGTAGTTCAAATGCGTTCAACCGTAGAATATTATCATATACCCTCATTTTATCCATTCTACTAACTATTTTAAACTGATCAAAAACAAAATCTGGTAAACCTCTATTCTGTTGTTCTTGATTAATATTGATTTTTCGTTGTTTATCATCATCATTTAAAAACGAATCATCCGTATAAAATAAGTCTAGTTCATCTTTTGGAGATTGAAGGTCAAAATTTTTATGCTTAATACCTTCAGGTTCAGATTCGAGAGTAGACATGAAGTCATTTTGAAGAACAATTACCCTTCCACTATAATGATGTAAAAACCTACCTGCCCTACCGGCAATATTTTTTGCATCAAATTTTTTAAGTGGTTTACTACCCTTTTTAGAGTGTAGGACAACTAAATTTTTGGCCGAAGTATTAACACCTTCAGTTATTGTAGTGGTTGAAAACAAAACTTTCAAAAGGTTTCTGTTGAATAACGAAATAACTTCCTTTTGAATGTACTTTGGAACCAATCCATGATGTACACCAATTCCATTTTTCAAGGCGTTAATCATTACCCAATTTTCGTGAAAGCGAGTAGATAAATGATTTATAAAAGATTCATAATCGGAGTAGTTATGATTTCCTAGAATCTGAGAATCAATTACTCTTTTGGCATAACTCTCTGTAGAGCTTCTACTTGCACAGTAAACAATTGTATTCTCATTGTTGGTGACAATCTTATGTATTATATCAATGAGCCTTTGATTTTTGGATGTAGACGTAAAACTAAAATTCAAGACATCATCAATTTCTACATCCTTTTTGGTTTTAATATCACTATACGATTTGTTAACGATTTCTATTTCGTTAAAATCAATAAGCTCTACATTATTGCGGTATAGAAAGTCATTGAATGATGGATTGTAATTAGGTTTACTCGGATTGGAAAAATCAATATATGGCCCAGCTAAAAGTACATCAACATTCTTTTCCAATGAGTAGAATACAGCTAACCTATAAGCGACGTCCCTTTCATTTTCCTTGGTTGCATCATCAATTATGTAATCATTATCGATCTTATATATCTCATCAATGAATGCAAAATCAAATAAAATTGTTGACTGATCTTTTTCTACGTAGGATAAATATCTTTCTGGAGTATATATAAATAGATTATTGTCGCCTTGAACTTGTATGTCACTAAGTGTATGAATGTCGAACTTTTCCTTAAAATAGGTGAATTCAGGATTTGACATTATTTTCTCTAGATTTTCTGATAGCAAAGCGATTGTTGGAAATATAAGGACCACATTATTGTAGTCCATTTTCCTAATTAATTCATAAACTATGTGGGTTTTGCCAAAAGATGTACTCGCCGACAGAAAATACCTATTGGTCTTTCCCCTATCAAAATTCTGTAAAATTATTTTTTGATATTTATGAACTTTGTTTCTAGCCGAAGTGTGAAGAGTACTTTCATATATCAATGATGAGAAAGTATCCAAATTCAAATCATCTATATCTACAGCATGATCAAAAGTTTGCAAAAGATCATAAAAATGTGGAATGCCTGCTAGTAAAGAAATCCTCTTTAAAAATCTTAAATCCGCCTGATTAAGTTTATCATTTTTAATTGTATCAAAAAACGCACAAACCGTTCTAATCAGATCAGAATCATTGATTTTCTCGTTGCGTAAATCATTGACCGCATTTAAGAGATTAGTGGTTTCCTGGACTCTATCCATGAGAGGACCTCCTTTTTGATTTTTGTTACTTCATCAAGCGGCAGTAAGATGAAAAAGATTTGATACTGAATTGAAATTGGGAAATCAGGCACCGTATATTTTTCCTTAATATGCTTCGGTACTTTAGCTATACTTACGTCATAATCAAAAGTTTCTTTATCATATAAAAGCATGACAGGATAGACCAATGTCATATCATTCTTTTTAATTTCATCAATTAATTTAATAGTGGAACTCCTTTGCCAATTATCAATAATTTGTCCGATTTGGGAACCTGAAATATTTAGATTGTTCTTCTGATTTTGCAAGGCAAAAACATTGCTCTCTAAATAATTGTCCGAGATTGCTTTCTTTACATTTTCTAAAGCACTTTTTACCGCAGTCGTATAACTCTTATGAAACTTGACCTCACCAAACCACAATTCTGTCTTACCATCATTCTCAATTAAGTGGTATGCGTCATACCCCTTAGTCTCAGAATTTGATAGTGGATCATAAAAATATCCTCTTGCAATTAATGGTTTAACTTTAAATAACACGAGCAGAACACTATACAATAGTACTTCACCAAAAAAGCCATACTTCAGTTGAGTCAAGTCGGAATCAGACTCATCATATCTTATTTTGTTTTGTAAAGCTCGAAAGTGCAAAGTGGACAAATCATTATCACTAATATCAAATTCGTTATACGAGTAATCTATAATTGAATTATAAATAATTGAAACAACATCGTCAATGCTCTCAGCCGAATAACATCTGTCATTCAACGTTGAAAAAATAGTTCTCGGACGAACTTCAGAATTAGGCAACAACTCATACTTATACAGGATGGTTTTATCGATTAAATCAATCAAACTCTGTCTCATAAAAAAACGTGATATTCTGACTGAGAATATAGCAATTTACAATAACTGCATTAAAATCAAACCGTTATAAAATGGTTTTTTTCAAAAGGCGTAAGAAAGGTGCACAAACACCCTATAAAGTGCTTTTATCGTACGTATAGAGATTGTAGTAATATTAGAGGCATACAGTATGATTTGTGGAGAGAACTTCGAAAAATCGGAAAGAGGACAATATATTAATCAGACCATCATATCATTCAATTCTTTGGACACCATAATAAGAAAATCTTTTTCCATTGTGTAGATCATAACCTAAATTGTCTGCCTCAGTAAACCACACCTCTTTGACAATTGGATGATCCACTGAAATAACAAAGGTGGATAGCAATATTCCTTCTTCCTTACTGAAGTCAATCATTTTAAAGTTATCGGTCTTCCATTTACCATTTGAATTCAATTCTTTATACTTCACAATTCGTCTATTCATATCGAATGTATGATATGTTATTCCTTCATAAGTTTCTGTCACTATACCATTGATTTCTTCATCATAAAATGTGCTTCTAAACCTGAAAATGTCATTTTTACTTTGAACTTCCGGTTCTATTAGATCGGGTTCTGAATTATCGTTTTCAGACTCCATACTCTTGGGTTCATGGTAATTGCTGGAATTGTCATACTCAACATTCGGATCAGCGGTAAAAGCATAAACTATTAGAATCAACACAATCACTCCCACTCCAGCAACCCCTATTCGTAAATATGCATCTGATTTATCTTTTTGGATTCGCCCACCTGACCTAGGTGTTAGTTTCAAACCACAGTTTGTACATTTCTTCGCTTTTGGACTTACCTCATTATTGCATTTATGGCAGTAGTATTTTGACATATTATTGATATTTGGTAATACCAATATAAAACAAAAACCTGACTCATTGGCTCTGTTGTAGCTTTTTCTTGAGAGCTACTTTTGGCCATGTGGATGAAGATATTCTTATCAAATTTGGCAAGGTAATTCAAGCCCTTAGAAAGGAAAACGGCATGACCCAAGAAGGCCTTGCTGCCAAAACCAAATTTCATTCCACCTACATTGGCCGAATAGAAAGAGGTAAAAGGAACTTATCATTGAGAAACATTGAAACCTTCTCTAAAGCCTTTGACGTTCACATTAAGGAATTATTCAATAGATTGGATTGAATCCCTTCAATAAGTTCCTTACTCGATCATTTTAAGCGACGTTCTAGCAATTATCTCAATTCGATCGGATAATCTTATTCTTTTTGGAAAAATCCATTACTACGATGAAATTTGTTTGAGTGGGTCATCCAAGCCTTTTAATATCATTGAGGTTAGAAGCGCCCTATATTGCATAAGCAAAATCATTTTTATGCGGATCGCTTATCAACGTATCCATCTTCTCATTGAATTTCTTGTTCAACTCAATGACGAAAGAACTCTTTTTTGTTAGATTCGAATTTGTTAATTTCTTATTCAACTCAGCAAGAAAGTATTTCTTTTGATTCTTTGTTATGATCTCTTTAGCGATAAGGTCATCCAATTGTTTCATGGCAACTTCCTTGTTTTTGTTCATAACGTTCTCAATTGCATTACACATAACCCATTCTTGATATGATGTTACACCATCAACATCTGGTATTTCCTTTTTTTGTACCTTGTGATACTTCTTTTGAAGGTTTGACAAAAGCTTCTCATAAATTGCCTCACTACATAACTCTCTTACCCTCAACTTCCCATTAAACCCTAGCTCTTTTGATATTTTCTTGAAAATCCTATATTCAATTCTCAAAATTTTATCATCAATTCTAGCATAAGGGCTAATCTTATGAGTTTCTTCTTTCTCCTTCATTTCGAGAATCTTATCATAAAAAACAAGCTCATTCACTTTGGTCCCAGTCTTGAAATAGACTGAATTTTTGACTGGTTCTCGATAATGGCGTGGCATGTAACCCAGCTTATCTAAATAACTTTTTATGCCATATTTCATCAAGATATTAATAGCCATATCCGCTCTTACCACAATAAATTCCATCAGGTTCAACCCTGTAAGCAGTTGAAGCTTCATAATTGAGTCTGTCAAGGTCAATCTTGTACTTCTCCTTAGGTTTGTTCCGTATAGAAACTTTGGAAGACTACCCTCAAAGTATATAGAAATAGGCACATTATCTTTTTTTGAAACCGTAAAATATATCCCTTTTACGTTATAGGTATCCCTGTATTCGCTGCTAAACGTTTTCTCAAAATTTTCCAACTTACCTAAACCCTCCAGGTAGTAGGTGTATGCTTTTATTGTGTCCATAATAATGTTTTACTTTACCTTAAACCCAACAGTATTGTCATTTGTTGCCACAACCCACATCCGCAAAAGACAGGAAAAATTTGTCAAAAATCAAATACCAAAATAGACTTAGGAATTACAACTAAAACAAAATAGTCAATAGATAAAGGAATAGAAGAATGAACAAACGAAAAGGTTCTGGTTATTAAGTTATAGGTTTAAGTATATGGTAATTTTCTTAGTCCAATTGTTATTGAGTAATCCCTTATTTCTTCCTTTGTCCATCTTACTATTAGACAAAATCTAAATCCTAATAGATATGGTCAGGGAAAAGAAAGCCTAAACAAACAAAGACCTAAAATCCCTGTAGGCCTGACTAACCTTACCTGAATCTCTTAAGGTCTAATAAACGGAGTGAACCACCTTGGATAGTGCTGGTTCGCCTAAAATATCTTGTAAGTTTTGGTGAGTATCAAATCAGTTTCCAATGTCCTTGAGTTTCATACTTCAAATTTGGGTATCTTCTTGATGGCTTCAATCTTATTTTGATCAATAACCTTTGCGTATATCTGTGTGGTTTTAACTTCCTTGTGCCCAAGTATTTTTGAAACTGTATAGATATCAACTCCTTTGGACAATAACAGCACAGCATGGGTATGTCTGGAACTATGGAAGGTGATGTGTTTGTTGATACCTGCATCACGAACCCAAAGGGAAAGGATATGATTGTTGTGGGCTGAATATTTCAATCCTTTAAAAACCCGTTCTTCTGGGTCGGTTTCTTCTCCTAAAAGTTCCCTTGCCTGATCAGTGATATGTAAAGTTTCCGAGCCATTGGTTTTCTGTTGTTGAAACCTAATAAACCACCCTTGGTCCTTAGAATATTGAACCTGTTTCCATTGTAACGTTTCAATATCACTGAACCTAAGGCCGGTAAGAATCCCAAACAAAAAGGAGTGCTTAATACGATGATCCCGACAATCTGTAACAAAGAGTCTTTGAATTTCTTCTTCCAACAAATATTCCCTATGCGATTCTACAGGTTTTATCTTTTCTACATTTCGGCCAGGGTTCTCCAAAATCATACCTTCATTGTATGCAATCTTCAAAGTATAGAGAACCTTATTAAAATAAGCTACAGCCGAATTCTGTGATAATATTCTACCTCCTCGTCCTATTTTTTCATTTAAGAAATAATATCTGAGATCATTCAAGAATTTAATATCAATTTTCGATAGTCTCAGATCATCTCTAGTGAATTTTCTCAAATGAGAAAGAGTAGATGTCCAATTATCAAAAGTATTTTTACTTACGGAAGATTTTTTCTTCTCCATCAAGGATTCAAAATAAGGTAGAAACAAAATTTCCTGAAGTTCCTTTGACCTAAAACCAAACCGACCTTCTTGGATTTCAATAATCTTCTTCGACAATAAACTTTCTGCAAGTTGCCTGATCTCCTTATTGTGTTCCTTGTCTAATTGTTTTCTTGGTTTGGATATGAGATATAAACCAAGATATTCTTTCTTCCTGTTTCGGGTATCGGAGTTATAGTATTGAAGGTATAAACTGTCCTTCCCGCTTTTTAAAGTCTTGCTTTTCAGCTTGACTGTTGTACCATTTGAACTCATGTATAAAACTAAGAGTCAGATACTTAAAAACGAAGGTTAGATTGTGAAAAACTGGTACTTAACCAAAATAGATAACCTTATATTATCACATTTAAAAAAAACAAAATATACATAAAGCATTATTTTATACTGAATTTGGTTACTTATTATTTTAATAATTATTTTTTAATAACTGTTTTTTTTGTAAATTTATGTTAAACTAAAAAATTGATACATGAGTACTTTTAAAGGAAAAGCAGACGTACCAAAGACCACCGATAATGAAAAGGGGAAAATAGTTATCCTGCAACCTCAACAGAAAACCAAGCCCCCTTTAAGAAGTTGTTTAATTCGCAATGTTGGTGGCGCCAAGTTTGGTATTGAAAATTCAAATATCGTTTTATCACCAAATGACAGTGCCGTATTTGTCGGCACAGAAATTATTTTAGAAAGTAAGGATGACTCATCAGCTGGTACTGCAGAGTTTGAAATTGAGATCAATACAAATTACTAAATAACCATATTAGATTTTATGAGTCATTTATGAAAAAATCTAGATGGGATTTAGATGAAAGAACTGACTCAAAAGAGCTATGGGCTGTGATGTAATGTATGTTATGGTAGTCAAAACCAACAAAGGTGTATGACAGAACCATTATTAGTTCCCACCTACAACTTTATGTCCTTATAAGTCTTTCAGGACAACATTGAAGCAATACTAGATTCTGTTGCAGAGTGTACAGTAAATGTTGCCTTAGGGAACTGTTAGAGGGATTTTTATTCTGAAAGGATAATTTTACCACATATAATTATGTCAATTATTTAAATAGTACTATTTCCCGATACAAAATATTTGAGCTAAATGTAACTCGTTGTTAATCAGCGTGTTGCTTAGGTGTTAGAAACGAATTAGCAACAAAAATCACTGACTATCAGCTAAATAAGGGATAAGTAAAGGAAAAATGAAGGGAGTGGGCATAAAAAAACCGCCTCACAAAGGAAGCGGTTTTTATCGAAAACATCAATCGCTTTACGCAACTGTTACAGAGCCTAAATAAACGCTGTTAGAGACATTTGAGCCATCTTCAGAGATGAAACCAAGGAATACCTCAACATCTTCTCCTGTGTACTCAGAAGGCACGGAAATCGTATCAGTACCTGCTGATCTGTCTGCACCTGCAGTAGTAAATACTGCCTCCTGTCTCGTAGTGTTGATCAAAACTATCAGGGCTTTGTCTGTGGCTGATGCCGAGCCACTTCCTGAATTGTTTGTCCAGGTTACTTCCACATCTCCTGCACTTGGAGATGAAGCTGCACCACCTGCTGCTACTGTGAGGTTTCCACGAGTTACCAATGCGTTAGCATAGTCAATCGTGAAGTTTGGATAAGCTCCTGTAATTGCATTGTTCAAGTTGTATGACATAGCAGCGTTGAACTGTGTCATCTTGTTTGCATACAATTTGAAGCCTACTCTCAGAAAGTCAGTCATTGGCTGCAAGAACCTTAGAACTGTTGAGAATTTAGAACGCTGGTCTACCTGACCTTCTGTTCTTGGGTTGGATACATTGGCAGGCTTGATCCTCATGTAGTCAATGCCTTTCCACGTACCACCCACGACATTTCCGACCTTGCCGGAGAAGCCGCCTAATACACCTTGTGAAATTTTTCCCATCGCTTTTTAAATTTTAGTGGGTTAAACAAATACTTGGACTTGACACGGACTTTCCATGGACTTGCCCTATGCCATCTAAAATACTACAAGAAATGAGCGAAGATTCATGCTGAGGTGTTGTTGCTTGACTGTGCTTTATTTTGCTTTTGTTGCCCTGTTCTTTTGTCAGGTTACTGCTTTATCCTGAGTCGGTTCTTTTCATCAACTGGTGAAAGATTGCTTGCCTTGCGGTATCGATCATCTTAATAGAGACCTTGATTTTTTCCTCTTGTATTTCCAATAATCTGAGTGCTTGAATTGCCTTTTCAAATGCTTGTTGTTTGGTGCTGGCTTCTGCCTCACTTTGTCGGATCAGCTTTCTGGTTTCATCAATGGTGACAAATGGAATAACTGAACCTTTCAGGTAGCAATGGAATGATTTTGACCTCCACAATCCAAAACATAGCCAGTACATAAATTCCCTATCCTCGTCATTGAGTGTCAGGCAGACAAAGCAATTCGGGCAAGGTGCATTCAATGGTTTCCCACTGTTCAATCCTTTATTCGGGATAAAGAAGTGGGGTTCTTCGTATCGGGTTTTTGGTCTGTGGGTTTTCAAGCGAAAGGTTTTCATATAGCAAGCCATTAGAATTATGCTCGCTCTGCTCCGCACAGACATTTTCAAAAGAGAAAAGAAAAAAGGAAAAAAAAGAAAAGAGAAAGCTCTTGATATGGTGGGGGTGGCAGGGTTGTCAAGGTTTTTGAGGAAAATACTACCCAAAGGGTGGAGATTTTTTTCAAAACCCGTAGGGCCTGACCTTGATAAGCCGATAGAGGGTTGGGCTTGTGCGACCCCACCTAACTTTGCTTGTCTCGTTTTTTTTATTGGTCTGGATTTACTGGTACTTATTTCATTAACTGTCTATCAATCAAAATTTGGTCGGGATCTGTGTGGTGGGTTGTTGAGCGAAACGCAGGTAAACCAAAGGCGTAGCTACTGCAATGCGAGCCGTCTGCGAGTGGAGCAAGGATGCTGTAGGTAAAGCCTGATAAGGCGACTACAGCTATGTAGGAACTACACAGGGCTGGCGTGATTTTTTGCCTTGGGGTCGAGAAAGGCAAGTGTAGCGATTGAATGAAGCGGAATATTGAAGAACGGTATTTTAAAGGATAGTGATATTGAAGTGGAGGTGTAACATTTGGTATTTTCCATTTTCAACCAAATGTGGGTTTACAGTGTGAGCATCAATAGCAATCGAATTGTAGTGATGAAATGTGGAGTGTAATGAATGAGCTACTCTTGTGTGGGGTGCTGAAAGTGGCTGAATGCAGGGAAAGAGGAACGAGAGACTGAAATGAAGCGACTGTAGGCACTGGATCAAATGCAAAAAGCATGACAGCCCGATCAGCCCGCAGCGACCCGCAGGCGAGCAAAAACACATGCAGCGACAGACCCCCAATTTAATATTGAAGTGAGTACAGCGAACACCTTATTGGGGTTTGGGGGGATGAAGTAGCTGCAAGTGAGGATGGAGAGAAGTGTGTGTAGCAAAACAAGTGAACGACAGGTGGTGAGCACCTACTGGAGCACAAACCACCTGGTAAGTGAACGCTATATGCAAGGGCGACCGTAGGGAGTGTATTTTACCCTTGCAGATATGTTTTTGCGGAACAAAACGGAAAGACTGACGAACACCGCTTTACCTGCGTTGGGGATAGGGTGGGAAAAAGCAAGTGTGTGACTGAATGGATTGAAGTGCAACGAAAAGGAATGAGGGAGTACTCTTGCTGTGCGGTGCTGGAAGCTTGTGAGAGAAGCGTAGCGAAATGAACAGGCTGTAGGCACAGGGGATTGGGGTGGATGTGGGAATAGAGTAAGAATTGGATCATGTCATCATTAACTGTTGCTTTTATTTTTAGAAATAGAATCTTGTTCGTCTAAATATGATGACAAAGGTTCAGAGTGAAATGCAATATCTTTTAGGATTTTGTATTCCTCAAACATATTGGCAGGGGCAATGACATATTGAAGATCATCTTCTTGACTAAGCCAATTTTGCTTAGTTGGGTCATTTCTCATTTTTTTATTGTGAACCTTAACAAAAAATAGAATACCTCCTACCATAAACCTGTAAATGCGTACTCGATCCACTTTGTCAGGAAGTGGTGCCCGATATGCAAATACTCCATCATCATTAGAGTGAACCTTTAAGCGAAATAGCAAAGCATCAAACCAAGGTGGAATTTCAATCTCCTCATAGGCTATTCTTTTTACATCTTCTTGAAAACTAAAGAGATCGATTCTACCATATTCCTTTTTTGTAATACTGTATTTCCATAAGATCCCTGCTGCAAATCTTAGAATTTTCTCCTTATCCTGATTTGCTATCAATGCTGCTCCATTGTAACTACCAACACTTTTTTGACGAATCAACCGAAATGTCTCAGCAGCATATTTCTCATTCTTGCTAAGTTTTCCGTCACATTCTTCACAAAGGATGTTTTTGTCGAACACACCAGATTGTGTAAGGGAAAAATCTCCAGTATCATTGACCATGGTTGCAAAAGACTTTCCCACTTTAACCTCCTTGCAAAAGACCTGAGGAAGCAAGTGGGCTTTGATTGTTTTAGGATTTCCACATCTTATACAGGCCATATCAATTAAAATTTGGGCATCTAAATAGTAATTAATTCTTTTTCATTGTTGCCTTTGATAATGAGATTTCAGTAGCCTTTAAGATAAAATATTCACAGTACATATAGGCTGTTGTTATTGACTTATGATCTTGAGCTATGGCGTACCTCACGAGTAATTTTCATAAAAACCAAAGGTTGTCTTTTCCATAATCAGGAATTTCATTTCCCTCGAAATAGGGTAGCATTTCTGCCACCATTTCTGGGTACTTGATTGTAACAGGTAAGTTCTGTTGTCTTACTGATTTCCAGTACATTCTGCTGAACTGATACACCTGATCAATCAAGTCTTTGACAGTTCTGTAGTCATTTACCAATTCGGGTGCGGTACATTCAATTTTTAGCTTGATCGGGAATGAGAAACCATCATTGAAATTGAACTCTGTTGCTGAGTATCTGGTATTGTTGAACAGCAAGAAACGATTGTAGCCCAATTTGATAAATGTGCCACTAATCGGCATGAGTTCATTCCAGTCCTGATCAAATGCCACAATATCAGAAGATTCGGTTTTGTTGATTGACACAATGAACACTGGTATTTCTAAATCAAGCTCTTTCAATCCGTTTTCTATAGGCTCAATTTCTTCTCTGCTCATGCTCTTGAAGAAATGGATTACCAGCCGTCTGATATTGGAATTGATATTGACATAATCTTTAACTGCCCGAATGATCGAACCTGCTAATTCATCCGTCTGATCTTTTTGGAAACACTCAAACCGATTGAATTTGCCAGTATTTGAGAAGCTAAACGCACTTCCTATGTATTGGACATCTACATCTGTATGCTTGAAGGCTCCAACTCCTACGATTAACTCACTTTTCAGCTTAGTACTCAATTTCCAAGGTGTACCATTGAGCTTTGCCAGAATGGCAATAGCGATATTGGGTAGGCTAAAGTGATACTTGTCGTTTGACAAGACTTTCTCTGGATCAATTACCTGAGAGGATACCCCTTTCTGCAATAGCAGTTCTTTGAGCTTGTAATAAACCTGTCGTCTCGATCGGTCTGATACATGCTTGGAGATGGGAGTAATGTAGATGGCTAAATACTGAATGTCGGTATCAAAGTCCTGATCAATGATAGCCTGATAGATTTCTGGCCATGGGTTCTCTCTGTCTTTGAAGACTATTGCATGTTCTTTATTGGGCTGATAGGGAAGGTGGACAAACTTTTCAAGTCCCTTGAAACCCGATTGAGTGCCATTGAAATATCGATGCATTTTGGCACCTACTTCCTGATCGTCTTCATGCAGGATGAAAAAGAAATTGATTTTGACAGCCGTACTTAAATCAAATGGCCCATTGTCTCTAATCCCATACATTGGGATTTTACCTGTCTGCTTTTTGCCGAATACGAGTTGATTGCTACTCTTATAGACTTCTCCAATTCTCTTGTTATCTACAGCAATGAACCCTTTAGTATCTATCGGAATAATGCTTTTGAACTCATCCGTATTCAGGTGGTTCTTGTAAAACTTGTCAATAGCTGTTTTGAACTTCTTGTATCGGTTTGACTTGTCAGGTGCTTCTGTTTCCTGGAGTAGGGCATCTCTGATGTCAAAATTCCAAACAGGATAAACCTTGTCGTATTCTCTTCGTCCATCATCTGGCAACTCATCAAATCGGTAAAGTCCTTTATTGTAAACCACCCAATTGAATGCCTGAATCGGTACTTCCTCCAAAAGCTCTGAAACGGAAGTCTTGAATATTTTGGATTTCCCCTCAAATGCTACCAATAGCTCTAAACTTCCTGAAACACTTTTGAACTGTACTTTGAGAGAGAAGCGATCAAAGATTTTGTAAACGCCTGCGGTGTCCTGCTTGTCACTTGCTAACCAAACTTCCGTGTCACTTATAAAGTTGGGCTTTACCAGAAATCCTTTTGATTTAAAATGATTGTGGATTAGCGAATTGTAATAGCGTTTCAGTACTGATGATGAAAAAGTAGAGTTCTCTACTGGTTTGCTTTTTTCTTCTCCATCTTCGGTAACTATGGTTTGATATTCTGGTGATGTGGGTTTGAGTACTGCTAAAAAATTAGGTCTTTCCTCTGTAAATGAAGTATAATAATGCTCCTGCTCTCCATACTTTTCAATCACTTCTTTGGGAACTAAAGTCTTGTGAATCCTTGTAAGGTTCTCCTGTTCCTGATCCGTAAAGAAGAAGACTTGTTCTTCTTGTGGATGATTGAATGTAAGTATGTTGAATGAGAGGTTAGGCATTAATTGATAACGTTTCTTTGATTAGGCTAAGGATGTATTCTAACTGGCTATCGTCTTTCATATCAATTTCATAGTCACCATATCCGTAGTGTCCTTTGTTTGATACATCATAGGCAATGCCTTTTGGTTCATTGATTTCACCCCATTTGGCATTGAGCCAAATCTTAATATTCTTCTTTTGTAAGTGCAGGTAGCAGAAGTTCTTTTTGTCCTTTCTGAATGCGATATACATTTTCTGAGGTATTACCTCTATATCATCCGCAAGGGTGAGGATTCTATTTCGTACTAACTCGTAGAGTTCTTTAATTTCTTCTGTTGGCTTAATGAGGTGGTCTTCTTCTGTGTAGACCTTTATTTCGTCCTGTACTGCCTTTAGTTCTTTGTTTTGCTGTGTTAGTGGCTTGATGCTTTCTGCTGATTTGGACTTCTTTATTGGGGTGATAGAAACCGTATCATTTTCAAATCGCTTAACCTCCCATAGCTCAATGGCAATGTCTTTGAAATTGGTCGCCAACTTTTGGTTTTCCGTGAAGCTGGTAGATACAAAAACTACTCTGGTCTGAGACCAGTCTACTTCATCTCTTTTTAGTTGCTTCTTCAGCGATTCATTGTATTCTACGATGAAATCTGCTTTGTTCTCCAGCATCAAACTCAGGTAGGTAAAGCCCTGATCCACTACGCTTATGTTTTTATCTCTTTTGTATTCAATGATGATGAAAGCATTGTTTTGAGCATCATACGCCAAAGAATCAATTCGCTTGTTTTTGATGGAAAACTCAGACTTTACCAACTCCAATCCCATGATGGTATTGAGGTTGGATTCAAAGAGTTGTTGTATTTCCTTTTCGAGCTTGAAAGGCTTCTCTTTGATCTGTGTTATTGTTCCATTCTTGTTGGCGTAAATCGACATTTTATTACGTTTCGTTATATCCTATTTGAAATGATATTCTTGATCATAAGTAGTAAATAAACCATGACATAATCTTTTTCCGCACTTAGATTTTAACCTCATACTTATCAATTACGAAATCATTTATTTCTTTCTTAGACCCAAGCTTCAAGATTTCTTCTTTTTCACTTTCAGAAAACTCACATACTCCAAAGTGTTTCACGTAATTTTTGGCATAAGAAAAGTATCCTGAAGAATACGGTTTGCTTGTATTTCTCATATAGTAATCGAACACATCCGATTCAAGTACTCTTTTGAGAATGAGTAGTTCTTTTTGCGATTCAGAAAAAATTGCATAACCACAGTAGATCAGCATATCTGAATTATTTGTAAAAACAAAATGAGGCTTCTTAGCCATGTATGGAAATAGAAGCTTTAACCCTTTATCGTTCAATGCTTGTGTGCGACCAAAAGCATACCAAGCACCATAATCACCGTTTCCTTTATCTCTTTCGTCAAGCTGATGTTTATAATCTAAAAGATAATCGTATGCCAAGGGAAACTCATTTTGTAACTTCTCTTCTTTCATTAAGGAAAGGGGAGCTATACCATTTGTATAGGGATAAATTATTTTTTCTTTTATATTCTCAATCTCGCTTTCAGTTTTTAGAATGTTGGGTTTAATAATCTCTCTACAAATTGATTTTTCTACCGAGTACTCTTTTTTGTCTTTCGTAAAATAATATTTTGAATCATCCTCATTGACAGGCTTAAAAATGTATACATCATTGCTCAACGTAGCAATGCCATTTTTAATACTGAATAGTTGATCTAAACTTGGCCCTGCATTTTCGATTTTATTGATGTTTGAAACAATCAGAGTATTGTTTAGCAGCCAACCTCTGTGATCATTTAATGAATCATAGCTAAGAATTGAGAAGTTAAATCTGGTGTTATTTGAAATATCACTTATTGTGGCCTTTGTATAGGAAACATTACCATTGTTCTGATTGTGAATAAAACATATGCATGTATAAGTCAGTCGATTTTCAAATACTTGTTCATGGCCAAAATTGATAATAGTTAGAGGGAGTTTTCTGCTTGATATGTAGTTTCTCAGACCTCTTGCATTTACACTTTTAAAGAAAGAATTTACAGTTATATACCCCAGTAGACCATTCTGATTTAGCCAATGCATTCCTATTTCAAAAAAAGGAAGGTATAAATCTGGGTTGCCGGATGAAGCAACCTTCCAATTTTTAATCAACTTTTTAGAAGCTCCATTTATATGTTTTGCTCTTACATAGGGTGGATTTCCAACTATAATATCAAAACCTAGATTATTTTTTACTGCTGCAATTTTTAGCCAGTTATAATCAAGGGCATTACCTTCAAATAGATTAAAGTCAAATTCTTGCTCATCTTCATCATCACTAATTGCAAGAAGGGAGAGCAATATTTTTGCTCTTTTCAAACTTTTCAAACTGATATCTAGGCCATACAATTGAGAGAATATTTCCTTGTAAGGTCTTTTAGTTTGAAACTTTAACTTTTTAGCTGACGAATAGAGAAATGCACCACATCCGCAAGATATATCTGCTAATAATATTGAATCTAACCTCCCCTTAAAGTTCTCTAAAGCATTATCTACTATATAATCCTTTATAACATCAGGTGTGTACACAGCACCATTAGTCTGTTGCTCATCCTTGGGAATAGCTATTTCAAAAAGCTCAATTAAAGATTGAGTTGAAAGCTCAGAATCAATTTGAGCCAAAATACTAATGACCAGATCATTCTCTTTATCTAAAAGGTGATCATTGATTAATTCATTTTTGACTTTATGAATACCTCTAGAATAGAGATAAATAGTTGTGAATAACTGATCTAAAAAGGTACTATCATCCGAATGCTTCTTTACTATATTTTCAAATATCTTTTTCATTTTACATCCAGTTGTTTAAAAATGTTACCCTGTCCACATTTCGACCTCTTTCATTAAAAAAGGCTATTTGCTCACTATTTAATCCATATAATGAATAAACTAAGTTGTCCAACTGGCTCCAGAGTCGTCTTAACACAGGGGTTAAAGTATTTCTGTTGTTTGGATTTCTACGATACTGATCTTGTCTATTTTTAATGTCTTCCGAAACTGAAGCAAGTCGACTTACAAGCTCAGGAGAGTTATTGAAATTTTCTACAGGAAATGGAATTGGTTCTAAGAACTGCTTATTAAACTTGAAATACCCATTAGATTGAGGGTTTGCAATAGAACGCCCTAACACAGAAAATACAATGGAATTTATTATTCCTGATACAGCAAAAAGGCGATCTTCTGAAACTTCATCAATCTGGATAAAAAACATATTTGCATTGTCACAATAAATACGTTCTGATAAGGTAACACTTGCAAAAGTGTCCATTGTAGTCATTGGTACAAGGACTTTCGGATATACGTGTTCGATATTGTTAGCTCTTGTATAAATATGCCAATAATCATCTGTGTACCGTTGTGGATTTCTGTTCGGCATTGTTTGAACTCCACCATTAACTGCTGGGCCTTCTAACCTTGCTCTTTGACCATCTAAATAAGCTCCTGCTAGAGGAAAACGCTCGCAAAATTCAGGATAAGGAATTTCTCTTTTTTCTCCATCAATTATGTCGTAGGGAAAAATTACAAAGGTGTCTGTTGTATCTGGTCTGAAGGGATAAAACTGAACATTACACATTAATGGTCTACAGGCTCCTTCCTCAATAGTAATATTGTCCTGCCAGTTTGAACGTCCTGTAATTATACCCCCTGAAACATCTATTGCATTAATATGGTAAGCTTCATTCTTTAAAGCTTGTAAACCTACTTTTACATTTACAACATCACCGAAAGTTCCTAATTCTGCAAGGTCAAGTTTTATTCGTAATAAACTTGGATCATCAAAGCTCCAAGGGTTAGCTGTTATCGATTCACTTGGTAAATTATAAAACTGTGATTCATTAAATTCTGGTACTGACAGTTCACGCAAATGAGCTGGTAACGTTTCAATACTGTCTTCGGTCTTATGATAGTAAAAATGTTCTCTAGCAGACTTACTTAAAATAAGTGTAGCTACATAGGTCATTTTACCTTTAAAAATACTTTGTGTTGTAAAATCAACAATAGTAGACAGGTGACTACCAGATGAAATTAACTCACGGATCTTACTTCCATAATCTGTCTTAAAAAAACGTTTTTGGACTATGAAACCTAAACGACCACTTTGATTCAATACAGACAATGCTCTTTCGACAAAAGGAACAGCAAGATCTATTTTACCATTATTGCCAGTAGAATATGTATCCTTAATAAACGAATGCATAAAAGGCATTTCCGTATTAAAGTGTTTCACTTCAACATATGGGGGATTGCCAACAATGAAATCAAAGCCTCCATAACTCTCAAAAACTTCAGAGAAATAATCATCAGTTTGCCAATCAAAAGGTCGAGTTTTAAACAGTTCTTCGTCATTGGTCATTATTTCTGGATACTGTGATAGTACCGAAGAGTCAACCAATGAATTACCGCATCTAATATTTAGACCTATACCATTTAATATTTGCTCACCAAATAGCCCTATTTGCTCAGAAGCTTCTGGGTATTCTTCATTATCTATTGCTTTAAGGGCAAGTGACATTTTCGCCACTTCTACAGCTTCAGGATCAATATCTACACCATAAATGCAATTCTTGATTATTGCTTGTTTGCCTCTGAGGTTTAAAAGTAGCTCTGTTTCATTTTGACTAAAAAAATGGCTAAATGTTTCATCGGGAGAGCTAGTTTGAATCTCGAGGACTATGTTCTCTAAATAGTCATAAAGACCTATCAAGAACACACCACTTCCACATGCAATATCTAATGCGGATATATTCAAAACACCCTCAATACCAGACTCAATCAAAGGTTGCTTTATTAAAGTTCTTTTTATAATGTCATCTACTAGAAATTGCGGTGTACTTACCGCACCTTTTGATTTGATATATTCGGTTTTTAGAACATCTGAGACTCCTTCCTCAGTGATAATTAATTTTTTAGAAAGAAATATTTCGTAAATATCACCAAGTAGCTTAGCAGGAATTACATCAAACTTATAAGGGGAAGGGTAATATAGATATGATAATAACTCATCAAAAATTTCATCATTTATACTAAGGTTGTGAATACTATCTATGCGTTCAAATAAAGGGCCGTCATAATGTTGGTAAAAGTCGAGATAAGAAGATTCTTTAAACTTATCCCAGAAGCCTTCATCCTTGAATCGTTGCAAAAGATTATTTTCCTCTAACCTTCTTGATTCACATACCCGAATGAATAAAATTCTATTGATTATAACCTGAACAACATAGCTTAACAATGATGTGTCATTTGCAATGATTGCTTGATTGTTTTCAATTATGTTAGTTGCTAACGAAAGCCTAAAATCAGATAAGAAACTTGCAAAGGTGAAATCAGGACTTACTTTCTTGACTCCTTCAATCTCAGTTCCCGAATACAGTTCTGCTAACCTTCCTCCATAAATATTCGATTTAAACAGATGATTATCAAGAATTTCAAAATTATCTATGTATTCATTTACGGTTAAAAATATTCTGCCAAAATCAGCTGCTTGCTCTCTGCTAGGGATATATCCGCAATCATAGATGGCAAACTGCTCAAAATTTGAAATGAATGCACAGGGAGCAAGAATTGACCAACCATATGATTTGATTTGAAAAGATGCAGATGTATCAGTATTCAGGTCTACAGTTATGTCCTTAGCATCTAGAAAAGTAAGTTTCTCTTTGCCTAACTTGAATGTATAATCAGGTCGAATACTTGTGGAGCCAATTTCTCTAAGCCTCTCTCTTTCAGCCTGTGTGAGGTTTTTTTCTTGTAGAATTTGAGAGGTATCTTGAACGTTCCATCCAAAAATTGCCAACATTTCATTTAACCAGGTTCGAATCGTCTCCTCTGAAGTTAAATCAAGACGACCTTCTTCTTTAAATTGATTATACCTGTTAACAAGGTTTGTTAATGCTTCACGTCTTTGATCAATGCTCATTGTTTTTCAAAATCAAGCGAGCCCTGTTCCAAGCTCTTGTTTTTTAAGTATTTAATCTTTTCCTCAGCAACTTTCAATATTTGATCTGGGTTGTCTTCTTCCAATAATTCATAGGCTACCTTATCACTCAACAATATCAAACCAAGTTGCTTTTCGTCCTCATTGAACAAGTCTGATAAAATAGGTAGCATATCTTTATTTGCTGACCTTTCGCCTCTCTCGATCTTGCTTAGAGTGGAAGGGTCTATATCAAGTACAGCCGCAACTTTTCTAAGTGGTAAACCTGATTCTTCTCTTAGATTCCTTATGTGTTCACCAAATGATTCTCTAAGTGTCATTTCCTGTAGATTCTTGAAAATAAAATTTGGACATAATTTGTCAAATATAAGAAATCAAAAGGTTAGAAAGAGAAAATAAAACCATTAATTACAAATGAGGATTCTCAGGAAACTGAGGATACCAAGGATCATCAGTCCTTAGCATCCTGAATATCCTCAACATCCTCAATAGAGGTGTTGATGTAGTTGTCCTGAGATTCACGGTGTATGAGACCAGACTTGCAGAAATCGGTAATGTATCCTTCGGCTGTTTTGTGAGGAATATTTAGGCTGGTAGCTGTCTCTAAATACTTCTGCCTGTTGAAGCGTTTGGGTAGCTGAGACAGAAACTTTTCTTTCCTGTTTAGCCGTTTCGGTTTGGGTGTGTCCTCTGGTAATTCACTAAACACTTTGCTGGAATGTTTGATTAATACCCGAATCATGGCCAGTGCGGTTTGAAAGTCCCTTTCTTCACAAATCATCTTTGATGATGTTTCGCCTGTCTCCATGATCCGCAAAGCGGAGAATATCATGCAGAAGCGATAGGCTATGAGACCTAACCTTCGGATGGTAGCCATGTAATCAATGCCTTGAATACTCATGTACTTATCCTGTACCTCACCAAAGAATGCATTGAATTGATCCTGTTGATCGGCTGTAAGAAAGAACTGAACGTCTTGACTCATCTTCAATGAACTGTAAAGGGTAAAGAAGTCATTGCCCAGAGCATCAAAGTAGTCATCCAACCCGTTCGTAGTTTGCGAAGCAAACACATTCTTCCACACAGGTCGAACATTCATGTAATAGAAGATGAAACGGCTGAAAAGCCCGTTTTCAGCATTCGGGATGAGTGCAGATACTTGCTTAGGTGTACCTGACAAGACAGTAGAAAGACAAGGGCTTTCTATGTCCACATATTCACGATCAGTCCTACGGTAGTAAGAAATGGTTTCATGATGAAAGGCTTTTCTAAAGCCGTCACTGTAATTCCCATAATCACTCTTGAAGGCATGAGCTAATGTATCGCCCTCTGTTTCAAAGATGAGTCCTTTGCCATCACTATCACCTAAAAGCTGGTATGCTCCCGTAGAGCTGTTGTTTGCAGGGATAAAGAGCATTTTTTCAGGGGGCTTGGCTGGTTTCTCAATTCCTTCAATTTTGCCTTTGTTGGCATTGTACTCCGCTAATTCTAATTCATAGTGTTGTTTGTGTGCTTTGGCTTGTTCCCGAAACTCTTTGTGAACAGGGTTGACCAATTGCCTACAGTGTACCAAACGACCTTTCCCTGCGGATGCCTGGGCTGTAATGAATAGAAACAGATTGGCGTAAACTCTTTTGCCATCATAGATGCCTGATACTTTGGGTAAGCATGCACTTATCGCTGCAAGTGATCCAAGCAGTAGTATATCTCTTTCCTCATCAGAGCTTGCTACCTGTACCACCCTTTGCAGAAACTCAGGAAGTTCAGGAAATAGGGACTCAGGAAAGGTGGGCATTTGCTCGGGTTCGTTTTTAACCTCTGTTATTTGGTCATTGGATGGTTCTCGACCTACCGAGCTATTGGTGTGTTTCCCGATCTGTGGCTCTGCTCTTGGAGAAGCCAAAGGAATGCCAGCTTGCTTGGCATGATAAAAGAAGGTTTTCAATGAAACACCCTGACCATTTGCTTTTAGGCAGTTGTCAAACTGCTTGTCGCATTCCTGTGAAGAATAGTCAGGATAGAATTGACTGATTCGGTGGAATAGGTTTCTGCCTGACTCACCAAACTCATCTGCGAAGGCAAAGCCGATGTTTACCCAATCGCTGTAAGCGGAGGTAATATCTGTGCTGTTGGATTCTATGAATTGTATGATTCTTTCTACTTCCTCCATTGAAGTAGGTGTCTCGATATGTGTTTGCTCTATAACTTTTGTTTGCTTCTCTGGCTTATCCAGCCATTCCAGCGGATTGAATGTTTTTCGCTCCATAACCTATATGTATTTAGGGTTGATGAATATGTCTTTGTCGTGGGGTAGGAAACATGCTCTGGAAATGTCCTTGCCCGATTGGTCTATTTCGATTTGGTAGGTATGGGAAACGTAGTTTGCCACTGCCTTGAAATAGTCCTGGTGTTTTGCCTGGGTCAAGTCAATAGGGATCACCCATTTCAACCCATCACCTGAAGGAGAGATAAACAATAGCTCCGTTTCAAAATAATGGTCATTGAGCAATGATGCCTTGAGTGTGGCAATGTCCTGAATGTGGTCAAAATCGATTGTGAGCAAACCTGAATGCTTCTGGAGGTTTGCGTCATTCCTCTTAGAGAAAGTACCTGAAAAGGTCACGTAATCAAAATTGAATGCCTTGTACTTCCTTGCTTCTTTGACCTCACTCATGCTGCGAAGTGTACTGGTACACGTAGCAAAGTCATTGCCTTTAATGAGGTGATACACCTCAATTAAGGAGACTTGGCGAGTGGGTTTAATATTGGTTACAGGCTTCTGGAAATAGCTGAATACTGGTGGTGTGGGCTTTTTGATCTCCTGAACAACAACCGTAGGCTGTGACTCTACCTGATTATAAAAACCTCTCTCTTTACCAATTCTCAAATACAGCTCTTCATTGATCTTATCGAGAAGGGCTTGCCCTTCGAGCTTGAAATGCAATGAAGCAAAGTCGAAGACATTGCCATCATGGATAGCATCTTCTGCGTCTGTGTGACTTGCCACATTGTCAACTATCTTGACCATCAATGTAGGCTTGTCCTCATTGAATGGGTTCTTGGCAGGTTTACAGACCCTTCCCGAAAGGGAAAGGACTGTTTGAGCACCGCTTTGATTGTTTTTATTCGGTGTGCTCGAATCTCCTGAGTCGATTTCACCCTGATAGTACTGGCGTAGCACATAGGCATAAATGTTCAGCCCGTAGTGTGTCTTACTCAATATGACCTCTCTACTGATCTCCATAATGCTTTGATTTTGAAGGTGAGTAGTTAGAATCCAACAGAGCTTCCATATCGGAAACCTTGTAATAGAACTTTCCATTGATTCGGCTATAAGGGAGTGTGCCGCTATCCCGAAGGGATTGCAATGTGCGTTTGCTGATATGCAGCGTTTGCATTACATCCTGTCCATCAATCCACTCATCATTGAATTGCTCCAATCTGGAGCGATGAGAATTGAGGAGGTAAGCCTTGATCGTCTTTACGTCCTGAGATAGTTTCAGGAGCATATCTAATACCTCAATCATAGCTTTACCCTCCCTTTCTTGATTAGGTAGTCTGCTGCTCTTCGGTCTATTTCTTCCTGAGTGGAATTGCGGTTGCGAAGCAACCAGCTTTCTAACTCTGTTCTCTTGAAATAGAGCTTTTTCCCGTTGGGCTTGTAGTGTGGAATATTCCCTGCACTTGTCAATTTGTACAAGTGAGATTGTGAAAGCTCCAGATACTGGCAAGCCTCATTGAAGTTCAAAACTTCCTTCGTGTAAATCCCCTGACTTTCAATCATGCGTTGGAGATTATCAAGACGTTCTAATATTTCGTCCATGATTTATTCTGTTAAGAATTAATGAATGGACTCTTGGCCAAAAGTCATATCCGATTGTCGAATACGATGCTAAAGTAGAAGCTCAAAAAGGCCGTTATTAGGCTTTAAAACGTGGTGCAGTGTAGAGTGCAGAGTGCAGAGTGAGAGACAAAAAGAGAAAGTCCACTTTTTGGGAAAAAGAGGACTAAAGAAAAACAGAAAAAAGACAACAGGAGTATAGTGCAGAGTGGGTCAAATAAGGTGGGCTACTACCTTTTCAATCGTGTCACCTGTTAGGTTAGGTCGCTTTAGTGACCTGAACTTTGACCTTTCGAAGGGGTTGCCGTCCGCATCAACAAAGCATTGGCAAGTCACTTCCCATTGCTTTTGTCTGAGGTCTTCCACCAGCTTATGATCTGAGTAGATCAATTTGATGAAATAGAATAGCTCACTGACGTTACCTGTCCATTGCACAGGGGTTTTAACCTCACTGCCTGAGAATACTTTTTTGAAATTTACCAGTGTGGTGTGCTTACTGATTAGGTTGTTGAGTTTCAAGCTGTCCCAAAGATCAGTGAGTTTGTCGGGGTTGGTGTTCAGTTGTATATAGGTAAAAGAATGAACAGTACTTGCAGTTTTCGACTGTTGTCGTTTTGTCTTTGGTTCTGGTTTGGCTTCTATTTCAATTACCTGGATCTCTTTGATGAAGGTTTCATCCGGTACGGGTTCAAAAAGTAGCTGGGTATAAAAATCCTGTTCAATGAGTTTGTCTTCAATATAGCTACCGAAGGCTGCCTGAATCTCCAAGTATAGCTGCATGTATGCGAGCTTCAATAGTTGGATGATGAATGTATTAGCCTTGTGGGTTTGATCTAATTCAAAGGATGCTTTTTTCGGATCTATATACGTTAGTGCATAGTCCTTTTCTTTAATGAGCTTTCCAATGTCTTTTAATCGGGTTTTAATGCGTTTGTTGAGTGTGTCCTCCAACCAATACTTGATCAATTTCTCGTTATCATCCTCCTGAATCAAATTAACGATTTTGGTGCATTCCTCTTTGGTGTTGTTCAGGATGAGTTTGTTGTAATACTTGGTTTTGTTGTCGGTAGGTCGGAGAAAGTCTATTTCATATTTGAAAGGATAATCCGTACTCATCGACCTGACGGTGGAAATCTTAGAGGCAAACTTTTGATCCAAGCTGTTTTGATCTAACCAGGGGCGTAGCTTCTGGTAGAGAATGTCATCAAGTATTTTGGTTTGGTTGCTCATAAGTCGAGTTGGATTTTATTGGCTGCTTCTTTCTTTTTCTCATCTATGATTTTTGCATAGACCTGTGTTGTCTTTAGCTCTTTGTGTCCTAAGAGTTTGGAAACCGTGTAAATGTCCGTGCCTGCTGAAAGCTGTAAGGTAGCGTAGGTGTGTCTGGCACAATGGAAAGTAATCGTCTTGGTGATTCCAGCTTTCATCATCCATTGTTGTAGTTTCAGGTTGTGCCAGGCTGAATACTTCAACCCTACAAATACCCTGTCCTCTGGTTCTGTTCTATCTCCTAAAAGTCCGAAGGCTTGCTCTGAGATAGGGAGGGTTTCTGCTCCTTTGGTTTTTTTCTGCCTGAATCGGATATAATAGCCGTTTTCCTTAGAGTGCTGTACTTCTGACCAAACGAGCTTGTTTATATCTGACCAACGAAGGCCAGTAAGGCATGAGAATATGAATGCGGTTTTGAGTTGTGGGATTTCACATTCTGTATTGGCTGCAGCTTGTAGCTCTTCCATTGTTAAAAACTCTCTTTCTGGTTCGCCTTGCTTAAAAGCGTCAACTCCTTCACTTGGGTTAGTAGGTAGGATTCCGTCTTTTACTGCTTGCTTTAATGCTGCTCGTAGCTTATTGAAATAGGAGTACTTGGAGTTTTGAGATAGTTTCTGGTTGCCGTGTGCTATGGCTTTTTTGTCAAGGAAGTATTTGAAATCCTGAATAAACTGCCTGTCTACATCAGAGAAAGTAACCTCATAAGTGCAAAACGCCTTTAGGTGTTTGAGCATGCTTGTCCAATTGCCGTAATTGCCTGGGCTGTCTTGTCTTTGGTTTGCCAGCATTTCAATGTAAGCCAGAAAGCTGCCTTTCATTTTCTCATTGTCACGGAATCCATACACTCCGTTTTGGATTTCGATTTGTCGCTGTGCTCGGATAGTCTCTGCCAGTTGCAACGTTTTTTTATTGACTTCCTTTTCTTCTCTGGTCTTGGCTTTTGGGTCAAGGTAGAGTTTGAGGTATTCGGTTTTACGTTTCCCTTTGTGGTAGTAATCAAGATACAAACTTGTCTTGCCTCCCTGATTACGTTTTCTGAGTGTTACTTTCATGCCTGAAACAGTTTTTCGATTTCTTCTCTCTTGATGATGGTACGGCTACCAATCTTAGCAGCATTGATCTTGCCGTCTTTGATCTGACGGTAAAGGGTCATTCGGCTGGCTCCAAGTAGTTTGCAGGTTTCTGCAATGCTGAGAAACTCTTTGTCTTTGACTTGTTCCTGATTGTATTCCTTTTTCTGAATTGCAGTAGGGGCTACTTCCTGTACTTTCTCATCTCTCTTGCGTTTTTTGTAGGCACGCTTGGCACAGGTGTCGCTACAGAATTTAGTAACAGTAGTCTTCGCGATAAACTCGTTACCGCAGTGCTGACAGATTTTTGGAACTCGAATGTTGCTGCTCATGATGTTTCCGTTGGTGGCTTGATTATGTATCAGAGTGTATCCCTTTGTATCAGGATGTATCTGTATGTAACATAATCTCCCCAGTCCTTCAACTATTTGTTGCTAACAACAAAATCAGAGCTATTAGCAACAAATTAGTAACGAAAGATACGAAAATAAGGGCAAATTAGCAACAAGAAAAGGAAGGAAAAACCCTCTAAAAGCAAGTAAAAGAAGGTTTTAGCGTATAAAGTGAAAAGTAATTACTTTCCGATACAAAATTTACTGAATATATTATCCAACAAATCATCCGTGGTGATCTCTCCTGTTATTTCGCCAAGGTGGTGCAGGGAGTGCCGGATGTCCTGGGCCAGGAAATCATTGGTGATTTGGTTGTCGATCCCGCGCACTACATCGTGCAGTGAGGCTTGGGTATTCACCAGACTTTGGTAATGTCGGGCATTGGTCACCACCACATTGCCGGGTTTGAAGTTGTCCATCTGGCTCTTCCGCCATATCAATTCTTTGAGCTGTTCCATTCCAGTTTGGCTTTTGGCAGCTATGGATACATAGTGTTCATTGTCGAGAAGGACGGGGGCTTCTTTTTCCACCTTATCCAGCTTATTGCCCACCAAGATGTAGGGTTTGCCTTTGGCGACCAGGCGTTGTTCCTGCTCCTGTATGATGGACAGGCTTTCAGTCGATAAGTCAAACAAGTACATGATCAGCGCCGATTCATCCATTTTCTTTTCCGCTCTTTCTACTCCTATTGCCTCAATCTGGTCTTTTGTCTCGCGCAACCCTGCGGTATCTATAAAACGGAATTTTACACCACGTATGTTGAGTTCGTCTTCTATGATGTCCCGGGTAGTACCCGGTATATCCGATACGATGGCCTTCTCATCTTCCAACAGGGCATTGAGCAGTGTGGATTTGCCTGCGTTGGGCTTGCCCACTATCACCACCGGCACGCCATTTTTGATCACATTGCCCAGTTGGAAACTGTCTATCAGTTTGACCAGCACCACATCTATATTCAGTATGAGTTGCTTGAGTTCTTCACGACTGGCAAACTCTACGTCCTCCTCGGAAAAATCTAGCTCCAGCTCGATCATGGAAGCAAAATGCACCAATTTTTCACGCAGGGTTTTGATTTCACCGGAGATACCACCACGCATTTGGTTGAGTGCCGTGCTATGTGCCGCTTCGTTTTCCGAGGCGATCAGGTCTGCCACTGCCTCGGCCTGGGCCAGGTCAAAACGTCCATTGAGGTAGGCCCTTTGGGTAAATTCACCTGGATTGGCCAGGCGCGCGCCGTGCTTCACCAACAACTGGATGATCCTGTTGACGATGTATTGAGATCCATGACAGGAGATTTCAACACTGTTTTCTTTGGTGAACGAATTGGGTGCCACAAATACTGCGGCCAACACTTCATCTATCACCGTATTGCCATCTTTTATATGGCCAAAATGCACAGTATGTGATTTTTTACTGGTCAAATCGCTCCCCTCAAACACCTCATCAACCACCTGAATGCAGTCTTTTCCGGAAAGCCTGATCACGGCAATGGCTCCTACACCCGGGGCTGTTGCCAGGGCTACTATCGTATCGTTGATCTCCATGGCCCAAAGATAGCAGACATTGCACCGGTGATGCAACCCTTACGGGGCAGTCGTTAAAAAAATTGGAGCTATCACGGTTATAACGGAGAGGCAATTGGCTGTTGGCACGTATTCCACGAAACCCAACTGGTCGTAACCTAACGGAACCTAAACAATACCTAAATTTTAGTAGGCAACAAAAATTCACCACCCTATGCCAGATATTCCAACCAAATCAATCCTTCCTGTGTCATAGCACACAGAATTATTAACATTTTTAACTAGAAAAATAAAAAGAACATGAAGATGAGAGCGAGAGTTTTAAGTATGCTTGCATTGGCAGCAATATTTACTTTCTCCTGTATGGAAGAGAGTGAATATGAAAAACAAGTGAAGAAGAATGATGCCGAAATACTGGCCTACCTCAACAACAACAACATAACAGCCGAAAGATCGGCCAACGGCATCTACCACGAACATCTGGTGGAAAACAATACCGGAGAAGTTCCTAAACTTGGTGATGTGGTATTTATAAAGTACGACATGAAAACCCTGAAAGGCGACCTGGTGGAGAGCAATATGGAAACGCCCACAAAGTTTCAGTTTGCGTGGACCAGCATCATGCCCAATGGGTTCAATTATGGCGTGGATTTGCTAAAGAAAGGAGAAAAGGTACGGTTTTACCTCCCCTCCTATTTGGCCTTCAACAGCTACAGTATGCAAAATGTATTTGGGCCTAACGAGAATTTCATTGTGGAAATGGAATTGGTTGACATTAAGTCGGAAGACAATATGTACGAAATAGAAATCGACTCTATAGATAGCTACATCGCCAACAATCAGATCGAAGAGATAGAATCTTACTCCTCCGGACTGTATTACAAAACACTGGAAGCCGGAGATGGTGATTCACCTTCTTCTTACAGTGAAGTGGAGGTGTATTTTACAAGAAAGTACCTCGATGGTGCTGTTATCGAAAAAACAGAAACCCTCACTCCACTGAAAGTAAGGCTCAACGAAGGCAGGTTGGTGGAAGGGTTCAGACAAGGGGTATTGAAGATGAGGGCTGGTGAAAAGGCCTTGCTGATCATGCCTTCAGAGATTGCGTTTGGTGCCAGCATACAGGTGATCCCTACTACCCTTCGAGAGGATTTTCTCGAAGATGGCATCATCACTACCAAAGTGTTGCCCTACTCACCGGTATTGTATGAGGTGGAGTTGTTGACGGTTAACTAAAATTGCACATAAAAAAACAGCAGCGAACGGTTCGCTGCTGTTTTTTTTTATGCCTATGTTTTTTAAACTAAATACTTGCGGCCTCTCGAAACATCTCCACAAACCCTTCTTGTGAAAAACTGCCCAAATCACCTTCCCCATGTCGTCGGGCACTCACTTTTCCTTCTTCCTGCTCTTTCTCCCCTACGATCAACATGAATGGGATTTTTTTGGTTTCTGCATCCCGTATTTTCCTTCCAATCTTTTCGTCCCTGTGGTCGATGAAGCCTCTGATGTCACGCTCTTCCATGAATTTATATACCTGATCGGCATAGTCTGCAAATTTCTCCGATATTGGTAAAATAGCAATCTGGTCTGGTGTCAGCCATAAGGGGAAATTACCAGCGCAGTGCTCTGTTAGTACCGCAACGAAACGTTCAAGTGACCCAAATGGTGCGCGATGGATCATCACGGGCCGGTGCTTTTGGTTGTCACTACCGATATACTCCAGCTCAAACCTTTCAGGCAAATTGTAGTCCACCTGAATAGTTCCCAACTGCCAGCTCCTGTTGAGGGCATCTTTCACCATAAAGTCCAGTTTCGGGCCGTAAAAAGCCGCTTCGCCCAACTCTGTAATCGTATTGAGGCCTTTTTCTTCTGCTGCCTCTTTGATGGCCCTTTCTGCTTTGTCCCAGTTTTCGTCAGAGCCAATGTACTTGGCTTTGTTTTCAGGGTCTCGCAACGATATTTGGGCGGTATAATTTTCAAAGCCAAGTGCCTTGAAAGTGTATAGCACCAGGTCAATCACTTTGATGAATTCATTTTTTACCTGATCAGGGGTACAAAACAGATGCGCATCATCCTGGGTAAAGCCCCTTACCCTGGTAAGCCCATGCAATTCGCCACTTTGCTCGTATCGATACACTGTCCCAAATTCTGCCAGGCGCAAGGGCAAATCCCTGTACGAACGTGGTTTGCTTTTATATATCTCGCAGTGGTGCGGGCAGTTCATCGGTTTCAGGAAGAATTCCTCCCCTTCATTGGGCGTGGCAATAGGCTGAAAAGAATCTTCGCCATATTTTTCATAGTGCCCGGAGGTGATGTACAATTTTTTGTTGCCAATATGCGGTGTGATTACAGGTTCGTAACCAGCTTTTAATTGAGCCTTGCGCATAAAGCCTTCCAGCCTTTCGCGCAGCATGGTACCCTTGGGCAGCCACAAAGGCAAGCCCATCCCTACCTTCTCGGAAAAGGTGAACAATTCGAGTTCTTTGCCAAGCTTACGGTGGTCCCTCTTCTTTGCCTCCTCCAGCATTTCAAGGTGTTCTTTCAGCTCTTTTTGCTTTGGAAATGTAATACCATACAGTCTGGTCAGTTGCTTGCTATTTTCATCCCCTCGCCAATATGCCCCGGCTATATTCAATATTTTGGCGGCTTTGACAAACCCTGTATTGGGAATGTGCGGCCCCCGGCACAAGTCCGTGAAATTCCCTTGCTGGTAAAAAGTGATGGTGCCGTCTTCCAGGTCTTTGATGAGGTCAAGCTTGTATTCGTCACCCTTTTCGGTGAAATAACTGATCGCATCTGCTTTGCTCACTTCAGTCCTCACATATTCATTTTTTTCACGGGCAAGCTCCAGCATTTTGTTTTCCAACTGGCCAAGGTCTTCGGTGTTGAACTCCTGCTCCCCAAAGTCCACATCATAATAAAACCCTCCCTCAATGGCCGGCCCGATCCCAAATTTGATACCAGGATACAATGCTTCCAGTGCCTCGGCCATCAAGTGCGCAGATGAGTGCCAAAAGGTCGATTTACCCTCCGTGTCGTTCCATGTCAGTAGTTGCAGCGTGCAATCTGTGGTAATGGGCCTGTTGCTTTCCACAGTTTCCCCATTTACTTTGGCTGCCAGTACATTGCGGGCCAACCCTTCGCTGATCCCCATGGCCACATCGTGGCTGGTTGCCCCTTTGGGCATTTCTTTGACACTTCCGTCTGGTAAGGTGATTTTTATCATTCCGTCACTCATCAACTTATTGTTTGTTATTGTTTTTGTAGAAAAAAATCAAAGGTGGGAATTGCTTCCTGCTCTTCCTTCAATTTCTGCAAATATGCACGTTTTCTTTTTACTTTCTCAGATTCGTTCACGGCTTCTTTGTGGAGCGAATCTATAGATAATATTTGGTTGTAATTGTTTAGCGAACTGATCAAAAAACCCTTGCCATCATAAGCCCTGGCTTTGATAAGTAATGCCTCTGTAAATAGTGAATCAACATTGAGAATTTGCTGGGCTATCTCAATGGCCGAATCATACTTAAACTGTTCCAAATGAATTTTCCCCAACTGTATGCCGGAATCCACCCGTGTGCTGTCCTCATTGACAGCAGCCAGCAACACATTTTTAGCCTCTTCTGTCCTATTCTGTCCTAATAAAATATCGGCTTTCTTAATCCTTAGTTTTTCACTATCGGGAGCGAATGAAATGGCCTCATCTATCAGGTTGAGTGCCTCATCGTACTGTCCGGTTTTTTCATAAATATCTGATACCTCATAGAGCACCTCGTGGTTGTTTCTAAACTGCGACAAGCCACGGCGCATAAATTTGAGGCCGGAAATGGTATCTCCAAAAGACAGGTAAATTTTCCCCTTGTCATAGTAAGATTTGAAATCACTCCTATTGATCAGGATGGCCTTATTGATGTAGTCAATGGCCCTGTCGTATTCGCCCATTTCGTTATAAATCCTGGATTTGAGCTGGTAAAACCTGGCTGATTGCGCCCCATTTTTCTCCGCCAGTCCAGCATAGTTCAGAGCCGGATCGAGGTTGCGCTGAGACAGGTGAAAGTCTGCAGTCATTTCCAGCACCGTTGTGTGGGAACTATCCAGTGATAAGGTATTCTTCAAAAAAACGAATGATTCTTCCGGCCAGCCCTGCTCTTTTAGGAGCTTCAACTTTAAGATAGCAAGGTCGAGGTTTTCCGGGTATTCTTCCAGGTTTTGATCAATGTAACGGGCTGCCTCTCTTTGGTATTCACCAGACTCTGATACAGCATTGTGAATAGCGTAATTGGAAAACCTGCTTTCGCAAGAAAACATGGCCAAAAGCACAACCAATGATGTACGAAAAAGGGGGTAGTCCACAGAGAATAACCTTAAACAATGATGCCTGCAAAAGTAGGGCGGCTACATGAGCCTTGCAATGATTAGAGAATTAATTGAATACCGAATTTGACCCCAAAGTCCCTTGTACCCGGTGAGCCTGTATAGCTGAGCCGATGAAAGGCATCTACCCTGAAAAATTTGAGTATATTTTCCACCCCATATCCCACTTCCATATATGGCCTGGAGGCATCCAGGGTTCGAAAAGGAAGGGGCTTTGCACCCGATACATCCGATTTAGACACATTGATGGCCTTTTGGTTTTCTTCCCTTACATCTCCTGCTATCATATTAAAGCTACCCACCAACCGCCATTTGAGCTTTTTCATCAGGGGTATTCTGTTTAATATAAAACCTTCGAAGTGGTGGTTGTATTTTAACTCAACGTATCGGTCGCTCACAAACTCAAAAAAGTTGAGCAGGTTGTAGGTGAAGTCGAAATAAAATGGAAACTCATTGCCAGTATGGGCTTTTAGCAATGGATATGGAAGTTGGGAAAAGATATAGCCGCTGTTTACATCAAGATTGGAATAACCAAACACTCCCATTCCTAATTTTTTTTCAACCCCTAACTCAAGCTTGTGGTAGTCGAAATCGCTTTCCAGCACGCCTTTGAAACCAACAGTGTATTTGAGTTTGATCACCGGCCATTTAAGCGGCCCAAGGCTCAGCCTTTCGTTTTCATTGACCACAAACAATTCGTCTTTGGAAATCCGGGTCTCAAAATTGAACTCACTTGTCCTAAAGCCCTCCCCAATAGCTGATGACGGGTTTCCAGGCTCTAGGCGATAGGCAAAATCCGTTTTTGCCAATGGATCAAAAATCTGGTGCTTGAAATTCACCTTTTGGGTCACGCCTTTCAGTGGTGTGGTTTCGAACCTTATGGTGTTTTCCCAATGCCGGAATGGTTGGATCAGCTCGCCCCAGCGTGCAAAACCAATGTACAGGCTGTTGTTGAAGCCGTCATCATTGAGTACCCATACCGGATCCAGCTCTTTGATGTGTTCAAAACCAACGGTAGTCCAAGGTTTTCTGGATAGAATATAATCGACACTTCCCCGGTATTTCAATTCCAGGTCCCTAAATCCTATATTCAATTCCCCCGACAAAACCCATTTGTCGCTAAAGCCAATATTAGTTTTGCCCCCAATACCGGTACGGATTCCCTCCACATCGTCAAAAGCGAACCCAATCCAGTACGGGCCTAGATCGAAATCCCCAACCCTGAGGTAGCCTGTACCCAGCGTTTGAATAATGTCGGTATAGGTTTTCACTACCGGGATCGCCTTCAAGGTGTCAATCATGCTGTACACATTCAGTTCCGTCTGGGTCAGGGGTTCGTGCCTTTTTTGGTCCCAATAGGAATCGTCCACCTTCCGCACATCCTCCTCCATGGTAATGGGGTTGAAATAGAAATTATCAGGCTTTTCCTTCCCAACTTCAATGTCCTTCAACGACACGTAAAATTTGGCCAGCACTCCCGCCGATTGCTCATTCACCTCTCCTATATCTACCAGCACCCTGGATTTTGCCGGCATCCATGGCCCGGCTTCTGTTTTAATGTTCTCCTGTTGGATTTTTATTTTTTCTATAAAATTGAGGTTGGCGGATTTTTCGATCTGCGCATCGATGCGTTGTAGGGCAAACTCATTTTTCGTGATCCACATGGTGCCTTTAAAAGCAAGGTCCTGCTCCCGTTTTGGAAAAAACTCCAGTTTATAGCAAAAATTGCCATCCACATACAAGCTGTCCGTCAGGTCGTATTCATAGATACCCTTCCAGCCCGCCCCTATTGGTGAGGCAAAATCCTTAGAAAAAATACTGAGCCAGTTTTGATAGAAATTGTATTCCTGAAAAGTAGATCCAATCACCTGCGAGACCAATGTACCATCGGTAATACCAACACCCGATACTTTGGTCCGAAGGATGTTTTCCTTGTTGAGCCGGGGGGTGCGTTTATAGTAGTAGCGCGATACTGCTTCCGAAAAGAAAATGGGCAATATCGGCAAGCCATCATCCCCTGCTATCTGCTCTATGCTGTCCATAACAGCCGTAATTTTCCTTACCACTTTTCCTTTTCTAAACTTCTCCGTGAGGTGGTTGACATCTATCTCAATCTTGGTATAGACCTCATATTCGTAAGCTTCCAGGCTTCTTTTGTCATTTCTCTTTCTGTTGTCCACAACGCTACGAAGTATCTGGAAAGCTGGGTTTTCACCAGCGTAAACCACCACATCTTCCAGGCTGATGACGTCTTCTTCCAGCTGAAAGTCCAGTCGTCCCTGTTCATCCTGTTGGTCAATAGTTTTGGTCCTTGGTTTGAACCCGATGTAGGACACTGTAATGGATAGGCTTTTGTCACCTACAGGCAGGGAATAGTACCCATCAAAGTCAGATGTGACACCCTTCGTAGTACCTGTAATCCTGACATTGGCAAAAGGAACCGGGTTGCCGGAAGCCGCTTCGGTAACTTTTCCTTTGATGATGGCCTGTTGGCTGTGTACATTCCAGGAAAACCCAATCAAAACTGATAACAGTATAGACTTTAATTTCATATATTCAAAGCTGAAACAAAACGCAAGAACGTAATCCTGAAGGAAATAATTTCATACTTGAAAATTTATTTATCTTACTTTTTTAAAGAAATATTCCATCGGGCAAATCTGAAACAAAAGCCATCGCCCCTGGTGTTTTTACTTAATAAAAATTTCCAGAAACCAACTCTCTTAGGAAGGCCGTCAAAGTATTCATTCGGTTAAATTTTCATCATCTTTTCTATAAATCGAATAAAGTCCTGTCAATTTCGCATCCATCATATTATCTTGGCAATTATTATTTTAATCCAAAAAAAACAACTTTATGGACAAATTAAGTGAATACCAAGACCAGCTAATACCGTTGGCAACCAAATACGGGCTTAAATTAATATCGATCATTATTGTCCTCATTATAGGTTTCTGGGTGATCAGTATGATCATGAGGGCCATATCCAGGGCAATGGAAAAACAGGAGGTTGACCCCTCGCTCGCCCCTTTTATAAAAAGTCTTATCGGCACCCTGCTCAAAGTGATGCTGATCATATCTGCCGTGGGCATGGCCGGCGTAGAAATGACCTCCTTCATTGCCATCCTTGGAGCTGCGGGCCTGGCAGTTGGCATGGCGCTTTCGGGCACACTGCAAAATTTTGCCGGAGGTGTAATGATCCTTTTCTTTAAGCCATTCAAAGTAGGCAACTACATAGAAGCGCAGGGTTATTCCGGCACGGTCAACCAAATACAGATTTTCAACACCATACTCAAAACCCCCGACAACAAGACCATTATCATCCCGAACGGCGGGCTGTCAACGGGTTCGATGATCAATTATTCTACAGAACCAAAACGAAGGGTGGACTGGACAATGGGCATTGGTTATGGTGACGATACTGAAAAAGCACGGTCGGTAATGAGGACAATGCTGGATAACGATGAAAGAATATTACAAGATCCCGAACCATTTATTGCGGTTTCTGGCCTGGGCGACAGCTCGGTCAATTTTACTGTGAGGGTTTGGGTAAATGCAGCAGACTACTGGCCGGTCTTTTTTGCGTTCAACGAAAACGTTTATAAAACCTTTGCTAAAGAAGGCCTTAATATACCCTTCCCACAGATGGATGTACATGTGCATAACCCATAAGGAAGTGTAGAAGATTTTTAATTTAATACGAAAATTTGGCGAGGAAATAAAAATTTCACAAGCAGTGACAACATTACAACTTGCAATATTTGGAAGTTAATTTTTTTATTGTTATCATTCAAAATTAAATAATTCAACATTACTCCAGACGGCTATGGAAAGGGAAAGTAGTTGGGCATACCGTTAAGCCTCAGCTATATCTCGAATGTCAGGATTTATTTAGAGGGAATGCCAAAATGTTACATGGATAATTGTGTCCATTTAAGGGTGAAATGATTTTGATAAATCAAACAGGAAAAGAACATTCAATTTTTAACAAAACATAAACCAGCACACAGGGAATAACATGGATCTACTGAGGAGATACAAGAATATCTATGATACCAACATCATTATGATGTACAAAGGGGAAGTGACTTTTGACCTGATCACTTCTATCATTGAAACATTGGAAGAAAGGATTGGGGAATTGGAAACTGACCGGATAATTAAGAAAAAATTTTACGGGACTGCTACCGAGTGTATCCAAAACCTCTACCACCACATGGATGAAGTAGCAGACGACACCAACCAGATAAGTACTTACGATTCCAAATCGGGCCTGCTTATGGTGACCGCCCGCAAGAAGTTTTTCAATATAATGACGGGAAACTTTATCCCCAATGAAAAGATCAATGACATCAAGTCTAAACTTGACAAGATCAATACCCTGGAAAAAGATGACCTGAAAAAATTGTACAAAGAAATACTCTACAACGGGGAGTTCTCCAACAAGGGCACTGCAGGCCTTGGGTTTGTAGAAATAGCGCGAAAGACTGGCCAGAAACTTTCTTATGAGTTTCACCGGGTAAATGATGACTATTCATATTTCACCTTTCAAATCCGGGTATCCCGGGTATTGCAAAAAGAAAGGGAAAAGGTAGCCGTAAGCTAAATGAAAGAACTCTACCACGAAGAACAGCAAATACTGGCCGACTTTACCGACAAAGTAAAAGGCAAGAAAGTCTATCTGAAAGATGCGTCCGAACTTACGGTGCATTACAGGGATTTGCTGGAGCAAAGCAAAGTCATTACCAAAATAAGTGACAGGCTGCAAAAAAAGCTGGACCTGGCCAATCAAAAGATCAGAAGCCAGAACCAGGAAATCCAGCGCAGCAATACCGAGCTGCAATCCACTGTAGAAAGGCTAATACACATGACGGTAGGAAAAAAAGCCTTTCGCATCATGTTTATTGTAGCCATCGTGCTCTTCATCTCTGAAGAATACTATCTTGAGCCCATTATAGAAAACCATGTTGAAATCCCTTTTTTGAGCATTGGGATCAAAATAATGATTGCCATCTTTCTAAGGATATTTGAAGGCTGGCTGGAAGGCCATTTCCTACATGTACAGATGAGCAAAATAATAGGCCATGAAGAATACAAAGAACGTGTGATCAAACCTAAGCTTCAAAAATATAAAAAACTAAAATTAGCAGATATATAACCAAAAACCCAACAGCACCTACCCAACATGATAACCTAAAACCACCATTACAAACACTTAAAACGTAACCAATTAGCTATGAAAAAGGACAACCTCATCCGTCTCTATGTCTTCAGTCTTATACTGGTCATAATAGGCCTTGCTGTGGGTCAGTTTGCCAATCAGGAAGCCATCAGGGCCAATAAAAATGACGCCCACCTTGTAAACCTCGCCCAAATGCAGGTTGCTTTCAGTGAGCAAATTGCCAAGGAAGCTTTATCTATGTCTGAAGAGTTTGCCACCACGGAAACCAAATTTACCGGCACAAAAAAACGACTTGAGTCGGCCTTGAACAATTTTGTGAAAGTACGTGAAACTTTAACCAAGGGGGATCTCAGTTCAGGCCTCAACCAGAAAGGTAATTCAGTGCAGGTAGATGAACTTTTGAGCAAGTCGGAACCGCAGTTTAAAGAGATTGTGGCATCCACCAAGGAAATTTTAGATTTGCAATTTGATGATCCGGCCAATGACAAAAAAGTAGCCATCGCCAGTGCATTGAACGGCATGTTTTACAACCAGAGGCGTTTTGCCCCATCGGCAAGGGACCTGGCCAAGCAGTTCGAGTCAGAGGCTGTGGAAAACAAAGGAGGTTTTTCCAATGCGGGCTACATACTGGCACTAATCATTGTTGGTATCCTGCTGCTACAGGCATCATTCGTTTTCCGTCCTGCGGTAAACCTTGCCTATAAGAACTTCATGTCTGCCAATGAAGCCTATACAAGGCTGCAAAAATCGGAAGAAGAGCTGAGGAAAAGTGCTGAAAAGCAATTGGAATTTAACGAAAAACTAATCCTCTCCCAGAGGGCACTGGAGCAAAGGAACCAGAAACTGAAAAACTCGGAACAGGAGATCCTGATAAGCTCCAGAAAGCAAATAGAAGTAAACGAAAAACTGATCAAAGTACAGGACGAACTCCGAAAAGCATACGACAAGGTGAAATATTCGGAAGAACGAATGAGGTCTATTGCAGAAGAGCAGCTGGAAGCGACAGAGAAACTGATGATTGCGGAAAACAAGCTAAAGTCCTCCCTTGAACACGAAACGGAAAGTAAGCAGGAACTGGAAAACATCCTGCAAAACCTGAAAAATACACAAAGCCAGTTGGTACAATCTGAAAAGATGGCATCACTGGGTCAGTTGACAGCCGGTATCGCACACGAGATCAACAACCCTATCAACTTCGTTTACAATGGTATTGATACATTGAAGGTGTCTCTGGACGACCTGCTGGATATCATCAACAAATACGATGAACTGGAAACCACCGACGACTACAAGCAGGTAATGCTAGAGATTGCCGAACTGAAAGAAGAAATTGGTTATGACGACCTGCTGGGCGACTTAAAAGAACTGGTGGCCGATATCAAGAAAGGCGCGGTAAGGACGATCGAAATTGTGAAAGGATTGAGGGTATTCTCCAGACTCGATGAAGAAGAAATGAAGCCGGCACATATCAACGAATCCCTGGATGCCACACTTATCCTTCTGAGAAACAAAACAAAAAACAGGATCAATGTGAAGAAATTCTACGATGACTCTATCGCTGACATCAACTGTTTCCCTGGCCAGCTCAACCAGGTATTCATGAACATCCTCAACAATGCCATCCAGGCCATTCCAGAAGACAAAAAAGGCGGGGAAATCCAGCTTTACACTGAAAACCAGGACCAACATGTGATGGTGAAAATAAAAGACAATGGCTCAGGCATGTCGGAGCAGGTGAAGAGAAGGATATTCGAACCATTCTTTACCACCAAAGCCGTGGGTATCGGTACCGGTCTTGGTATGTCAATTACATTTGGAATAATAGAAAAACATGGTGGCAATATATATGTAAACAGCGAGGAAGGGAAAGGAACTGAATTTTCCATTCTGATACCTAAACACCTCACCCTGTCGGATGAAGAACCCACTGTGTCACAATCTCAAAGCGCTTAAAAACTCAAAACATGGAACAACTGCTGACAGCTACTGCAGAACCTACTAAAGTAAACACCAAACTTTACACCATCCTATATGTGGATGACGAAGAAAGCAACCTTCGAATATTCAGGATGGCATTTAAGAGACATTACAATGTGCTGACTGCATCAGGCGGCCATGAGGCCATTCAGATGTTGCGTGAAAACGACATCCAGTGCCTCATTACTGACCAAAAAATGCCTGAAATGACCGGTACAGAACTACTGGAAAAAGTTCTGCCAGAATTTCCCGATGTAATCAGGATGATACTCACAGGTTTTGCCGACATAGAAGCCATCGTGAAGGCGGTGAACAAATGTGGGATATACAAGTACATCACCAAGCCCTGGGACAAAGGCGAAATGAAACTGACCATTGACAAGGCCCTGGAAACCTACGAACTGAAAAGTGACAAGGTAAAATTGATCCGGGAATTGGAAATGATCAACAACACCCTCGAGCAAAAGGTGGAAAAAAGGACCAGGGAACTCGAAGAGGTGAACAAAAACCTGATGGACAGCATACGATATGCCATGACCATCCAAAACGCCATGCTCATGGATCCCGAAGAAATCAAAGAAAACTTCAGCGATTTCTTCCTGTTGTTCAAGCCATTTGATATCGTGAGCGGGGATTTTTATTGGTTTGCCGAATGCTCCGACGGGGAAGATGACATACTCTACCTGGCGTCAATCGACTGTACCGGGCATGGAGTAGCAGGCGCCCTGATGAGTATGATAGGAGAATCTATCCTCAACCAAATAGTGTATGAACATGAAATCTTCGAACCCAAGGATATCCTCAACAACCTCAACGAAGGTATTCAGGAAATCCTCCACCAATCTGAAGAAAACATGCACCATGGGATGGATGCCGGTATATTGGCCATCAACAAAAACAAAGGCGAGGTGTGTTTCGCAGGTGCCAAACAAAACCTGATCTACTCTGATGAGAATGAACTCAAGGTAGTGAAGGGAGACCGCTTGTCTATTGGTGGGTTTGTCAACCAGCAACGCGACTATTCACAGACTACCCTACCATTTGTGGAGGGAGAAACGAACTTCTACCTGTACTCCGATGGCTTTCAGGACCAGTTTGGTGGGCCGGATTTGAAAAAATTTGGTTCTACGAGGATACTGGATGCCCTCAGGGATATACAAGGATTGACTATGGACCAACAAAACGAAAGGATGGAATCCGTCTTTGAAGAATGGAAAGGGGAAGAAAAACAGACAGATGATGTTCTTTTTATGGGAATAAAAATATAAATTAAGCATTTTTGCAAAACATAATCTCAACCAGATATGAAAATCAAGCTCGTAGTATTAAAAAATTGGTGCACAAAAAACATAACTCCTCTGGCCTGGCAGAGAATAGTCCTGAAGGTTTTGCCTCAGTTGAGGGAAAAAGGATTTGACCTTGGCGAGTTGGAAAACCCTGGAGACGACAGGTATTTCACCGAAGAGGAATTTGGGCTGTTTGCCAGAACACTGGAAAGCATGTACGGCATCACTTTTCCAAAAGAGGTGTTGGAGAAAATCCAGTAAATTTCCGAAAAACGTTCAACTGATTGGAAAAGAATTGCTTTTCCATCAAATTTGATATTAGAGCTTCTTGTCGAAGCTTTTTTATTTCAAATGTGCAATAAACTTTCCCCGGTCAAGTTGTCGTATTACATGAAGTTTAAGTACCCCATATATATTTTATCCCTGGTCTTTCTGACCATGGGCTATGGGTGTGCCGGAGGCAGAAAATACACCGTGGTAAAAGTAGTAAAACCAAAGAACCGGATATCCCCCTACAGCTCGATAAAAAATAAGAACAGTAAAAGAACAAAGACCGTCCGGTACAGGTCCCTCTAGCTGATATGAGGTTGTCTGATCCTCCACAGTTGTCGGTTTTGCTTCCTGTGTACAATGCAGAAAGCACAATTTCCAGGGCGATTGAGAGCATCCTCCACCAATCATTTCCCCACTTCGAACTCATCATCGTACTCAATGGATGCACCGATGGATCAAAGTCTATCGTGGAAGGCATAGAAGATTCAAGAATACGCCTATTCTACCTCGACCAACCCGATCTGGTAAAGGCCCTGAATTTTGGGATTTCAAAATCTACTGCCAGGTACATTGCAAGGATGGATGCCGACGACTGGTCGCACCCATCAAGGTTTCAAACCCAGGCTGCTTTTCTCGATAGCCACCCCGATATTGGCCTGGTATCTGGAAAAGTGAACTATACCGGAGATAAGAAAGCCAACCTGGGATACAGCCTTTATGTGGATTGGGCCAATAGCGTTGACAGTCCGGAGAGCATTTACCTTTCCAGATTTCAGGAATGTGCCCTCCCCCATCCTTCTGTCATGTTCAGAAAATCTGTGGGTGAACAGTACGGTTTCTATCGTCAGGGTGATTTCCCTGAGGATTTCGAACTCTGGAACAGATGGCTGCAGTCTGGGGTGAGGATGTCAAAGGTGCAAACTACCGTGGTAGATTGGTACGACAGACCCGGGCGCTTGTCCAGAAACCATCAGATGTACCATACGGATAATTTCGCTGAAGTCAAAGCCCATTTTTTTGCCGAATGGTTTTTCAGTAAATTTTGTACCCCATACCCCAGGATATACGTTTGGGGTGCAGGCAGCTCGGTAAAGAAAAAAGCGCGCCACCTGCTCCGGCATGGTTTGACCATATCAAAATATATAGATGTCAAAAAAACCAATTCCCCTTCGGTGATCCACTACAAAGACCTCAGCTATAGCCAGGATATCTTTGTCCTCAACTATGTCAGTGACCGAAAAGGAAAGGTAGAAGTGAAAAAGCACCTCGAAAAAATTGGTTTTTCCGAGGGCAAAAGCTTTTACATGATGGAATAACCGGGTAACGCCAGACTAGATAAGCCGTTTGGCCCTTGGCACCAAATCTGTCAGCTGCTCGATTTTCACGGGCTGACCAGACTCTATGCTTTTTCGAGCTGCAATTCCTATTAAGATAGACATGGCACCATCCCTTACCCCTGCTGCACGGTCGTAAGGGTCTTTTTCTCCGGGTGTCTTGAATATTTTTTCGTGCAGGCGTTTGTCCCCTCCACCATGTCCGGCCTTTTCGGTACTCACCATTACCTTTTCAAAGTCATTCCATAATTTGTGCACTATGATGGGTTCGTGCACCAATTCCTTTTCGTCCTGGCTCATTTCCAGCTTATGCAGCTGTTCCTGATCAAGGCTTTCGCTTTTGAGGTAAGGGATATCAAGCCAGGCTTCTATCCTGCCTTCTGTTCCGTTGAAGGACACACGGTATCCTTCAAATGGAGAATAGGTAGTAAGCGAGTAATTCACAACGGTTTCGTTGGCATATTTGATTTGTGCAGACATCTTGTCGTAAATATTGACCTCATGCCTGAACACGCAATTGTCCCTTATGTAGCCATCATGTTTTTCATTGCTGGTGTAGAGGTCAACATCACGTTTGCTTTTGTTGATGTCCCAATAGTACTCACATTTATCCTTAAAATCGCATGACCTGCAACTCTTGCCCCTGAATTGCCCGTTGGACCCGTAGTGTTCGAGAGCCCCATAAGCGAATACTTCCTTGGGATCGGAATCCAGCCACCAGTTGAGCAGATCGAAATGGTGCGTAGCTTTGTGTACCCACAAGGTACCACCCGACTGCCTGAGCCCGTGCCACCTTCTAAAATAAGATGCCCCATGATGGGTATTGAGGTACCAGCTAAAATCCACTGAAGTCACCTTACCAATAGCGCCATTGCTTATCAGTTCTTTCACCTTCGTAGCATACGGACTCCACCTGTAATTGAACCCTACAATCAGTTTTTTGTCTGAAAGCCGCTCGGCATCCAGTATGTCCTGGCACTTATCCTCATCTATGGTCAACGGCTTTTCTGTCAATACATCACAACCCATCTTTAACCCTTTGATGATAAATTCATGGTGGTTGGAGTCCTTTGTGGTAACTATGACCAGATCAGGCCGGGTTTCGTTCACCATTTTCTCAAAATCCCCAAAGGTGGGGCATTTGGCTCCTATGTATTTCTTTCCATAGGCCAGGCGGCCCGGATTGATATCGCAAAGTCCTACAAATTCGAGAATGTCAGAGTATTCGTCCACGAGCCGTTTGCCCCAAAAACTGGTGCCCCTTACCCCAGTCCCTACAAGGGCTACTTTGAGTTTTTCACTTCCCAACCCAAAACCATAGGATGGCATGGGCACCATGCTCCCGGCTGCCAGCAAACTAACTGAATGCATAAAATCCCTTCTGGTAAAATCTTTTTTCATGATTGATGTTTTTTAAAAGTTCGACAAAATAATGTAAGCCCATCATCAACGGCCAGGTGCAATATAGCCCAATATTCACATACGGTAAGGTACAAATCCCGTTGATTAAGGTACATTTCTAACAGAAATTATAACCTAAAGCTTGGTAAGTTTTTACCTGAAGGCAACCTGCCAAACGATCAACCCAACAAACTCTAAACGAACTATAAATTTATTAAAATCATTCGTTTTAATGTGGTTTTACTTTTTATCTTCAAGCTGAACATACCGTAATCAAACTTTTGACCGTCATGAAACCTGGAAACCCCCTACAAGTTATCCCCCATCTTGTTGTAGCAATATTGGCCATGTGCCTGATTGGCTGTGATTCTATACCAAGCTACAATCCTGAAAGAAATTTCAAGAGCATCGAAAAATCCCTGATGTCCAGGTTTTTACTTGCAGAAGACAGTAGTGTCATAGAGCTGGACGAGGGCCACTTCATTTTTAAAAACAGCCTGGTACTGGACGGCAGGAAGCACATCACCATCAGGGGAAAGGGAATGGACAAAACCATCCTTTCATTCAAGCTGCAGGAAGGGGGCGCTGAGGGTATTCGTATTGCCAATTGTGAAAACATTGTACTGGAAGACTTTTCGATAGAAGATGCTGCCGGGGACAATATCAAGGTAACCGATACCGATGGCATTACCATGAGAAGGGTGAAATCGGCATGGACAGGGGAAGTAAATGAAAACAACGGGGCATACGCACTGTATCCGGTAATCTGCACGAATGTTTTGGTAGAGGAATGCGAGGTGTTGGGTGCCAGCGATGCGGGAATATATGTAGGGCAATCGGAAGATGTGATCATCAGAAACAACCTGGTGTATTGGAATGTGGCCGGTATAGAAAGTGAGAACTCAGAAAATGTAGAAATCTACAACAATAAGTCGTACAACAATACTGGCGGGATATTGGTGTTCGACCTTCCCGGGCTTACCAGGTATGGCCGCAACATAAAAGTATATGACAATGAGGTTTATGAAAACAATCTTTTCAATTTTGCCCCAAAAGGCAATATAGTAGCCGGTGTACCATCCGGAACAGGCATTATCGTATTGGCTACCCGTGAAGTCGAAGTGTTCAACAACAACCTGCGCAACAATAAAAATGTGAGCGTTGCTGTAGTAAGTTATGGTTTGATGAGCGCTATGAACGATTCCAAACCTGAGGATAAAAACAAGAAATCAAGCGCCCAAAGGGTGGACAACCGCTCTGCCAAAGACCCTAATTACGATCCTTTTCCAGGCCAGGTGTTTGTACACGACAATACCTATTCCAACTCATATTGGCTCCCCAACCTCGACAATGATTTTGGTAAGCTATTTATGCTGAAATTCGGTTTCAGCAGGCCACACATTGTGTGGGACGGTATCTTGTCGCAGGAGTACTATTTGGCCAATGGCGAAGTGAATCCCGACTATCGAATATGCGTAAAAGAAAACAACATCAAAACTGCTGTTTTGGATGCGGCCAATGATTTTAAAGGCCTGGAGTCCAATCCTGAAAACTTAAATTGCAGCATCTGATCATGAAGAAAATCTCACTATATGCCTTTTGCTGCCTTGGTGCCATCTGTTTCGTCTCATGCCAACAGCCCAACAAAAAGCAGGAAATTGTATATGAAGAAGAAGTCTTCAACGAGGAAATATCGTATGCAGGACTGGGGCACCTCAAGCTTTCAGAGTATGGTTTTTTTGTTGGAAAAATGTCTGCCCTATCCCCTTCTGAAAATGTATTCCCCTATGAGCTGAATTCACCTTTGTTTTCGGATTATGCCCACAAAAAGCGCTTCATCTACATTCCTGATGGAAGTAAAATCAGTTATCATTCAACAGACATTTTCAACTTCCCGGTGGGCACGGTATTGATCAAAAACTTCTACTATGATGGTGATCAGTTGGTCGATAATGCTGGAAAAATAATGGAGACACGGCTTTTGATCAGGAAACCCGACAAATGGGTAGCCCTACCCTATATATGGAACGCAGAGCAAACCGAAGCAACCCTGGAAATAACAGGAGGAGAAGTGAAGGTAGCCCTACTAGGCAAGGAGCCTATAAATTTCCAGATTCCCAATATCGCCCAGTGCAAGGGATGCCATGAGAAAAATGGCAAAATAGAACCCATTGGGCCATCTGCAAGGCAACTCAATCGAACCAACATCTACGAAGGCCGGGAATTCAACCAGCTGGCAAGAATGAAAGACCTTGGATTTCTGGACAGCCTCCCTGACTTGTCCGACATCCCAAAACTAGCCGTTTGGGATGATCCAACTACAGGGTCAATGAACGACCGGGCCAGGGCTTACATGGAAATAAACTGCGCCCATTGCCATCGAAAAGAAGGCCCTGCGAAAAACTCCGGACTTTATCTCACTGCCTCCAACACGAACCCACACGAATTGGGCATCATGAAAGCCCCGGTAGCCGCAGGCCATGGCTCAGGAAACCTGGCCTATGACATAGTTCCAGGAAAGCCGGATGAATCCATAACCCTGCACCGAATGAACTCTACAGAAGCATCAGTCATGATGCCAGAACTTGGCAGAAAGCTCATACACACTGAAGGTGTAGCCTTGATTCGGGAGTGGATACTGAATTTGGAATAGTCTAAGCCTAAAACGTGTACCACCACGCCCAAAGAATAAATACAGCCTGGAAAGGAAGCCTTAACCAAAGAACCCAGATGGGGATACCCTTGCCAGGCTTAGCTGACGTAAGATGATAAATATTGGCAGGGAATACCGCTATGAGCAACAAGATGATACCCCAGGCAGCCATTGTGGAATATGGCGGGCAAAACAACAGCAATCCCAAAAAGACTTCTGCTGCACCACTGATGTAATTCATGGCTTTGTGCCAGGGAATATATGGTGGAATAATGCGGAGGTAAAATTTTGGCTTTAGGAAATGATTGATCCCAGCCAAAATGTATAACACACCCATTACGTACATACTTGCTTCTTTCATTTGAGTTGGTTTAGACTCCTTCTTTCATATTTCGTGGAAGGGTTGAAAATATCAAAATACATGTTTCGCAAACGAAGATACTTTAAAGAAAGGAGACGAACGGGATTGTACAAATATGAAACATAACAGGCCTGCAACAAAAAAGCGCCTGAAAAGGTTATTCCAGACGTTTAAGCCTACTTTGTTACGTTTACATTTAACGCCAATGTTTGCCGTGTCTGCCGACAGGCTGATGTCCTCACAAACATTTTTCAATGCCATTCCTGTTTGTGAAGACCTGCCTCGCCGCAGGCGGGCACAAAACGGGGGCGAAAGTATCAAACAGGTAATTTGGCCATTTGCCATATCACTTGTTGCACGCCACTTAAGCCGCTATTATCCAAACTGCTATGGCAACTACTGAGAAAATGAGAGTTGTTAGGATCGCCGTTCGGATGTTCTCCTTCCGCTTGTTCTTCAGGAATTCAGTTCGAAATTGTTCGAGTTGTTCAGGTGTTACTTCCTTAAACTTGAGTTCCTTAATTCTAAATTTGTTCCTGAATGTCCTTTCGAAATTGCCCTTATTCTTGAGTTTATCTCGATTTTGTCTTGCGTTGTTCTGCGCATCTCTTAAGAATCCAATTCCTGCTCCCATATGGTTATATCACGTTCATAAGCCAAAGAAGTTACTTTCAACCTTAGTTGATTACACAATTAAACCAATTTTTAGAATTGTTGGGATTATTCCAGGTACAAAGTTCAAAGAGATATCCGGAAAATGACCCTAAATCATCTGTAAGTTCATGTAGGCTCCAATCTATCATGTGGCACTTTGGACTTGCAACAAAAAAAGCACCTGAAAAGGTTATTCCAGACGCTTAATGCAATATTTTTTGATTTCTTACACCTGATTGGCGTATCCCAGAATTACGCTCGCCAAAATCAAAACAGCCAAACCTGCCAGCAGCAATTTGAATGCCTTACCAGCCCCTTTCCATTCACCAGATCGGTAGGCCCATATATTGCTGATGATCAATGACAAGGCAAGCAATATGGGCCAGCCAATTACAGGCCCGATCTCACCCAGGAGGGCCGAGCCTTGTCCGTAAACACCCAGGGCTGCAAACCAGCACAGTCCGGCTATGATCGACCATTTGTAGGGCTTTCCCGATTGGGGCACACTGAATGATGCCCAACTGTTGTTTTTGAACAATAGCACCACGGCATAACCGGCGTTCATCAAATACGCACCTGCCAGCACGACCACCCAGGCCGCCAGACTGCTGTTGCGCGTAATGACGCCAGAGGCTTCTGCCATCCTGGCCACAGGGGCGGCATTGGCAAAACCAATGTTAAGAAACGCCGACAATGCACCACATACAGAAGCAATGATCAAACCCTTTACCATATCCCCTGACTGGCCATTTTCTGCTTCTTTCACTTTATCACGTTGTATGCCGGCAGCAGCAGTAATGGCCACTCCTACCAGCATGACCAATACACCCGCCAACACTACGGGAAAGGCAGGGTTGGAGGTAGCATTGTCCATTTGCAGCAGCGGAATGATACTCCCAACGGATGAGGCCAGCCCCATCACTATGCCATAGGTGAGGGATATCCCTATGTAGGGTATGCTCACACCAAACATGATACCACCAATACCCCACAGAAACCCAAACACCATAGCCAACAACACAGCATCTAACGGTGAAGAAAAAATAATCCCAAACAGTCCCGGGACAGAAATCAACGCCCACACCAGGGGGAAAAGCAACATCGCGACAGTGGCATGCACCAGCCACCACGACTCCCATTTGAGAGGTGCCATGTATTTCATACCCACGCCAAAACTGCCCTGAAAGACACTGGCGAATATTACTAGTAAAAAAGGAAGAAAATTTGTTTCCACGATTTGTAAAATTTAGTTGATTGATAAGTTAGTATTGGGGTTTCGGAGAGTGAAATTATCCGGGAACGGTATTCTTTAATTGGCCATAAATTCCTTTGAAAGCATCCATCAGGATACCGACATCCACCGAATAGGATATATACTGCACACCTATTTCATTCCATTTTTTTGCATTTTCCACTGATTCGGTAAACGTACCCACAGCCTTGCCATGCGTTTTGGCCAGGACCACAGCTTCCTCCATTTCCCGAACGACCTTGTCATGGTGCACCTGGCCCGGTACACCACACGATTGTGAAAGATCGTATGGCCCAAGGAAAATCACATCTATGCCGTCCACTGTCAGTATATCCGGTAAATTTTTAAGGCCGGTAACACCCTCAATGTGAATAATGGAGAGTACCGATTCGCTTGCCTTTCCGAAATACTCAGACTTTTCGATGGCTGTATAATTGGCAGCACGAACATACCTGCACATGCCCCTTTCCCCCCTAGGGTGAAAAGAAATAGCCCTTGCCACTTTGAGGGCATCCTCTTTGGTAGAAACCTGTGGTACCTGAATACATTTCACCCCAATATCCAAAGTACGCAGGATCAAAGTCTCGGAATTTTCGGTGACACGCACTACCGGCGTAATGCCCCTGGCTTCAGCTGCCCTTACCATAGATTGTACAGACTCAATGCTGTGCGCGCCATGCTCCATGTCTATGATCACAAATTCAAAGCCCGCCAACCCGGCAATTTCTATAACCGCAGGATCCTGCATCTTGCAGAAAGGCCCATAAACTGGTCTCCCTTCTCCAAGCATTGATTTTAAAGTATTTACGCTCATGTCAAAATTGCGGTTGAAATCCTTTTTTTTACCAAATAATCGTCCAGGGCCAGATGAGAGCAGTCATGCCCTATTCCGCTATTTTTTATCCCCCCATGTGGGAGGTAAATAGAGTATTTTACCCCATTGACCTGGATTTCACCAAACTCCAATGCTTCAGTGAAGCGCTCGATGCGTTTGTGGTTGTTGGTGAAAATATAAGAGGCCAGTCCATATTCTGTGTCGTTGGCCAATGCCAATACCTCATCGTCAGATTCGAAGCTCATAATCGGTGCAATGGGACCAAAGATCTCCTCTTGGAACACACGCATATCAGTTGTCGCCGCACTAAGGATCGTGGGTTCTATCCAGTAGCCTTTGTCTTTCCCCTCAGGTACTTTTCCGCCTGTTTCCAGTTTAGCCCCTTTGTCCAGTGCATCATTGATCAACGAAAACAAACGTTCACGATCTTGAGCTGAAATGACAGGCCCCATGTCAGGGCTGGAATCCTTGCCAAAACCTAGTTTTAAGCTGCGGGTACGTTTAACATACTCCTCCACAAAATCATCATGAATGCTCTTGTGGATGAATATGCGGTTGGCAGCCACACATATCTGTCCGCTGTTGCCAAACTTTAGACCGATAGCCAAATTGAGGGCAGTTTCTATGTCGGCATCTTCAAATACTATGAAAGGGGCATTCCCACCGAGTTCCATTCCCATTTTTTTTATCGAAGTGGCCCCATCCGCTATGATCCTCAATCCCGTTTTGGTTGACCCAATCATGGTCAGCACGTTGGTTTTTTTACTCTTTGTCAGCACATCGGCCACTTCCCCTACAGGCCCTGAGAGGATATTCACCACCCCCGCAGGAAAATTAATGTCATGCATGATTTTACCCAGCAAATAAGCTGATAGCGGGGACCGCTCCGATGGCTTGATGATCAGGCTACATCCAGCAGCCAATGCCGGCCCAAGCTTAAAACCTACATTGAGCAATGGAAAATTCCAGGCGAGGTAGGCTACCGCTACTCCAGCAGGCCGATGGACCATTTTATGCGTATGGGTATTTTCATAATCAGGGATTTGTTCTTCCCGATAGTTTTTCATGGCATTGGGATACCACTCCAGGCTATTGACAACCGCTTCAATGTCTTCCCATGCCCCTTCGTAAGTTTTTCCCATTTCGTAGATCATGGCCTGCCTCAGTAGGTCTTCATGGTCCAGGACTGCCTTTCTCAATTTCATCATCCATTTGGTGCGCTCGGCCAGGGACAATTTAGACCAAAAGGCAAATCCCTTCTGAGCTGCATCCAGTGCCATTTCAGCATCTGTAGCCCCTGCCTCAGCTATTGTGGCTATGGGCTCCCCGGTGGCGGGGCATATTACTTCACTGGTGGTTCCGTTTGCGGCATCCACCAGTTTACCATCTATGTAAAGTTTATGGTATCCAAAATCCATCTTCATTCTTGCTTGTAAAGGCTATATATACTTGTAATTGTTTTCAGTTTTCGATTGGGAAAATTTGCACAAGGCATCTTCATCCACTTCAATGCCCAGTCCAGGCCTGTCCGGCACGTCTATCATTCCGTTTTTAAGCTCTATGGCCGGAGAGCTGAGCTGCTCTCTTATAGCGTTTTCGGTCCTGTCGTACTCCATGTAAAAATCCGGGGTAAAAAGCCTTCCGGGCAGGTCTTCCAGGTTTGATATGAAATGCAAAGCCGTATGGATGGCTATGCCTGTGCCCCATGTGTGTGGAATTACCTCGATTCCATAAGTGCTTGCCAGGGTGGCAATGCGCTTGGCTTCAGTAAGGCCCCCGCAGGCACAGATGTCCAGCTGCAATATGTCCACCGACCTGTTGTCCAGCAATTGATGAAACCCAAACCTCAGGTATTCACACTCACCACCAGCAATTGGGATGGTGGTGCGCTCGCGGAGTTCCCGATAGTGCTTATAAAATTCCGGCGAAACGGGCTCTTCAAACCAGGAAATATTGAAAGGCTCTATCAATCGGCAAAGCTCCACGGCTTCACGCAAAGAGTAGGCGTGGTTGGCATCCACCATTAGTTTCATGTCGTCTCCTATTGCCTCACGTACCTTTTTTACATTTTCAAAATCTTCCTTTATGGTCAGCCCGACTTTCATTTTAATGGCTTTAAATCCCTGGTCCACATAAGTCAGCGCCTCATCGGCAAGCTTTTCGGCCAGGGAGTCACTTTTGGAAAAATAAAGGCCCGTGGCATACGGCCTTACCTGGCCCCTGTGCTTGCCCCCCAACAGGAGATTGACCGGTTGACCAAAAGCTTTGCCTTTTATATCCCAAAGTGCTATATCTATACAACTGACAGATGCCATCAACACCCCCCTTCTGGCGAAATCGAGGGTTTTTCGGTACATTTCATACCACAATGTTTCGTTTTGCAGAGGGTTTTTGCCTATGAGCAATGGCTCCAGAAATTTGACCCCTTGTTGGATGATCCTGGCAGGGCCATACCCCTCTCCCCAGCCCACAATACCATCGTCAGTAGTTATTTTAACAATGCAGATGTTGCGCTCTGAATACTCCCATTGAGAGAAGAAAAACATCTCCGTGAGCTTATCTGTCAATATGAATGTTTCGATTTTTATAATTTTCATAAAGCAAATATTGCACGATAGCGTTTGAATCAGGGGCACACGTTTATCCAATACTAGACGAATTTTACCCTAATGTATGACCAATTGAAAAAAATGACGTTAATTAGTGTTCATAAATAAAATGAGTGCCTGTCAAGGTTTGGTCAGGCCATTCGAAAAACACTGATAGAAAATGGAATTAATTTACAAGAAAGAGGAAAATGCCGCAGTGGATTCTTTTTTTGTAAAAAGAGTCAAAGAACCTGTATTGGACATCAACTGGCATTTTCATGAAGAGTATGAAATCATCTACATTCTGAAAGGCCAGGGCGTACGGCTGGTTGGCGACAACATATCCAATTTCCGTCCTGGAGAATTGGTGTTAGTAGGCCCGAATGTGCCCCACCTTTGGCGCACGACCAAGAAGGTGCACTCTGTAGATCGCATCATTATAAAATTTGATGGTCAGCCTGGTGGTATCAACATATTTTCACTGCCCGAATTCTCCAAAGTAAAGGAATTGCTGCAGCATGCGGAAACTGGTATTTCGTTTGGCCAGGAAACCAGAGAGAAAGTGGAAAACCTGATAGTGGAATTGTCTGGTGCATCAGGTGTAAATAAACTGGTGAACCTAATGAGCATCTTAAACATTATGTCCACAAGTACAGACACGGAGGCACTCTCCAGTCCTTATGTAAAAGTAGCCCCGCACCATGTAGAGGCGGATCGGCTTTCCAAGGTAATTTCCTACATCTCCGAAAACTACAACAAAGACCTGGTATTGGATGATGTGGCCAATATTGCCTCCATGACGATGCAGTCATTTTGTAGGTTTTTCAAGAAGCGGACCAACAAAACCTTTGTCCAATTCCTAAATGAATACAGGATCGGAAAAGCCTGTGTTTTATTGATAGAAAACAAAATGACCATATCGGAAATTTGCTACGACCTGGGCTACAACTCCACAACCAATTTCAACCGGGTTTTCAGAAGGCAATATGCCTGTACACCCATGGAGTACAGGAGAAAATATGCGCAGGCTGACCCAGGCCTTGTTTTGGGATAATGGTAATGATAGATGCAAATCCCTAAACGATATCAAAAGATTGAATTGGAGGTTTTACAAACCACCATTTTACCCACATTAACCCTACACCCACTATGCTATTCAATTTAGCTGCCATTCTGGTTATACTTCTGCTCCTGATATTTTCTATTTCAAAATGGAAAATGCACCCCTTCGTGGCGCTCATACTTGCGGCGCTATTTCTAGGGTTGCTCGTTGGAATAGATGGAAAAAAAACGGTAGAGGTTTTGCTTGAAGGGTTTGGTGCCACATTAAAATGGATAGCGATTGTAGTGATACTTGGTGCGTTCATTGGAGAAGTACTTAATGAAACAGGAGGGGCTATTAGGATTTCAGAAAAAATCCTGAAGTGGGTAGGACAAAAGAGGTTGCCCTGGGCTATGGGGCTGACTGGCTATCTGGTATCCATCCCGGTTTTTGTGGATGTGGCTTACATACTTTTCCAACCCATCACTGAAGCCCTGTCCAAAAGGAGCAACACACCCGTCTTGGTGGTAGGCCTGGCCCTTACAGCCGGCCTTACAGTTTCGCACACCCTCATGCCCCCTACCCCGGGCCCTTTGGCTGTGGCCTCTTTGTTGGAAGCTGACATAGGTCGCTTACTCCTTATCAACTCCTTTGTGGCCCTATTCGTGGTGAGTGGCGGTGTATTGTGGGCCAAATGGCACTGCCAAAAATTCCGTTTGCCTTTTGACGACACCCCATTGGAAACCAATTCGGAAAAGGATATCGGAACTCCCGTTGCAAAAAATACCTCTGTGGTAATGGACCTGCTCCCCATTCTGGTGCCCATATTCCTGATGGGGACCGGGGCATTTTTAGGATCAGGCACGGGAGCTGTTGGAAAAACCATTGCCCTACTCAGTACCCCCATGGTAGCGGTGTTAATAGGTGCCGGCATTGCAGCAGTGCAATATACCAGGAGCCATCCTCCGAGCCGTTTAAATAGCCTGGTGGAGGCAGCTATTGTCAAATCAGCGCTTGTGATTATGATCACCGGGGCAGGTGGGTCTTTTGGCTATGTCATTAGGGAATCAGGAGTGCAGGACTCCCTGGGCCAGTATTTTTCAAGCCTGCCCTATCTCGGGTTTTTATTGCCTTTTATCATAGCTGCCGTATTGACAAGCGCTACCGGATCGATCACTGTTTCCCTCATTGGGGCGTCATCTATCCTCGGTCCTATGGCAGGAGGTATGCCCTATTCACCTGAGATCATGGCGGCCCTGATTGGATGCGGGTCATTTTGTGTCTTTCATGCCAACTCCAGCTTTTTTTGGCTGCTCAACCGGCTTCACAATGTTCCTGTAAACACCCTGTATAAAACTTATACCCTGCAATCACTGGTCATGGGGCTTTGCGGTTTGCTGGGGATTGTCATTTTGTATATATGCGGCATCAAATGAAAACTATGACGAAAGAAAAATTGAAAGCCCTGGTTTTCAGGCCGACACGGCATCATTTATCCAAGAATATCTGATGTTTTTGTAGTAACTTAACACGAGGTGAAAAAGATTATGGATGCGGATATTGCATTATTTGGAAAAGTAAAACAAGGCAGCATTGCTTCCTTTGAATTAATATTTGACAAATATTACCAGCAACTCTGTGCCTTTAGCAATTTGTACCTTAAAGACCATGAAACTGCCAAAGAAGTGGTCTCGGACGTATTTTCATATATTTGGCTCAAAAGGGAACAAATTGACCTCAAGGCAAATTTGCGTTCTTATTTATTCCGGTCTGTAAAGAATTTGTCGATTACCAGAAAGAGGGGCATGAAAGTGATGACCCAGGGAATGGACGAAGTATCACCGGAGGCGGCTCTTTCATACGAACATGCCGATAGTGAGATCCTTTCCACAGAATTTGAAAAAGAGCTGGAGGGAATCATCGAGAAAATGCCCAAACAAAGGCAGCTAATTTTCAGGATGAGCCGGCTTCAGGGGCTGAGCTACAACGAGATAGCCATAGATTTATCTATTTCTCCAAGAACGGTACAAAACCACATGGTGGAAGCTGTCAAGTATATGTCATCATTCAGGAAACACCTGATGCAGCTGGCTACCCATTTGGGACTGCTTTTTATCAGCTACGTTTTTGTTTAAAGTTTCAACTCCTGTTCGCCATGAGCCATACTTTTTCAACTTTTTTTATTTTTTTTCAATTTCGACTAGTAGGTCGGTTTCTGTTTTATCGTCTTTAAAAATGTAAGACTTAATCATGGAAAAGAACGATTTTCATTTATTGGCTTCAAAGTACCTCTCGGGAGAAATAAAAGAGGCAGAACAAAAAGAACTCGAAAAGCTTTTGACTAAAGATTCACATCAGGAACAATTCGAATGGCTCAAAGGGGCCTGGAACAATGCCCTGGGCGACCAGCAGGAATTTGACCTGGACGAAGGAAAAATTCTCACTGCAAAAAAAATTACACTCGAAGACGAATCCTTTGAATTTAACAACAATGGATCAGGACTTGGCCACAGGTCAATATGGTCCAGTACTATGTTAAAAATAGCTGCTTCTATCCTGCTTGTCGCTTCCATGGCCTACCTGTATTTCAATCTTGATACACAAAGTGGCGATACATTGGCCACAGCCCAATGGAAAACTACAGAGACGGCCTCCGGGCAGCTTTCCACCATCACATTTTCAGATGGGTCCAAAGCTATACTGAATGCCGAAAGTAAACTGTCCAGGCCGTCCATATTCAGTGATACACTCAGGATAGTGGAATTGGAAGGTGAGGCCTATTTCGAAATTGCCAAAGACAAAAGCAGGCCATTCGTAGTAAAGACCAAACACGTGAGTACCAATGTACTTGGAACAAAATTCAATGTAATGGCCTTTCCCGAAGAAGAAACGGTGAATGTATCGCTCATAGAAGGAAGCGTGGATGTGGTAAGCCACAACGAAGCAGGCAATGATATTGGCCATTTTTTACTAAAACCTGAAGAACAGGTGGTCATACATACGGTATCCAAAGAAGGCATTACAAGACGCATCGACCCGGAACAAGTGATCGGCTGGAAAGACAATATTTTCACTTTCGACAATGTAAGGATGGAAGTAGTGATCAAGGCGGTCAAAAGAAGGTACGGGGTTGACATAGTAGTGAAAAACCAAAACATCAACAATTGCCTGATAAAAACCAGTTTCAGGAATTTATCATTGAGGGCTATGCTGGAAACCCTGACGTTTGCAACAAATGCGTCTTACGAAATACAAAAAGAAAAAATCATTTTGACCGGAGACGGTTGTAACTGATAAACCAACTATTCAGAATTTAATAAAAAAAAATTGCCTATGACAGATCAAAAATGACATAAAAAAAAGAAGAGTTCGACTTCTGGCGGTTGTCCTAAACTCTTCTTTGATTTTTCTAACAAAACTAAGTTTCATTAAAAACATTACAAAACTATGAAAAAATCCTACTTAAACACAATTATTAGGGTGAGCAAGTACACATTTCTGATATTGTTTGTGAATGCGTTTTGTGCTTCTGTGCTACTGGCAACAGATATGGCCAAAGGGCAAAACCTCAAGGATGTGAGAACCGACCTTGAGGTGGAAAACGCTACCCTGAAAAAGGTATTCAGGCTATTGGAGGAGGGTACCTCCTTCGAATTTTCTTACGCTACCAACAACATCCCGCTCAACAAGAAGGTGTCGGTTCAGCGAAAAAACGAAAACCTCTATGATATATTAAGTGAGCTGTCCCAAAAGGCCGATGTAGAATTCAAGAGGGTAAACGGGCAGATTATCGTGAAACAAAGAAGGGCCACCGATGAGTCTATCGTGATGGACCAAACCCTCGCAGATGTGGATATTTCCGGTAAAATCTCCGACGAAAATGGTGAAGGCCTTCCAGGCGCATCCATTGTGGTACAAGGCACTGCGAATGGCACCACAACCAACCTCGATGGCAACTACAAGCTTTCAGTACCCGAAGGATCTACTTTGGTGGTGTCTTTTGTGGGCTACAAGCAACAAATGATAGTGGTAGGGTCACAATCCAGCATAAACATACAAATGGAACTTGATGCTGAGCAGCTGGACGAAGTGGTTGTTTTGGGATATACTACCAGAAAAAGAGGTGAACTGACTGGGTCTGTAAGCACAATCAACAGTGAGGAACTACAAAAAACACCGAACAAGGATTTGGCCAAGTCACTTTCCGGCAGGGTAGCAGGTTTGATCGTTGTGGACCGGGGAGGGTTGCCAGGGGCTACCGATGGCATGGACTTGTTGATCAGGGGTAAATCCACCATGGGCAACAATTCACCGCTGATATTAATCGATGGTATCCCAGCTGCCTCATTTTCTTTTCTCGCTCCATCTGATATCGAATCAATATCTGTATTGAAGGATGGTGCTGCCGCCATTTATGGGGCACGGGCAGCCAACGGTGTTATTGTTGTTACCACCAAGAGGGGGCGCAAGGGTGCTCCTCAAATCAGTTTATCCAGCCAATATACATTGTCAGGGTTAACTGCCCGGGCTAATATGATGTCTTCAGAGCAATTTGCCATTTACCACAATGAAGCAGCACAGCGCGATGGAACGGCACTTCCATATTCTACAGATGATATCGCCAGGTATGCTGCTGGTAATGATCCATTGTACCCGAGCACCGACTGGTACGATGAAACGGTGAATGAGACTACACCAGAATGGAGGCACACCATGTCGGTATCCGGTGGCAGTGACAATGTAAGCTATTTCCTCAGCGGGGACATTTTGGAGCAGCAAGGAGCTTTTAAGTCAGGTGATGTGAATTTCAATCAAAAACAATTGCGTTCTAATATCGATGTAAACCTGACTAATTTTCTAAAAGTTGGAATAGACGTATCCGGAAGGTTTGGTGAGCGCAATCAACCAGGGGTGAGCTTTGGTCATATATACAAGCACATCTATACCAATGCACCCACCGAAGTAGCCCAATACCCCAATGGTTTGCCAGCATGGGGAGGTGAAGATGGGGCCAACCCAATCGTTATGACCAGCACTGATGCCGGATTTATCAATACCAGTGATAAAAACCTCAGGTCCCGTTTGTCTTTTGAGTTGGATTTGAACCAGTGGGTTGAAGGCCTGAGTGTACAAGGGTATGCAGGTATCAGGGACTGGAGTACCCAGACCAAATCATGGTACACACCCTGGACTTATTACACTTATGACAATGCCAACGATGAGTATATCGCCCAAACGGGGAACTCACAGCAGGGAACAACACAAGTGTTAAGGGAAAGGTTTTGGCAGTACAATGAGCTGATGCTCAACAGCACCATCAGGTATGACAGGACCTTTGGGGACCATACCGTTAAAGGTTTTGTCGGAATAGAACGATTTACTTCTGAACAAGCCAATGTTTATGCCGAAAGAAGGGGATTCCCAAGCAACGATCGTCCTGAACTTTTCGCCGGAAGCGACGATGGGCAGATATCCAGTGGTGAGTCGGCTGAATGGGCAAGGCTCAATTATTTTGGGTCACTTTCGTATGACTATGCCAAGAAATACTTTGTTGATTTGACCTTGAGACATGACGGGTCAAGCAACTTCCCGGCAGGAAAACGTTTTGGAACATTCCCTGGTGTGGCTGTTGCCTGGTCTATTGGAGATGAAGAATTTATGGCAGATGCCAAACCTTTGTTCTCATCTGTAAAACTGAGGACATCCTGGGCCAAAATGGGAAATGATCGAATTCCTGGGTTTCAATTCCTGACCAAGTATGATTATGGTGGTCCGGAAAATTCAGCTCAACCCAACTATTATTTCTTTGGAACGGATGGAGCCAGACGCCTTGGATTTGCCAGTGCAGAGACACCAAACCCAAACATTACCTGGGAAACGGCCAACATGTCCAACCTTGGGCTGAACTTCACCATGTTCGATTATAAATTATCAGCTGATGTAAATTACTTCTATCAAAAGAGGGAAGGCATTTTGATCCAGCGCGATGCTTCCATACCAGATTATGTGGGTCTGACACTACCAGATGAAAACCTTGGAAAAGTGGACAACTATGGTTGGGAATTTCAATTAGGATGGAATGACCAAATTGGAGACTTAACCTACAACTTAGGATTCAATTATACCATAGCTAAAAACAAAATTATTTTCATGGATGAAGCTGTGGACGTACCTGACCGATTAAAACAGGAAGGGTTTCCAATGGACTCTCGTGTAATTTATTTGACCAATGGTTTGTTCAAATCCCAGGAAGAAGTGGATGCCGCTACAGTAAAATTAAATGGTACTGTTGAAGGTGAACCATATTACATTGACACCAATGAGGATGGTGAGATTAGTGCCGGAGACCGTGTGCGCAGACATAGTTCTCCTATTCCTGAAGTACAATACGGTATAACAGGTGGATTAAGCTACAAAGGGTTTGATTTCAACTTCCTTTTCCAGGGACAGGCTAAAGCGGATATGTTGGTGACTTTTGACGAATTTAATCGTCCTGAATTTATTTTCAAAGAAAGATGGACGCCGGAAAATAGAAATGCAAGGTATCCAAGGGCCGCCATCACGAGTAATTATAGCGGCAACAGAAGTGGCGATATAGGCAATCCGGAAATGGCCGATCTATACTATCACAGTGCCTCGTTCCTGAGGTTGAAAGAAGTCGAATTAGGTTATACCTTCGATAAAGCTAAGGTCAAAGTAGGTAGTGCCAGGGTCTTCTTGAGAGGAATGAACCTGTTGACAATGTTCTCAGATGTTTTCAGTGACTTTGGGCTCGATCCTGAAGCTGGGGACTACAACGGGTTTAGGTTCTCAACCTACACCGGACTAAGATCATTTTCTTTTGGTGTGAATTTCAACTTTTAAAAAAAGAACAATCATGAAAAATTTGAAATATATATTAGCCGCAAGTGCATGGTTGGTGTTTAGCTCGTGTTCGGAAGATGTTCTGGATACTGAGGCAAAAGACGCTTTTGCTGAAGACTTTGTTTATAGCAGTGCCAACAATTTGGAAACCCTCGTGGTTACCAGTTACAACAGTACCGAAGGATGGGCTCAAAACCGATTTGATTGGTGGGGAAGAAGGTTTAATATCGAAAATGCCTCTTTTGAGTCAAAGTTTAATTTTAATAATCTGAACCTTTTTAGTTTGAGGGGAACAGGTCTGGCTGCAGGTAATGGCGGTGGAGCACGTTGGAATAGGAAATGGGATAATTATTTTCATTATGTGCGCGGAATCAATGAGTTCATGGACCGGGTAGATAATAGCGAGGCAATGGCCAATGAACCTGATGCAGTCAATATTCTGAAAGCTGAGATGAGGTTTCTTAGGGCAAACCTTTACTTTAAATTGATCAATCTATTTGGAGGTGTACCTATTATGGAAAGTGCACTTGGGTTGGATGCAGAGAGCTTTAATTTGCCTAGGAACAGCTACAAGGAGTGTGTTGATTTTATCGTCGGAGAGTTGGATGCAGCAGCAGCAGTGTTGCCAGAAACACGCCCGGGCAGTGAATTTGGCAGGGCCACAAGTCTAGCTGCCTTGGCGGTTAAATCAAGGTTGCTGGTGTATGCAGCCAGTGCACAACATGACCCTGCCAACACCGTGGATGTACCTAGGGGCACCTTATATGATTATGATGTAGCTACCAAATGGCAGGATGCCTCTAATGCGGCAAAGGCTATCATTGATTTAGTAGGAGGTCGCGATCTAATAGCCACACCAGATGCAGCAGCTTATCAGGCGTTGTTCCTGTCGCCTAACGAAGACATCCTGTTTGCAAGGCCATACGGAAGTGAATTTTATGAATTTGGAACAGATGTGAATTCATTGTGGGACAAAACCCAGTCACCTCCCGGATATGATGGGTGGGGGCTATCGTCACCTACGCATAATTTCGCCCTCCAATTCAATATGGCCGATGGTACTGGAACTTCAGAAGTGGGTACATCTTATGACCCTGTGAATCCAAATGACAACCGTGAAATGAGGTATTATGCCGATTTGCTTTTCAATGGAGCAGAATTCAGGGGGCGTGAAGTTCAATACTGGCTGGCCCATGACCATGCAACCAATGAGAATGCGGTTAATGGTTTGGAATCTCCTAAAACAATTGTTGGGAACGCATTACATTCTTCCAAAACTGGATACAACATAAGAAAATTTCAGGATGAAAGCATTGAAACCAGCGGGATTTCAGCTGGTCGTCCCAGGATACTCTACAGGTTGGCTGAAATCTATTTGAATTACGCTGAAGCCCAATATCATCTCGGCAATGAAGCAGAGGCGCGCACATACCTGAACAAAGTGTCTAGCAGGGCACTTCAACCCGAGATCACAGATTCAGGAATCGACCTTTATGAAGCAATAAAACGTGAAAGAAGGGTCGAGCTTTGCTTTGAGATGCACAACTTCTTTGATGAAAGAAGATGGATGGAAAAAGACCATTTGGGTTTTGATATCCAGGGCTTATTATGGGAAAAAGATGCTGTAGGCAACATCAACCATACAGGGGTTTACACAGTGGTCAACAGGCCTTTCTATGTAAAACACTACTACCTCCCTATACCAAACAGCGAGATAGAGAAAGCCCCTGCGGTAGAGCAAAATACCGGGTATTAAACTTCCGGTTATCCAATACAATATTCGTTATGGTCGGGCTTGGGGTCCGACCATATTTTTTTCTCATAACCCCTACCCACTCCATAACGGATTGTTGTAAGTACAATTTATAAATCCCCAATTGTCGGTTCAATAAGCAGATAATTGAAGGAAGACATTTCCTTTTTCCAAAAAGGCCAATAAATTAAAAACAAGAGAACCCTTCCAAACTATGAAATCCAAACCTATTCGATATCTGTCCGAAATCAAGAAAATACTATTTCTCGCCACAACCTCTTTAGTGGTGTTTGCTTGTGGCAAAAAGGACGAAGCAGATCAAAGTGGGAAAACCACCTACAGCCCGGTGAACAACGTGCCCAAAGACGGCTATACCACCAGCCCATACCCCAAACTCAAAAGCATAGATTTTACCGAGTGCACCTGGACGAATGGGTTTTGGGCCGACAAAAACCAACTGATGTACGAATCTGGTGTTCCCAATATGTGGGGCCTGCTAAGCGATGCAGAAATCATGCATTCGAAACAAAACTTCCTGATAGCTGCCGGAAAAATGAAAGGCGAACATGTAGGCACCAACTGGATAGATGGCGACACCTACAAGTGGTTGGAGGCCGTGGCTTATCTGTATGCCTCTACCGGGGACAAAAAATTGGACCAACTGATGGATGAAGTGATTGGCTATATCAGTGCCGCACAGCAACCAGATGGCTACATCAACACCCACATGACCATAGCAGGCAAAGAGCGTTTTACCAACCTTCAAGACCATGAAACATACAATATGGGGCATCTCATCACAGCGGCCACTGTTCATCATAAAGCAACCGGTAAAACAAGCCTCCTCAATATAGCGGAAAAAGCAGCCGATTGCCTTTATGAAACATTCATGAACACTGGCAGGCACTTCCTGGGCTATTCGAGTATTATGGGGCTTGTGGACTTGTATCGAATTTCAGGAAACAAAAAACATATAGAACTGGCCGGCCACTTTGTAAACACTCAGGGTAGTGGCGATGTGGAAGCCAGGAAGACGTCATCCTGGATGGGCATGGGAGCTCCGGGCCGGCAAGACCATTTGCCTATTAGGGAAACCAACGAGGCGGTGGGACATGCCGTGCGGGGCAACTACCTATACAGCGGGGCAACAGATGTGTACAACGAAACAGGTGACCCAAAACTTCTGGAGGCCCTGGAGCGCATTTGGGAAAGTGTGGCCTATCGGAAAATGTACATCACCGGGGGCGTAAGTGCGCTGTACCGAGGGGCTACTCAATCAAGGGATGTGGTATGGGAAGCCTATAGCGAAGACTACCAACTCAACAATGCCACAGCCTACAACGAAACCTGCGCCAATATAGGCCATGGCATGTGGTCTTGGCGACTGCTTTCAGCTACAGGGAACCCCAGATATGCCGATATGATGGAAAGGGTGATCTACAATTCGGCCCTTTCCCCCATCAGCCTCGATGGTAAGCACTTTTTCTACACCAACCCATTGCAGCGGGTGGATGGCATCCCCTTGTCGCATAAACACGACGCTGAGCGCTGGAGCCACCACATGGGCTTTTGTTGCCCTCCAAATATCATCCGGACACTGACCAAACTTTCGGGATGGGCATATAGCAAATCAGACAATGGCATAGCTGTCAACCTATATGGCGGCAATGTGCTGGATACAGAACTATTGGATGGTTCCGAATTGAAATTGAAACAGGAAACCCAATATCCCTGGCAGGGGCAGGTACAGCTCACTATTGAGCAGTGCAAACAAGAACCTTTTGAACTTCTGGTAAGAATTCCCGAATGGGCTGAAGGTACCAAGATCCAAATCAATGGGGAGGATACAGGGGTGTCCATCACTCCACAGACCTACGCCAGGCTTGAGGGAAAATGGCAAAAGGGGGATGTGGTCACGATTGACTTTCCAATGGAAGTAAACCTGATCGAAGGAAACCCGAAAATTGAAGAAGTACGCAACCAGGTAGCGCTCACACGGGGGCCATTAGTCTATTGCATCGAATCGGCAGATCTGCCAAAATCAAGTAGCATCCTGGATGCCCATTTTGCCCAAAACACAGAGTTAAAGGCCAATTACAGGTCAGATTTTCTTGGAGGGGTAGCAACCATCGATGGACAGCTCTTGCTACGATCTAAAAAGGATGCCGGGATATACCAAAAACTTCGGGAGCCGGAATGGCAAAAGGTAGAGGCATCTTTCATCCCCTACTATGCCTGGGCAAACCGGGGGAAGTCCGAAATGACCGTATGGATGCCTATTGTTTGGGAATGATGCCTGGGTGTTTTCATGTCATTTTGTAAAGGACTTTGTAGGTTTCAAACATATTGACCGGGAAAAAATAAAATCATATTTAACTCAATTTACTTACTAAAAATATATAATGAGATAAAATACAGCACATTGAGGGTAAATTTCATCAACACCCCTCCTGCTAAATCCGCTTATTTTGTCATGGTATATTTCATCAACAAATGACCAGGACAGACAAAGAGGAAAACTAAACATTTACACCATGATCAAACGAGCAATAAAAACCCTAACAGCAGCTACCTGCATCCTGATGGCCACCAGTACCATCCAGGCGCAGAACTCCGGCATCATCAACAATTCCAGCAGCCCGCATGTAAAGCTCAAAAGCATAGACATAGGAGATTGCAAATGGACAGAAGGCTTTTGGGCAGACAAGTTCAAGGTTGCTGAAGAAGTGATGGTTCCTTATATGGGCACTGTGCTTAAAGGGGACGTAGGTCATGGCTACAACAACTTCAAAATAGCCGCAGGCCTGAAAGAAGGCGAACACAAAGGCTTTTGGTGGCACGATGGGGATTTCTACAAATGGATGGAAGCTTCTGTTTACATCTATGGAATAAATAAGGATGAAAAAATCATTGAAGAACTGGACGAGATCATAGAGGTGATTGCGAAAGCACAGCAACCGGACGGCTACTTGTCCACGCCCATCATCATCAGGGACGACATTGAGCCATTTTCCAACAGGAGGTACCATGAGTTGTACAACAGTGGCCATCTGCTCACCAGCGCCTGTATCCATCACAGGGTAACTGGTAAAACAAATTTCCTCAATATTGCCATCAAGCATGCCGACATGCTCTATAGGCTCTTCCAACCCGAACCAGATAGTTTGAAGCGTTTTGGCTTCAACCAAACACAGATAATGGGACTGGTAGAGCTATACCGTACCACCAAGGACAAAAGGTACCTGGAATTGGCAGAAACCTTTATCAACATGAGGGGCAAAACCAAAGTGGACGATGATGAAAGCACCAAAGGCTACCCCATTGGGGACATGGTGCAGGAGCGGGTGCCGCTGCGCAAAGAAACTGAAGCTGTTGGACATGCGGTACTCGCGCTGTACTACTATGCGGGAGCGGCTGATGTAGCAGCAGAAACAGGGGAGCAAGCCCTGCTTGATGCCCTCGACAGGCTTTGGGAAAATGTGGTCTATAAAAAAATGTACGTTACTGGTGCCGTAGGGCAATCCCACTATGGTAGGTCCAGCCGCAAAGACAAGATCGAAGAGGGCTTCATTGATGAATACATGATGCCCAACCTCACAGCGTATAACGAGACCTGTGCCAACATTTGCAATTCCATGTTTAGCCACAGGATGCTTGGTGTGAAGGGGGAATCAAAATATGCCGACATCATGGAGTTGGTGCTTTACAACAGTGCCCTCTCGGGGATCAGCCTGGAAGGCAATAAATACTACTACGGAAACCCATTGCGAAAAATAGAGGGTGCCATTGACTATGAAACGAAGAATACAGAACTGCCGGAAAGGGCACCATACCTCAAGTGCTTTTGTTGTCCACCCAATCTGGTAAGGACCATAGCCAAGTCATCGGGATGGGCATATAGCAAAGCACAAAACGGAATAGCTGTCAACCTGTATGGCGGAAACCAGCTCGAAACTTCGCTGCTGGACGGCTCCAAAATAAAACTGAAGCAAGAAACAGACTATCCATGGGATGGGGCAGTAAAAATCACCCTGGAGGAATGTAAAAAATCTGCCTTTGAAATGTTGCTAAGGGTACCGGATTGGGCCGAAGGCACCACCATCAGGATCAACAACGAGGCAGTCATAGACGGTGTGCCGGGAACCTTTGCCAGGATAGAGCGCAAGTGGAAAAAAGGAGATGTGATCACCATGGACATGCCCATGGAAGTCAAATTCATAGAGGGCCACCCCCGCATCGAAGAAGTGCGCAACCAGGTAGCATTGAAAAGGGGGCCGGTTGTTTATTGTATGGAATCACCAGACCTGCCAAAAACAAGTGGCATTATGGATGTTTATATTTCTGGCAACAGCCCCTTGAAAGTAAACCACCGCAGGGACTTCCTGAGAGGTGTGGCAACAATAGAAGGAGAAGTAATGCTTCGAAAAGACAATGGAAACGGCATGTACCGAGCGGTAAGCAAACCTAAATTTGAACCTTATCAAACTCAATTCATACCATATTTTGCGTGGAGCAACAGAGGGGTATCGGAAATGACCGTTTTCCTGCCTGTGATCTGGTAGGTAACATCCCAATCCATTCTTCTTATATCATATATAGACTATGAAAATCCCTTTTAGCCTGGTTCTGACGATAGGTATAATGTGCCTTGGCCTGTCAACCTATCCATCAAAAGGACAGGCTAAAAGCCAACCCAATATTCTGTTCATTGGCATTGACGATCTGCGACCTGAATTGGGTTGCTACGGTTCAGATATTGCCATAAGCCCAAACCTGGACAAGCTTGCCGGCCAGGGATTGCTCTTTGAAAGGGCATATTGCCAGCAGGCTATTTGTGGCCCATCCCGTGCCAGCCTGCTTACAGGATTGCGACCTGAAACAAGTGGTGTGACCCACAACTATATTAAGATCAGGGACCAAAACCCAGACATTGTGACCTTGCCCCAGCATTTTGTACAAAACGGGTACGAAGCAGTCTATTGCGGTAAAATCTTCCATCATGGAGACAAGGATGATGAACTTTCCTGGAGCAGAAAACCTGCTACAGATAAAGTGGATGCCAGTCCTTTCAAACTTGGCTATGCACTGGAAGAAAACCGAAAAATAGCCCAGGACAAAATGCAACGCATGCTGGCCAGGTACGGTGAGGTGGCACGTCGTGGCTTGGGAAGTGGGCCGGCATTTGAGTGTGCCGATGTGCCAGACAATGCTTATGCCGATGGTTACAATACCGACCTGGCCATCGCTACCCTCAAGGAGATGGTGGCCGACAACAGCAAACCGTTTTTTCTGGGATTGGGTTTCCACAAGCCACATCTAAACTGGGTGGCACCCAAACGTTATTGGGACATGTACGATTCTTCAAGGATTGAACTGGCCACCCAGGTAAATCCTCCACAACATGCGGCAGAGATGGGGCTCCACGCATCGTTTGAGTTGCGCACCCGCTATGGCATCCCAAAAGAAGGGGAATTTGACCCAAAACTTGCCAGGACATTGAAACATGCCTATTTGGCTTGCATCAGCTATGTAGATGCCCAAATTGGTCGCATGATTGAAGCATTGGAAGAATCAGGTGCCCTGCAAAATACGATCATAATCGTATGGAGCGATCACGGGTGGCATCTTGGTGAAATGGGTATCTGGGGGAAAGCCACCAACTATGAAATAGCCACCAGGGTACCCATGATCATTTGGACCCCGGACATGGAAAAAAATATCAGGGGAACCTCATCTTCTGCATTGGTGGAATTGGTGGACATCTACCCTACCCTGTGCGAGCTTGCAGGCATCAACACGCCACCACACCTGGAAGGACGAAGTTTTGTGCCATTACTGGCCAACCCCAAACAAAACTGGAAGCCTGCTGTTTTCAGCCAGTTCCCCTCCCCAGCCCTCAGGGAGTGGGGATCAATAGCCTTAAAGCCAGCCATGCGCGAGACATTTTTTGGAGACCTTATAGTAAAAGTAGAGGAACGCATCATAGACCAGCAGGAGGATAACTGGAACCGCGACCTTTTTGAAAATCACCTCATGGGGTACGCCATGAGGACAAACCGCTATCGACTAGTGATATGGAAAGACCGGAGGGTACAAAACTCAAAACCACTATTCGTCGAGTTGTTTGACCATCAAACAGATTCCACAGAAACCGTGAATATCGCAGAAGGCCAGCCCGTGCTCGTTGATGAGCTGCTTGCTCTATTCAATAGCCATTGGAGAGCCGTTCATTCGGCTGGCAAGTTATAAACCTGTCCTCCCATTTCAGGCCAAATACAACCACTTTTAACCCAAATTCTAAAAATTTTATGAAAACGGGGTAAAATACTGCTCCCACCGGATAAATTTCGCAAGTCTTCCCCCTAATCAATAAAGTAAATTTGTAAACACCTGATTAACCTGAGTTTGATGTAAGATCATTTTAAAAAACAATAAAAACCTATTACAACGTCACTCAGAGTCCTTTTTATGGGCCTATGCGTGAGAAAAGGGCGTAGGAGTCCCTAAGGAGGAGATTCCTACGCCTTTAGCCTTGCACAACCCTGTCCAAAGGCTCTGAATGACGGTTTTTATTGTTTTTTGTGTCGAACTCAGGTGGTTAAGTAATTTCAAAACACCATTGGGACATCAGGTACTTGAATTTGTTTTTGTAAACCCGGACAGATGAAAAAAATTACAACCATAATTACCCTGCTCTTTATGTGCCAACTTGCCCATGCAAACACCCGTCCCAACATCATTCTTTTGTTTGCCGATGATGCCGGATATGCTGATTTTGGATTTCAGGGTAGCCAGGAAATGAAAACACCAAACCTGGATGCACTGGCACAAACCGGTGTGAAATTCACCCAGGGTTACGTTTCAGCCTCTGTTTGTGGGCCTTCCAGGGCTGGGCTGATGACCGGTCGATATCAGCAGAAATTCGGTTTTGAAGAAAACAATGTACCCGGCTACATGAGCCAGTCGGGCCTAACAGGAGACGACATGGGTATTCCCCTAAACGAGTTGACTATGGCAGATTACCTTAAAACCCTCAACTATAAAACCGCATTCTATGGAAAGTGGCATCTCGGTGGGGCAGACCGCTTTCACCCAACCAAAAGGGGCTTTGATGAGTTTTATGGCTTCCGCGGCGGAGCAAGAAGCTATTTTCCTTATGACGATTTACCCCCGAGTCACCTCGACAAAATGGAACGTGGGTTTGGTAATTTCGAAGAACATGAGGGTTACCTCACTGATGCTTTGGCCAAAGAAGCCCTGTCTTTTATAGAAAAAAACAAGGACAACCCGTTTTTCATTTTCATGTCATTCAATGCCGTTCATACACCCATGCATGCCAAAAAAGAAGATTTGGGGCAATTCCACGGCCTGAGCGGCAAACGCCAGCAAGTGGCCGCTATGACACTGGCCCTCGATCGGGCCTGTGGGGAGTTGCTCGATAAAATTAAATCACTGGGTTTGGAGGAAAATACCCTGGTCGTTTTCACCAATGACAATGGGGGGCCTACCGACAAAAATGCCTCGGTCAATGCACCATTAAGTGGTACAAAATCAAACCATTTGGAGGGTGGCATCCGCGTGCCTTTCCTAATGAAATGGCCCAAAGAGATCAAAGGGGGCATGGTATATGATTATCCGGCAAGTACCCTTGACTTGCTCCCTACTTTTTTTGCAGCAGCTGGCGGGGCGCATGCCCATTTGAAACAAATAGACGGTGTGGACCTGATCCCATTTGTACAGGGTAGAAATAAAGAAAGGCCACACGATGTGCTGTACTGGAAAAAGGAATCACGGGCCGCCATCCGCAATGGCGACTGGAAACTTATCCGTTTTCCGGACAGGCCAGCCGAACTATACCAGCTGGACAAGGACATTCAGGAGCACAACGATCTGGCTACAGCCTACCCCGAAAAGGTGAAAGAAATGTACAAGCAACTTTTCGAATGGGAGCTCACCCTTGAACGCCCCCTTTTCCAACTCAAAAGGAGTTTCGAAAAACTGGACCTTGACCGGATGGACAAATACAGATAAAACAAACTAAAACTATATACACAACCATGTACAGAAAAATAATCCTTGTCATTTGTGGGGTCCTTTACCTCCTATCCGCACAGGCCCAAAAAAAGGCGGTAATTAACAATACCACCAGTCCAAACATGCAGCTCAAGAGCATTGATATCGATGACTGCCGTTGGACAAGTGGCTTTTGGGCTGAAAAACAACAAAAATGTACGGATGTAATGATTCCCAACCTGGGGCGCCTGATGGAAGACCCGGAAACCATACACGCCTATGAAAACTTTAAAATTGCCGCAGGCCTAAAAGAAGGCGAATTCAAGGGCTGGTCATTTCATGATGGGGATTTTTATAAATATATTGAAGCACTTGCCTATGCCTATTCATTGACAAATGATGAAAAAATCAATGAGCGCATGGATGAAATTATAGCCATCATCAGCAAAGCTCAACAGGATGACGGCTACATATCCACCTACATCCAGATTGGCCATGGGGTCAAGGGTTTCCATCATGAATCCGAGCACAGGTTCAAACTCACCAATGGCCCCTACTCCCATGGCCCACAGCACGAATTCTACAATCTTGGCCATCTGATGACCGCCGCATGTGTTCACCACCGCATCACCGGCAAAAAGAATTTTCTGGATATTGCCATAAAAGCCAGCGACAACATTTACAACCACTTCAAAGACCCATCACCCGAACTGGCCCGTATAGACTGGAACCCTCCACACTATATGGGGCTGGTGGAAATGTACAGAACCACTGGCAACAAAAAATACCTGGAGCTGGCAGAAACATTCATCAACATGCTGGGTACCGCCCCAAAAAAGCCCGATGACCACAGGGGAATGGACCACAGCCAGAGGGGCACACCCATACGGGAAGAAAGCCAGGCTCTAGGACATGCCGGCCATGGCAATTACCTGTACAGCGGTGTAGTGGACCTCTATGCAGAAACCGGCGAAGAAGCCCTGCTCGAGGCGATGGAAAGAATATGGCAGAATGTAGCAACCAGAAAAATGTACCTGACCGGAGCTACAGGGCCCCATCATTTTGGAATATCCAAACACGCCATCGTGGCTGAAGCTTATGGACTGGATTTTGAACTCCCTAATCAGAAAGCCTACAACGAAACCTGCGCCAACATCGGAAATGCCATGTGGAATTGGCGCATGTTCCTGCTCAATGGGGATGCCAAATTTGCCGAAATAGCAGAATTGGTCTTCTACAACAGTGCCCTGTCGGGTATTGACCTTGAAGGCAGGAATTTTTTCTATACCAATCCCTTGCGATACATACAGGACCATCCCCAAAACAATAAAGACAAGGGTGCACGCGGGCCCTTCATGTCAGTGTTTTGCTGCCCGCCCAACATCATCCGTACCATTGCCAAAATGCACACCTATGCCTACAATACTTCGGACAAAGGCATTTGGGTCAATCTGTATGGCAGCAATGAACTGGATACCAAACTAGCCGATGGTTTCAATGTGAAACTGAGCCAGCAGTCAGATTACCCGTGGGATGGCCTGGTCAGGATTTCTGTAGATATAAAAAAGAAAAAGGAGTTTTCGATGATGCTGCGTATTCCGGCATGGGCAGAAGCTTCCGAAATAAAAGTGAATGGAGTGGCCGTTGATGCCCAAGTTGTACCCGGATCTTATTTCGAATTAAAAAGGAACTGGTCAGAGGGTGATGTAGTAGCACTGAACATGCCGATGACCCCACAGTTGATCTTGTCTGAACCTACGGTAGAAGAAACCAGGAACCAGGTAGCCGTAAAACGTGGGCCGCTTGTTTATTGCCTCGAATCCATGGACCTGCCTGAAGGGGTAAACATCACCGATGTGGTGATCCCCCAGGATATTGAATTGACCCCTCGGTTTGACAAAAACCTACTGTCAGGGGTCACAGTATTGGAAGGAAAGGCCGAAATTCTGAAAAAGCGTGACTGGTCAAATCAGCTATACCAAAAACTGGTTCCCCAAAAACTGGAAACTGCAGAAATCAAATTGATTCCATACTACGCCTGGAGCAACCGTGGCAAAGCCGATATGACTGTCTGGATGCCACTCAATTATTGAAAAAGAATAAAAAAATAGGTTTCTCAAAAAAACTAAACCTTATACCCATGTATAGCAAACTACTGGCCGCCTTGCTCCTTCTTGCCTCTATGAGCAGTTGCAAATCCAATGGTCAACAAGAAAATGAAGCAGTTAAGAAGCCCAATATTCTATTCATAGCCATTGACGACTTACGACCGGAATTAGGTTGTTATGGGTCCGATATTGCCATCACCCCCAACCTGGACAAGCTCGCCGGTGATGGCATGCGCTTCAACCGTGCCTACTGTCAGCAGGCGATATGCAGCCCATCGAGGGCAAGCCTGATGACGGGTGCCCGTCCAGAGACCATCAATGTAATTGAAAATTTCACTTATTTCCGCGACTTAAACCCCGATATCGTTACACTGCCCCAACATTTAAGGAGCAATGGGTATGAAACGGTTTACTGCGGAAAAATATACCATGGCCAATACACGGATGAGGAGCTCTCCTGGAGCCGTAAACCGGCCCATAAAACGGTGGGTGTAGAAAAACCCAACCTAATTGGTGGGTATTACCTACCGGAAAACCAGGCCATTTTTAAAAAGAACCAGGCGGCCATGAAAGCCAAGTATGGGGATAAGTCCAAGTATGGGCTGGGAAAAGGACCGGCCTATGAAATGGCCGATGTTCCGGACCATACCTATCCCGATGGGTACAATGCGCAACTGGCCATTGCCACTATGAAAGATATGCTTGAAAAAGGGGACAAGCCATTCTTTTTGGGGTTGGGTTTTAAAATGCCGCACCTGGATTGGTTGGCCCCAAAACGCTATTGGGACATGTACGACCGTGAAAAAATAACTACGGCACCTCAAGACCATGCACCCAACAATGGAGCTGCCATGGGACTACATGCCTCTTTTGAATTGCGCGCAAGGCATGGTATTCCCAAACAGGGGCCAATTGAGGGAGAGCTTGCCACCACATTGAAGCATGCCTACCTGGCGAGCGTCACCTACATAGATGCACAAGTGGGCAGAATGATCACCGCCCTGGATAAAGCTGGCATTCGGGACAATACCATCATCATGGTATGGAGCGACCATGGCTGGCACCTCGGTGACATGGGCATTTGGGGAAAAGCCACCAACTACGAAATAGGCACCCGCGTGCCTCTGATGGTCTGGACACCCGACATGCCCAAAGAAAGCAGGGGCAAAAGCACCGAAGCTTTGGTAGAACTCATAGATATGTACCCTACACTGTGTGATCTTGCGGGCATCCCCCCCCCGGAGCATCTGGAAGGCCAAAGTTTCAAGCCATTGCTCACAGACCCCTCTCGCAAATGGAAACAAGCCGTATTCAGCCAATTTCCAAACCCAGCACTGAGGGAATGGGCGGCCAACCCGCTATCGCCTGGTATGCGTGAAACATATTTTGGTCCATTGATAGAAGAAGTAGAAGCACGGATCAAAGACCAACAGAAAGAAAAATGGGACCGTGACTTGTTTGAAAACGACCTGATGGGCTATGCCATGAGAACCGACAGGTACAGACTGGTAGCATGGAAAGACCGAAAGGACCTCAGCAAAGCCCCTTTGTTTGTAGAGCTTTATGACCATGAAAATGACCCGGGTGAAACTGAGAACATTGCAGGGAAACATCCAGAACTGGTAGCTGACCTATTGGCACGTTTGGCTACAGGCTGGAAAGGCAACCTCGCCAAAGAGACTAATTATTGAAAAACTATGGCACCAATTCATCAAATATCGAAGCTTTTTTTGTTCTTCTACCTTATCACACTGGCTGCCTGTGCGCAGGAAAACCGTGACCGACCAAATATACTGGTGATCCTGTGTGACGACCTGGGCTACTCAGATGTAGGCTTCAACGGCTCCAAAGACATACCCACTCCTGCCCTGGACCGCCTGGCACTAGGTGGTACCATTTGTACTTCAGGTTATGTTGCCCATCCTTTTTGCGGGCCAAGCCGGGCAGCCCTGATGACTGGCCGGTACCCCCACAAGTATGGATCCCAATTCAACCTACCTGTGAACAACAGCGGCCCCCAGTCAAAAGGCATTGCACTCAGCGAAACTTTCATCAGTAAGCTGCTTCAGGATGCGGGTTACTATACAGGGGCTGTGGGCAAATGGCACTTAGGTGAGAAGAAGCAGTTTCATCCCAACAACAGGGGATTTGATGATTTTTATGGCTTCCTTGGTGGTGGGCACAGGTATTTCCCTTCGGAGTACAAACCGGTCTATGAAAAACAACTGGCAGCTGGTAACACAATTATTAATGATTACCTCAAACCCCTTGAGCACAACATGAGGGACGTTGACGAAACAGAATACATCACCGATGCTTTATCTAGGGAAGCAGTGCGGTTCATCAATGATGCCCCCAAAAAAGACCAACCATTTTTCCTTTATTTGGCCTATAACGCCCCCCATAGTCCCCTGGAAGCCAGGGACGAAGATTTACAACATTTTGCACACATCAAGGAGGAAAAAAGGCGCACCTATGCGGCCATGGTGTATGCCGTAGATCGCGGTGTGGCCAAAATCACTGAAGCCCTGACAGCCAACGATCAACTTGACAATACCCTCATCGTCTTCCTAAGCGATAACGGGGGCAAATTGTCATTGGGGGCCACCAACTTTCCATTGAAAGAAGGCAAAGGGAGTACATGTGAGGGTGGCTACAGGGTGCCCATGTTTTTCCATTGGCCCGATGTAGTACCTGCGGGCAAGCGTTACCATTCGCCCATATCGGCGTTGGACTTTTTCCCAACATTTGCACACCTGGCACAGGCTAAAATACCAGCTTCAAAGGAATTGGATGGGAAAAATATCTGGTATGATTTTATCAACGGAAGGAATGCCCGTAGCGGGGAAATGGTTTATGCCATGCGCCATCGTGAAGGATATAGCGATGTAGGTGCTCGAAAAGACGAATGGAAAATCCTAAAAACAGGGCAACAACCATGGAGGCTCTTCAACATAGAGAAAGACAAAGGGGAATCCTTTGACCTCAGTGAACAATATCCTGAACGCCTAAGAGAAATGGTGCAGGAAACGCAGCAATGGAGCACCTCCCATAGCGAGCCCCGTTGGTTCAACCCACAAGAACTGGAGCAATTATGGACAGAAAAAGAAATGGCGGATTTTGGGAAAACCTTCCTTGCAGAGTAAAGGGTACTCTGTTACTTTTTAATGGTAAAAATGAAACTGGCGCCCTCTCCTTCTTTTGATTGCACCTTTATGGAGCCACCCATTTTCCTCACCATCTTTCTCACTGTGGCCAGGCCAATGCCATTGCCGGTTTCACCAAATTTGTCCTTTTGGGTAAGTACTTCGAACATATTGAATACCCTATCCACAAACTCCGGGGGTATCCCAGGTCCATTATCGGTTACTGAAAACTCGTAGTGAGTTGAGTTCTTTGTTAGCTCAATATTGATTTCTGCATGTTCCTTATCGTTGTATTTTATCGCATTGGACACCAGGTTGATCAGAATTTGTTCGAGAGCTGCCCTGTGTACATAAAGCTCTTCAACTGTCGAACTCAAGTCAATGGTAAGTGGATCATCATGACCGAAAAGCCCCAAAATACCTTCCTTGAGCTCTGAAGGCTTTACATTTGATTTCCCCTCTTTCAAAATATTTTCACTTTTACTGTATTCCAACAGCCCATCAATCATTTTTTTTAGTTTATTGGCAGAACTTTCCACAAAACCCAAAATTTCCTTTCCTTCAGTATCAATATTTTTGCCATGTTCATTTAAAAATACGTTTATCAGGCCCGACATACTATTGAGTGGTGACTTCAAATCGTGCGCTGCTATAAAGGCAAACCGTTCCAATTCCTGATTTTTCTCCTCTAACTCTTCCAACACACCCTCAAGTTGGGCACCTTTTTTCCTGAGGGCAAGCAAATTCATCACTTGATGTGAAAGGGCCTCCATCGACTGTATTTGGCCTCTTGTCAATGATTTTGGTTTATGGTCTATCACGCATAAAGTGCCCAGTGGTAGGCCATTTTCAGAAACCAATGGAACTCCCGCATAAAAAATGACCTTTGGGTCACCTGTCACAATCGGGTTGTCATGAAATCGTTGGTCTTTGCGGGAATCCTCCACAACAAAAATACTGTCAGCCTGGTTGATGGCATGTGCGCAGAAAGCGTACTCCTTAGGTGTCTCTGTAGCATCCAGGCCATGATGTGATTTAAACCATTGACGTTTGTCATCAACCAGGCTTACCAGGGAAATAGGCGTACCACATATCTCTGCCGCTATGGCAGTGATGTTGTCATAGTCCTTTTCAGGGAGGCTATCCAGAATGGAATACGACTCAAGTTCCTTAAGGCGCTGCTCTTCTTTTGGATGGTCATGTGGTCTGATCATGTACGAATCTTTAGCTTACTACTATCAATTGAAACCATAACTGCCAAACGAAAATTAACCAAAAACCAAGGAAATCCGCCATATTTCTCTCTTTTCTTCTATTTTCCCTGCGGATGGCCTGCCTACGAACTTGGCTCAGGGAGGTCGTTTACCCTTACACATGGAAAAATGCGGGTTTCATTCGAACACAGTACAAGTCACAACGATCAACCACCTATATTCGTATGTCGGTGGCTGTGCCCTTGATGGCTTTATGGTACTTCAAAGGAGAATATCCTGTGATCGCCTTAAACTTGCGGTTGAAATAAGAAAGGTTGTTGAAACCAGATCGGAGGCATATTTCCAATATGGAAAAGTCTTTCTCCAGAAGTAGCCTACTCGCATGCCGTATCCTGATTTCGTTCAGAAAATCAAAATATGTCTTTCGGGTCCTTTGTTTGAAGAATCTACAAAAAGCAGATGGCACCATGTTGGCTATGCCGGATATTTCTTCCAGTGTGATTTTGTTCTCATAATTTTCGAAAGTGAATTCTATCACTGAATTTAGACGTGTGCCATCATTTTCATCTATTGACTGAATGATCTGGTCCCTATTGAGGTATTCAAAATCCTGACTTTTGCTTATGGCATTTAAAATTTCCAGCACACCAATCAGCCTGTCCAATCCTTCAAGATGAAGTAATCCATCAATTTTATGCGCCATTTGTTCCCTGAGTCCCCCTGATAGTTTAATCCCACGTTTAGCCGAAACAAACAGATCGTTCAACACTAAAAAATTAAGCAAGGGCGTATGTGGAATTGATGCATCAATAAAAACATAAACCACATCCGCATATACCTGCGGATCCTCACGATAGTAAAGGTCGTCATTTCGAAAAGCATGGGCTACATTGGAGCCAATCAGAAACACATCTCCCGGCTGAAAAGCACCAATATGGCCACCAACAACGGCTGTTCCGGTACTTTTTCTGATCAGCATGAGTTGCATTTCCGGATGTTGGTGGAGCGTGTGGTAGATATATGATTGTTTGTCATGTTGCAACATGAGCAACTCACCATTGCCCCTGGGTATTTTAAATGGTAAAACCTTCATTGGGTAAAATTGCTGTATTTATACTTAACAATAATAATTTCTCACGAATACAAGTCAATATTGTGCTTTTATTGGTTAATAAAAAGAAAATTACCCGTCACGTCAACAGCTACTTTTGTCCAACCATTAAAAATAAAGCAGATAATGAAAGTACAATGGACCGGGGTTTACCCCGCAATCACAACCAAGTTCACGGAGGACGACCAATTGGACATACCCCTGTTTGAAAAGAACTTGAAATTTCAACTGGAAGCCGGCATTGAAGGTGTCATCATAGGTGGTACACTTGGCGAGGCAACCGCATTGTTGGATGATGAAAAGAAAACCCTCACCGAATCGGCACTGCGCACAGTGGGCGACAAGATACCTGTAGTAGTCAATATTGCCGAGCAAACCACCAGAGAAGCCATTCGGCAGGCACAATTGGCAGAAAAAAATGGAGCCCATGGACTGATGCTCCTCCCTCCCATGCGCTACAAAGCCACAGATGAAGAAACGGTAACTTATTTCAAAGCCATTGCCAATGCCACGTCTTTGCCCATCATGATTTACAACAATCCAGTGGATTACAAGATATTGGTTACCCTCGATATGTTCCAGGAGCTATCCGAATGCCCGAACATTGAAGCTGTAAAAGAATCAACACGGGATTTGACCAACATCACCAGGATGAGAAACAAGTTTGGTGACCGCTTCAAAATCATGGGAGGTGTAGATACCCTTGCCCTGGAATCAGCCCTATTGGGAGCAGATGGATTGGTGGCCGGGCTTGTATGTGCTTTTCCAAAAGAAACGGTTGCTATTTTCAATCTGGCCAAAGTAGGCAGGTTGGAAGAAGCACTAAGTATCTACCGCTGGTTTATGCCCTTGTGCGAACTGGACATAGACCCACAATTGGTTCAAAACATCAAACTGGCAGAGGTTTATGTGGGTTTGGGGTCTGAAAATGTACGTGCGCCCAGGCTCAAATTATCGGGAGAGAGAAGAAAAGAGGTGATCAAAATAATAGAAGACAGCTTGGCCACAAGACCCGAACTCCCGGACTACCTGAATTTGGATAAATCAATTTTGGCCTAGCATTCTTTAATGTATTCATATGTCGAGAAGCACATTTTCCTGCATTGACGCACATACTTGCGGCAATCCTGTGAGGGTAATAAAGGAAGGAGGCCCTGAACTCGTAGGATCATCTATGAGCGAAAAAAGGCAGCATTTCTTACAGGAATTCGACTGGATCAGGACAGGCCTTATGTTTGAACCACGCGGGCATGATATGATGTCTGGTAGCATTCTCTATCCTCCCAGCAACCCGGATAATGATTGTGGAGTGCTTTTCATAGAAACCAGCGGTTGCCTGCCCATGTGTGGACATGGCACCATTGGCACTGTTACCATTGCCATAGAGGAAAAACTCATTGAACCAAAGACACCAGGAAAATTGAGGTTGGAAACACCCGCCGGACTGGTATTGGTAGATTATGGCCAAAAAGGTGAAAAGGTGGAATGGGTAAGGCTCACCAATGTAAAATCCTATCTGGCGGCAAGCGGCCTTGAGATAGAATGCCCGGATTTAGGAATATTAAAATTCGATGTGGCCTACGGGGGCAATTTCTACGCAATAGTGGATGAGCAAGCCAATTTCAAGGGCATTCAGGAATATACCGCTGGTGACCTGATCCGGTGGAGCCAGGTAGTGCGCAACCGCATCAACGACAAATACAGTTTTGTACATCCCGAAAACAGCACCATCAAAGGGCTGTCCCACATGCTTTGGACAGGTGAAACTATAAATCCTGAGGCGGATGCGAGAAATGCCGTTTTCTATGGCGACAAGGCAATTGACAGGTCGCCATGTGGCACGGGCACTTCGGCCCGCATGGCCCAATGGCACGCCAGGGGCAAACTCAAAATGGGACAGAAATTTATCCATGAGAGTTTTATCGGGTCTCAGTTTATAGGAAAAATAGAGTCGGAAACCACTCTGGGCGACCACTCTGCCATTATTCCAAGTATCCAGGGATGGGCCAGGGTGACAGGTTACAACACCATATTTATAGATGATGACGACCCGTATGCCCATGGTTTTCAAGTCATATAAAAAATGAACAAGAAGAAAACCATAGTTGTAGGTGCCGGGATTATTGGGCTTTGCAGTGCCTATTTTCTCAACAAAAGGGGCTTTGAAGTAACGGTGATTGATGCGGGAGACGGTATGTCCAACTGCTCTGTTGGAAATGCCGGCTTCTTCTGCCCAAGCCATGTCATTCCACTGGCTGCCCCGGGTATCATCACCCAGGGGCTCAAATGGATGTTCAACGGCAAAAGCCCTTTTTATGTAAGACCCAGGTTAAATCAGGAATTAATTTCCTGGGCCTGGAAGTTTAAAAAAGCTGCCACCAACACAAGGGTAGCAAAGGCAGTTCCGTTGTTGCATGCCCTCACTACCAGAAGTCAGGCACTTATGGAGGAACTCCTGCAGCAAGAGCCCTTCCAGGATGTGGGATACTCAAAAACCGGGTTGCTGATGCTCTCCAAAAGCAGGAAAGTACTGCACCATGAAATGGAAGCTGCAAAAATAGCCAAATCCCAGGGGCAGGAGGTGGAAATATTAAAGCCTTCGGAAGTCGTACGTTTCAATCCCGAACTTGAGATGGATGTATGTGGGGCTGTTTATTATCCGAACGATTCTATGGTTTCGCCCCATATATTACTGGCAAGTTTCCGTCAAAAGCTGATCGGTCAGGGTGTCAATTTTTTACTGAACACCGCAGTAGAAAGTCTGGAACGGCAAAATGGGAAAATTGCAGGGGTCAAAACCGCAGACGCGATCCTCAGGGCTGACCAATTTATTGTAACAACCGGCAGTGCCACATCAGCTTTTTTGAAGCCGCTAGGACTCAATCTGCCGATGCAGGGAGGTAAGGGCTACAGTATGACCATCCCCTACCCGAAAGCAAAACCCCTGACACCTGCTATCTTGTGCGATGGGAAAGTCTCCATGTCCCCCATGTTGGATGGTTTGCGTTTTTCCGGTACTATGGAAATAGATGGCTACAACCCCAAAATCAACCAACACCGAATTGAGGGCATTATCGATACCGTTACCAGTTTTCTTCCTGGGTTTCAAAGGTCAGCATTTGATCAGGTAAAACCGTGGGCTGGATTTCGTCCTTGTTCGCCGGATGGCTTACCTTACATTGGTAAACCGAAAAAAGTAGGTAACCTAACCATAGCCACCGGGCATGCGATGTTGGGGCTCACTTTAGGGCCTATCACCGGACAGCTGGTAGCCGACATCATTTCCAATCAAAAAACATTTACCGATATATCCCTACTGGATGTGGACCGCTACAACTGATAGGGACCAACACTAAAAGCTAAACCCATGAAACCCTTATTCAGTACTTTATTTCTTGTCTCAATGTTCTCCTTTGCCGGCGCTCAGGATGGTATAATCACCCTGGACCAAATATTTCGGGACAATACTTACGCTATACAGTATCCCGGACAAAGCAGATGGATAGACGATGGCGAGGGATATACCACCCTGGAACCAGACATGGAATACCCCGGCAGCAAAAGCATTATCAGGTACAACACCAAAACAGGGGAAAAAACGACCCTGGTAAGCGCCAAATCGTTGATCCCTGACAATGAAACCAAACCCTTGAGTATTCACGGTTACCATTGGTCTGCGGACAAAAATAAACTGCTGATTTTCACCAATTCCAAAAGGGTGTGGAGACGCAATACCCGTGGAGACTACTGGGTAAAAGACCTTGAAACCAATGAACTCCACCAATTGGGTAAGTCTCTGCCTGCCTCCTCCCTTATGTTTGCCAAATTTTCACCAGACAACAATCGTGTAGCCTATGTGAGCCACAACAATTTATTCATGGAATTCCTGGCGGACCATAAAATCACGCCACTCACCACTGATGGTACAGACAAAGTCATCAACGGCACTTTCGACTGGGCCTACGAAGAGGAGTTTGGATGCCGGGATGGTTTCAGATGGAGCCCGGATGGCAAAAAAATAGCCTACTGGCAATTGGAGGCAACTGGTATCCGGGATTTTCTGATGATCAACAACACCGATTCGCTTTATCCATTTACCATTCCCATCCAATACCCAAAAGTGGGCACGACCAGTTCTTCCTCCCGTGTGGGCGTGATACAACTCGACTCCAAAACCTCCACGTGGATGAAAGTAAATGACGATACCAGAAACAACTACATCCCCAGAATGGATTGGGCGGGCAACTCGGAAGAAATTGTCCTTCAACAACTAAACCGGCATCAGAATACCAACAATGTAACAATTTGCAACACCCGGACCGGTCAATCAAAAATTGTATATACCGACAAGGACCCAACCTGGGTAGATGTGGTGGACGATATGCGCTTTCTTGATTCAGGCAAGTCCTTTACATGGCTGAGTGAAAAAAACGGCTGGAACAACCTTTATCGCGTAAGTCGTGATGGGCAAAAAGAAGTGATGATTACCCCCGACAACTACGATGTGGTGAAAATAGACCTGATAGATGAAAAAAATGGCTGGGTATATTATACTGCATCTCCTGAAAATGCCACCCAAAGATACCTCTACCGTGTAAAAATTGACGGACACCAAAAAGTTCAACGCATTAGTCCCGAAGGGCAAAAGGGAACCCATCAGTATGATATTAGCCCAAATGGCAAATGGGCATTCCATACCTTTTCCAATGCAGGCACCCCTCCTGTCACTTCTTTGGTTTCATTGCCGGATCATAAGGTCATTAAGGTAATTACAGATAACGAAAGTGCACTCAACAAGCTGAAACTACTTAATCTGCCTCCACAGGAATTTTTCACCATAACTTCACAAGAAGGAGTAACACTGGACGGGTTTATGATCAAACCACCCAACTTCGATCCGGGCAAGAAATACCCGGTACTCTTCCATGTATATGGGGAGCCGGCCGGACAAACCGTGCTGGACAAATGGGGAGGCAGGCGCTACCTCTACCATCAATTGGTGGCACAGCATGGCTATCTGGTCGTGAGTATTGATAACCGGGGCACGCCGGCACCTAAAGGCCGGGAGTGGCGCAAGAGTATCTATGCAAAGCTAGGCGTGATTTCCTCCAGTGATCAAGCTGGGGCCTTAAAAGCCCTACTCGGAAAATACCCATTTATCGATGAAAGCCGTGTTGGTATCTGGGGGTGGAGCGGAGGCGGATCCATGACGCTCAACGCCCTGTTCAGGTATCCGGACATCTATAAAATGGGCATCAGTGTAGCTCCTGTATCCAACATCATGCTCTATGACAATATCTACCAGGAGCGCTACTGTGGGCTTCCTTCAGAGAAACAGGAGGAATATTACAACAGCTCTCCGGTAAATTTTGCTAAAAACCTGGAAGGAAAACTGTTGCTCATCCATGGTACCGGAGACGATAATGTGCACTATCAGAGTGCTGAAGTATTGATCAATGAATTGATCCGTCAGAACAAAATATTTTCGTTTATGTCCTATCCAAACCGTTCACATGGCATCTTTGAGGGGGAAAACACCTCCCGCCACCTCTATGGTACCATGCTGGCGTTTATTAAAGAAAATTTATAGACCATGTTTTCACAAAAAACCTATACCGATAGAAGAACTGTCCTCAAATCATCAGTTGGCAAGGGGGTTATCCTCCTAACGGGCAATGAAGAGAGCTGCATCAATTTCAGTGACAACTGGTATCCCTTTCGTCAGGACAGTACATTTCTTTACTATTTCGGGTTACCACAACCAGGCCTGGCTGCAATCCTCGATTGTGAATCCGGGGAGGAAATCCTCTTCGGTGATGACCTCAGTATTGATGAAATCGTATGGACCGGAGACCAGCCAACAATTTTGGAACTGGCAAAAAGTGTTGGAGTAGCAGAGAGCCGCCCCATGTCCGCATTGGAGAAGTTGATTGGCAGCACCATGGATGCAGGTCGTAAACTACACATGCTGCCTCCATATCGTTCGGCCCAAAAGATACTGCTGGCTGAGTTAACGGGATGGCCTGCCAATACACTGACTGACCAGGCTTCCCTCCCATTGATCAATGCCATAGCCAGGCAAAGGAATATCAAAACAACCGAAGAAATAGACGAGATAGAAAGAGCTGTGGCCATTACTACTAAAATGCACCTGGAGGCCATGAAGTTTGTAAAAGCTGGTATGAAGGAACATGAAGTAGCTGGCAAAGTCTATGAAACGGCTATTGGTATGGGCGGACAGTTGGCCTTTCCCCTCATCCTGACCAGAGATGGCCAAACGCTACACAACCACTCCCACCACAATGTGTTGAAAGAGGGCGATATGGTTCTATGCGATACAGGTGCCGAGACAAGCAAGGGATACTGCGGAGACATGACCCGTACCTTTCCTGTTTCAGACAGGTTTACTTCCCAGCAGGCTGCCATCTATGAGATTGTACTCCAGGCACATACGCGAGCGGTTGATGCGCTCAAGCCGGGTATGGCCTTCAGGGAAATTCACTTGCTGGCCTGTGCTGAACTCTTCGAAGGACTAAAATCCCTGGGCCTGACCAAAGGAGACACACATGAGGCTGTAGCTGCGGGTGCCCATGCCATGTTTTTTCAATGCGGGCTTGGCCACCTGATGGGGCTGGATGTGCATGATATGGAAAACCTGGGTGAGGAAAACGTTGGCTACACCAAACAGATCACTAAGTCTCAACAATTTGGTCTGAAATCTCTACGGCTGGGTCGTGAGTTGGAAGAAGGCTTTATACTCACAGTAGAACCCGGCATATACATTATCCCTCAACTCATTGACTTGTGGCAATCGGAAAAACGCCATGAGGATTTCATCAACTATAGGGAATTGGAAAAGTTCAGGGGTTTTGGTGGCATCAGAATTGAGGAAGATTTTCTGATCACTTCCTCAGGCTCCCGCTTGCTGGGGCCACCCGTCCCTAAATCGGTTGATGAAATAGAAACGATAAGGGCAAATGTAACCGGGTAAGATTAAGCATGACTGCTTTCCAAAAAAGAAGCCCAGTTGTTTTTAGCAGACCTTTCAGGTTTTGAAAACCTGGAAGGTCTGGGATGCTCTAAATTTCATATGACCTCTATAACTGCTCGCTACAACCTTTTGTCGTCTTCATTTATAGCCAGGTCATTGATACTGGCAAATCTCTTTTTCATCAAGCCATTCTCATCAAATTCCCAATTCTCATTTCCATAGGCACGAAACCATTGTCCATCGCCATTGTGGTATTCATATTCAAACCTTACAGCTATCCTGTTGTCGGTAAATGCCCAAAGTTCTTTTTTAAGCTTATAGTCCAGTTCTGCTTCCCACTTGGATGTCAAAAATGCCTGTACTTCTTGCCTGCCGTTAATAAACAGGTCCCTGTTGCGCCACTCGGTATCAGTAGTATAGGCCAATGAAACCTTTTCAGGGTTTTTGGTATTCCAGGCATTTTCAGCCATTTGTACTTTTTGCTTGGCGGTTTCTTCGGTAAATGGGGGCAGTGGATGTTTTTTTTCCATAATGATGATGATGCTTATTGTTTCTTTTTTAGTTGGTTTCTATACTGCTCGCCTATAGCTTTTTGTGTGTTCTTTTCATCCCAATACATTCCTCGCTACTGCTAATGTGGACAACCAGCGACCATAGTGTAACCCAATGAATGGAGTAAAAGTTTCCTTCACAGTATTATTCCCACTCTTTTTTTACAAGCAAAGTGGTCAAACGATCATGATCACAATCCTTGATAATGAATAAAATTTCACCTCCCATCGGGGCATGTTGACTCTCCGCTTTAAAAAAAGTTCCACAGTTTGAAAACCTAGAAAGTCTAGGCGGAATGGAGTATAATCCTGGTTACACTATTCAAAAAAACTACTTCACATGTTCAATTCACCCAAATTATAAACTCATGCCTTTAGTTAATTTTGAACAGTAAAGTTTACTTTTTGTAAATAAAACTTGACATTTAGATTATTAGCTTTACTTTTGTAAAGTACATTTTACATTAAGTCAAACAAACAATACTTATGAAAACGAATAATTGGGAAGCAAAAACTAAAAAGAATGTAAGGCAACTGGCCTATTGTACTGGATGTTGGATGCTCACAATGGCCCTTGTGGCATTTGGCCCTAAATTTTTCTGGGACTACAATCCGATCATTTCGGTTTTACTCATACTACTCAATACGGTTATTGGTATCGTTATGATCTCAGTAAACAGAAAGTACATCAATGGGTTAGATGAAATGCACAGAAAACTTAGCCTGGACGCTATGGCCATTGCGCTGGGTGTTGGTGTAGTTGGTGGATTGAGCTACTCCATGCTAGATACTTCAAATGTAATCTCTTTTGATGCTGAAATCTCCCATCTGGTAATCCTTATAAGCTTGACTTATCTGGTTGCCACGGTTGTAGGTAAAATGCGTTACCAATGAAAAACCGTATCAAAGTACTCCGGGCAGAAAGGGACATGACCCAAGCCCAACTGGCCGATTCGGTAGAAGTTTCACGACAGACCATCAATGCCATTGAAAAAGGAAAATTTGATCCAAGTTTGCCACTGGCCTTTAAGATTGCCAGGTTGTTTGGATCGTCCATTGAGGAAATTTTCGAAGACGAGAAATGAAATGGCATAAAAGCGTACGTGCCGCCCAAACCAATTTCACAGTGATTAGTTCGGGCATATATGGGTATATCATTACTTTTACCACCTCATGTAAATTAGTGTTCACAGATAGGCCAGAGGGGCAAAAAAACTGTTTATGAAAAAATTTGTCGGGGATTTATCCCCATTCTTGTGGGTAGTTTTCCCCTTTTACATAATTGCGCTTGCGCTGATGCTGTGGATGGACAGAAGCCAGTTGCACTTGTTCCTCAATGGATTCCATTCCTCCCCGGCTGATTTCTTTTTCAAATATTTCACACACATTGGGGATGGTGTCTTCCCTGCTATCGCCCTTCCTATTGTTCTGGTGCTTTACCGCAAAGACATCCTATCCAACTTTGTCATGGGAGCACTTACTTTCTTATTGGTGCCGGCCAGCGTACAGTTTTTCAAAAGGGTGGTTTTTCCCAAATCACCAAGGCCTGTGAGGGTATTGGGAGAAGATGCGCTTTACCTGGTTCCGGATGTTGAGATGGCCCATATACATACTTTCCCATCAGGCCATGCCACCACCATCTTTGCACTGTTTATTTTTCTGGCCTATCTTTTCAGAAGGCATCAATGGATGCCAGCAGCTTTTGGTGTTTGCGCAGTGCTGGGGGCCTATTCCAGGGTGTACCTATCGCAGCATTTTGTGCAAGACATTGTAGCCGGGAGTTTTCTGGGTATGAGTTGTTTTTTCATTGCTTACCTCGTTGTGGGACAAATTTTCAGGTCCACCCGACAATCCTCATAAGCTATCTAAGATTTTGGGGAACCTTCTTGGTGCTAGCGAAATGCCGTCTTTGCGAATGGAGCGAAGCGCAATGAAGCAAACTGTTGGCAGTAAGAACCATGAGGCATCTTTAGAAGATGATAGCCCTTGACAGATTGCTTCGTCGTGCCTCCTCGCAAAGGCGAGAAAACCATGAGCTACCATTTTAAAATACCCCAGTGCATACCCTGAATAAATCGAGATTATTAAGGGTAAAACAAATAAGAAAAACTTTGGGCTTCAAACCTCCCTACTGGGCTTCCGTCTTTGCGAATGGAGCGAAGCGCAATGAAGCAATCTGCTGGTGGCAAGGATCATAAGGGTGTCTTTAGAAAGTGGTACCCCCCGATAGATTGCTTCCGCCCCGGCCTGTGTCCTCACAGACCGAAACAATGAATACTAAAAACTTTGGGCTTCAAACCTCCCTTCTGGGCTTCCGTCTTTGCGAATGGAGCGAAGCGCAATGAAGCAATCTGTTGGTGGCAAGGATCATAAGGGTGTCTTTAGAAGGTGATAACCCCAGACAGATTGCTTCGTCGTACCTCCTCGCAAAGGCGAAAAAACGTGAGTTACTATTTCAAAATGCCCTAGAAAGAGGTCAAAATACAGATATTGGCAAGGCTTTAAACAAAAAGAAAACTTATTCCAGCACTCCTACCCTGATGAAAGACGGGTCGCTTCCAGACCGGTTCACCCTATGCTTTGCTTTGACAAAATCTTCGGGCTCGGCCATGAAAATGTTATCTACATATTTCTGTGGGTTGATGTCCACCAAAGGAAACCATGTGCTGTGTATTTGTACCATCAGGCGGTGGCCTTTCTTGAATGTGTGGAATACATCCTGCAAGGGCACCACTACTTTGGTCAGCTCTTTAGGCTGAAATGGTTCCGGGTTTTCGTAGCTATTCCTAAACCTCCCCCTCAACACTTCACTTCTTACCATCTGCTGATAACCTCCAATTTCTTTTTCCGGCTGATGGGGAAATGGCGGATGGTCATCAGGATAAACATCAATAATTTTGACCACCCAATCCGCATCCTCTTGATCAGTGGTCACCATCAGGTTGGCTGTAATTGGTCCAGCCAGGGTCAGGTCAGTTTCAAGGGGCTCTGTCTGGTAGTAGATGACATCCTTGCGTTCGGAAAGAAAACGCTGGTCGTCAGTCATATAGCGCTTGGGCATCCCAATGTCTTCGTATTCTGTAAAGGGAACAGGGTTCTCAGGATCACTTACAAAAATGTCCATTCCATGTTCTCTTGTTCCGGGAGGGGTGTACAGCAGTTGTTGTTTTTTATTGAAATACAGGTTTTTCAGTTTTACATTTTCAGGTGGCCAGGCATCAAATGATTTCCATTCGTTTGTACCGGTTTGAAAAACAGTAGCTTCTGGCAAATCAACGCTTCCTTCATCCTTGAGGTAGTGGGTAAAAAAAGGGTAAATGATTTCATTGGCATAGTAATCTGAGGTATTCCCTCCAAAATATACATCCCCCATAGATTCACCAGTTGTCCTTTTCCAGCCCCCATGGCCCCAAGGCCCCATTACCAGGGCATTGAATATCTTTGGATTGTTTTCCTCAACTGACTGATATATGGTAAGAGGCCCATACAAATCTTCGGCATCAAACCAACCACCAATAGTCAGCACTGCACAGTTGATGTTTTTTAGATGGGGCAGGATATTTTGATCCTGCCAAAACTCATCGTAGTTGGGGTGTGCCAGCATCTGGTTCCAATAAGCCAGGCTATCACCAATATACAATTCATTGGCTTTCTTGATCGGGGTAATGCCCTTGAAGAATTCATAGCCATTCTTGGTGCCATGTACAAACCTTTCATTTGGCATTTTGGTCGGGCCACTTCTCGGTTGGTCAAAGCTGCTCATAAAATTGAAGGCGTGCGGGTAAAAGAAAGCACCATGATGGTGAAAATCATCAAAAAACCAATCGGCTATCGGCGCTTGTGGAGATGCAGCTACCAATGCCGGGTGGGTATCTATCATACCTGCCGCTGTATAAAAGCCGGGGTATGAAATACCCCATTGCCCCACTTTGCCATTGTGGTTGTCGATGTTGGCCAGCAGCCACTCTATCGTATCAAAGGTATCCTTGCTTTCATTGATGGGATTCCCATGGGGGGTCATATTGATGAAGTCCCCTTCAGACATGTACTTGCCCCTTACATCCTGATATACGAAAATATACAAGTCCCTCATCAACCTTACTCCCGGTCCCAGGTCATCCTTATAGGCCGATTTGTCTGTTCCATAAGGCTTTACCCCATAGGGGGTCCGGTTCATCAGTATAGGGTATTTTTCCTTTTTGTTTTTGGGTGTATAAATGGCAGTAAACAATTTTTTACCATCCCTCATCGGGATATACACTTCCAATTTTTCATAGTTGTCTTTGATAAACCTTTTATTCTCCTCTTGCGAATAGGAAACATATTCTTCCTTGTCGAATTCACAGGAGATGGTGAAAAGCAGGACAAAAATGGTCAGTAAGATTTTGTTGTCTTTCATCTTGTTATCAGGTTAAATAATGGTTTTAGCGATGAGCATTCCTGCATAGGTTGCCAGCAGCCCCAACACTATACTCAGGCCAATATATAGGGCAGCATGGCCGCTGTTTCCTCCTATCATGAAATTGGTGTTTTCGAGGGCAAACGCCGAAAAAGTGGTGAACCCCCCACAAAATCCGGAAGTAAGAAATACCAGCCATTCCCTCTGCATGCGACCCGACTGCTCGATACAAATGCCAATAATAAAACAGCCCAGGATATTGGCCACAAAGGTTCCTGCCACATTTACCCCAGGCAGCACACGCAGGAATAGTTGCTGCACGAGAAACCGCGCAGAGCTTCCTAAAAAACCACCAAGGCCCACAATCAAAGCCAGTCGTATCATGATCGTTGCAGCTTTTTAAACTTTTTCACCATGTAACTTCTGGCTTTGTCAAATTCGGTATGCTCCTGCCTGCTGATGCTGCAATTCTGACCTGATTTCGTTTGCCACACCAATTCCTCATAGATTCCGCCAAAAGTCTTGATCTTGTCCACTTTCCAATAACTGATATCCCTTCCTGAAAACTTGACTTTTTTAAAGCGAAAAGGGTAATTCAAACAAAATTTTTCCTTGGATATCTCCAGGTACTTTATCCCAAAAAGGGTTTTGAGGGTAATGATAAGGGCAATAGGCCCGGTGGTGAAAATAAGTATGACAGTGACAGTTGAAGGCTCCTTTGCCGACATAAATTCCATGACGGAATAGATACATACACCGTAGGCCAAGGCCAAAAATACCACCACCGAAAACAAGGTAGCTACTTTAGGTTTTGAATATACCATAGGACAGCAAATTTATCATTTCGTGGGAAAAAACTAAGGAGGAGACCCATTAAGTTGATGTGATATAAACAGCATAGGGTTCCAGATCCACACTGGGTACCACTCCATGGGTAGGTATGAGGCCAATCTACTTTTTAGCCCTTAGCCAGCTTTCCCTTACCAAAACTTGATTCTCTGACGCATCTTCCCTGAATTTGAGTACATGTAGTTCTTCAACCGGAATGGGCACCACAGGCACGCTCAGTTCCACTTCGGACTTGTTGGAGTTTTCATCTACCCTCACCACGGTATAAGACAGTGAATCCAAGTCTTGAAGTGCAGATTTTTCTGCCAGGAAAAACTCCGCCATACCTTTAAGTTCAGGGATTTCTTTGCCGTTTATTTTTAACAGGATGTCCCCGGTCTTAAAACCAAGATCCTGGCCCAGGCTATCCAACTTTTCGGCATCTACAATTTTTATTTTTTGCTCTACAGTATCTATGGTCAGTGCCTCCAGGGTAAACCCTAGTGAATACTCTTCCGCTTCCTGTGATGGGTAGTAGTCAATCCCCGCCAGGTCAAATATTTCCTTGTATGGCAACACTCCTCCCCTTACTATGTATTTGTCTATAAAATCATCAATTTCAGGGTAAGTGAGTTGGGAAATGACCCCAAACAGTTCCTCGTCCTTGAAAGGGGTAGTTTTTCCAAATTTTTCGGACAAATCCCGCATCAACTCCTGCACTCCATATAGTCCTTCGGACAATTGCCGCAATTTGATGTCGAGGCACATTCCTATCAGGGCACCTTTTTCGTACACATTGTTGTACTGCTCTTTGTGCTCATCGAGGGTGTATTTGCTCAGGTCTGTGAAAGATAGAGTATCGTTGTATTTGGTCGATGAGTTCAATATTTTTTCTCTTATTGCTTCAAGGTATTCTTCGTCTGAAATGATATCATATTTCACCTGTACATTGTCGGAAAAATACTCAGTGATGCCTTCATAGAGCCACAGGTGTTGTGACATTTTCGGCTGGTTAAAATCAAAATATTCTATTTCTTCCGAGTGGATATTGAGTGGTGTGACAATATGGAAAAATTCGTGGGCAGCCACGTCTTTCAATACCTGTGTGAGGTATTCGGCTGGCACCTCCGGAAAATAGTAGTAGGAAGAGTAGGAATGCTCCAATGCACCATTCACAGGGAGGGTTTTGCTATAATCTTCAAAATAGTAAATGAAAGCATACTTTTCCACGGGCAGTTCTCCCCCCAAATACTCCCTTTGTGCCATCAGGATTTGCTCCACGTTTTCTGCAATAAATTTAGAAGTGACCATACCTTTTGGTGCATAGGCAGAGATCAGTACTTCTGTATTGCCTACTTTGATGATGGTGGTGTCGGGCACATTGTACATCATGGGCGAATCGACCAACCTTTGATAGTCCTCAATATGATAAGTATCTACCATGTTATCATTTGCTTCCATGGCGTTTCCTTCCACCTTTACTTTCAATTCATTTTGGTGAAAACTTCTGGTTTTAATCAATCCTGTTGAGCCATAAAAATCTTTCGGCCTAACGATGTTCACTTCAAACTCATTCTTGTGCATGCCCTCAAAGTAGCCAAAATACCCTGGAGTATTGATCACGACGTTTTTTCCCGCATCTATATTGGTACCCGCCATAGGGTAGATCAGGTTGTCGTCAGCATCTGCATCGTAGGTATCATCTACCCAATAGGTAAGGCGGTTGAGTTTCTTAGCCTTGTTGATTTGCCAACTGTTGTCATCGAGGCGTTCCACCTTGAGCGGTTTGTTTTTCTTGTCGAAGGCTTTCAGGTTGGAGATGAAGCGTCCATAATCAGCAACCCGGTATGTCCCCGGAATGATTTTTGGGATGTAAAACCTCACTTCATTGTCAGAAAATGCCGGGGTTTGCAATTCTACCTGCACTTTATCGTCCTGCACGTTGGTAATATCGAGGGTGTAAATGTATTTTGGTTTGGTGTTGGATGCCTCGGTAAAAGTTGGCACAAACCATAGGGCAGCAAAAATTAATGTCCTCAATCCTCTCATCTTGATCTTAAGTTTTTGATACGGCAATATTAACCCCAAATTTTGAGGATGGTTTGAGGTTTTACATAAAGGGCAATAATAAATGTTAGATTTCCCTTGAAAACTCCTCAGTATGCCGTTTCAATTTTGGAAAGAACAAGCTAAACTCTTCATTAAATTGTTCATAATGTCGGTGTAGCTCCTGAATGGCGTATTCCATTTTAGAATTGAAATTTGCCCTTCTGGACATGCCTTTAAGGGCCATATCTATACCTTCCAGAAATTGATAGTTGTAGAGCCAATCGCTTTGCTTCATATACTTCAGGGTAAGTGATGCCCTGGCGGGAAACGAATAAGAATGCCGGGACAATAAAGAGTAGTGCCTGGTGGTGAAGTTTTTTAACGGCTCATCGCTGTACATTTCCCAGTTCTTTGCCAGAAAATGGTCATAGTACATGTCCACAATCACCGAGCTGTAGTGCCTGTACCTATTCCACAAGCGGTTTTTGCTCTGTTTCACTGTGGCATGTGCATCCGTAAAACGGTCAATTTCGCGGTGAATTAGAATCCCCTTCACTACATCTTTTTCATAGCTTTCAATTTGGGCGCCTTTCACAAAGTCCGCTATGAAGTTTCCTATGGCTATTTTTTCGGAGTTGTTGGAAAGAAAGAGGTGGGCAAGAAAATTCATTCACAATTATACTGATCAGTCAATTTAAGAATGAAACGCCAAAATATTTGGTAATGTTCGAATAAATTATTGCCATAAATAATGAAATATTACAAAATGTAGGGATATTTAACCTTTATCGATTTGGCAAGAAAAATTGATAGCCTGTATTTTCTATATTTGTTGACAATTACAAACCAATAAAGCCAAGCAAAATATGTCAAATATTCAACTCAACATACTCGTACAGTTGGCCAAAGTAGATGGAGTAGTAGTTCAGGAAGAAATAGACCTGATCAATGAGATAGGGAAAGCCCATGGATTGACCGAGGAGCAAATAGCTGCATGTTATGATGAGCATCATCCCATCGAAAACCTGGAAGGATTAACTGACGATGAAAAGTTCGAATACGTTTATACCATTGTCCAATTGATGAAAATCGATGGCCGTCTTTATGATGAAGAGATAAAGTTCTGCGGAAAAGTAGCAGCCAAATTGGGCTACAACGAAGATGTATTGTTTGAATTGATGCTAAAAATTTACAGCGATTCTCACCTGTCTGCAGACAAGGAAGAAATCAAAAAGCAGGTGCAGGCACATTTGATTAAGTGATTATAACGAAATAGTAAGCGCACCTTCATTTCTGAGTATCCGGCATTTTATTTGAAGCGCCCTGGCCATTCTTTCTATCCTACGACAAGAGGGGTAGCTGTTGGAACTATCTACAATGATTTTTTTGCAGTTGATATTTTCTTCTAAGAAACGGGCACTTACCCTTACATCGTTGCTTATCACGAGGTAGTCAGCTTCAATTTTAGTACTCATCTGTACCCCATCAATTGGCTTCTTCAGGAAAACAAATTTCCTCCCTTTCCACCAATAATAAGCTATGCCGGCATGGCCTCCTTCAACCAGTCGCAAATTGTTTTCATTGATTTTTCCCAAATGATTGTTCAGCCTGTTGGGCTCTACCTGAAACCTTACCAGCTCCAGGTTGTTGATGGTTTGGACTTCCACCAGATCAGCCTGCAACCCTTTTATTTGATCAAAAACCGACTCTCCTCCAATTTCATAAAATATCAATTTTTCAGTCTTGGACTGATCCAGTAAAGACAATGTACCCATAGCCGATATGGCAAGGGCCAGAACCAACAAACCGTACACAAACCTGAACTGCCTGTAATGGCACAAACAACACCACCCTGCAATCATAAGGTATATCAAAATGGTTTGTTCGGGTGTGAGGTAGAGCCAATCGATAAGGCTCAGGTTGAGGTTTTCTATAAAAGCAACCACAAAGTTCAGCCCCGAAATAAGATAATGCAGCGCACCCCCTATGACCGGTGCTAAAGCAGTATAGCCAAGTGCAATCAGCGCAATCCCCAATGACATGATAAGAAATGCAGCCGGGATAACTATCAGGTTAGAGATGAGGAAGTAAACCGGAAACTGATGGAAATAGTACAGTGTCAATGGAAATGTAGCCAGTTGTGCTGCCACGGACAAGCAGGTTACCGACCATATTTTATCGGGCAGCCAGGCATAGAAAGTCAACTGGCTATATATTTTGGGATAGATGTACACAATGCCAAGCACAGCTATATACGACAATTGAAACCCTACAGAAAACATAAAATTAGGATCGTACCAAAGAAGTACAAATGCGGAAAGGGCAAGCGAATTGTAAATGCTGGGGCGGCTGTAAAATGCCTGCCCAATAATGATAATGGAAAACATGGTGACTGCCCTCAAAATGGACGGGGACAGTCCGGTAACCATAGCAAAGAACCAGAGAAAAACAACACAAACGAAGGCAGATATAAATTTCCCTCCTTTCTTCTTTTTTATGGGCTTCAGTAAAAACGAAATGATGATGATGATAATCCCTACATGCAAGCCCGATACGGCCAGTACATGCATTGCCCCGGTGGCCGAAAAGGACCTTTTGGTCTCCTGATCCAGGCCATCCCTGATACCGAGTATCAAAGCCTGGGCTATCGCTTTTTCCTGCTCACCCGCCACATATTGATCGATTAACCCGGCAAATTCACCACGAAGGTAGATGGCTGTAGCCATAATCGAATTTTTAGATCCCTCCTCCAATATTTTGAGGTCGGCACGGTCAACAAACTGCTGATAGTAGATATTCTTCCCGGCCATGTATTGCTGGTAGTTGAATTCATGCGGGTTTTTAGGTGGCGGCAACCTGAATGGTGACATAGCCAGCGCTATCTTATCACCATACCCCAATGGACAATCGGTTTCCCCGTTTTTTCGCACATATAAATGCACTTTCCCGGTTTTCATTTCGGGGTGGCCATCAATGTGCGCACCCATTATGTCAATTTGATAGATGTGGTATTTGCCTTTATCAACACAGCCAGAATTGACCCGGGCCGAGTACCCTTCAATAGTTCCAGCCTCGTGGATGATGTGTTGCCTATCATTGGTAGCCCTGTATTGGTCCAATCGGATCATACCGAGCAAAAACACCATCAGTAGCCCGATGTTTCCACTAATGGCCAGCCTGTTTGGCAACTTCAAAAACCTCACAAGCAAAAAACATAAAGTAAGGCCAATCAATAATGAAGGATAGAATTGACTCCCTAACACACCGAAGGGTGAGAAGTTGTAAAATAAAATACCGCCACCAAAGGCTGACAGTATTCTCAAAAACGGGTATGGGGTCCAGGTAAACATTTCATTGACAAGCATAAGTTCGACCAACACTACACACCTGTATTGGTTGAATATAATCACGGGTCAATGACAGCACAGCACCTTTCGAAACACTACCATATTATACAAAGCGGTGTATGGCAGAAGATAAATATAAGAAATACTATTATAAAATAACTGGAATTATTTGAAATACTTGGAATAATTCCCGTTGGCTTTGATAAGATTAGAATCAGGGTCTTTGTTCCATTGCGTAAGCCCATTGAAAAACGCCTTCACTCGAAAGAACAGCAGTTTGCCATCCTGTATTTTGTAATACCTGTAATCGGGAATGACAAAAGCACCATCGGCCATGGCAATGGCACACCAGCCACCATATCCGGGGAAATATTCTTTAGGGTTGGCGCTAAAGGCTTCTTTGTTAGCCTCTGAGACAAAAAGTAACTTAACATCCTCATATACCAGGCTATGGGCGGGCTTTCCTTCCACTACCTTTCCATCAAAAAAAGCAGTGACATCATACCCACCAAAAGCGACCGCATTCCTTTCTGCAGCCAATCTTGACTGGGCAACTGATCCAAGAGAAGCAAAGACCAAAAATACGAACATGAATCGTTTAGCCGTCATGTCTGAAAATCCTGTGCGTGTAAAAATCCTCAAATATCATTTTTCATACAAAACCTAATCCATTTGAAGGTCGTATGGCAAACACTTAAGGTTTGTTTTCATATTTTTCATAGGCCGATATGATGTGCCTGACGAGTTTGTGCCGGATGACATCCTTCCCGCTCAGGTTGATAAACCCAATACCATCTACTCCTTTCAGCACTTCCAGTGTCTCCAGCAATCCGGATTTCTGCCTGTTGGGCAAATCTATTTGCGTCATATCCCCTGTTATAATCATTTTGGATTTTGGCCCCATCCTGGTCAGGAACATTTTTATCTGCATCGGGGTGGTGTTTTGGGCCTCATCCAGCAAAATAAAAGCGTCCTTAAGTGTACGCCCCCTCATATAGGCCAAGGGCGCTATTTCAATTACCCCTTTTTCTTTATAGTACTTCAGCTTTTCAGAAGGAATCATGTCATCCAGAGCATCGTAAATAGGCCGCAGGTATGGATCTATTTTTTCCTTCAAATCACCCGGAAGGAAGCCGAGGTTTTCACCTGCCTCCACCGCCGGCCTGGTGATGATGATTTTTTTTACATCCCTTTCTTTCAGGGCCTTCACAGCCAAGGCCACCGATATGTAGGTTTTGCCTGTACCCGCCGGACCAATGGCGAAAACCAGGTCGTTTTGATGGCACGATTCAACAAGTTTCTTCTGATTGGCACTTTTAGGACAAATTTTAAATCCCTTTGTGCCATAAAGCAGCACCTCATCATGTCCTTCCAGAATATCGTCATTGTCCATCTTGATGTACGACGCAATATTGTCTTCCGTCAGTTTACCGTATTTATGATAGTGGTTGACCAGGGAATTGAGTATTTCATTGATCTTGATGATTTCGGGAGTGGATCCCTGAATCCTGATTTCGTTTCCCCTGGATATGATCTTACTCTTCGGAAAAGCTGACGCTATTTCATTGATATTCTTGTTTTCCACCCCGAGAAATTCTGTCAGCGGGATGTTTTCCAGGGTTATAATTTTTTCTACCAAATGAGTTTTCTATTTACTTGTCTAAATATATTTTGTCCTTCAAAAATTTATATTTTTGCAGCGTTACCAGCACGGTCAAAAATATCTCAAAGGCTGAAACTTAATATCGCCTTCAATGCGTGAAATGGTTTATATCATTACACAAAATAAACAATAATTTCCAATTGCTTATATGGCTATCGTAACTTTTATTTCGGATTTCGGCAACTCAGACCACTACGTAGGAGCTGTCAAAGCGGCCATATTGGGCATCAATCCGAACATCAATGTGGTGGACATCTCCCATCACATCAAAGTTTGCGATATTGGCCATGCCTCCTATGTACTTGGGGAGGTATTCAGGGATTTTCCCAAGGGCACCATCCATTTGGTAGCTGTGTCGGAATCGGGCAGGTCTTCGTCCAAAATGGTGGCCATGATGCTGGAAGATCACTATTTTGTAGGATACGACAATGGCATTATGAGCCTCGTGAGCAATCAGAATTCGAAAGCCGTGGTGGACATCAATAGTATCAACCCCAAGAAGACAAGCTTCCCGGCCAAAGATGTGTTTGCACCTGCGGCGGCCAACCTGGCCAGCGGCAAAAGCATCTACGATCTGGGTGTGGGATTAGACGAAATGGCCAAAAGAACCCCCTCTATTGCCAAGGCCACAAAAAAACAAATTGCAGGCAACATCATTCGAGTGGACCACTATGGCAACCTGATCACAAACATCAAAAAGGAGGACTTTGACAACATCATGAAAATCAATGGCAACTCCGGTTTTGAAATTAATTTCAGAAGGGAAAAATTTAGGGAACTGAACAATTCTGCCAATGACGTGACGGCCGGTGAATGTTTCGTGTATTTCAACAATAAAGGAAAGCTTGAAATAGGGATCAACCAGGGAAACGGCTCCCGGCTATTGGGCCTCAAGGTAGATGACCAGGTATTTATAGATTTTAACCCGGAGGCATGATAGTAAGGGTGGTAAGGATGACTTTCAAAGTGGGAAAAGAGCAGGAATTCCTGGCAATTTTCAACGAAAACAAGGACAAAATCAGAAACTTTGACGGTTGCAGCCACCTGGACTTGCTCCAGGACACCACCCAACCCAATGTCTTTTCCACCTACAGTCACTGGGAGTCGGAAGCTGCGCTGGATGCCTACCGCCATTCCGAATTGTTTAGCGAAGTATGGGCAGAAACCAAAAAGCTATTCTCGGCCAAACCAATAGCCCATTCGTATTCGCCCAGGTAAATAATCATCCGATATTTTTAATTCCTATTTGATTAATTCAAATCTTTAAATAAGTTTGCATCCCTTTTAGAAAGAGGCTATCAGAAAGTGTTTTAAAACGAGGTAATACGCCTTGAATAAATCACAAACCGAGCCCAGGTGGCGGAACTGGTAGACGCGTTGGTCTCAAACACCAATGGCTTTGGCCGTGCCGGTTCGATTCCGGCCCTGGGTACGAAAAACCCCCGACAAATTTGTCGGGGGTTTTGTTTTTTTCGGCCCTTTGGTTTATTCTCTACATGGCTTGCTGTAAAGGGTGTTTGCTTTCCAAGTTTGCGCTCGTATTTATTAAAGAGTTAATTTATGCGCCTATAATTCTTGCTTCACGCATATCTTTCTTATAAATTACGCTTCATATTCTTGCAAACTCATGAAAAGCGCTCATTTTTCTCGCCCTGCGCACGTTTTTATTGGGAGAAACCTTCCTGAAGAGGGACAAGTAGTTGGCTATGCCTCAATAATCGCTCAACTCAATTTCCCAGTTCCAATGCCTGATCAAATACCGATGGTGTGCAATCGAAATAAAAAATATGAAACGGAAGAATGGGCAGTGTTTCCAAACAAATACCTACCGGAAGATAGTTTGGACAAATCGGAAATTGATGCACTCTATCGTCACCTTGTATTTGCCCTGAAATATGAGGGGATCAATTTGCTGGTTTTCAGCCAACTTGCGCATCATTACGATGAACAAGAGCTGACAGCACTAGTTAGCATTGAACCTGAAGGACAATATTCCCGAAGAATCTGGTTTCTGATAGAATGGCTTCTCGGTAAAGAACTTACCAGCAAGGAAAGATTGACGAAAAGAAGTTATGTACGCCTGGTGGATGAAAAGCTCCAATATGCGGTTGAAGGTGAAAAATCACCTCGTCAATTGATTATCAACACCTTGCCAGGCACCATAAATTTTTGTCCTCTTATTCGAAAAACGAAAAAACTGGAAACATATATTTCCAGAAAATATGCTGAAAAGAAAGGAGCGTATTTAAGTGGGTTGAGGAAGGACATCCTGCAAAGGGCATCAGCTTTCTTGTTGCTTAAGGATTCCAAAGCTTCATTCACTATTGAAGGTGAAAGTCCCAAAAGCAAAAGGGCAACAAGGTGGGGACAAGTGATAGGTCAGGCGGGCTCAAAAGATCTATCAACAGAAGAGTTGATTCGACTACAACAAATTGTGATAGAAAATGCCAGGTTTATCGAAATGGGATTTCGCACAAAGGGAGGGTTTGTAGGGGAACATGACAGATCAACAGGGGAACCTATCCCGGATCATGTATCAGCCAGATGCGAAGATTTGGATACATTAATAGATGGCCTGATTAAAACAAACAATAGACTGTTCAAGAGTAATTTAGATCCTGTCTTGGCAGCTACAATAGTCGCTTTTGGTTTTGTCTTTATTCACCCTTTCGAAGATGGGAATGGCCGTATTCACCGATACTTAATACATCATGTATTGTCGAAGATGAAATTTTCTCAACAGGGCATGATATTCCCTGTTTCAGCTTCCATTTTGAACCACCTGGACGATTATAGATCAGTGCTTGAGTCATACTCCCATCCTTTATTAGATTTTATAGATTGGGAAGAGACCTCTGGCCATAACGTACAAGTGTTGAACGAAACAATCGACTATTACCGGTTTTTTGATATTACAAAGCAAGCTGAATTTCTTTATGACTGTGTGCATGATACTATTGAAAATATTATTCCAGAAGAGGTTATATACCTAACAAGGTATGATGAATTCAAAAGGTTTATTAATGAAGAGTTTGAAATGCCGGATAAAATGATTGCGGTCCTGGTTCGTTTTTTGGAACAAAACGAAGGGGTGCTTTCTAAACGAGCCAGAGGCAAGGAATTTTCAGAATTGAGCGAGGACGAAGTAGAAGTTATTGAAAAAAAATATCACAATATTTTTCTCGTCAATTGATGGGCCTAAAGCCATTCCAGCTAACCCTAAATCAAGCCGGCAGTCAAATCACCTCAAGAGGAACCACCACCAGGGTTTTGTCCCAGCTTAAGGTGAGCTTTATCAGATTGTCTTTCGGGGCGGGAACAAGGGAAATTTTAAACTGTTCCAATGGCTCAGGTACAGAAGTGGCCTGCACTTTTATCCTTAAAACATCCTTGTCATAGTTCGGGCCAGGCACCCCCCACTGCCCCAGCTCACTGTTCAATACTACAGTCCATTCCTGCTTGCCCGGTATGGAATACAACCAGTAGCTACCGGCTTCCACATTTTTTGTCCCAAACAGCACATCTTTTGAAAAGGTAATTTCCGTGGCTTCATTGGCACCTGTTCTCCAATACCTGTCATAAGGCACCAATCCCCCAAATATTTCACGTTCCCTCTTGAATGGCCTGCTATAACTCACCGAGATTTTAGCTCCGTTAACCTCTGTTTTTACTATCTCTGCCGGGCTTAGTATGCGGTTGGCAGCCAACAAGTAGCCAAAGTAAACCGCAAAAATCACCACCACTATCCCTATTCCCAACAAGATTTTCTTTACCATCGGTTTGTAAATTTTTTTACGTTTAACCGTATCCAAAACTTAAAGGTTACAATCGAGGGGCATCTATTTTAGTTTTCACCCACCAGTTTCCTGCACATTTAATGCATTTGAAAATTAATCTTGTATAAACCCCTACTTTTTAATTATTACCTTAATTTTGGCATTGCTTAAATAAGCCAAAATCAAATGATGAACGATTACAACACAATAAAGGAGAGGCTGATACTCAAAGAGTATGGGAGGAACATCCAAATGCTGGTTCAATACCTCGAAAAAATAGAAGACAAGGAAGAAAGGAACAAAAAGGCGGAGACTTTGACCCACCTGATGAAACAAATCAACCCAGACATAAAAGACACTCCTGAGGTAGAACAAAAACTGTGGGACGACATTCACATCATTTCAGATTTTGAGCTGGATATAGCCGGGCCATTCCCCAAACCAGAACGGGATGTACTGTACAAAAAACCCAGACGTGTTGAATACAATACCAACAACATCACCTTTAAGCACTTTGGCCAGAATATAGAATTGCTGGTAGAAAAGGCCACTACCCTTGAAGATCCTGAAGAACAGGAAGCAGCCATCATTCATATAGGCAAGCTTATGAAAACTTTCTTCTATTCTTACAACAAGGATGTGATAGACAACTCTGTGGTTTATAAAAATATCAGAAAACTGTCTAAAAACAAGTTAGACATTGATATGGCCAAAGTTGATGAACACAACCTTTTCGAACCACAAAAAAGGGACAACAGGCGTGACAATGAAAGCCGCCCAAGAGACACTGAAAACAGGCACAAAAACAAAGGAAAGAGACCTTTTAAACGCAGAAAGAATTAATGACTTCATTCCGAGTGACCGGTGGCAACCGCCTAAAAGGGGAGATCACACCGCAAGGAGCTAAAAATGAAGCGCTCCAGATCCTGTCAGCAGTACTTCTCACCGCTGAACCTGTCAAAATCTCGAAAGTTCCCAACATAAGGGACGTCAACATGCTCATAGAACTCCTGGGCCACATGGGGGTAAAAGTGGAAAAAACCGGCGCGGAAGAATATACTTTCCAGGCCGATGCAGTGGATGTAGGCATACTGGAAACTGAAGAATTTAAAAAAATGGCCTCCTCTCTGCGGGGATCTATCATGATACTGGGGCCAATGCTTGCCAGGTTTAAAAAAGGCAAAATACCCCAACCGGGAGGCGACAAGATAGGGAGGAGAAGGCTGGACACCCACTTCACGGGTTTTCAAAAACTTGGGGCCCGGTTTAGTTACGACAAGAAAACATCGTACTACAACATCGACGCTTCGCACCTCAAGGGGTGCTATATGCTACTGGATGAAGCGTCAGTTACAGGTACGGCCAATATAGTGATGGCAGCAAGCATGGCAAAGGGCACCACCACCATCTACAATGCCGCCTGCGAACCGTACCTACAACAACTGTGCACCATGCTCAATAAAATGGGCGCAAAAATATCGGGTATCGGCTCCAACCTACTGACCATAGAAGGAGTGGAAAAGCTGGGAGGTACCGAGCACAGGATGCTGCCGGATATGATTGAAATAGGCAGCTTTATCGGATTGGCAGCCATGACCGCCTCAGAGATCACCATTAAAGATGTGGGACTAAAGCATTTGGGTATCATTCCGGAGATTTTCCAGAGGTTGGGTATCAAAATGGAATTCAGAAATGACGACATTTACATCCCTTCCCAGGAAAGTTATGAGATCGAGACTTTCATTGATGGGTCTATCCTGACCATAGCAGACGCCATCTGGCCGGGCTTTACCCCCGACCTGTTGAGCATCGCCCTGGTAGTGGCCACTCAAGCCAAAGGCACTGTTCTCATCCACCAAAAAATGTTTGAAAGCCGCTTGTTTTTCGTGGACAAGCTCATAGATATGGGGGCACAAATCATTTTGTGCGACCCTCACCGCGCTACGGTAATTGGGCTCAATAAATCTGTAGCCCTGCGTGGAATTCAAATGACATCACCTGATATTCGGGCAGGGGTGTCTTTGTTGATAGCCGCTTTGTCGGCGGAAGGAACAAGCCTGATACACAATGTAGAACAAATAGATAGAGGGTACCAAAATATCGATCAACGTCTTAACGCTATTGGAGCTATGATAGAAAGGGTTTAAAGTTTAGCTCAAAACCAAAAGCTTATGAGATTTATTGTACCTGTACTGGCAGTAGTTATACTGTTTGGTCCCAAAGCAATAGCCCAAAATCAGTTTATCGAACTTAAACTGCTTTCTTATTCCCAACTATACAACACCAACGGTGCGCGGTTCGACCTGAGTGGAAATGTTCAGGTGGGCGAGCAATTCTACATAAATGCAGACGGCAAAGACGACAGTTTTATTTATGAAATAAAACTAATCAACCAAAAGTGGCACATTGTCAACAAAAGCCCCCTGCATCTCGATGGGGATTTGGACTTGGAAGCTGTTGACTATTGCAATGGCTTGTTTTATCTGGCCAACGAAGAAAACGGCAAGGTGTACACCTATCCTCTATCCGGAAAATCACAGGAGTTGCCAATTGATTTTGGAACGGAAACCCCTGGCGACTGGGGAAACGCCGGATGGGAAGGACTGGCCATAGACTGCCAAGGCAATGTCCTATACCTGGTCAAGGAACGCCAACCGCGAAAGGTATTCAAAGTAAACCTTGCCACAAAGGGCATTGAGGATACGTTCAACATACCTGAAACAGAAAGCAATGACTTTGCCGATGCTAAATTTGAAAAAGGTTTTTTATACCTACTGGAAAGGAATGGCAACTTTGTGACCAAGGTGAACCCGGAAACCCATGAGGTAATCCAAAAAGTAAGCTATAGACAAACCTGTAGCCACGAAAACGGCAAACTTTATGCGCCCTCAAAGTATGGGATGGCTGAATCCCTGCTACTTACCGAAGACGAAATCTGGATAGGCCTGGACAACAACGGAATACCCGCATCAGACTATGCTACCAAAAAATATGGAATGATTGGGGATGCCCCCGTCATACTCAGGTTCAAACGCCCAACAGGCTTTTAATCCTCCTTTTTGTCCCCTTTCTCAAATTGAAGGGAAACCGAATTGATACAGTACCTAAGGCCGGTAGGCTTGGGGCCATCGTTGAACACATGGCCGAGGTGGGCGTCACAACGGCTGCACACCACTTCTACCCGCTTCATGCCAAAAGAATAATCGGCTACATCGCTCACATTTTTCTTATTGATCGGTTGGTAAAAACTTGGCCAGCCAGTGCCGGAATTAAATTTGGTTTCGGAATCAAACAAAGGCAGCTTGCAAGCCACGCATTTGTACACGCCATTTTCGTAAAACTTATCATATTTCCCCGAAAAAGCCCTTTCAGTACCTTTTTGCCTGGTCACATAAAACTCATCCTCCGACAATATTTTTTTCCACTCTGTATCCGTCTTTTTGATTTTTTCAGAAGATGGAAATTTCGTTTTCACTTCTTTCCCTTTATCCTGTGCATGACAGGATGATACCGCCATTACCATCATCATCAGGTATATACTTAAAGTTTTCATGTCTCGCTTTGTCTTTGTTATTGGTTGAAATTACGATTTATTTTTGAAATGCGCCGGTTTTATAAAGGGCAAAATAAAAATTCCTTCGCCTGAACGACATTTTTAGGAATGGTTGGGGAAAACCTAGTAAAAATTCAACTTCGGATTATAGTTTCCATTCAACCCATTCACCACTATGAAGTTGTAGAATGTGTCGATAACCACAGGATTTAATGGTATGTGCCGCCCGCTCAAATGCACCGGTAATTTCCCGTATGTGATGTGCATCGGAATTCAGGGTGATCGAAATACCCCTTTCATAGGCTTGCTTCAAAATCCATGGCGATGGGTAGGTTTCGCTACACTTTTTTTTGTAAATCCCCCTAGTATTTACTTCCAGTATGGTTCCACTAGTGGCGGCCACATCAAGTGTCTCCAGTACCAATTTCCGGTACCAATCAGCCCCCTCATCAAATACCTGTCCCTTACTATTATGGATTTTTATTTTGTCCAGATGCCCCAATATGGTTGGCGGTGCATCCTTCAACATTTGCTGAACGAGCTCGAAGTACCTGGATACCAACTTTTTTTCATCGCCATCAAACATCTGATGTATGGCATTGATAAAAACCTCCCGGCTGCCATCTGCCTCAAATGGCACACCATCTGGAAATAAATCCACATAATGTACGGACCCTACTGTATAGTCCAGTGTCAGTGCCTGCAGCGATGGATGGTGCGGTGACATAACGTCTGGAATGTAATCAACCTCCAGGCCTGTGTAAAGTTCTATTTCCCCGTCATACTTTTGTTTCAATGAAAGCATGTCCGCTATGTAATCCGGCAACTTTTCAGTTGGCATTGCCCACTTGGTTTCGAATGGCAAAGGGGCATGCGAAGATATGCCTAGTGTCTTAATGCCCAGTTTGATTGCTTGTTTGACATATTCCTCCAAATTGCCATGCCCGTCGCAGTAGTTGCTATGCCCATGATAATTGCTCCAGCCCATGCTCAACGTATTTTAAGTCATTTAAGGTCTTCTACATTAATTTCCTGACCGGTTTTAGTACTAACGGCACTACCAGCCATTTCCAGGGTTTCTTCTTGCCTTCCGCCAAACTTCCATTTGCTCAAAGCCAGCAACGCCCCTATCAAAGACATAACGACAAAACCGTAAAACAAGGCGTTCCATCCCAATGTTTCTGAAAAATAAGCCGCAATGAATGGGGACATCAATTGGCCTGCGGACCCCACGCCGTTTATGATGCCAGCCGCCATTGCTGCTCCTTTTTTTCCTCCTATGTCCATAGCAGTAGCGCCGCACAAGATAGAGTCTGGCCCGTATGTCATCACGCCAATCAGGCCAATGTTGATGCCAATGGCCAGCATACCCAATTCGGCAATTATAGGCTGTATAAAGCAGAGAATTGCCATCAGAAACAACATAACGGCTACCACGGGAAACCGTCTTGAATTCATCAGGTGGTCAGAAATATACCCGGCTGCAATGACTCCAAAGAAGCCGACCAACTCATATACAGAGGATAAATAACCAGAATCCTGATTGGAATATTGAAGGGCCTCCACCATGTACATTGGCAACCAAAACAGAAACACATAACGCGTAAGTTTCAACACAAAATATATGAAAGCAGCTATCCAAAGTTCGCTTTTGGTCATGAGCTTTTTGAGCATCCCCATTTGCACACCTTTCGTGCGCGTCGAAACATGTTCTTCTTCTTCCCTTACCAAAATAGGCAACCCGACATCCGGCGGCTTGTTTCTTACGAAAAGCGCATAAACCAGGGTGATCACCCCCAATACCAGGGCTGGGAAAATGTAGGCCCGCTTCCAGCCCATATCTACCAATACGCTATCGTTTGTAGCCCAGTAGGTGGCGAAAATAGTGGCAAGAAATGCCCCAATAACATAGCATGTACTCCACCATGACATTACCACACCCCTCTCGCCAGGACGAAACCAGGGAGTCATGTTTTTGATCAAGCCCGACCAACCTGTGGACTGTCCCAGGCCATTAGAACCCATTAAAAAAACAAAGGCCATCAAGCTACCCGTCATGCCCATGGTGAAATTGGCCACAACCGCAATAGCAAGTCCTATGCTCACAACGATCCTTGGCCCCCACCTATCCGACATGTAGCCACTCACAAACTGGCCCAGCATATAGGTAAGGCTATATACAGTCAACACCAGGGCCATGTCGTTTTTTGTATAACCCAGCTCATCTATAATAATAGGCATGGTGACACTAAAATTCTTTCGGCAAAAATAAAACCCTGCATACCCCAGCCAGGTGATTGCAAATACCCTTAATCGCCAATGATTTAATGATTTAATAGCCAATTTTATTCAGGTTAAATGAAAATTTATTCGATCAAACATAAGTCAATTATTTTAATATAAATCAAATTATGTATATTAAATTTTCATATATGTAAATATATAAATACTTTTACCCTTGATAAACATGCAATATATTCTTACCATCAATATAAGAAAATGAAAGACATAGATATTCCAGATAATCCCTATTTTCTTCTGACCCCCGGCCCATTGAGCACCTCCAAAACCGTGAAAAGCGTAATGATGAGAGACTGGTGCACCTGGGATGATGACTACAACCTGGGTGTGGTAGAATACATCCGGGCAAAATTGGTAGCGCTGGCCACCAGTTCATCCGACTATACCTCAGTATTGATGCAGGGAAGCGGTACTTTCAGCGTAGAAGCGACCATCGGAAGTGTGATACCTTCTAATGGAAAACTTCTCGTATTGGCGAATGGGGCTTATGGAAAAAGGCTTGCACAAATCTCCGAAAGACTCAAAATCGCCACAGAAATACAAGATAGTGGGGAAATCGCCCAACCTGACCTGGTGCAGTTAGAAGCTACCTTGAAAGCAGATAAAACCATCACGCATGTTGCCGTTGTACATTGTGAAACGACTACAGGCATGCTGAACCCAATAAAAGAAATAGGGGAAATAGTAAAGTCCCACAACAGGATATATATAGTAGATGCCATGAGTAGTTTCGGTGGCATTCCTATAGATGTACAGGGAATAGACATTGACTATATCATTAGTAGTGCCAACAAGTGCATCCAGGGGGTACCCGGTTTTGGCTTTGTAATAGCCAAAAAAGAGCAGTTGGAAAGTACAAAAGGAAACGCCAGGTCCCTTTCATTGGATCTTTATGACCAATGGAAGACCATGGAAGACGGACGTGGCAAGTGGAGGTACACTTCCCCTACCCATACGGTACGAGCATTTATGCAAGCCATGCTGGAGCTGGATCAAGAAGGGGGCGTAGAAAAACGATTTGCCCGGTATTCAGAGAACCATCAGGTATTGGTGAAAGGTATGAACAAATTGGGCTTTAGTTGCTTGCTACCTTCTTCTACCCAGTCGCCTATCATTACATCTTTCAACAACCCCAACAGCACGCATTACGAATTCAAAAAATTCTATGATGAGTTGAAAAAAAGAGGGTTTGTCATTTATCCAGGTAAAGTATCAGTGGCCGATACCTTTAGGATAGGAAATATCGGGCATGTTTTTCCAAAGGACATGCAAAACCTGATTGATAGTATAGAAGAAGTAGTGTTTTGGTAAAAGGGACAGTTATTTATCCCTTGGCCTGATGACGTTTAGCTGTTGGCCAATTGAAACATGTACACCTTGAATAGTACGGCCTGGCTGCCCTGATCATTTTTCACAGAATGAGGAAAACTTCCATCAAAATAAAAGGTATCCCCTTCTTCCAGGATTACCTCTTCATTGTCAAATCCATAGGTAATGGATCCAGTGATGACATAGATAAGCTCCATGGCATCCGTGGCAATTGGTTCACGGTATGTCATTGGTTTTACCTTAACAATATTGGCCCGAAAGTTTATATCAGAAATGTCCTGGTGAATGAGGGATTCATAAATAAGGCCCTGGGAATCTTCGCGTTCTTCAATCTTGCGGTCCTCTTTTTTCACCAATAAAAATGATGCCTCCTTGTTGCTCACTACGTTTTCCACCAAATCGGCCATATTCAAATCGAGTGCTTTGGATATATTGAGCAATACCGGCAAAGAAGGAACGGCTCGGAAATTTTCAATTTTAGACAGCAGGCCAGCGGTTATGCTGCTACGGGAGGCCACATCCTGTAAGTTCAACCCACGGCTTTTCCTTTCCTCTTTTATCTTTTTTCCGATGTTGCTCAGAATATCATCCTTAATCATAATTCAATTTTTTTCACAAAATATACATCCGAACCGAAACTTTACCAAGCTATTGCCACTATCAAACCCGGTCAATTCAGGGCCTAAATTAACAACACTTGCAATAGGTAACAGTTTCTTAATCTAAAATTAATAAAAAAATCCAAATATTTACTATTAGTAAATTTTATTATATATTTTTGACAAATATTATATTTTTAATTTATTGAGCGATGATACAAGTAAACGGCAAATCATACAACACGAAGAACAAACCCATAGTGGCTATATGCATGGACGGTACGTCCTACGACTACTATGAAGCAGCCAAAGACAGAATGCCCAATCTTCAAAGGTTTATAAAGGAAGGGTCTATGGGTTTTGTGAATTCCGTGGTACCCTCTTTTACCAACCCCAACAACATGGCCATTGCCACCGGGGTAACTCCCGATGTGAATGGCATCTGTGGCAATTTCTATTACGACAAGGCCCTGGATGAAGAGGTAATGATGAACGACCCAAAATACATGACAGCCGAAACCATATTTTCGGCTTTTGCCAAAGCCGGAAAAAAGGTAGCAGTAGTTACTACCAAGGATAAATTGAGGAAAATGCTGAGCAAAGACCTTTCGGAAGGTATCTGCTTTTCAGCTGAGTTTTCGGTGCAGGCATCCGTGGAAGAAAATGGAATTGAAAATGTCATCGACCTGATGGGCAAGCCAAACCCCACCATCTACGACCCCAATATTTCCGTCTATTGCATTGAGGCTGGGGCGAAGCTGCTGGAAAAGGAACATTTTGACCTGCTGTACCTGACAACAACGGATTTTGTACAACATAAATATGCCCCACACGATGCAGAAGCTATAGAATTTCTCGCCAATATCGACAAGTGGATTGGTGAGCTGGACAAGCTCGGAGCAATAGTAGCCGTAACAGCCGACCATGGCATGAGTGCCAAAACCAATGCCGATGGCAGCCCGAAAGTCCAGTTTATTGAAACGATCCTGGCAGATGCTGGCATTACGTCTCGGGTAATACTGCCTATCACCGATCCATACGTGGTACACCACGGGGCTTTGGGTTCTTATGGCACAGTGTACCTATCGAACGGTGACATTGATAAGGCAAAAGAAGTGCTAAGTGGCCTGAATGGTATCGAAATGGTACTCACCAATCAGGAGGCTGTAGGTAAATTCAACTTGCCTTCAGAAAGAATTGGGGAGCTTGTAGTACTCTCGGACGAGCACACAGTAATTGGCCGATCCAAAGACTGGCATGACCTGGACAAGGTAAAAACTGGACTCAGGTCTCATGGCGGCCTTCACGAAAGTGTGGTACCCATGATCCTCAACAGGAAACTCACCCCAGAATACAGTGAAAAACTGGCGTCCGGAGAAGCACGAAACTTCCATATTTATGACTTTTTATGCAACGGAACCATAGATTAACCTGAACATGGAACACGATTCAATTATAGAATTTGGCAGCATCATAGGTGGCCAGGAAATCAAATCCGGGGAGTGGATTGATGTTTTCAATCCCTACACCAAAAAGAAAGTAGGGAGGGTCTCTTCTATAGCACCCGATAAAATCGACCAGGTACTGGAAGACACCTATCGGGCCAAACTGACCCTTACCCGGTACGAAAGGCAGGCCGTTTTGAACAAAATGGCCGATACGGTGGATTCCCGAGTGGATGAAATCAGCCGTATGATTACCGACGAAACCGGCCTTAGCCTGAAAGACACCAAGTATGAAGCCAGTAGGGTGGCCGACGTTCTCCGGTTTTCGGCCATCAAGGCACTGGACGATGATTCGCGGGTTTTTCCCTGCGATGTATCCAAAAACGGAAAGAGCAGAAGGATATATACCACCCGTGAGCCGTTGAAGCTTATTTCGGCCATCACACCGTTTAACCACCCGATGAACCAGGTGATCCACAAGATCGCCCCGGCCATTGCGACCAACAACACTGTGGTCCTCAAACCATCTGAGCGCACTCCGCTATCGGCCTATTACCTGGCCAAACTTGCCCTGGAATGTGGACTACCTCCCCATGCGCTGAACGTAATCAACGGGCCAATAAGCGAAGTGGCCCACAAGCTGGTTACTGACGATCGCATTAGTCTGGTATCCTTTACAGGAAGCAGCCAAATAGGGAAGGAAATAGCCAAAAATTCCGGCTACAAAAAGCTGGTACTGGAACTTGGCGGAAGCTCGGCCATGCTCGTGCTGCAAGATGCGGATATAGACGAGGCGGTAGAAGTAACCATTGCCGGTACTTTCAAAAACTCTGCCCAGCGATGCACAGCTATCCGTAGGATATTGGTACATGAGTCTATTGCCGATGAGTATGCGAAGAAACTTACAATGGCAGTGTCCAAAATAAGTTTTGGAGATCCTTACAACCCTGAAACCGACATGGGCACTGTGATCCATGAAGAGGCAGCCATAGAAATGGAAAACCGCGTAAATGATGCCATAAAAAAAGGGGCAAAATGCTTAATTGGCAACCAACGCAACGGGGCAGTTTTTTCACCCACGGTGATAGACCATGTTGAAAACAGCTATGAGCTGGTGGCCAAGGAAACTTTTGGGCCTGTAGCACCTATTTTGAGGTTCAAGACCCTGGATGAGGCCATAAATATTGCCAACGATACACCTTATGGTTTGTCTGGTGCAGTGGTGAGCAACCATTGGCCTTCCATTCAGCGTGTGATCACTGAACTGGAAACGGGTACTGTAAATGTAAACGAAGCACCCAGCTACCGGCTGGAATGGACTCCTTTTGGAGGGGTGAAAGATTCAGGTCTTGGCTACAAGGAAGGTGTAATAGAAGCTATGAAAGCTTACACTTATGTGAAAACCTATTCTTTGCCCTGGGATACTCCATAAAGCCCAAACCATGATACCTTTTCTAAACAATTTTACTCATTTTTCGATTATGGCAATCCTCTTGCGGGGGTTGTCATTTTTTTAGCCCAATTCGAATCAATACAAATTATGACATCAGTCGTTAAATAATCGGACACCATAAAACCAAATGCTATGAAACGAAGGGATTTTGTAAAAAACACTGCACTCGCCACCGGAACACTCATGCTCCCATGGACATTGAAAGCCGACAGGTCGGGTAAGATGAAAAAAATAAAATTCGGGTTGATTGCCGATGTACACCAGGACGTTATGCACGATGGGGAAAAGCGCCTCGCAGCATTTGTAGAAGCATCCACCAAAAAAAAGATGGATTTTATCATGCAACTGGGGGATTTTTGCAGACCGTACGACTACAACCTTCCATTTCTCAATATATTCAATGGATTTGACGGCCCCAAATATCACCTACTAGGCAACCACGATACCGATGGTGGGTTTAGCCGGGAGCAGGCCATGGAATTTTGGGGTATGAAGTCCCGCTACTATTCTTTTGATCAGGCGGGTTATCATTTTGTGGTGCTGGATGGCAATGACCCCAACCCCAAGCCCTGGTCTGGCTACAATAGGTATATAAATCAAGAGCAACAGGACTGGTTGCGCAAAGACCTGGCTTCAACTGACCTTCATACGATTATATTTTCCCACCAAACTCTGGAAAATGAAGATGGTGGAGTGGCCAACCTGAAGGATGTACAAGGTATTTTGGAATCCGCCAACAACCAAGCCGGGTTTACCAAAGTAATCGCCAGCATTTGTGGTCATCACCACACCGACTATATGACACAGATCAACGACATTTACTATGTTCAAATCAACAGTGCATCCTATCGGTGGGTAGGTGGTGACTATAAGCAGGTGAGGTATAGTAAAGAAATTGATGAAAAATACCCTTGGATCAAGTACACCATTCCTTACAAAGACCCCTTATATACGTTTGTGGAAATCAACCCAAAAGGCTACCTGACCATAGCTGGCAGCAAGACGGAATTTGTAGGCCCGGATCCCGCAGAAATGAACATGCCACAGCCTGAGGCAAACAATCCAGTGGTTCCACGGATTTCTGATTTCAAGATGGATTTTTGATACTTAACTCTGAGAATGGGAAGAAAATCCCTGGTCGTTCAGCGAAACCTCAAGTTTAACGGGTTAAATGGCCGCTCTTGGCTAAGGGTTCAGTATATCTCTCAAGCCCAGCGCTAGACAAAGTTCACCCCATTCTTTTTTAAAGTTATCTACAATTATCCACAAGTTATGAGTCTCCCCCTTTGGAAACCCCCTCGAAAAAGTGATAATAATAATCATATAATTAACCAAAATGTAAATCTAAAGGTCGGCTGGCAGGAGGAATCTCTTGGGTGGAACGGTGAGATTCCCGATAAATATTGATCTTTTTGAAAGTTAGATCAATATTTTCGAGCCTGTCTTCCGAAACAGGCAGGAATGACGTGCATATGATAAACTCAGGTTTTTAAGAAAATTAAGGCAACTGACGTTAATTTACCGTCAGTTCGATGAACAAAATGAACGTCATGCTAGAAAAATATGCCATAATTTTCTTAAAAGGCATATTTTATCAGGCCTGCATGCCGCAGGTAAGGATATTTTTATCCTTTTTAAAATTTAAGGATAAAAATTCCGAAATAGCCTGCCCCGCACTTGATGCGAGGACGATCGTAATTTGTTGATTGTAAACACGTTAAACCCCGAACTCACGTTAAATTAGAATTTTATAGGTAAACCCACATGGTACTGCCAGGGCTTAGTTTATCCGCTTTAAATTCAAAAATCAGGAGCCAGTTGTTTGATCTGTTCAAGTACACTTTTCGCCTCTTCCTCCTTGCCTGCTGAGACCAGCAATTGATAACGAAAATATTTTAGGCCAACTTCAACATACCTAATCTCGTTTGGAGGAAGGTTTGCAAGATAGGGGTCTTTCTCTGGTGGAAGGTTTGTAGCAAGGGTTGTAAGTAGATTTTCCAATTTCGACTCAACTATATAGTTACTGAGCCCAGCACTAGCCTGGTGGAACGAGATTGGAGCTTTAAATTCAATTGTTCTCCTATCGTCGTTATTAAGTGTACTACCCAATACACCTTGGTTTAAAGCGTCCAAATTTCCTAAGTAGAATAGGCAGGCCATATGGTCTGTGGTAGCCGATATAGAATCACCCAAATCGTTCACGACATGTTTGATGTTACGCTTGAGCACTTCCTCATTAAGAGTCGAGCCTTCCTCTTGGCCAATGAGTGCTATGCTAGCCCTAGAAGCCGAGAAATCAGCCCGCCATAAAGTGACCTTAGGAAAAACCGATGCAAACGATGCGGCAATAATTTCCATGTCCTCTGAGGTCAGTTGATATAAAGGTAGCCATTGTGCAAAAAGCCCGCCAGATGTAAGGTGATTTTTCACTTGTCTAAAATGCTCCGTTGTATAAAGACTTCCTGTACCCGCGTGCCAGGGGGTAAAAAGGTCACCAACGATAACATCGAACTTTTCAGTTGTGCCAAGAAGGTAGTTTCTGGCATCATTTGCAACTATTTCTGAACGCTCGTCTCTAAAAAGACCGTTTGTCAAATGGGAAAAATAACGTTCAGCAGCATGAATTACATGACCCACCAGTTCGACCGTTACGACTCGTTTTATACCATGGTTTAATGCTGCCCCAGCGGTGATTCCGGTTCCCATTCCTAAAAACAAGGTTTTCTTCGGGTCTGGATGAATAAGGAGTGGCACATGCCCTTGCATTTGCTCGACTAAAGCGGACCGGGAATCTCCGAGTATGTAAAAATTATCCAGTCTCATTTCCATATTTTCCTTTGATGCTACTACCGATACTACACCGTCGCTGGCCTGCCATAATTCCAAAATATTTTCACCAGGCCGCAATTTGACGATTGGTGGATTCGTCAAAGTAATTATACCTATAGTCACCGCTATAGGTACTACCACCCCATTCATTCTTTTGGCTTTCAGGTAGGGAAGGGCGACTAACAGTGTAAGGCCTCCATATAAAATCGCGATAATTTTGAGACTGCCCCATACGCCCACAGCATCGAGGAGGAAAAATCCTGCAAGAATAGGCCCTATAGCGCTTCCAATGGAATTGAACAAAACCAGCTTGCCCACAAACCTACCTGGCCCCAAATGTGTCATAGGGGATACCTTTAGTAAAAAAGGAAATACTGCACCTAAGATTACGGTTGGAGGCAATACCACCAAGATGCTCAGTCCAAAAACCGACGATAGGTAGTCTATCCAGGACGAACCGACAGCCATGTACTCAAGACCATGAGTCAAGAAACTAAATATGATGGGCGAAACCCCAATCATAAGAGATCCCAGTGAAAGTAGTACAACCAAAACAAACCTGGGCTGTAACGACATCCTTGAAAGTACATGCGATAGGAGGCCACCCAATCCAAGCGCAATAAGAAAGACCACCAAAATTGCTGAGAATGAATACACTGAATTCTGTAAAACTTGGGCAAACATTCGGGTCCAAATTATTTCTGAGGAAATAGCCAACAGGCCCGAAAAAAAAGCCAATGTTACAAATTGTAAATACCCCAGATTGAATGATGCAGTTGACTCATTCTCCAAAATGGATATCATCCTTTCCGGCGCGCTGGATTTTGGAATAAATTGAAATGACCTATAGTTCAAAAAGATAGCTACCAACCCAATACCAGCAGCAATAGACACAGCAATAGTATAAGTTGTATTGACTCCAAGGTTTGCAAGCAAAAAAAATCCAGCCAGAAATGCACCTAAAGAGGCTCCTAAGGTATTTACAGCATACAAGACAGTTCCCCTGACAGCCAGCTGTCGCCGTACTTCCCCGACATATTGGGCCAAAACCGGAAACGTTCCTCCCATGAGCATAGTAGGTAAAAAAAGAAGCAAAGTGCTAAACACAAACCTCACCAGACTAAGAACATTTCTATTGTCACCCAGAAGAGTCACCACCAGGGAATAATTTGTTTCATAGAATTCAACTCCTGGAATCCACAGCAGGGCTGTTGAAGCCACCCCTATTTCCATCAGGCCATAGACAACCAGCGGATGACGAAACCGTTCGGATAAGTTACCCCAAAACCAACCACCGATGGCCAATCCTAAGAAAAAAGCTGCCAGGGTAGCTGCCGTAGCATATGCTGCATTTCCAAATACTAGTCCAAGACGGTACATCCATACAACCTGAAGCAACAAACCTGTTACACCCGATAGAAAAAAAATGAAGGAAAGGACTATAAACTGAACAGTACTTACAGGTTCAGTATTTGGTGATAAATGGTCATCCCCGTTTGTATTGTATAGATTGAAAACTCTCACAAACGCAAATATTTTAAATAATAAAAGGGACAGCAATAGTCCCTTTTATAAAATAATTCATTTTATAAAAAAATTACAAACAAGACTGGTAATTGGGGTTGTTCGCCTCCGATTGTGGCACTGGAAATGAAATATCTGACCCATATTCACCCCCTTTGAAATACGCACCCCAAGGAAAGACACTAGAAGCAGGTTCTCCGTAAACATCGACAAGTCGACGAAGATCCCCATGCCTATGGCCAGTGCTATATAACCAAAATGCACGTTCCTCAAAATGAATTTCCCGTAATTCAATCTTTGTTAGGCCAGTTAAGTCTAAATCTGACAAACCCACGGTCGCCCTTAACGCATTATGTATATTTTGAACCTCAGTATTGTTCGCGGCTTCTACTTCAGCCTCAGCCTCTATGAGCCTTGCTTCGATTCCCGAAGCGAGCGCTACAGGTGCATCAGGAGACGTATATTTAAGTTGATTGTAATAAAGGGTAATATCATCCTGTCCGAAATCAGTACCTCCGTCCCAAGGTGTTCTCGGATCCATGGCAGACCGGTACATTAGTCCGTTTCCCCCTTTGCCATCAGCAATTGAGTATTGTCTTCGTACTGTACTCATCGTATATATGCCGTTCTCTTGTCGACGACTATTACTAGAATGCTCGATGTTATAGACAAAATCTGATGGAACTGATGACACAGTACTTGCTGCTTCATCGATCTGGCCCAAACCAAGCATTGCTCTTGCCTTACCAACACTGGCAAGGTATGCTAGGTCAGAATTTGGAGTGGCAGTGGCAATGGCCGCATCGAACCAGTCAACCGCATTTTCAAATATTTGCTGGGTAGTGAGTGGCATTCCAAATACCAAATCCCCACCATCTGCAGGGGCTTTACTAAATGGGACACCTGCGCAGAAGGTTTCTGCAAAAAGAATAGATACGTACCCGGCAATACTTTGCATTTCGGTTTCTATCTCGGATGCCCCACCAAATTGTGCCGCTAAGTCTATGGTTAGTTCAGCTGTGCCGCGGGCTCTGTGAAGGTTTCCAAAGATTCTATCCATATCGCTATTTGTGTTTTGGAGAATACGTGTATCACCCTCACGACGAGTAGGGAAAGTACCAGAATAATCGTACTCATCTGACATAAGTCCACTCATAACAATCAGACCAGTGGTAGCACCGTGTCCAGCAGATGAACCACTCATGGCCACAGCCAGATCTCCTAATGATCCGGCTCGGAGAGTTTGAAGGCCAGATTCACTATTGAGGGATTCTGGAGTAACAATATCCGGATCTGTCACTTCAAGCATGGAGTCGCAGGATGTGAAACCCAATGCAATAAACAATGTGAGATATATGATTCTAATCGTATTTAGATTCTCCTCTTGGTTTTTTATTAAATTTTTCATAATAATTATCTTAATTGAAATTTTGATTATTAAAATGATAAGTTCAGTCGTGCCTTCCACATGCGAACTGGTGGCTGACTTAAAAATTCCTGAGTATTGAAATTGTTCTGACCCGTAAAATCGTCCTGCCCATCGGAGCTGATTTCGGGATCAAGACCAGTATAGTCCGTCCATACACCCAGGTTTTGACCAGATACGGTAAAACTCAACCTGGAGAGCCCCAGTGAATTCAACGTTTTCTTTGGAACGTTGTATGTCAACGAGATTTCACGCAACCTCCAAAATGAGGCGTCTTCAATATAGCCAGCATCTGTGCTCAGAAATTTGGACGCGACAGCCCTTGCCTGGCCTTCCAAAGACGCATTGGGATCGTTCAATTCTTCCGTGTTGCTGTTTCCATTACGCCATGCAGCTGTATTGTTGTATAGTTTTTGTCCACCTCGGTAACTCATTAGTCCTTTCAATATCAATCGATCCTTAAAGAAGCTCAAAGTGGGAATAAAAGATAAGTCTTTTGTAGCAAAAGGTGCACCGAGGTAAACAGTTTCACCTACCTGTACTTCTTCCTGGGCTATAAAACCGTCACCATTGTCATCGTTAAAAGTATATGATTCATCCCAGTATCCTCCAAGGGGGTATCCTTCCACGTGACGTTGAACCCTGAAAATCACAGGGTCAATGCCCTCGCCCAATTCTTTAAGCTCGTTATCAAAAAAAGTTCCTATCAAGTCAAGGTCAAAAGTTATTTTGTCAGTCTGAACAATTCTAGTGTTAAGTGCTACCTCCAATCCAGCGTTTTGAACAGAACCGAGATTTTCAAAACGACCGGTTCCCACTCCCAGAGATTGTGGTAGTTGCCTAAAAACAAGGGCATCTTCTGTTTGCTTATTAAAATAGGTCAATTCAAGACCCATTCGATTAGAGAGAAAACTAGCATCTATGCCGAATTCAATCTCCCGTGACCTTTCTGGTTTTAGATCCGCATTTCCTACCCCACTCACAACTTCGTTTACCGTACCAAAAGTTACACCTGTGACACTTTGTCCCCCATCGACCGTTGCGGCTACAGGATTAAAAAATCTCAATGCATCATTGGTTCCTGGTTGTACACCAGAAGCCCCCCATGCCCCTCTTAGGCGCAGTGAACCAATCCAATTACTCTTGGGATTGAAGAATGATTCATCAGACAATAACCATGAAGCACTCAACTTTGGATAAATGACTGCACTGAGTGCATCACCAAATGCACTTCCACGGTCTGATCTGATCGCTCCAGTCACGAACAACTTTTCATTAAAACCTAGTTGTTCCTCGAAAAATAGACCGGCAGTCCTCTGCTCAGTGGTTTGTTCAGTGCTAAACGTGTTAGCTGCACCGGCAATTGAGCTCGTTCCGGCCACCAATTGCAATCCCGTGCTTAGTGTGCCTTGTGCAAGGTTTCCCAGATATTGGAAGCCAACTGAGGTCCTGGTAGTAATTTCGTCTGATATCTCCTTTTTATATGATCCAACAGCATCAAAAGTATAGACAATCTCATTGAAACGATTTGAAAAACGCGCTCCTTGATCATAATTAAGAAATGCTGGAGCCTCTCCCGTTTTGAAGAACTGATTATCCCATCTGGAAGTGAAGTCCAGACCTCCTGATACATTTACATCAATGCCTTCATAAGGGGACCATTCGACCTGAAGGCCAGAAGTAAAACGATTAATATTCTGTTTGGTGTCAATGGTAAACAATTCTTCAGGTGTAAATTCCCCCCATCCGTTATTGACAGCAGGGGAAGCCATACCGTTCAAGCCCTGCCCCATGAGGCCAAGTGAAAAATTGTCGTTCAACGGCAATTCCAATTCACTATTGGTGAATCCGGTGGTCATGCTGATTTTCAACTTATCCGAAATTTGAGCCCCTAAGTTTCCCCGAAATGTGGCCCTGCGGATATTGTTGACGGGAAGAACCCCTTGATTGTCAGAAAAGTTTCCAGATACGAAATAGGTGAGTTCTTCCGTGCCTCCAGAAACACTCAAACCCAAGCCATACGACCTTCCTGTACGGAAAGGAGAGGTAGCGGGATCGTTGAGGGGTTGAAATGAATTGACGGTGTTATGTACGAAAGTGCCCCTAGCTGCATCGAAGTTAAACCCTGGGTTACCTGATGCATCAAGGGCTTGGTAGTTATCCGGGTAGTTGCCCACGTCATTGACCAATCCGCTCTCAAGAAATGCTGACCACCTTGATTTACCTGCTTGCCCTCTTTTCGTGGTAATCCGTATCACACCATTGGCCGCAATAGAGCCATACAATGTGGCTGCAGAAGGCCCCTTGATTACTTCTATGGATTCTATATCTTCAGGGTTAAGATCATTCAGACGTGAAGGTGATTGCCCTCCGGTCTCAAAAGAGATGGAATTGGCCTGGTTGTTGATTAGCACACCATCCACGTATATCACCGGTTCATTGGACAAAGATGCACTGTTCGATCCCCGAATACGGATACGAGAACCCATGCCTGCGGATCCACCACTGCTAAAAATCTGGACACCAGATGCCTGACCCTGAAGTAAATCGGAAACATTATTAATAGGACGTATTTTAACATCTTCATCCACTTCCAGTCTTGAAATGGTATTACCAATCTCGACTTTTCGCCTTATGCCTGTTGCTGTCACGATCACTTCTTCTAGGTTGCTTATGTCTTCCTCTAAGACAATATTGATAGAATTACGCCCCTGAACGGCTACTTCTTGTGTTCGATACCCGAGAAAGCTAAATAACAACACGGAATTTTCATCTGCGTTCAAAGAAAATTCACCCTCACCGTCAGAGATGGTACCTGATTGTGTACCCTTGATTGAAATGGTTACACCAGGGATACTATTCCCTTTTTCATCTGTTACAGTACCACTTATCAGGATTTCTACCAATTCAGAATAAACCCCAGCCTCCGACTTCTTTAAAGCTTTTGTAACATGTATATTATTGTCTATTCTTCTAAATTTAAAACTTACCTGCTTTGAAATGATGGTAAGTACATCATAAAGCGAGGTGTTTTTAACTTTTAGGCTAACCACCTCGGTAGGATCTATATTGGCATCATTGAAGGCAAAATCGAATGATGTTTTTTCTGTTAGAAGTTCAAATACTTCCCCGACTTCCTTTTGATCAACTGACAAGCTAACAGTGGTCTCTTTTAAGCTTGCCTGTCCATTGGCATCATCTCCGTAAACCAGTATGCAGAATAGGCAGTTTATGACCAAACCATAAAACATATTTCTCGACATCTCAGTTATAGGCTGTAGTAATATCTTCTTCATATTGTTTTGATTATTATTGGAACATTTATTGTCAATTATTTAAAACAATCGTTCAAGATTAAAGGCTTTGTTATAATTCGACCCATGTCTTGACTCTGTCTTTTAGTTGACCAATCTCTTAGATCAGCCACTTCATTATTTAGCTAGGGCCATCTTTCATATAGGTTTATTTAATTTGTTAATGTTTTATTAGTATTTCGCGTTCATTATTTATTTCGTATTTAAATCCTGATGCAAAACTCCACCCGTCCAAAACTTTTTTTAATGATTTATTGTGGTACTCAGCCGAGTATTCTCCGGTAAGAACAATATCTCGGGAAAGCTGCACTCGAACATCGTACCATTTCTCGATTTTTTTTATAACTGTATCGTATGGATCATTATCAAAAATTAGTATGCCATCTTTCCACCCTATGTATGGCTTAAGGTCGTCACATACGGATTTGGTTATTTTATGTTTATAGAGGTCATATTCTAGCATTTCATGATCTTTCAATATCATGGAATCCCCATAATTATCATAGACGGACACTTTTCCGTTCACAACCAATAGCTGGACTTTTTCCTCATCTGAATAAGACCTGAAATTAAATGATGTTCCAAGGACGCGTGTTACCAAATTATCGGTTGAAATAATGAATGGGCGTTTTGTGTCCCTGGCTACTTCAAAGAATGCTTCCCCATGCAGGGTAACCCTGCGGTCTTCCTGTCCAAATCGAGAATCAATAACCAGAGTACTTTCTGAATTCAATTTGACCCTTGTTCCATCTGGTAATATTGACAATAATTTTTGCCCCCTTGGGTTATTCTTTGCTAATGGTATTTTTGTTCCTCTGGCAATGTTGTCATCCGCTCCGTTTTGGTTATTATAGGCTATAAAAGATAAGAGCAATAAAGAAAAAACAGCGGTATATTTCAATACCTTTCTTACCGGGTGCATTTTTATAATTCGGGAAATTTCAGGTTTGCCTCTTTTCATGATGTTCTCAAACATCTCGACGTATTCATTGCTCCTTAAGGCTTCATGCTCCTCATATTCAAGGGAATTGATAAATTGTTTGGCAAGGTTAATTTTGGTTAACTTGTCAGGATTTGCAGTTATATATTCTTTCCAGAAGTCGTTGTATTGAGTGTTGGGATTTGTTACCCAATCAACGAAGATTTCATCTTTAATGAAATCTACAGATTCGTAATCTTGATACTTCATTGGTTGCTGTTTATATTTATAGTATGAAAAAAAATTGAAAGTGTCCCATTTCTCAATCTTTTTCGAACGAAAATTATAGATACAGCAGGTCTAAGGGAAGTAGTTTAATAGTCAACCAACCCAGGGCACGATACCAAGTTATCAAATGGATTCAGTTAAGCAGATGTACTTGCTTTCGACCCACAAGACCAAGGGACCAACCTCATTCAACTAAGGTAGAAAATTGTTTTTGAGTGAATCTATGGCCCTATGTATCAATTTCCTTACTGAACTTTTATTTTTTAACCCCATGATATCAGTAATTTCATTGTGTGTAAATCCTTCATAATAATAGAGCAAAATAGCCTGACGTTGTTTCCGGGAAAGTTCCCTTAATGATTTTTTTAGTCGCTCCGATCTTTCCTCCTGACTTTCACGCTCGATTAATTTAATCTCATCGGACACGTTTATATGCCAGTCCTTCACTTCGACAAGCTCTTTTTCTGATAGAAAATTCTTCGAGTATTCCTGTTTCGTTGAGATTATTCGAAACAGGGCCTTATATAAATAGGGTGAGATTCGTTGAACATTAAGTTTTGATCTTGTTCGTTTCTTTAGATAAAAAAACAAATCTTGAATGGAGTCTTTGACCACCTCTCGAGGTGCAAACTGAATACCAAATCTTAGGAGCTTATGTACATATGTATTATAAATATAAATCAAGGCCTCTTCATCACCACGGTTCATGGCCTGCCATACTTCTAAATCTGTTTTATCATTGTATCGATCCGATACTTCGTCTTGCATTTGTACTATATCTAATGAGATATGGGCATCAATGCACTTGGTTTGATCCTTAAGCATAATGAACTGTTCAAAAAGTTTAATACTGAAAATTCAGTGCCCGTTTTAAAAGTCAAATTCAATCCTATTTATCAAAATGCCCCCAAGAAGCATCGCACTCCATAATTAATCCTTCCGCACATATGATTGTTATTTGATTTAGTTCTTGAGTCAAATCCGCGCCTCTCTTGGTTTTCGTTTTTGCAAACAGTAACTTCCACTTTAAGGAATAAATCCTTGAATGAGTGTTTTTCCCCAACCAGACCAGAGCAATCGCATTAAAAAAATTTCAATCATGAAAAATACCAATAATCCCCTCCATTGGAGGGGTTGGGATGGGTTTCTTTGTAAAAAACATTTTTCATGATTGAAATTTTTACTGAAACCAAGTTTAGTTTTTAAATGCGTTTGCCCTGCAACCAGACAAACCACTTTGCATTTATATCTTGCTTCCCTAATGGAAACTACTTCTTGGCCCTTGAAGAGCTATGTGTTTTTAGGATTTTCCATTTTCCATCTATTTTTTTTAAAACTGATGTTGCTATGCCCCTTTTTTCTATTACCTGTCCGCTTTTTGCCAGGACTATTTTGAAGACATAAGACTCTGTGGCAAACGCGTAAGGCGGATCCACCACAGTTGAAACACTATAGTCATTGAAATCGAAGGACTCAAATTGTTTCAATTCTGGTGCCAGATGATGGTCCAGGTAGTGGTCAAATGATCCTTCGTCGCTTCCCGATTCGTATATCTGGGATTCAGGCACAAACAGTGTGGAAAGATCCTTGGTACTTAAAGACTCTACACCCGCTTTATATGCTGCCAGTGTTTTTTCTACTTCTGCTTTGTCCTTCTCGACCGTTGCATTGCATCCCAAAAGAACCAGAAAGCCGAACATGTATTTAATTGCATTTTCCATTTTTCGTTATTTTTTATGTTGTTAGGTTTTATTCGTCTTCGAGGCTCAAAAGCTCTATAGAACTAATTTGGATTTTTCCACTGCCAATCAGCATAATTCCCACGTACCCATCTTCCATTTCGTCGGCATGTCCATGGGTCACATTGTTGTCTCCTATATAGCCTTTGTAGTGACTACCGGCAGCAGATGCTTTCAATATTGTCCAATCCTGAACAGGTTGTTCAAATTCAGCTTTATCAAGTACGATCTGCTCGCCATCTATCACTCTTCCAAGTTGCATAGTACTGTTTTCAATTGAGACAAATTCATAGTTACTAGGACTTTTTGCATGGTGAATAAGCTCGATTTTTCCGGTGAAATCCACTTTTTTGATAGAAGCAGATAGACCAACGTTACTGTATTTGCTATGGAACACAAACGATGTGGGGGTGCCATCAGCAGTCAATTCCAGAATCTTGGTTCCCCTATCATCCTGTATCACTACCGGTTTTATGTTTTCCAAAGATCCACTTAAAAAATGAAAGTCGGATTTTATTGATTCTTCGCCAGTCCCTGCAGGCATCCAGCTTATACTGGCAGAAGCACTAATTTCAGAAGCGTCATGGTCGTGATCTGCCATATCGTGTGAATGGCCTTCGCTGCTACCACTTTCATGATCCTGCTCGGCATCCGAACCTTCTTTCCTGGTTTGCGAACAAGAAATAAAAAAAATGAACAACACTGGGTAAATGAATAATTTTAATTTTTTCATGATACTATTAAGTTTGATGGTTGAAAATTATTTTTTTGTTCCGATCCCATATTTATAGACTAGCTTCCCCCCCTTGTCAGCAGTAATGCCTACCACTGCCAGGCCTACTATGCCAAGTATGACCAATGCGATTGCCACTAATTTCTTTTTGTCCCATTGCTTCCAATACGAAACCGCTCGGGCAACCCCATATACAGCAAAAAAGTAAAAAGTATAGTGTCCCCAATCGGAGTGGTTGGCCGCCGCTAGTTCTGCTTTCATAGGCACGGACACATTATCAATTGCCTGTTCCCCGCTCAAGTATGCAGCCACTGCACTGACTCCCCCCAGGCAGTAGAGCAATGTCACCATATTCCTAAGCCACGCTTTTGGATGTATGACCAGGATAAGATCAAAAAACACTGCTATCGACCAGAGGGCGATAGGAAAATGAATGATTAAAGGGTGTAGGTTGGGCAGCCATTCAGGAATCATAATATATTATGTTTTGTATGAAAAATGTGTAATCAATAAAGAGTAGGCCCAGCAATCGAGCCCGCTCCATTATACGAAAATCAGAAGGATAAACATTTTACAGCAATGTGGCCCATTGACCAAATCGCACTTGTCCCACCCACTGACAATGCAGCGTAGGGATTAAATCAAAAAAGATTGGATAAAAACCGCTATGTCACGAATGAACGGTGGTGGCAGGCTGTTCTGTGCTACTTTTATATCCACATGGCTGCCAACAAAAGACAGGAATTTTGCAGGAGACAACTGCTCAATGGGTAAATCAACAGTATCCAATACGATATCCTTTTGGGTATGCTTTATTAGTAACGAAAAAAGTTTAATGGAAAACTCAAGACAACAACCTTGTTCGCTTTCCTGCGCGTGACGGTCTTGATTATCATCAGAGTGAACGTGGTTGTCATGACCGGCATCCCCCGTATGGTGGTGACTATTGGAATTGTCTGTTTCGTCAAGATGAGCCATATTGGACTCAAATGACATCAATGATTTCGTGTCACAAGTCATACTTACAACCAATGCCATGCAAAATGACATTAGAAATACAATGGATAAACTGCATCTATATGAAAGTAATACCTTGAACAAAATTCTTTAGGTTTTTTTGGTTGTAATTTTAGTGGAACCCAAAATAAACAAATAATTGATATAAATTTAGCCATATCTTTCAAAATAGCCAAATTTGAATTAGAGTGATTTTGTTTTACTTATCTACGAGCAAAAAGTGTATTGTAGAACACCAGTCTAAGAAAAGTGCGATTGGTGGTGTGCCCAAAAGCCACTGAAACCCGATTCGTACGCACTCTGGTACCGGGCACCTGGAAAATTCTTGTGCAGGTAATTGGACAGTACCGTTGGTTCTGGCGGCTGTGAAAACGATTTGAATTCAACGTCACCGCCCATAATGGACACGCTCCAGCTTTTCTTGTGCACATCTATTCCTACATAGATGTTTTCTGGTAATTTATCTTTTTGCCTAACTTGTAATACTTTCATAAGTTTTGGGGTTTGTAGTTAATAGTTTCTTTCAAATATTAATTTATTACCTCTTAACTTTATGGCAAAACACCCGGGACAAACCACTTTTTAAACATAGCAATTCGATTATACTGTGCGTCATTCCCTATATTTTTCTTTCCCTTTTAAAATTTGGAAAGAAAAATTCTGGAATAGCCTGTCCCGTACTCAATACGGGAACAACCTGCCCTCAACTTGATTGGTGCTCATTCCCAGTATTAGGGTACATTTTTAATTAAGTTTATATGGTTAATGGATTTCCGGATGGCCGCCACCTCTTCTGCCTTCACAGAATCCTCCGAATTGTTTAAATGGATCAGCACATAGTTCAGGATTTCTGCGATTTCCTGGTCGGAGAGGGAAACAGCAAATCCCGGCATAACCTCATCGTATTTCACTCCATTCACCTCCACTTCCCCGGTCAGTCCGGTCAGTGTTGTAGTTATCAATTTCTTTTTATCCCTGGTCCATTCTGTATCTATGAGGGGAGGAAACAAAGAAGGTACGCCTTTGCCGGTAGGCAGGTGGCAGGCGCCACAATTCTTTACATAAATTGATGCGCCGGCTACCGATCTATCAAAACGCTCCGGTAAAAACAGGGGGATTTGTGCAGAATCTTCCCGTACAACAGGAAGGCTTTTATAGTGCGATGAGGGGCCACTCATTCTTTCCAATTTGATAATTCTATCGTTTCCATCAGCGGGTACATTGTCGTACATCCAGGGTTGCCAGCTAATATGCCAATCGGTATTGCTGGTAATCAGGTAAATTTCCCCCTGGGGGCTGACACACAAATCCCTAAGCCTACCGAATTGCTTTTGTAAATAAATTCTTTGATCCACAATTTCATCTCCCGAAGCATTCAGTTTCAACATCCGTAGCGAGCGCCCTTTGAGGCATGTGAGCAGCAGGCTGTTCTGCCACTCAGGAATGGCCGGGCTATTGTAATAATCCAGCCCGGCGGGTGCAATAGTGGGTGTCCAGGAAACAAGAGGCTCCATCACCTGTACACTGTCGCAATAGTCCTGCTCGTTTTCCTTATCACAAAACCCTTCAACATACGGCCAACCATAGCTGCCACCTGCCAAAACAAGGTTTAGTTCGTCATCATTGTTGGGCCCGTGTTCTGAGCTATAAACTTTTCCTCCGGCTGCCACCAAACCCTGGGGATTTCTGTGTCCCATAGAATAAAAATAGCTGCCGGGCATTGGATTGTCACCCGGCACTGATCCGTCCAGGTTCATCCTCAACACCTTGCCTACCAGGGCATTCTTATCATAAATTGCCTCCCGAATGCCTGTGTCCCCTATTGCCAGCAATAATTTACCATCGGCTGAGATGGCCAATCTTGCACCATTGTGATGCCCGCTCCCCGGAATGTTGGGTAGGATAATTTCGGGGTTGACAAGTGTATCCTTTTCCGGCAAATAGCTGTAGCGCACCACCTTGGACCTCACATTACTGGACCTGCCCAGGTAATCAATTTCAGTAATGGAAGAATCGACATAATTGTAGTGCAGATATACCAGAGGATTTGTATCAAAATCTGGGTGCAGTACCATCCCCAGCAAGCCCGGTGTTCTGGAAAAATAAACATCATCGATAGATAACAATTCTTTTATCCGACCATTTTCAGGGTTAACCCGCTTCACCTTCCCTTTGTGCTGGGTTATCCAAAGATGCTGGTCAGGCCCCCAGAGAATTTCCCAGGGTTCGTCCAGGCCATGTGCTATTTCAGTGGCCAACAATTTCGTTTTTTCCAACTCCAAAACCAACCATGGCTTGTCATTCAATGGATTGGACCTCATCGAAGACCCGGAATTTTGACTACATGAATAAATAACCAAAATGCAGAAAAAACTGATGGCTCGGTAAATTTTGTTGCAGCTTCTGATCATTCTATAGACTTTCGTGTTCATAAGTGGCAGAGCCCTTTGTTGTAATCTATGTAGGAGATGCCTATTTCGTCAGTTCCAACACATCGCCAGGCAACATTTGAAAACTGGATCGCATTCCCTTTCCGTTTAAAATTACTTCTTTGGCCCCACTAATGGAAACATTAACTTCCTTGTCCCCTATTCCTTTTAGAATGACTTTGTGATTGTCGAGTTTCAAATACATGTCACTGGCTGTAGAGCACCTAACTTCAATCCCTTCTAAGATCAGTTTTTGCACATCAAAGGCATAAGATTGCCCCTTCGTATTGAGTGTTTTTACATTGGGGCCACTGGCTTCAAAAGGTGGATCGCCGATAGTCCAATCGGGCAGGCGCTGGGTGCTGTTAGATTCATCCAACCTCTTGTCATATTCAGCATAGGGGTAGATCATTGTCAAAAAACTAAAATCGCCCGTTTGACTTTTAGAAACCACTGCCCACTCCTTGCCCCTACTGCCGGAGGTTTCGAAAGCATCAGTGTCATGTAGCTGAAGTAAGTCACAGCCTCCACCATTGTGAAAAGTGGCACGGAGCATGTCTGGTGCATTTTCGAAGGTATAATGTCCCTGCCATACTTGCTTGTAGGCATGTTCCCCGTCCGCATAAAAATTGTCTTTCACCAACCAAAATTCATCTTTTACGAAAATCACCTGCCTCGTATATTGCACTCCAATGTTTTCAAATCCATTGTGCGACCCCACAAATAAATCGAACTGATCGTTGTTGACCCAGGCCAAAACGGTCGGTTGCGGCAACTGTCCGAATTTCCCAAAACCACTGCCTCCTTTGTTGCTTTTATATTCTTTGCCCTGTAGCTCGTCATCAACGAGGGCCACATTTTTTACCATCGAATTCTTGAAAAATCCATAATCGGGCAATGAATACCTCACCTGGTAATTGGGTAATATGGCCGTACCATTGGCCATGGCCTGAATGCCCAGCATATCCCCATGCTGGTGATCTGGTTTTTCATCGTCCAGCCCGGCTGAAACAATCATCATTTTGTCATTTTCATTCCAGCCTTCCCGCATGATATAGTACCCTGTTTCCGTGAAAGCGTCTGAACCATAACCAGGTCGTTTTCCTTTTATAGACACCAGAAGGTCTAGTTGGCGCTGTTGCAAAAACCAATACATCCTGTCTTCAACAAAAGTATTGGCAAAGTAGCCAAAGGTTATGTCTTCGAACAGCAGGTAGCCCAGGGTCATCGCCCCTGATATATCATTCTTTTCTGCCCAGGGGATTTCAGTATCATCCTGAAGCACCGGGGCACTTTTGTCAGGATAGGCAATCCTTGCCAGGGTAGTAAAGAGGGATTTGAGCTTATTTGTCCAAACCGGCTTGATGTCTATGCCGCTTATGGTGGCCAACTGATAAACGTAAAAGTAGTTGGCGATATCACTCATGTGGTAGTGCACACTGCGCTCGAATTGAAAACCATCACTATTGATTTCCCTGGACAAATGCTCCTCCAGGCGCTTCATAGCACGATCATACCACAGGTCTGTGCCCGCAAAATCCCGAAATATAATGGCCAACATGGCAAGTGCCGACATGCCCCTGGTTTGGTGGTTTCCCGGTGAAAATTTTTCATTGCGGGCATATAGATGGGCACCATGCTGGAGAAGAGTGGCTATTGTCAGCAATTGGTCATTGTCTGTGTAAGCCTCTTCACCCAAAAACATGTTGTGAATGGCCAGCCAGTTGAGAATCCGATATCCCGACCTGAACACTTCATAAACCCCATTGCCATCTTCAATCTTTTCATACGCACCGCTTTCCAATGCAGTATTCAACGACCTCATTTGCCGCACAAAATACCTAGTGTATTTCGGGTCTTTGCCATCATAAAAATATAGATGGGCAATGTCCAGCATTTTGTGCTGGCGGGCAAGGTGTCGCAAGGCATAGGCATTTACGGGTTGTCCATTCAGGTAATTGAAGGGCAAAATCCAGGTAGTGGAGTCAGCAAATTTAGCCATGTGGTCTTCTGCCCTGTCTTTATGATGATTCTGATTGTTGTAGGTTTTTCTATAGAAATCAAATCGACCGTCAACCGTTTTCCAATCATAAAAAAACCGCTCGGAGAACTTGTTCCGCAAATAAATGGCCAATTTCCCCTCAGATAGTTTTTCCTTTCCCGTCAATTCCTTTTTTACTTCTTTTTTCAGGTATTTACCCAAATCATCCGGTTCGATTATTTTGTCTGCCAAAATGGTCTGTGCATGGGCCAAAACCAGCGAATAGAAAATACAAGTCATTGTTAAAAAGTATTTCATCTTTATTCCATTGTTTTTCTTCGGTTCAATAATTTTCATCCATGGTGTTGTGCAGCCAGTCAATAAAGTTTGGCCATTGATGCTCGAAAGCATTTTCGCTTTGATCAGGGGCATATACAACCACACGAGGCTCAACCAGTACATTTATACTTCCATTGTCAAAGCACCAATAGCCTTCATCGTCCTTACCAAAAGGGGTAAGAAAACCGGGGTATCCAAGGTTCCTGAATTCCTGAACAAGCACTTTCAAAGACAACTCCTGGTCATCGGTATCATTGGCCCATCTAAACCCTTCGCTGGCAAAATCACCCATTGGTAATTCATAGCAGTGGACCAATTGAAAATCGATGAATGATTTTGGAAAGTCGCAACCATGGTTTACAATGAGGTCCATAATGATCCGGGAGTCATTTGGTTTCTCAAAATGACCGGGAAAGGCACATTCCTGTCCTGCATACTTGATTTTCAAGTCGTCAAATGTCATTGTGTATGTTTCCTAATTATTTAATAATGACGATCCAGACAAGGCTTGAAGTGAGCAGTTGGAATAAAAAAACCTTCAATAACTTCAGACTTCCAACTTCCCACTTCCCACTTCAAACTCCCCTCTTCCCACTTCCCTCTCCCCTCTCCCATCTTCCCACTTCAAACTCCCATCTTCCAACTTCAGACTCCCAACTCCTCTACCTCTTAATCGCCCCCGATGTATTCCCGTCCATCAGGTTTTTTACATTTTCTTCAGAAACCATATTTGCGTCTCCGGGTATGGTATGTTTTAGTGCGCATGCGGCTGTCGCAAAACGCAGTGAATCATCATCGTCATCATAGTGTAGCAGGCCATAAATCAACCCGGCCGCATAGGCATCACCTGTCCCAACCCGATCAACGATATGGGTAACATCCAAATAATCGGTTTTGATATATTCGTCACCATTCCACATTTTTCCCTGAATACGGTTGTGGGAGCCACTTATAGACTCACGGTTCTTCCCTGCCACTTTTTTTATCCTCGGTAGTGATTTCATCAACGCTTTGGCCGAAGCATTGAACTCCTCATCTGGAGTACCCAACCCGAAAATTTCGTAGATATCAAATGTATTGGCTATCACCACGTCACATCTACTGACTAACTCCGGCATAACATCCTGCATCCTTTTGCCATACTTCCACATGTTTTTTCTGGAAAAAATATCTCCCGAAACCATTACCCCAAGTTTGTTGGCTGTTTTGATGGCATCCAAACAACAGTCTGCCGCTCCCTGCGATACCGCCGGGGTGATTCCCGTCCAGTGAAACCAATCTGCATCTTTCAACACTTCCTCCCAGTTGACCATGGAAGGTTCTATCATGGAAAATGAAGAGCCTTCCCGCTCGTACACCACCTCGCTCGACCTGTGAACAGCACCCTTTTCAAGAAAATATTTGCCAATCATCTGCCCTCCATAGAGGACGTGGGCAGTTTCCAACCAATGCTGGCGCAAAAACTGGGTCGCTGACTTTCCCAACATATTGTCCGGAAACCTGGTAACATGGCGTGCTTTCATCCCCATATAAGACAAAGCGATCCCGACATTTGCTTCGCCCCCACCATAAGCCAATTCCAATGCAGTGGCCTGGGAAAATTTTGAATATCCTGGCGGGGATAGCCTCATCATTACTTCGCCGAATGTTACTACTCTTTTCATTTGATCTAGATTTTAATGTTCAACACGAATACGTCGGACAAAGTTATCTGATCCATTTACAACATTGAGCAAGTAAATTCCATTTTGTAGGTAAGCTGTATTGACACTTATCTTCTTGCCTTGCGCCTGGATCTTCGACAGTATTTTGCCATTTAAATCCATAATTCCAACCTCCACGTCACTATTTCCATACCCAAAATCCAGCGTAAAAGTATCCGTCACCGGATTGGGGTAGATTGCAATAGACGTCTGTCTGGGGTCATCAACGCTCAAAACAGGTATCTTTTCTCCCCAAATTTCAACTTCAGCAAGGCTATTCCAATCAGATACAGAATTTCCAAACCCGGTAATCCTCACATATTTGGCCTTTGTGTCGCTCACATTATAGAGTTCAAATTCATTCGTTAATCCCGTGCTTTCCCTTTTGGCCAGTACATTGGTAAATGTCGAATTGTCTTCGGAAAGATCTACCTGAAATGTGGTCGTCCTTTCGTCTCCTTCATAAAAGGCCACCTTGAAATAGCTCACCAACGACAGGGCATCCAACTCGAATGTGATCGACTGTTCTCCTTCTGCCGACCACCTCGTTGACAGGTCTCCATCTAAGGTATTTTCTTTTCCATTGCCTGTTTGCTCAGCCGATGCTGTAACAGCTGACACGGTGAGTTTTTCACCACCCAAATCAATTATTGCTGCTTCCTGAATAATGTCAACTTTTATAGTAATGCTTCCTCCATTTATAGTGATAATTCCCTTACGAGGTAGGGATTGGGAATATTTCTGGACAGACACTTCAAGCTCAGTGCTTCCTGTTCCATTGGTCTTGTTCAGTGAAATCCACGATTTGTCAGCAGTTGCGGTCCAGGCAGCATTTGAGTTTATGCCCAGTGATTTGGATCCACCTTCCGCCAGGTACCTTACCTCTGATGCTGAAGGATACAAAAAGTCGGTTTGAGACAGGGTGGGCCCGGTCAGCTCTTTATTTAATGGGAAAATGGTTACGGCTTCTGTTGAAAACTCATCACTGCCCACATCCGGGTTATTTCTGGTTTGCCCTTCAAAATCTTTTATAACAGATACGATGGCGTCAGAGGCATCTATTGCCGGGCTTTGATCAGTCAATTTTTTCAATGAATAGCCGTTTACCTCCACTGTTGTTAAAGACAAGTCCTTACTTTCCCAACCGGAAACATTCGCTCCCAGGGAACTTGCCTGGTACATATTTTTGGCATACTCAAAATCGACCGGTGCATTGATGATGTCAATCAAATCGTTGCTTGATTCATTGAAAACGAGGTTGTTGGCGATTGTGCAGTTTATTGGCGGCTCAAACTCTTCACTTCCACTGGTGCCATCACCTCCGATGCTTAGGGAAGATTTACAATTTACTATTGTGTTGAACGCAACCACCGCATCCGTGGCTTTGAAGTATCGATTGAGGGGGGAATCTACCACCCCTCCAATGACGTTTATGGCAGACCTAAATTGGCCGGTTCCTTCCAGGTCCTGAAAATAGTTGTTCACCACCACGTGCCTGTCGCCAATCACTCGGACACCCGAAGAACCGGACTTATTATTGCCAAAGAAGAAGTTTCCTTCCACACGGCAATCATTCCCATGTCTGAGAGTAAGCTGTCCATTGTTGTTGAAGAAGGTATTGTAGCGATAAATATTAAACCCTGACTTATTGGAAATGATCTCGATTTCCCCATCGCAGTTTTCGAAATAATTGTACTCTACAATGGTTCCACATTCCTGCATGGATGTGTTGCTATCCCCCAGCCGCATGATTTCACCACCATTTGCCCCCAGGTCTGGCCTGTCTAAAAACTGGTTGTGGTCAATCAAATGATTTACCCTTCCTGACCCTGACTTCAACCAGACTACCAGGAGTGTTCCCCCGTCTGTTTTTCCCTTAAAAAGGCAATGGTCCACACGGTTTTCCTCTCCATACAGCGAAACCCACTTTTGGTTGTCGCTACCACTGTTGAAGTCTATAATTGAGGTATTTGTCAACCGGCAATTCCTACAATCACTATCCGACCTGAAGTCGATAACAGCGGCGGAAGAAGGCGTCTGACCATTTCGAAAAGTGAGGCCATTGACTACCAGGTACTGCCCTCCCATATCCAGGCTGGAATTTCCTTCGACAAACACCTGGCCAATATCCTCGGCCATGAGCACAATGGGATTGGAAGCCGTACCGTTCCCGTCAAATTCTATTTCAATGTCTTTCCAGATTCCATTGACCATTACAATAGTGTCGCCGGCTTGAGCCGATTGAATAGCGGCATTCAATTCACTTTGGTTGGCAACCTGAACTTTAGCCCCAAAAGTTGGGGTAGCGATAGCAAACAGCCCCAAAAAAAGGCAGCACAACGTTGTTTTTGTTCTCATTATCTTTTTTTTAGAACACATCCGGTTAGTGACTGACCACCAGATCATAGTATTTTACCCGGGCGAAAGCCCCTTCGTCCCTTGTCACGAGGTAGTTTCCCGCTTTGAAATAGTTTTCAAATACGCCCCACTTGTCCATATGTACCCCTTCATACACCAGGGTTTGCTTATCATTCAGGGTCACCAGCATTTTACCTTCAGTCACTTCTACTTCCAGCGTAAACTTTTCAAAGCCCACCTCTTCATCAAAATACACCCCTTCGTCATCTCCCCAGGCATCCGTGTAAAGGATCTCGTCCCCCTCGACTTTTTCGTCTTTAAGTATCTTAGTCTTTACACGTACCTTTTCATGGGCCCAGTATATTTTCAGGATGGGAGGTGCGTTGTTGTCTTTTTGGCCAATTCTGTCCCTTTGGGCATTGGTGAGCCTCCCATGAATCTGCATGATTATCGTACGGTGAAACTTCCCTTCTTCGTCTTTGGAAATATCCTCCATCGCCAAAGTTCCCATCATTTTGCCTCCCTGCTTGAAAGTCCAGTTTACCGAGTTGCTGCCCGGCTCCATTTGCTCCCTCAACTCAGTTCTCGAGTAGCTCGAATTTGCCGTGGTGGCATCTCCGGGGTATGTATAAAAAACCAGTGACCCGTCTGTCGAATCATTGTACATGAATGGCAACAATGTTTCGTTAGTGGCATAGTCCAGTATTTCCGGCGGCTTTACTTCCGTTGGATTGCCAACAGGCAGTGTTACCTTCCAATGCGACAGATCGATCTTCGGCAAAAAATAGTCCACACCTTCCACCTTTGCTTCCTCTTCGTCCACTTTTTCTTCGTCCACTTCTTCCTTGTCAACCCCCTCCTCATCCGATGGCAGCTCGTCATCAGGCTGGTCAGTGGGCATAGCAGGCCCTTCAGCGCAGCTGGCAGCTACAAACAGCAACAAGCTTACCATCAAAACCAAAATACTGCCCGGGAAGATCCCCGGGGAATATTTCTGCCGGCTATGCTTCATTTTTTTTCAATTTCTATATTAAGAAAAAGCCAATCCCCCGTTGATGTCCACGTTGTTGCCTGTCATGAAAGACGAATCCGGCCCGGCCAAATAGGCCACCAGGCCAGCTACTTCCTCTGCATTTCCTTCCCTTTTCAAGGGCGTGGAGTTCGCAACATTTTTCCTTACCTCATCTTTGGTAAAGTCATCGTGAAATTTTGTAGCAATCATACCCGGACAAACAGCATTGATCCTAATGCCCTGCGGGCCAAGTTCTTTTGCCCAGTTTCGTGTCAGGGTCATAACGGCCCCTTTGGAAGAAGCGTAAATTGCCGAGCCTGCACCTCCCCCGTCACGTCCAGCCTGGGATGCGAGATTTACGATCGACCCACCTTCTCCCATTAAAGGCTTGAATGCCTGTGTAACAAAGACTGTCCCTTTGAAATTAACATTCATGACGAGATCATAAAATGATTCATCCAGTTCCTCTATCTTCTTTCTGGCGAAAAGGCCACCAGCATTATTGACCAGGATATCTACCCGATCACCAAATGCCTCTTTGGTAGCAGCAACCATGTTGTCAATATCACTTTGTTTGGTCACATCCCCTTTCACGGCAATGGCTTCACCGCCCACTGCTTTTATGGCTGCAAGCGTATCGTCACTGTCTTTTTCACTATTGAAATAATTTACTACAACCTTGGCCCCTTCTTTTGCCAGTTTGACACAGATGGCCCGCCCTATATCGCGTGCCCCTCCTGTAACTACTGCGACTTTACCTTTTAGATTCATTTGATACGATTTTAAATTGATTTTTATATTCCCAATGCCTGTCCTCCACCTATCTGAATAGTCTCGGCGGTGATAAACGAGGCATCCTTACCAGATAAAAATGACACAACAGATGCTACCTCCTCAGGCTCACCCAACCTGCCCAACATAATGTTGTTTTTCCAGGAAGCAAACACTTCCGGTTTGGTAGATTTGATCTGAGCATGAAATGGCGTATCAATGGTACCGGGAGATACAGCATTTACCCTGATTCCATATTCTGCCAGGTCTTTTGCCAAAGCCCTTGTAATGGCATGGACCCCTGCTTTGGATGTTCCATAGATTCCGGCCCCTGGACCACCTGCATTCCATCCTGCATTGGATGTATAGTTTATTATGGTGGGGTTTTCCCCTTTTTTGAGGAAAGGAATGGCCGCCCTTGACGTAAAAAACACAGAATCCAGGTTTAATGCCATCACAAACCTGTAAAAGTCGGTGGTCATTTCTTCAAACCTTGACCTGCCTCCCAGTCCTCCTGCATTGTTCACCAACACATCGATTCTTCCATATTTTTCACCGATTGCCGTAATATTTGAAGTTACTTCCTCTTCGTTAGTTACATCAAACCCATAATACTCGGCAGTTATTCCTTCTTTGGCCAACTCTTCCACCCTTTGGGCACCAGCCTCGTCATCAATGCCATTTAAGACGACCGTATATCCATCCTTACCTAACCTCCTGGCTACTTCAAAACCTATTCCTCCGGTTGCGCCAGTTACTATTGCTATTTTGTTATCCGTGTTTCCCATTTTCCTTAATTTTAAAATTTAACTATTCCCGATTTTTATTTTTTAGCCTTAATTGGCTCGATTTTTCCACACAATACCCATACACTGGCCAAGGCAATCAATGCCAGGGCAGCCCCAATAATAAAGGCCGGTGTATAATTGCCACCCATTGTCAGCCATGGTACCAGATAGGTCAGCCCAGCAGCCGTTAGTTTGGCCCCCATTCCAGAGAATCCAGCGAGCGTACCGACAGTCTTTCCGCTAAAAAAATCGCTCGGCAGGGTTTGAACATTGCCTATTGCGGTCTGGAAGCCAAATAAAATGACTGCCATTATCAACACGGCTGTGATCGGTTCACCAGGATTGGCCATGGCCAATAAGGCCGGAAGCATAATGAGGCTTCCGATGGTAATCACAGCCTTACGCGTTTTGTCAACACTCCATCCGGCTTTTATTCTATTTTGAGCCATGAGCCCTCCAAACCAGGCACCCAGCATTGCTCCTACATAAGGCACCCAACCGTATATCCCTATGCTTTTCACATCCATGCCATAAACCTCAAACAGGTAAATTGGGATCCAAAAAACAAACAACCACCATATAGGATCAATTGCCGCCGAGGCTACAATCACACCCCAACTCTGCTTATGGGTAAGTAATTTTCCGGTGGTTGGGTTGTAACCATCATCATCTCCATCGTCGCTATCCTCATTTTTTTGCCCGTCCAAAATATACAAGCGCTCTTCGTCTGTTATCCAGGGGTGGCTTTTAGGTGGGGATTTTACCAGATACATCCATGGCAAAAGCCAAAGCAAACCTGCCACTCCTACCAGAATGAAAATCATCTGCCAATTGAAGTATATCGACAAGAATGCAATGAGTGGTATGGAAATAATGCCGCCAATAGCTGCACCAGAATTGAATAAACCTTGCGCAAAAGCCCGTTCCTTCGTGGGAAACCATTCGGCATTGCCCTTGGTGGCTCCCGGCCAGTTGCCAGCTTCCGCTACACCTAGAATCGATCTAAAAAATGCAAATCCGGCGAATGTTTTTGCCACAGCATGCAAGGCAGTGGCTATAGACCATACCCCTATAGATAATGCGAACCCCAACCGGGTACCAATCCAATCGAAAATTTTACCAAAAATAGCCTGCCCAAAAGCATAGGAAAAAACAAAAATGATGGATATCCAGGAATAGATTTCCTTTCGTTCATCATTGGTTTTGTCCGGATACAATTGTTCTGAGATTTCCGGCCACAAAACATTAATGGATTGTCTGTCGATATAGTTGATGACGGTAGCCAGTGCAATCAGGGTTATTACCCACCATCTTAGTCCTTTTATTTTCATCGTCTTTGGGTCTTGTTGATTAATCTTTGTTTCCAAAATATGACACGCCTGACCCATCTAAGAAATCTTCCCGGACAGGGCTAAATGTGTCTATGAGCATTCCAGCCTCAAGGCAAACGGCACTATGAAGCAGGTTTGGTTCGATGTAAACACCATCCCCACCATTGACTACTTTCTTCACACCGTCAATTTCAAATTCGAACGACCCTTCAGCCACATAGGTGGTTTGTGTATGGAAGTGCTGATGCGGTGTGCCCAACGCCCCTTTTTCAAACTTGACCAGAACCATCATGATCTGGTTGTCATACCCAAGCATCTTCCTTGAAACCCCTCCACCAAGCTCTTCCCATTCCATTTCGCTGGTTATGATGTATTTTTCGCTGTTCCTTTTCATTTCTTAATTGTTTATTTTTTTAAAATTGTAAACACCAGTCCAGCTCAACTGTCCGGTTGAAGTTTCTATGGAGTGGCTGCTTGATTTATTGTCATCTTTAAGTGAGAAAGCAAACTGATAGCGCTCCCCGCTTTTCAGCTCAAACTGAATGGCCACATAATCTGCAGATTCATGCAACACATCCAGGCCTGCAATAGATGTGAATGAATTAATCGGAATTTCATCCGCATAACTATAATACCCGTGCAGCTCGTACAAGCTGGCAAAAAGGGTATTCCCACCCGTTCTTCGGTGAATCAGGCCCGGGTCACGGCGTAAATTGAAATTTGGGTCGTTGGCACCAATCCGCGTCAACAAAACCTCGTCTCCCTGGCGTACCACAGAATTCATGGTAAAGAAATTCCTCTTGTTGAACCAGGTAAACCTAAATACGTCTCCCTTTAGATTGGCCTGGGCTTCCTGCCACAAGTGCTGGTAGCCATCGTGTTTCCCCATTGGGGTTAGGTCATTGTTCTTTCCAAATTCCTGATTGGTGGACATCAACTCGCCCATGTAGTAGAGCGGCAAATCGTATCTGGTTCCCTCAGGTGCCTGCACAGAGAAAAGGTCGATAATCAAGGGATTCTCCAATTCTTCAATTTCCACAACCGCCATGGTACGTTGCATTTCTACATTTTTGTAAGCCTTCAGTTCTTTCGCACTTACGATCTGGATACCTTCTGCAGTGGAAAAGTAATACGGCGTGCCAGGCGACTTGTCTGCCTCCCTGACACTACCATCAAAATGAGGGTCTTTATCAATAACCAACGTATTGTGCGCAACGGTTTCTTTAGCCCAACTGTGGTTTTCTTTCAGGTATCCACCGCCATCTTTATGCTCAATATTTACCCACCTTGCTGCCCCGTAATCCTGGATCACTTCACATGCCCCATCGTAGAGCAAGAAGCCTAACCTATCAAAATGACCATGCCCCATACCGTGTTTGGCATATTTCATTACAAGGGTCAAATTATCCGCACGGATAATCCCAATGGCTCCTTCATCCCCTGCTGCCCCATCGGTCAGTTCCATGCTTTTGTATTCGTATTTTTTCACCTTGCCTTCGGCAATGCCCTTTGCAGCAGCAAGACCGGAATCGTTCAGCGGAACCCTGCCTTGTTCCTGAACAATCGACAGCAACCCGGCATCCTTGCCACCGTAGTAGTAAGCCATACTCACGGCATGCACCAGTTCGCGGGACATCAGGGACATTCCCTTCTGTGAGTCGTTGATCGGGAAAAACTCCCCTTGGGAATTGGTTTGATTGATCAAAGCGTACACAGCCTTTATGAGAAGCCCATTGCGATAGTTTAAGATATCCAACTCAGGCTTTTTGTTGGCCAGCCCCTGCGCAAAAATCAAAAAAGGATACATCGCATAGCGCTGGTAATAAGGCCCTTCTGTATAGTAACCATCAGGGGAGAAAGAATGATCTATCTGAGCGAGAAATCCCCCTTCTTTATATCCTTTTAAATTGAGTGTACCCCCGTCATTGTCTGTTTTCAGGTCAGCAGAACCCTCCATATCAAATGCGTAAAGTGCCCTGTCTATAAGCTCTTCATCATCCATCACCAGGCCGATCATGCCCACGGCAGCATTTCCCCACGTGCTGTGGTTGTGCAGGCGGTTGAAAAACCTTGGGTTCTCCAGTGAAATATAATCTGCATAAGGCCTGAAAAGTTCTGTGTTCAGTTTGTTGGTGGTTTCCTGATCCAGCCAGTCGTAAATACAATCGTAAGCCTGGCTGGTGTAAACCAACCAATTGGCGTCATTCAAACATTGCCAAAAGAACTTTCCCCGTGCGTACGACCGCTCTGCTGGGTGCTTTCCGAGGGTTGGGTAAATTTTAGCATAATCCAACAGCATATCACGGATGTAGATGGCATACTTCTCATCTCCGGTAACCTGAAATAGGACGCCAGCTTTTTGCATGGTGAAGAAATTTGCTTTGTGACGCTCGTGGGTGTATCCCCCGGCCAAATCCTTTGGAACGGGAACATCAATCCCCAGGTCAATCTCTGCATCCACCTGCCCACGTACTGCCTCCAGCGAACTGTCAAAAAGTGGCAGTTTGCCAACTTGAGAGCGCATCAGATCTACCCCATTCGCGGTTAGAATAAGGTTTGGATGATCCGTTTGGTCGCTATTGGAAGCAGCCTGTTGAGGTTTTGGTTCACAAGCTATAGTAAAAGCAACTATAGCAATCAGCACCAGGTTTTTTAGGGTCAATATGTTTAGAAAAAACTTCATTAGTTGGTGTATGTAATATTTTCAGTAGAATACTCCTGATTGTTGGCAACAATTTTCCCGGTCGCTTTCATTTCACAATCCTTAATAATTGTTACTGGTTCGCCGTTAGTCAAATGGAGTGTCAATGGTGCGCTCCCGAACCACTTGCTGTTTTCCACAATGGCATTTTGGACACCATGAAATTTGATGGAAGCCCCTACCTTGTTCCTTTTACCATTGCCTACATTATCAAACTGATTTCCAGACATCCTCACTATCGGCCCGAACGTGCTTTCATCCGTTCCTCCCCTGTAGATATTGGCAACCGCCCCCTCTACATCCCTGAAAGTGTTGTTGTTGATCACAACATTTTCCACGTTGTAAATACCCAAATCCTCTACCTCTTTATCGAATGAAAGCACCGAACCCGTAATGTTGGTCATGTTTGTGTTTTCTATAAGTACCGTATCTGCAAAGGTGTTTTTGTACACCTTCAGGAAGTCGAAGGTATGGTTCACATCCAGGTCAACCACTTCACAGTTCCTGACAAAAAGTTGGTAGTTGTGCGTCATAGAATACCTGCTCGTGCTCACTACATTGTTACCAGGCTGATCGGGAGACTCTGCCCCGTCTATCAACAAATTGTCCAACTCCAACATGCCCCCGTTTTCTATTTTGAAGAAACTGGCTTTCTGGGATAGCAATTTCGCCCTTTCGCCATTTCCAGTTCTGATGGTAATGGGCTTGTCAATTACCACGTCTTTGGTCTGCAGGTATTCACCACCTGCCTGAAGCTCCAGTACATCACCACCTGATGCACTTTTTATCGCTTCGAGCAGCGTATTTTGGCCTGGTTCAATTTTAATATTCTTTCCTGCCCTGAACTTTGGCTCGGGAAAATCTTTGGGGTAGTAGCCGGCCCCAACTTCCTCGCGGGTTACCGGCAGGGCAATTTCCTTAAAACCTATTTTTTCAGTGAGTTCACCAGAGGGGATCAGCAAGCCATTTCCGTTGCTGATCAATTTGTATTCAACTTCCTCAAAGCCATCTTTGATAGGTGTAGCAGCCCCCTTGTTGATGTAGTTGCCGGCGAAGGAAATGCCGGAAATATCATCATAAACCGTAAATGGGGTAAGGTTGGTCTGGCTCATGAAAATATTGGAATTGATCACCGTATTTTCAGGTTTGGCAGACCGCTCTTCGTCTGCACCAGCACAAAGCTGGATATAGTCGCAATCTACCAGGATGTTGCCTTCAATCTTAGAATCAATTACCTGGTTGTAGCGATTGATAGGGGAATTCGGGACACCATTCATCACTACCAAAGCCCCTCTAAACCGGTGTCCCGTAAGCCCATAGCAGTAGTTGTTGCGTACTGTCTGTGTCTCATTGATTACCCTTATACCACCCGTATTGGGTTTTCTATTGCCAAGGAAATAGTTGTTTTCGACAAGCGTATTTGTGCCATGGCGCATGGTCAAAGTCCCCTGGCATTCTATGAAAACGTTGCTCTTGAATACATTGCCGCAGGATTTGTTGGATATGATTTCGTGCTCCCCATTGCAGCGATCGAACAGGTTGTTCTGAACCAACGTATTAGAAAATTTTCTGGAATAATGGCTCGTGCCAATCCTCAGCGTTTCGCCACCATTCGATCCCAGTATGGGGTTGGGGCCAAAATAATTGTATTCAATGATGTGCTTGTTGTCGCGACTTTCCTCCGTATTCATTCTTACAGCCATCGTGACCCCCTGGTTCATTTTTCCTACCAATGTATTGTGGTCGAAGCGGTTGTTTTTACCATACATGGCCACCCAAATATCTGAATCAAAACGCTCGGGGTTGTTGTAGCTATCGATCACACATTCGGTTACACGACTGTTGTTGGCCAGCTTGTCTTTACTTGTTCTGAAACTGATGACATTGCTGGTGGGGGTAAACCCGTTTTTGAATACCAGCCCCGATACTTCAAGGTATTCCCCGCTTAGGTTAAGGTATGAATTTCCCTCAAGAATGACTTTCCCTTTTTCTTCGGCAGTGAGGGTGATGGGTTTTTCAGCCGTTCCCTTTGCAGAAAAAATCAATTCTGCGTCGGTCCACTTGCCATTGGCCAGCGTGATCACATCTCCGGGCTGGGCTTGTTTTACTTTTGCCTCAAACTCTGCCACCGTGCTTACCACGTCATTGTTTTCAGGTTGTTTGTTGCAGCCAACTGCCCATGAACAAAGCACTATTGCTGCCAGAAGTGATCTCAATATTTTCGTTTTAACTGTCATTTAGAAATTGTTTATGATTCCGATTACCCCGTTGTATGATATCAAAATTGAAAAAATAAATGCCCCCACTATACCGGTGTTGAGTTTGAACCCGGCTTTGTTTGCCCCCATGAGGGCTTGATTGTTTACTAAAAGAAAAATCCCAAGCACTACCAGCGGCAACACAAAAACATTGAAAACCTGGCTCAAAATCTGGGCGTTGATCGGATTTGCACCGAAAACCGGTACGGTAAGCCCGATGACACAAGCGATCAATGTCAAAATTTTAAACTGCTTCGATTTGGTATCCAATACACCGGATTGATAATCAGCTATCAACATGGGAGCGATCATAAGTATTGGAAAAATGGAAGAAAGCCCGGCACTCAAAGTTCCCAATAGGAAAACACTCACAGCCATTTTGCCTGCTATTGGTTCCAGGGTATTGACCATGTCCAGCACCCTGGTAACCGCTATACCGTCATGAAAGAAAGCACCCATAGCCACAGCCATGATGGCGCCACTAATACAAAAAATGAGTATGGCTGCCGTAGCAGCATCCCTGCTCTGATCTTTCAGGTTGTCTTTGTTCCAGCCCTTGCCTTGAAGAAACAACGGCCTGGATAAAAATGTGGCAGAAGCCATGGTGGTGCCGACAAATGCGGCTACCAGCATTTTGCCCCCTTTCACCTGCGGTATGCTTGGCAGTAAGCCCTTCACAATCTCGGAAGGTTGGGGCAATACCATAAAGAATGACATCACGAAAGAAAGCCCCATCAGGGTGACGAAAAAGATAAGTACCCTTTCGAATATGCTATAGGTGCCCTGAAGTAGCAGCAGGTACATGATACCAATGATCACAATGGCCAATAACAATACCGCCAAATATTGGTTGTCTTTGAGCCAAGGAAAAAAGATGGCGAGGGTCTCAAATATAGCGTTGGCCGATATACCCAGTATTCCTATCAGTGAATTCCATTGTCCTATCGTGATACCAATAATAATGAGAATTGAAATGATTTTTCCGTATTTGAGGTTTTTCTTGAAACCGAACAAAGCAGTTTGCCCTGTGACAAGTGCATAGCGCCCATAAGCCTCCATCAGTACCCAGGAGAAAAAACAACTCAGCAATAGCACCCACAGCAATTGCATGCCGTATTTGCTACCTGCCACTATCATCGAGGTGACACTGCCCGTGCCAATGGTATATCCGATGGCGAATATGCCAGGGCCAATAGCCAGTAGAAGTCGATATAGGTTAAAGTTTTTCAATGCGTTACTTTTAAGTCGTAAAATTTCACTTTCGATCGGGCGGTGTATTGTTTTGTCTGCAGGTAATTTCCAACTTCGAAATAATTTTCGAATTCCCACTTTTTGATGTTGGTGTCTTTGTACACGATTGGTTTCAGGTCGTTAACCACCACCGTAATTTTTCCTTCTTCAGCTGTTATTTTTATTTTGACCTTTTCAAAACCAACTTTCTTGTTGAAAAAGCGACCATCATCATCATCCCACGAATCCTTCTCCCACAGCTTTTGACCTTTGTCGCTCAAACTGACCAATACTTTCCTTTGAACCCGGATTCTTTCATCTTCCCAAAAAACCTTGAACATGGGCAGGCTTACACTTTTGCCCAACCCCAGCTGACGGGTCTGTTCTTCTGTGGTTCTTCCGTGAATTTGAAAAAGGAGCGTCCTGTCATAATTTTTACCCTCTTTGATAGACATTTCTGCAACCTGGAATTCAGCTTCCAGTATGGCACCTTGCGCAAGTGTCCAATTTGTATCGCTGCTTCCCGGTACCATTTGCTCCCTCAGGGTGTTTTTTGTGTACTTGGCTTTAGATTTTCCTACCACTGGATAGGCTTCCATCACCAGCGCCCCATCCAGTGAATCCAGGTAGAAAAAGGGTTTTGCAAAGCGGTCTTTCTGAAAATTTGAAAGTTTCCACTCTGAAGCAGTATAACCTGAGGGCAACTCAAGCTTCCAATGGGCAAGGTCTATATTTCCAGCTTTTTGGGCCTGGGCTGACAGGCTCAAAAAAAGAAGGGTGAATATGGCTATTGTCTTGTTCATCGCTTAATGGCTCACTTCAAGTTCATAATATTTAACATAGCCATAAGAGCCTTTGTCTGTGGACTGAAAGTAGTTTCCAGCCTTGAAATAATTCTCAAACACACCCCATTTCTCTATATCAACACCCTCATAGGTGAAGGTTTCTTTATCATTTAAGGTTACTGTCATCTTGCCCTTGGTCACGTTCACTTCCAGTGTAAACTTATTTGTGCCAACAATTTCCCTGAAGTTCCTTCCTTTGTCATCGCCCCAGGCACTCTCATGGAGGATCTCGGGCACCTCGGCGTGTGGATTTTTCAGGACTTTGGTTTTTACCCTCACTTTTCCTTCATCCCAATAGATTTTAAGCATCGGTGGTGCATTGTTGTCGTCTTCACCGATCAAATCCCTTTGTTCATTGGTCAACCTCCCATGGATCTGCATGATGATCACGCGGTGGTAATCCCCAATATCATTTTGTGTTACTTCAGGAACTGAAAGCGTACCCCTCAATCTCCCCCCCTGGGCGAAAGTCCAGTTTACACTGTTGCTACCTGGCTCCATTTGCTCCCGAAGCTCTGAGCGTGAGTATTTGGTATTGCGGGTAGTACCAGCAGGATAGGCATAAAAAACCAGTGCCCCATCTTCCTTGTCCCTGTAGAAATAGGGCTTGAGAATATCAATGTACTCAAAGTCTTTTATCTCAGGTGGTTCCACTTCCTGGGCCCCATCCGGTATGGTTATCTTCCAATTGCTCAAGTCTATATCCTGGGCGGAGAGCGATGACAACCCGAGGATCAAACCCAAAACAATTGAACCGTATTTTTTGTAGGAAAAGGGCATAGTTTATCTGTTCTAGTACAGTATAGAAGTTACGCTTTTAAGAAATTAAAATGAATTTTTTATAGTTGTTAGATTGGAATGCCCGGTGAAACCGGGACATTCCTCCTAACTAAAACTATTCTAAACTAAATCACTTATTTCGTTTTCAATTGAAATTTAAAACCCTGGAGTTGATATCGAAATATCGTCCAAATACACCTCACTAACACCGTCTATGCCTGCATGAGGAACGCCATAAAACACCGCCGTTGTTGTACTGGCTATAAATGTGAATGTATATTCTGTATAAGTATTTGCATTACCTGAAACAGTAAATACTTTATCACTATTACCAGCTAAATCAGTCTCATTCTGAACTTCATTATTTAGGATATATACATTAAAATCATTGGTAGTTTCTGTACGAACCCACATCGAAATTGTATATTCCACTCCTACTTCAACAGTGAATGGCTGATATGCCCGTCGTTCAGCACTGCTAAATTTCAAAGCATAGTTACCTGTGTTCTCAGTGGTGGTAATACCCGCCGCTTTTAACCCCAGGTCATCCCTAAGCCCGCTATTATCCCAGGTATAAGGACTAGGTGTAACCCCATCTTTCAATGTATTGGGAGGGTCTGTCTCCCAGGCATCATTGTTATCGTCCTTATGTGCCCCAGGAGGGGTATTGGTAGTGTCGTCATACTCATCGATACTACCATTTAAAATAACAGCGGCAAAAGTAGCCACCACTGCCGGGGGACTTACCGTAATAGTTTCATTGGCCGTATTACTACCTGCACTATTGGTAGCAGTAAGTACCACGTTGTAAACACCGGCGGTGGCATACGTATGCGTTGGAGACTTTTCGGTAGATGTGTTTCCATCACCAAAATCCCATGAGAACGATGTTGCACGAGTGGAAGTATTGGTAAAGGAATATTCTAAGTAACTATCCCCTCCTTCAGATTCAGCTGTAAAATCCGGTGATGTTGGCATCACATCTGCTGCTGGAACAACCCTCACATTATCGATCCATGCATCATCTGGACTTACTGAATAAAACATCACAGCAACCTCACCATTGGAGCTAGATGTAAATGGAACTTGTGCAAACGTACCATAATCATTAACCGTTGATGAGAATTTCCCCTCAGCTACATATCCGGCATGGTTTCCTAAATTATCAGTGATATCAGCTACTGCATCGGCACCATCTGTATAGTGACCGTCCAGCACCAACCCGACCAAATGCCTACCGCCAATTATTTCATTGTTGTCGTCATCAATGGCATATTGATACTCTAAGACATAATCAGCGTTGGGAGTTAATGTAAGAGCCTGATAGGCATATCTGGAGTTGGAACTGGCCAGTTGCCCGGCGGATTGACTTGACGACCATTTGGCACCTCTTGTTTTCCCTCCGGTATCGTTTCCGCTAATATCGAAATCAGAACCATCGCTACTAGAACCAAATGGGTTTGTGTTACCATCTGTAAAGGTGGCAAATCGCCATTGGCTGGTAGCATAAGTTCCTTCTATTTCAAAATCGCCATTTAAAATGGTCGAGCCATTGGTTTTGTACAAATAAACATTGTCAACATGAATGGTTGCATGATCTTTTGCAGTGCCTCCTGTTCCGAGTTCAAAGCTGATTTCGTCGATGGCTGTAACCGCACCGGAGAAATCGGTAGCAAGATCAAAATCAAAGCCAGTCCAGTCACCATCCGCTAAATCCAATCCATCAACTTCGTAGCTCTCCGTAGCTCCTTCGTTGACCAATGTTACTTTCAACTTATCAATACCTTCGGCAAAATCAGAATGTACATCGAAGTGAATGTGCGTAGCGGCAATTCCCGTTCCGAAGGCTTCAGAAGGCACAATGGTTTTAACCGAAAGTGCTTTGGCAGAACTTCCCAGTCGGGATAGTTGCACTACATTATTACCATCAACAGGCACAACTGTTCCACCTGCGGCGGCTTCTCCCCATCTGTATTCTAAAAAGCCGCCATCGAAATCCATACCATCACTGAAAACTGCAAACACATCTGCATTGGCTTTACCTGGCGATGCAGGTACTGTACTTATAGAAGAAATTACAGAATGCACAATGGTAACATCCTCAGTTATTGTCTTTGCAGATAAACCTTTGTCCGACGCTGAAGTTACTGTAATAGTGTAAGTAACTTCTTCCACTTCATTGGGGTAATCGTATGACACAGATCCACCCTGCTCCGAAATTGTCAACACATCTGAAGTACTGTTTGGATCCCCGAAATCTACCGTGAAAGACGAAGCTCCAATAGACACTGGTGTAACGGTAATGATGGTACCATCCCCGCTCGCTGTAGCAGAAAAGCTGGACAATATAGTCTCTGAAAGGCCCGTCGGGTTTAGCGTATCATCATCGCTACAGGATACCATGAGGCCTGCCAGTAGCAAGATGCTTATTCCCTTTTTTAATATATTCATAATATTTATATCTTTTATGTTGTAAATATTTTACCCGGCACCAAATCAGTTTGCCGGATAAACTTTAACATTATCTACATAGACGTCAACCGGGGTAATTGCCGAAAACATGAGCGACACCAGACCACTTTCATTCGTGGTAAATTCCTTCTGAACTGTGGTGAAGTTCCCCTTGCCTTTAGCCTCAGATACTTCGACATGCAAAAGGCTTGTGCCCCCTCCTCTATCGGTTTGCTGATAGGCCTCCCAGCCATCGGTATAGTGGCCACTAACTACATCTGCTATTACTATTCTTCCCTCGGGAGGATCGTTTGCGGGATCGTCTTTAATGGCGTATTCAAATTCCAGTATGTATTTAACGGTTCGCTGATCATCGGTAGGAGATACAACTATTGATTGGTAGGCAACCCTGGTATTGTTAGATGCCAAAGAACCCACTGACCTTGTCGCATTCCATTTGGCACCTCTGGTTTTGCCACCATTATCCGTACCATCATATTTAGTAAATGACCCATCTGAGCTGGATTCGAAACCATTGTTGTTCCACCCATTGGAAAATGAAATTTTCCAATCGTTCGAACCATCTTCAAAATCCCCGTTGATCACTGTTACTGGTAGAGGTACAAATTTATCCACTACATCTACCACAATCTCCATAGTGTTTGATGCGTCGTTGGCATCAAGGGCTGTCAATTTCACCGTGTAAGACCCTTCGCCAGCTGCAAATTTTGCAAATGGTGCTTCGGCAATACTTGTAGATTCAGTACCACATACCAACACACCATCTACCATCTCACATGCCACTCCGTCTGTACCAAAATCCCAGACGTAGTTGGTAGCTTCCACAGATAAATTGGTAAAGGAAATTACCCTAAAATCCTCTGCAGTTGGGATAAAACTAAAATCAGCAGAAGGAGGCGTAAGATCTGGCACAGAGCCAGTCTCCGGCAATTCGGGCCTCAGTTCGCAACTTACCATAAAGCTAACTGCGGCTATGGATAAGAGCAATCTTGTTATTTTGCTGAACATATCTATTTTATTTTTCATAACTCTCTTGTTTAAAATATTAATACCCAGGATTTTGTGTCAGAAGGCCTTTGCTCAGGTTCCTTTCCCTTTGCGGGATAGGCAAGAGCCTGGCGTTTCTGGTATCATATAGGTATCCCATCTCGTCTGAATGGGCAGAAAGTACTTCATCAAATACACCGAACCTAATTAGATCGAAGTAGCGCTGATTTTCGAATGCCAATTCCACCCTTCTTTCTGTCAACAAATCTTGTTTAGTGATCGTGGCAACTGATGCTGTCAACCCGGCCCTGTCTCGAACCAATTGGAAAGAGGCAATGGCGTCAGGGTCCACTGTCGCAGGCCCTCCTGCCATAGTTGCTTCTACGTGCATTAACAATACATCTGCGTACCGCAGGGCGATGTAGTCATTGCCAGCTTGCTGACCAACCCCATAGGAGACAGGGGCAGAATTAATATTAGATCCTGTGGGCAAAAACTTTATTACTTCATTTTCATCGTCTTCCAGGACATCTTCCCCTACAACACCGGTAATAGAAACTGCTGTCCTATTTCCTCCAAATGCGTCAAAATCAGCCTTAAGGTTTGCATTCACTATGTTTTGCCCATCATCTCTTCCTGCTCGGGTAGATGAAGTAAATTCTGCTGAAAAGCCCTGGCTTTCAAGTGCGTTACCTTCCAGATATTGTATCGCAAAAATGATTTCGCTATTCAATTCATCATAAAACACATCGTAAAAATCATCCATCAGATCAAACTCATTGGATGCTATAATCGCTTCGCACAGAGCTTCTGCGCCCGTATAATTAGGGGTTGCCTGAGACAAATACACCTTGGCCAATATTCCCTGGGCCGCTGCTTTTGAAGCCCTTGACTTTGAGGAATTGTCCAGAACATCAACAGCTTCTTGTAAATCCACAATTATTTGTGCGTAAATCTCTGATTGTGGTGACCTTGTAAAAAGCGCCTCTGTATTACCAGGATCTATTACCGATGTGACCAAAGGCACATCACCAAACAACCTCACCAATTTGAAATAGGCATAGGCCCTTAAAAATTTAGCTTCAGCTGTATAACTCGCCCGGTTACTTTCATTGGCAATTTCTATGTAGTTGAGGATGTTGTTCGCCCTGAAGATAACTTCATACATAGACTGATAGTAATCCTCAGACTCTACATTTACAGCTTCTACAACATATCTGTGAAAATCAGACTTTGAACCTTCCAATGTCGCGTTTCTGGTATTATCGGTCCTGTGTTCAGTCAACAGGTGTTCAAACTGCACCCCTCTGTTGGCACGACCAATATTTGTTTCTGTGGCTTCACTGGTCCCTTGAAGGGCATCATAAATTCCGTAGATCCCGGACAACACATCTTCGTCAGATGCAAAATATGAATCTAATGAAACGACAGTATCTGGCAGTGGATTCAAAAACTCATCACCACAAGAGGTGGCAACCGTCATTGAAATAGCCAATATTAAATATTTTATCTTCTTCATGACTTGTTTCTTTATTTTATTAAAAATCAAGGTTTAGACCTATTGTCATTGTTCGGTACAGAGGTGTACCTGCCCTTTGAGAACCATAAGCCCTTGGATTGTCACCATCTATGTGCTCCGGGTTGAACCCATGGTAATCAGAAGCAGTGAGATAAATCAAATTCTGGGCGGTAGCATAAACCCTTAGGTTCGACAAACCAATTTTTGAGGTCAGGCTTTTTGGCATATTATACCCCACGCTTACATTTCGCAATGAGAAATAATCAGCACTTGCAATAACTTCACTGGTCAATACCTTCTCCTGAATGAAAGATTCATGAGGTATAAGTCCGTCTTCAACTGCCTGTACTTCACCACCTGATGTGGTCCTGTTTCCAAACCAGTTAAAGAAATATTGATCTCCTATATTATTTACTTGAGCCCCTACGCTTCCTTGTACCATAAAGGAGAAATCAAAGTCGCCGTAGGTAAAAGCATTGGTTACACTATACAATATGTCTGGGTAAGGATCCCCAAGGATGGCCTTGTCGTCTTCGGTAATTTTTCCATCTCCATTGATATCTCTCACTATGGTATCATCGGCCTGTCCGTTGATCCGGTTCCAGGGTTTGTCCACATAGGCCACCCTAAAATCAGCATCGTTGTAGGTTTCGGTGGCTACTACATAGCCATAGAAGGAAGATATAGGTTCTCCAATTCTGTTGATCCATTGAGAATTTCTACCGTAGGTATCCTGGATAAGTGCATTGTTCGAATCACCGAAACTCAGCAATTCATTTTGGTTGGTAGAGGCAATGAGTGTCGTACTCCAGGTCAGCCCACCATCAACAATATTTTTGGACCTCAACTCAAACTCCCATCCCTGGTTTCGCACTTCACCCAGGTTCACAATACCATCTGAAAAACCGGTAACATACGAGACAGGGTTTTGAAGGAGCAATTTGTCGCTCGTTCTTGAATAAAAATCCAAAGAACCTGTTACCCTGTTGTCAAAAAATCCAAAATCTATTGCCGGGTTAAATTCTTTTGATGCCTCCCATTGCAACAATGAATTGGCAATGTTGAGTGGTGAAACACCATTCACAATGCTGCCATCGATAATTGCGTTGGAATTTTGCAGCAAGGCCAGATAGGGCCATGAGTTTACCACATCGCTACCCACGTTGAACCTCTCGGCACCTGTGAGACCATAGCTCACCCTTAATTTTAAATTACTCAATAAGCCATTTCCTGCTAGAAAGTCCTCATCAGAAACGTTCCAACCTACAGATACCGCAGGGAAATTACCCCATTTGGAATTTACTCCAAAAACAGAACTTCCATCACGTCTAAACGACGCATTGATTAAGTACTTGCCTGCGTAAGCGTAATTAAGCCTGGCAAAGTAGCCTATCTTTTTTAGCTCTGTATTAACCTCTTCAAATTCAGCAATCTGTGTTGCTCCCTGCAGGTTTTTAAGTAAATCATTAGAAAATCCATTTCCGATAACTTCACTGGTGTTGCTTGTTCTCCTTTGTATGGTTATACCCGCAAGTGCACCAAACTCGTGATTGCCTATGTCCTTGCTGTACGATAAGGTATTGTCTGAAATTACCCTGGTCCTGTTTCGGTTGTTCAGGGTGTACTGCGACCTACTGGCACCAGCTGCATGGTAGTTTACACCATCATATCTTTCCCGCTTCCTTTGTTCCAAAGTAGTTCCCAGGGATGTTTTGGCTGTCAGGCCATCCATGATTTTCCAACTTAAATAAGTTGAAGCATATAACTTGGTGTTGTACTCGTAGTGCTCTCTCTCTACGTATTGCTGATAAGGGTTTGAATCCCCAGAAGTACGTGGACGGGTGTCACTGCCATCACCATCAAAATCTAACTCAATCAGGTGGTTTTCCAAGAAATAGTCGCCAACCCCGACGTTTGGATAAGACCCCCGGTCAATGAGTTGAAGTGACTCCTCTGTATGATAAATAGGCAACCATGGCGATTGTCGTGTTGGGTTATGTATAGATGTTGGCAATTGTCTTTGCTTGGTGTATGAAGGCGTGACACTAACCCCAAACTTTAGTTTGTTGTTCAATTTAGAATCTACCTTAAGTTTGGCAGTATATAATTTGAAATCATCTGTAATGACTACTCCTTCATCATGAAGGTACCTCAAGGCCGTACTGAATGTCGTATTTTTGTTTCCTCCCCTTGCGGATAGTGAATGGCTTGTAACAGTTCCCCCTTCAAAGAAAACATCTTGCCAGTCTCTATCAACACCGGTTAATTCAACGATTTTTTGCATGTACAGGGATTCTTCTGAAAGCGACCCGGTTTCTGCTTGTTCAAAAGCCAACCAATCCGCTACACTCTTTCTATAATCATCGCTTCCGTGCGCTTCCTTGATACCTGTGTAAGTTTGGTAACTAAATTTGGTTTCCCCTTCCAGGCCGCTTTTTGTAGTTATCAAAATTACGCCGTTGGAACCTTCGCTACCATAAATAGCCGCAGACGCTGCATCTTTTAACACCTCAAAAGATTCCACGTCGTTCATGTCTAAATTTCCGAGAAAGTCTGCACTTACTACTATCCCGTCAACCACTACGGCAGGCCCGGAATCTGCTGTCACGGATCCAACACCCCTAATGGTAATGGTAGGGGCACCACCTGCTTCTGCATTTGTTGCTTGTATATTCACGCCGGATACCTGACCAATGAGAGCATCATCTACCCTGGAAATTGGTAATTGATCCAACTTTTCGTTGGTCACTTTTGATATTGCCCCCGTCAAATGGGACTTCTTTTGAGTACCGTATCCGATCACCACTATCTCTTCCAGTTGCTCGATATCTTCTTCCATCACCAGGTCAATTTGGGACTGGCCGTTGATGGGTGCTTCTATTCGTTTGTATCCAATAAATGTAAAGACCAGAGTAGCTTCCTCTGATGCGTTGATAGTGTAGTTTCCTTCCAGGTCCGTAACGACTCCATTCTGGGTACCTTGTTCCAGAATAGAAACACCTGGCAATGCGCCTTCTGCTGAGGTCACTTTCCCTGATACGGTCACTTTTTGTTGCGCCAAAGCACTCAAAGAAACCGCCATCAAAAGAACAGCTGCCAGGATTTTTCCCGGTAACATGTACCTCTTGCTGAAATTTGTAATTTGTACTGTTTTTTTCATGTTCATTTTAGTTTTAATAAAATATATAGTTGCGCTAAGCAGGATACTTTAGCTAAATGAACTGCTTTTTTCTATGGGTAGAAATGTCTAGTTTTGCAGAACAGTAGGGTATCCTCTTGATTTTTCAGTTTCCGTGCCAACGTCGCTGTTTATTGAGGGAAGTTTCCTGCTTATTCAAATGGATTGGCATCTGATGCTGATCCATTTTGTTTTTATCAAATAGTGTTTGTCATAGCGTGTGGTTTATTTTTTGTAATCAACGATTATTGTCCAGTGTTTCTGTGTAGTTGATGATGTCATCCAGATGGTGTTTCATCATTTCCACAGCTTGTTTACCATCCTTATTTTTGATGTGGTTCAGTATGGCCATGTGTTCTTCATAGGCGTTTTTGTTGCGTCCATCTTCACATACATGGTGCTTGCGGAAATAAGACAGTATGTCGGGTGTCACAATCAACATAAGCGACTTGAGCACCGCATTCTTGCTCGCTTCGGCAATTTTGAGGTGAAACATCAAATCTTCGTCTATTCCGGATTCACCCAAGGCCACTTTATCTTTATAGGCTTCCAGTGCCCCTTCCAGCAACTCAATATCTTTTGACGTCCTGCGGTTGGCTGCCAGTTTCACACTGTTCACTTCCAGTATGACCCTGCTTTCAACCAATGAATGGAAATCATCGCCCTCCAGTTTCAAAACATCGGTGATCAAACCTTCGAGGGCGGTCATTCCAAGCCCTGCGACCACCGTACCACTTTGGGGTTGTGTTTTGAGAATACCATAAAACTCCAACTTGCGGATGGCATCCCTTACATACGTACGGCTGGTTCCCAGCTTCTCGCAAAGCTTGCGTTCCGGGGGTAGTCTATCCCCTGGTTTGAGCTGGCCGCTGGTGATCAAATCTTTAATCTGGCTGATAATTTTATCAACCGGTTTTTCGATGACTATTTCCTGAAAGTTATTGAGTAGTTCCATAAGGCTTTAATTGATCTACCATTAATTGGTTGACCAATTTTAAAAAGAATAAATTTAAATTCCAACCCTATTGGTAAAAAACCTAGTATAAACCCCTTATTTAACACCAATAAGGCGAATCATTATACGATTTCCCTGAATATTCCTATAGGAAAATTATGGTTGACCAAAATTTTCAGTCTAAGAAAACCGGATAAATTTGGAAGAAAACTCGAAATAAATGGAATCTATGTGATTTATGGTGGAGACCCTGTGAACACATTTTTCCTCGTCATGAATTCTACAGGTTGCTCGAAGTAACCTGTAGAATTTTACTGGTGCCTCTACAGCGTTTTGTTGATCACAAATGCATCCAACACTTCGCCATTCTGGACGCTGATGGTCTTGGCACTGATCGCCATTCCATTCACGGCGATTTCCAGAAAGGCCCACGTGTGGTCATAAGCTGCCACTAAATCCGGGTATTGGCAATTGGATGGGTCTGGCGTGAAGGCTTTTGGATCAGACCCCACTCCCCGCAGCTTGCCGCCGCTACCAGCAGTTATGCTGATGAAACCTTCCGGGTTATGATAGGAATTGTGGTCAACATCCGGGATTTGCACCACCTCTCCCATGCCGTTCATTGGTTTCAGGCGTTCGTATGTATGGGCATGGCCATTGAGTACCAGGTCCACGTTGTATTGTGCAAACAATGGATACAGGCTCACCACCGCTTCATAATCATCCTTGTAGGTGCAGGATTTTCCGTTGTGATGCAAAAACACAACTATCCAGTCGTAATTACCCTGGGCTTTTTTGAGGTCATTTTCCAACCAGGCTACTTGCGTGCCGAATTCGTAAAATTCACCATTTTTGCTATCGAGTCCTATGAAATGGACATTTCCCTGATCGAAACTGTAATAATGTTCGTTCCCAGGCAATTTCCATTGTTGTGCATAATTGGTCTCAATATCACTTCCCCAATCGTGATTGCCCGGAATAGGCCATGCTGTACTCCGGGAAAATACATCCTGAAAATAGGGAAACAAATGAATGTCATATCCGGAGCTCTCCCCGATAGGGTAAATGATATCACCCAAAAGCAAACCATGATGGTATGATGGATTTCGTTCCCAAATGGCTTGGGCCAACTTGTCCGGTGTACCTCCGTCTTCCACCGACTCTCCTATATCCCCTGCTGCATAAAAAGTAAATACCGAATCGGTAGGCCTCAAGGCCGACTTGAACTGCAGGTCTTTTCCTAACGCCAGTTCCTGGCCATCAGTAAATACCTTGTACAGGTAGGTTTCCCCATTCCTCAATCCTTTGATCGTCACCATATTTTCCCGGACACTGTCATTTCGTGAAATCACCTTTCCAGTTGTCTTCATCCACTTGTCAGCCTCTTTGAGCCGGTATTTCACTTCGCATTGTGTGCCTATATCTGTTCTCCAAAGAATACTGATACTGTCGGCTTGAGCGGTTTGTAAATAGGGAAAGCGCTGGAGTTGAATAGTCAGCCCACCCTGGTCTTTTTCGGGTTTAGATGTGCACGCATATAAAGCCCATCCTAAAAACAGCATCAAAACATTTCTCATTGTTCTCATTTCATTCTTTTTACAGAAGCGTGATAAAATTACAAAACCAAAGTAGTCAAGACAAAATGAGCTTAACTTTTTCTAATTCCAATTACTTTAAAAGCGTTCTATGTGGTTTATAGTGGGTAATTGCTTTTATCCTTCACCACCTACCTGGCCACATGCCAGACCTGTAAGCCCTCTGCTCTGTTACTCTTTCCTCCTTATGCCGGAGGGGCACCTACTTTTCCTAGATGAAAAGTAGGCAAAAATCATGATAAATTTAACGCTCAAGGCCATTCCGCTCACCCGCTCGCCAATTTATCGCCCTCCCTCCTTGTTCAAGAACCAGATGACGATTCCTTTTTTCAATTTCAATTTTCATTAATAGCCTAATTCATAAAATCACCCTTAGATTTTAATACCCAGCATATTTCATATGGCGCTTGTAAAAGTAAGTCTTTAAACCTGATGTTCCCTACTTCATCATTTCCAGCATCAATTCGGGTTTGTTGAGGTTGATCATGCTAGCCGGTGAATCGATAGCTTTTTGATACTCTTCTACAGAATCTTCGCCATAGGCCATCAGCTTCAACTTGTTCTTTTTGCAGGTTTTTACAAATTTACCTTCCATCACGGCCACATTGCATTCGATAATCTGCGGGTTGTAAGCCAATACTTTGTTCAATTCAGCTACGCTGCTGGCGTTCATTTTCAAGGGCAATTTCTGGTCGAGTTCCCTGAATTTAATTGCCTGGGCATCATCACCAAACCAAAAGAAGCAGTCCTTTTCGAAACCTGTTTCATACACCATGGCAATAAGCCGTTCCAAATCAGCATCCTTCACATCAAAATAGATTTTGGTCTTTCCTTTTACTCTTTCCAGAAATGGCCTCAACCTGGGCACCTTTTCTCCTTTGAAGCCTGCCCCAAACCATGAACCTGCATCAAGTTTGTCAATATCCGTCGAGAGGGTTTCGTTGATCAAACCACTGCCATTGGTAGTTCTGTCGAGGGTTTTGTCGTGCAAAATATAAAATACTCCATCCTTGCTCATCCTAATGTCCACCTCTACATAGTCGGTACCCATTTCTATACATTTCAGCGTAGAAGCCATCGTGTTTTCAGGGGCCAGGTTATTGGCTCCACGGTGCACCACAATCTCCAACGGCCTGTCTTGTGCTGTTGCCGTCTCTGAAGGCAAAATCATGAATACAACCAAGCTCAATTTAAGAAAGGTGAAATATTTCATGGAATGGTTAATTTACAATTTGACTTCACCATCATAATTCACTTCATCGGATAAGTGCCTGTACCAATTGAAATACAGAAACACTGATGCCACCAAAAACACAATCAACAGTGCTGATAATTTTTCCCAGTGTCCAAGTATCAACATCATACCAGACAGGAACAACGACAACTGCCAAACAATGGCAATGACGGTAGAAATAATATCCCTTTGATTTTCCTTTCTGATCTTTGACCTGACGCTTTCAGGAAAAACATTTTTTATCGAGCCCCAAAGCCCAAAAGGTCTGGTGGTTTTGTAAAAATTCTCCAATACCCCCCGCTCCGTCTCGGGGGTGAGGTATGTACCCACCACGCAACCCAGCAGTGAACTCAGGCTGGCCACAATAAAGAAATAGTATTCCGGGATTTGGCCTCCGACCAATCGGAGCAGTACTGCCACTACGATCCCTGTAAAGGTGCCTATAGCGTACCCGTAACCATTGAACCTGGACCAATACCACCGTAGTATTTGAGGCACAAACAAGCCCGCACTAATACCCATAGATATCCACCCCCATACATCGTTGATATTGGACACAGAAAAGCTGAAGAGCAGCCCTAATACCACTATGCCTATAGAACCGATCCGGCTTTGTAGGATTAATTTTTTCTCTGAAGCCTCGGGATTGATAAATGCCTGGTAGAGGTCGCGTACCCAAAATGCCGCTCCGGCATTGACTGTAGAATCGAATGTGGACATGGCTGCTGCCATAAATGCTGCTACGAGCACTCCTTTTATGCCTATTGGCAGGTAGTTTTGAAGTACAGTTGGTAGTACCAATTCGGGATCGGCGATTACAGTGTTGTTCATACCATAGTGTATGCCGAGCATGGCGAATGAGATGATCAGTGGCCACCTGAACGTAAGCAAGAGTGTCCATAGAAGTGACAACAGTCCGGCCTCCCTGTCACTTTTGGAAGAGAGGTACCTCTGCACCATGTAGCCATTGCCCCCACTGCTGCCTTCAAGCACAATTTTGAAAAGGTAGAAAGTGATGGCCAATCCAAACAAATTGTACATAGAATAAACACCTGGGAGATCCATAGTGGTGGGTGGTGTGATCCTGGACCAATCCGATAGTTTCATCTGGATGGTCTGAAAAGTACCATCAGCCAATGGAACAGAAGTGGAAAATACTTCGGGGAGTGTCACTGTAGTGATCGCTTTGACACAAACGAAAACTATTGCACCAAATATTAACACTCCCTGGAATACATCTGTCCATACTACCCCGTAGAGCCCACTGGCCACCGTGTAAGTCAAAGCCAGTCCGGCCATCAGCAGTGCTGCGATTTTCCAATCAATACCCAAAAATTCACCGGCAAACTTACCCGCCCCAATGGCAAAGTAGCTGACCATGGCTATGGTGAAGAGTATATTGGCAATGGCACTTAAAATCCTGGCTGTATCACCCTGTTTCCCTGCCCCAAAACGATAGCGCATCCATTCTGCTGAAGTCATCACCTGTGATCGTCTTGTCCATTTTCCCATGAAAATCATAAAAAAGGCCAACACCAGCACAACTCCTCCCCTGATCTCAATGAAAAAACCGGCCGTGCCCATGGCATAAACCAGTGCAACCCCAATCATAGTGCCGGCTATGTCCGTGTTGGAGGCCATACCTGAGGCCCCTAGTGCCCACCAGGGTATGTTGCGGCTCCCGAGAAAATAAGACTCAATATCGGATGAGGCCTTGCCCTTGAGATAAAGCCCAACAAGAACAATACTGAGCAAATAAACCCCAACAATAGTGTAATCAATGACATGCATAGTTTGTAGTTTTAGTTCATTCAAAGACCTACTTTCATCTGGTAGCTTAATGCCTACCCACTTCGCAGAAAGGTTTGAACCTGGTCAATTGAATGTCAGTTTTATAGTGTGTATCTCAAATGGTTTGAAGTTCAATTTTAACTTCCCCCCATGTACTTTTAATTCGGAAACTTCCTTTTCTATAAGATTAGTCAGCCAGGCAGTTTGAACCTCTTCGCTGATTTCCAGCTCAAGGCTGGTGTCGGTACCATGAGACTCGTACAACCTTAACACCACATCATCCGAATTTTCGGCTTTTTTTAAAGATTCCAGGATCACATTCTCATGGCTCAACTTAAATCCAGAATAAGATTGCCCGTCACCATTTACTTTTCCGAAATATGGGATCACCTTCATCGGATAATTGAATTCGTAGGCTTGCTGAACGACGCTACCGGCTAAGTGGTCCCCCGTATGCGGAAACAGGGCATATTTGAATTCATGCACATGCATGTCTGCCTCAGGATCGGGGGATTTGGGCGACCTCAATAAATTGAGGCTCATTATATTGTCTTTTATCTTATGGCCATATTTACAGTCGTTGATCAAAGCCACCCCATAGTTAGGTTGGGAAAGGTCTGCCCATTTGTGGGCTACTACTTCAAACTGTGCCATGTCCCAGCTCGTATTGCTGTGGGTATTGCGTTTGACATGCCCATATTGGATTTCGAATGTGGCCTGTTGTGCTTTGATATCCACAGGAAACTCTACCCGCAACATTTTCTGATTTGTAGCCCAATCTACCGTGGTTTGGAAGTCAATCCTTTTTGAACCTGGAGAGAGGCTTATGATTTGGTCAAGCTCGTAGTTTTCACCTTTAAACTTCAGAGCAAGTGAAACTTTCAGATCACTTTGCTCCATGACATGTTTTGAAACCAGCTGGGGCTCGGTCGGTGGGATTTCTTCATAATAAATATCTACATCCCAGGCTTCATAAGTGATCGGTTCATCATCGTAAAGCTTGAATACATTGCCGAATTGCCCATCGGCCAGTACTTCACGGTCCATTTCTTTGTCGTAAATAGATGCAATGAGTCCTTTGGAATTGAAAGTAACCTTCAGCAGTTCGTTTTCAATAGATTTTTCCGAAACCTTTAAGCTATTGAGGGTTTCATTGCCCAATTGGGCATTCAAAACTGTGTAGCCCATGGAGGGTACTTTTATTCTCACCCGACCTTCAGGTATTTCCACTATCTCTTCCCTATCCCAACTCAGGCTATTGTACACCAATAGGCCTTGTTTGCTATCCATTTGGTTGTGGGCTGCATTTTCAGCCAGCTTGGCCTCCCCTTTTTTTCTTAATTCGAGCAATTCTCCAATAGCCTGATCATATTGCTCGTGGCATTCCTTGTACACCCTGTTGATAGATGAACCGGGAATAATGTCGTGGAACTGGTTCAGCAATATGATTTTCCAGATTCTTTCCAGGTCGTCTTGTGGGTATTCTTTCCTACCAAACTGGGCATACAAAAATTCAACCTCCCGAATAAGGATTTCTAGTTGCCGGTTTTTCTTTTTTACCAATGCCTGTGTGGTGAGCGTTCCGCGGTGGTATTCCAGGTACAACTCCCCTCTCCATCTTTGAAGGTCCCTGGCTGTAGATGCCGCTTTTGGGAAAAAATCACGTGCAAATTCCAATTCTATTTTAGGCAGGCCTTCCAGGTCCTGCATACGCTTCAACCTTTCTATGTGCTTGCGGTCCGGGCCTCCACCTCCATCACCTACTCCATACAATAACAATGCATGCTCTGTCCTGTCAGCATCCTGATTGGCTGTTTCAAACATCCGTATATTTTCAGGCGAGCAATTGGAATTGTAGGTATCGTTGCAAAGGAAATGGGAAAAAATCGGAGTTCCGTCCAGTCCTTCCCAAATAAAAGTATGGTGGGGAAAACGGTTGAACTGGTTCCACGATATTTTTTGTGTCATGAAGTAGTTGATGTCAGACTTGATCAATATCTGCGGCAGTGCGGCGCTATAGCCAAATACATCAGGCAGCCAAAGGTTGTCCACTTCCTGATCAAACTCTTCTTTGAAAAACTTCTTGCCGTAGAGTATTTGTCTTACAAGGGCTTCCCCACCGCTCACATTGCAGTCGGCTTCTACCCACATCCCTCCCTGGCATTCCCATTTGCCGGCTTTCACGGCTTTTTTGATGCGCCCGTACAATTCCGGGTGGTGGTCTTTCACCATCTGGTACAGATGGGGTTGGCTGGCCCCAAACTTATACTCAGGGTATTCCTGCATCATTTTCAAAGCAGTCGAAAATGAGCGGGCCGTTTTTCTTACAGTTTCTCGCAATGGCCACAACCAGGCTATGTCAATATGGGCGTGCCCGATGGCACTCACCTTCATGGCCGACGCATTGGCCTTCTTGTTCAGTTCTACAGCCAATATTTGCCTGCACTGCTTTATATTCTTATCACTGCCATCCCCATAGTTGTTGATTACTTCATTCAAAGCATATATTATCAGTTTTTTGCGTCTTGAGTTTTCGTCCAACAGTGACTGCAACTGATAAAGCAGGTCGTAATCAAGAAAGAGCTGCCAGGCTTGTCTATTGAAAATGGCTACCTCTGCCTGGTTGACAATCCCATCGGCAATGATGGTTCCATTGTGGTCGGCTATGCCCATGATGTTGTTGGCACCTACGTCCATCAGCAGGTTGATCGCTTCGCCTCCTTTGGCCTTATCCACCAGGTAAACACGGCGTTTTATTTCAGCTTCGTCAAATTCATGGCCAATCCTTTTGTTGGTAAGCCCTTGAACTGCCTGTCCACTCTCGTCATAGATGCATACTTCTCCACCCAAATTGATCAGCGCAACAACCTCTTTGTTTTTAAAACTATCAGGGATTTTTCCATTTAGCTTGAACCAGGCACAATCAAATTCACTGCCCCATTTTTCCCCAACCGATATGGGTTTAAAGGTTTTATTTTTTTGATCCTCAAAAACCACAGGTTCCTGAGATTTGAAATAGCCCACCTCCAGATTTACCGGATGTAAATAGTATGAATCTTTCAATTTCTCAAGAAAGATTTCAATTCTACTTTTGGTGAGTATCGGGTGTTTTCTCATAAGATGATTTAAGTATTTCCCAGCCTTGATGACATCATTCCAAATGGCATAAGGCTTACGAATATTGTTATTTTAATACCATTAAGGATGGTTTTTCAGGGATAATTTTATGCAAAGCTTTGCAATTGGCCTTGAAAACCACACCATTTAATTCAATCTAAGTTTTACTGAAGGTGAGCGTTATCAGACCATGTAAGACCCTTCTCAAATTAGAACCTGCGTTAAGGTTTATCAAAAAAATCCCCGCTTCCTGCCCCCATCGTGGAGATACAAGAGAGCGGGGAAACATATACTTGAATAAATAAAAAGTAATTCAGGTTAAAGTCAGGCTGGTATTTTAACGTCAGTTCGATGAACAAAATGAACGTCATGCCAGAAAAATATGTCTTAATTTTCTTAAAAGACATATTTTATCAGGCATCTAAAAATGAGATTACGGATATTTTTATCCTTTTTAAAATTTAAGGATAAAAATTCCGAAATGACGATCGTAATTGATTGTAGCCATGTTAAACCTCGAATTCACGTTATTTTATGGTGCAACTTTTTTCAGTGTTACCCCATATTGGCCAACTGCGGATACCCTTCCCCCATCTCCTTCGTCACCATTGTAAGTAAAGCTCAGCCTGATGCTTTGCCCCTCATCCTTGATGTCTATCAGTGTGACGGGGCTTACACCCATCAGCTCGATTTGGGTGATTGAGCCATCAACCCATTTCCACTTGCCAGTTCCTGGTTTGAATAAATATTCCATCGCTATTTCCCCCACTCCTTCAAAAGCATCGGGTTCGTAATCATCAGTTATGGAAAATTTCAACGACAGCTTGTCCAGCACGCCATCCGTAGTGCCTGGTGGTAGTGTTACGTTAGAAGCCTGCCCCCAGGTGCCACGCATGCTCACTGCTGCCAACTGACTATCAGTGAGTGTTAATTCTACAGGGCCGGCGATGGGCTCTTCTTCGCAACTCGTCAATCCTGACATAAACACCAGCATGATCGATATGTATATTAGATTTAATTTTTTCATTTCTTCAAAATTTAAATTGATTAAACTCCTCATAACTACAGGTTATCTGGTGAGGATGATTTTGCCCGAATGCTGCAAGTTTGATCCTTGCAACCTGTAATAATACATACCGGATTGGTTGCCAGATGCATTCCATTCTATGGAATGACTACCAGGTTGCAACCTTTCATTTACCAATTCTTCTACAATCATTCCTGATTGATTGTAAATGGTCAGGTACACTTGCGAAGCTTGGTCCAGACTAAAATTAAACTTGGACCATCCATTTCTGATCGGGTTAGGGTACATACTGAAGGGTTGCTTTTCCAGGTCTTCTACCACCAGTACAATTCCTTCGGGCTCTGTATTCTTATTGGCACCATTTCCTTCATCTTCGTTAAATATCTTTAGCACCTCGGTGGGGGTTACCACCCTGTTCCAGATGCGCACATTGTCAATGAAAGCTTCAAAATCAGCCCCATAAGCTCCAGTGGCATCTTGCATGATGGTAAAAGGCAAGTTATCAGGTGCCATGTCCCCTGTAGCCAGGGTAAGGTCTTTGGAATCTGCAGCTTCATCACTCTGCCTGAGTTCACCATCGAAATAAACATTCATAGTGGCATCCCTATCGAATGCTACTGCCACGAGATGCCATTTGTTGTCCACCAGATCCGGGGTGCTATTGTCGTCGGCATCCCAATCCAATCGGCCCCCATCTCCATCGGCAGCATTTACAGTCCAAAGGTGGTTGCCAACTCCCCCAGCACCATCCAATGCGACAAGAAAACCACGATTGCCACCACTACCCCAGTCTTTGTTGCCCACTATAACCGGGTCAGAATCAGGGAAAGTGGTGTTGTCTATTTTCACCCAAAAAGCAACTGAAAAGTCTTCTGTTCCAAAATCTAATTTGCTGTCCAGTGGCAATTGGGCATGTGCGGCTGCCGGGAAAAACGCTACATCGCCTCTATCCTGGTCAACCACAAAGGTGGTGGCCTGTGTTCCAGCGTCTGAGGCACTCAAGCCATTTCCACTGAAATCACTCAGGTCATTGTTTAATGGAAGGAATACACTTGCTTCATAACTTTTGTCCAACGGACTGTAAACCTCCAACACTTCCGCTGCGGTCAGCGCTTTTCCTTTCCAAATCCTTACATCGTCGATGAGTGCTGAAAAATCAGCCCCATATCCACCTGTAGCGTCTTGCATAATGGTGAAGGGCAATCCTGAACTCAAACTTCCAGGCACCAGACTCAGGTCTTTAGAATCCGCAGCTTCATCGCTTTGCCTTAGTTCTGCATCAAAATAAATGTTCATTTTATCATCACGATCCATTACCACAGTCACCATGTGCCACGAACCATCCTGTAAGTCGGGCGTGCTGTTGTCATCGGCATCCCAATCCAACCGTCCACCGGCACCATCAGATACATTCACTGTCCACAGGTGTTCACCCTGCACCCTGGCACCATCCAGGGCTACCAGAAAACCAGGGTTGCCACCACTGCCCCAGTCTTTGTTTCCGATAATCACAGGGTCACTGGCTATTGATACCCCTGCATCTATTTTCACCCAAAAGGAACAGCTAAAATCACCTTCGTCCAAATCAAGGTCGCTTACAGGTATCTGCGCATGGGCTGCAACTGGAAATTCAGCCACCATACCCCTTTGATTGTCCTGGATAAAAACAACATCTTCTGTACCTGCATTTACCGCATTGATCCCATTTCCGCTGGCATCATTGAGGTCAGCGTCCATAGGAAGATACACATTGGCTCCAAACGATAAATCAGGCCCACCATCATCCTTTACGAAATTGTACACGTCTTCTACTTCTCCGGTGCTTAGGGCTTTCCCAGGCCAGATGCGTAAATCATCAATCCAGGCCTCAAAATCACGGGATTGGTTGTAGGCACCCGTGGCATCATTCATGATGGTAAAGGGCAAGGCCGGGTCTGATAAATTGCCCTGGAGCAATGACAAATCTTTAGAGTCTGCGGCAGCATCACTTTGTTTCAATTCACCATCGAAATAAACGTTCATAGTAGCATCCCTATCAAACACCACTGCGACGAAATGCCAGGAATTGTCCACCAGATTGGGAGTAGCGTTATCATCCGCATCCCAATCCAGCCTGTTGTTGTCGGCATGGTCGTCGGCTACATTTACCGTCCACTGATGCTCGCCTACCACTCCGGCACCATCTAGTGCCAATACGAAACCAGTATTGCTTCCACTGCCCCAATCCTTATTGCTGATGATGGAAGGGTCACTGGTAGTAGATAATGTGTTGTTATCTATTTTCACCCAAAAGGCAAAGGAAAAATCGTTGGCACCAAAATCCAGTTTTGGATCCAACGGAAGTTGGGCATGTGATGCCACGGGAAAGAAGGCCACATCGCCCCTTACTCCATCTTTTACAAACTCAGCATCTGCTGTACCACCGTTGGTGGCGTGAAGGTCATTGCCACTGGCGTCATTCAAGTCACTGTCAAATGGCAGGTAAACCGAAGCTCCAAGTGCCGGGTCAATCGAATAGCCGTTGGCATGTAAATCCGCAACTTCCGCAGCACTGATCACCCTGTCGTAGATCAGGATATCATCCAACGATGCTTCAAAATCCCTTGACTGATTGTAGGCCCCTGTGGCATCATTCATAATGGTAAAAGGCAAAGCCGGGTCCGATAAATTACCCTGGAGCAATGACAAATCTTTAGAATCTGCAGCCGCATCACTTTGTTTCAATTCACCATCGAAATAAACATTCATAGTAGCATCCCTATCGAACACTACCGCTACAAAATGCCAGGAATTGTCCACCAGATTGGGGGTGGAATTATCATCCGCATCCCAATCCAGCCTGTTGTTGTCGGCATGGTCGTCTGCCACATTCACAGTCCACTGGTGCTCGCCTACCACTCCGGCACCATCCAGCGCCAACACAAAACCGGTATTGCTTCCACTGCCCCAGTCTTTATTGCTGATGATGGCAGGATCGCTGGTAGTAGATAGTGTGTTGTTATCTATTTTCACCCAAAAGGCGAATGAAAAATCGTTGGCACCAAAATCCAGTTTCGGGTCAAGCGGAAGTTGGGCGTGGGATGCCAAAGGAAAGAAAGCCACATCTCCTCGTTCCCCATCATTCACAAATTCGGCATCTGCGGTACCGCCGTTAGTTGCATGCAGGTTATTCCCACTGGTATCATTCAAATCCGAATCAAGGGGAAGGTACACGATTGGTCCCTGGGCAAAACTTAATCTGGTCAGCAGCATGATCATGCTGCTGACTATTATTAATATTCTTTTCATAATTCTAAAATTTTAAGATTAATCGACATCCCACCATACCTTGGTCTGGGTGTTATCGGCTCCCTGCCTGGCTACAGCAGCATCGTAATTGGCCTTGTTCAAACCCTGCTCGGTGAGGGGATACAAATGCCTGACCGGAACAAATCCAAGGCTGGCAGGGCCTGCCACAATATTGGGCACTCCTGTACGCCTCCATTCAGACCATCCTTCAAATCCGTTGTTGAACAGGGTCAGCCATTTTTGAAGGGCAATTTTTTCCAGCTTTTCCTCTTTGGTACCAGAGTAGGCCACATCCCCTTGCGTAAAATATGAAGGATCTGGCTGCACATCTGCGGCAGTTGGAAAAGTGAAATTGTCAGGAATCCTGCTGGCATAGTAGTCGAATTGTGCCTGGATGCCTTCCAGATAGAGCGCTTCCGCATCTCCGGCAATGAAACCCTTTTCGGCGGCTTCAGCCAGGATCAACTGTACTTCCGAATAGGTCATCAGCACGCTTTGTACAGCGTTGGGAGATGCCAATTCCGGGTCGTAATCGTAAGGAGCCCATATCAATCCGGCATTGGATTGGTTGGCCGGCCCACCGTTGTACTGGTCTTCACCAGCTATGCCATTGGGTACTCCTACATATTCGGGATTGGCACTACCGGCCGTACTTTCGGTTGGCAGGCAAAACACATACAGCCTGGGATCACTGATTCCTTGTAGGATATCCACCATGGTTTTAGAAGCATGTGTGGATGTTACAAACTGGCCTACTGCCGACCTGAATCGTGGGTATTCATTTCCAAGCTGATCCAGGTATTGTAAGGCAGCCTGATCATCGTTGGTTTCGAATATTGGATAGGTTGTTGGATCACCCAGTATCTGCTGCATAGCTGCTGATGGGTCTTTTCTACCAGATATCCTGATCAGGCACCTCAGGCGCAACGAATTGGCAAACTTCTTCCACTTCAGGATGTCACCATTGTACAAAATATCACCCGTTACCGGTTCATTGTTGGTTGAAAGCAAAGAGTTGGCCTGTTCCAAATCACTCAGGATTCCATTGTATATCTCCTCCTGCGTGTCGTATTTGGGATAGTTTATACCATCGCTTTTGGCTTTGCCTGCTTCTGAATATGGAATATCGCCATAGATATCAGTCATATTCTGGAACAAAAAAGACTTGAGTACCAGTGCCACCCCCTGATAATTTTTCAGGTTTCTTTCTTCGGCAATCTGCGCCACCCCGTTGAGGTCCCTCAGCCTGTCGTAATATGTCCATAAGAAATATTCGGTAGCTTCATTAGGCGTCCAGTCAAAAGCACTCACAAACTGATTGGCCAGGTAATCTGCCACCACATTTCCCCTTCTCCATGCCCCGGTAAAATAATCACTCATGCTGCTCTTAATCACTCCTGGTAGCAGCAACCCAGGATTAGTCACTATTTCAGTCTGGTTGGGATTGGTATTTATCTCTTCAAAACCATCTTGGCATCCCGTTGATATGAATTGAAATACCAACAGAACTACGATTATCTTATTAAATATCTTTTTCATGTTCGGTATTTTTTTTAAAGCCTAAAATTGATGTTGAACCCCCAGCTTCTGGTTGATGGCAAACTCATGTTTTCAAATCCTGGAATCAAACCTGAACCTGTAGTTGCCACGGCTCCTTCCGGATCAAAATGAGGATTGTCTGTCCAGAGTTTGAGGTTTCTACCGGAAATGGATATCCTCACATCCCTGAAAGGCAAACTTCCCATCAGGCTGTTGGGTAGGTTGTACCCAATAGCTACTTCCCTCAGTTTCACATAAGAGGCGTCAAATACCTGCGACTCAGAATTGTGGTCATGGTATCGTTTGTAGAAGTTTCTGGCTGTGGTGCCATAAATACCTTCGCTCGCAGTACCATCGGTACTTATCAGGTTTTGGCTGTAAGTGCCATCACCATTATCAGCTGCGCCTGCATGATAGTACAATCCGTCATACTCTGTTCCTGGTGCACGTGCCCCCCTTTCGATGGCAGTTTCTTCCAGTTGCCCTGCGCCCATGGCTTTGTTGTAAAACCTGGAGATAAAAATTCCTCCCTGTCTAATGTCCAGCAGTGCCCTGGCATAAAAGCCTTTGTAGGAAAATTCATTGATCACACCTGCTGTCCAATCAGAATTGAAATTCCCAAGGTATATGGGACTGGTGGTTTTTATTGGTTCGCCATTGGCACCTATGATGATCTCTCCTTTTAGCGGTCCGCTTTCTACCCTTTCAAATCCCGGACCATACAATGCCCCCATTCTTTCACCAACCCTGGCTTCCAATGTGGCATCCTCTCCAGGAGCAGATTGTACCACGGCATTGATACCCTCTGTCAGCTCAACAATTTCGCTTCTGTTTTTGGAGAAATTCACATTTACATTCCACTTAAACCCATTGTCGAGTTTCAGAGGTGTACCCCTCAACATCACTTCAAACCCTGTATTTTTTATTTCCCCGGCATTGATCACCCTGGAGGTATAAGCGGTGGTTTGGGACAATGGAATATTGATCACCTGATCCCTGGAGCGAATATCGTAGTAAGTGATATCCATACCTAACCTGTCTTTGAACAAGGAAAATTCCAACCCGAATTCATAAGTGTTGATCGATTCGGGTTTTAAGTCGGGGTTTTTTAGTGCTGAAGTTTCAGACAACACTGGTGTTGAGCCAAAAGGCAGCCCTACATTGTATGCGTTGTACAATTGATATGGCCCGGTATCTTTCCCTACTTCGGCCCATCCTGCACGTAGCTTCAGCAGGTCGATGAAAGAGGGTAGTTCGAAAATTTCATTGAACAACGCACTTGTAGAAACCGATGGGTAGAAATATGAGTTATTGTTGGACGGTAGAGTACTTGACCAGTCATTCCTGGCTGTAATATCCATGAACAACTTATTCTGGTAATCCATCTGGGCGAGCCCATATACACTGTTGATCCTTTTGGTAGTTCTGCTTTGGTAAATAGACAAAGCAGCAGCAGAGTTACCCAAGCTGTATATCCCCGGGGATAACAACTGTGGTGCAAAACTGCTAACAGAATTGATCTTTTGATCCATCCTGTTTGCTCCGGCGGAAACTTTTAACCCAAAATCGCCATCGGCCTTCAGGTCATAAGACAGCAACATGTCCGTATTCCGTTCTTCAAAAAAGATATCTACTTCACGATATGAACCCATCGGGACATTCACAGTACTCACAGCATTTCTTGTGGGCCTGTTGTCTTTATAAATGTCTGTTCCGCTTCGTACGGTCAGGCTAAGGTTATCAGTGAAATCATAGGTAAGGGACACATTGCCCATCAACCTGTCCTTCGATTGTGCACTGGTATTTTCATACTGGTAAAAGAAGGGGTTGTTGTGGTTTTCACCATAGTTGTACTGGTACTGCTGTACCCCTTCCAGCCCTGGCTGCCAGTAGTTCCTCAGGCTGTTCATGTTGACCTGCCTGGTCATCCAAAGCATAAAATACATGGGGGTATTTCTTCCATATCCCTGGTCTGGTCGGTTGGTACTTTCGGTTTTGATGTAGCTCATTTTCACAGCGGCAGAAAACTTGTCTGTGAGCTTGTACCTGGTATTAAGGGCCAGTGTATTCCTTTGCAAATCGTTATTGGGAACAATTCCCTTTTGATCGGTGCGTGTATAGGATACACGGAAAGACCCTGCATCATTGCCACCTGTAACAGCCACGTTGGAAAATACAGTATGTCCTGTTTCAAAAAAGTCTTCAACGTTGCTAGGTTGAGACACCCATGGTGTGGGTATTACATGCCCCCTGTTGGTCAAATGCACATCCCCACCTCTAAAACCTCCTGTGGTTGGTGAATCAAATTGGGATCTGTTTGGACCAAAATTTAACCTTGGCCCCCAACTTTCGTCGTACCCATCCTGAATCCCATTAGGGTAGATACCAGCTGAATACCCAAAATTTGACCCTTCAAATACCCCATTGTTGCCTCCTCCAAATTCGTTTTGAAACTTTGGCAACCTCAATATTTCTTCTGATGTGAAGGAAGTATTGAAAGAGACCCCCAGTCCTTTGTTTTTCTTTCCGGACTTGGTTGTGATTACGATGACTCCATTGGCGGCACGCGATCCATAAAGGGCTGCTGCACCTGGTCCTTTCAGTACGTTGACACTTTCAATATCGGCTGGATTGATTTCTGATGCAGCATTGCCATAATCCGCAGAGGTGAAGTTGGCGATTTCATTACTAATAGGCACTCCATCTACCACAAACAAGGGTTGGTTGCCATTGATACCGAGTGAAGACTCGCCCCTAAGTATCAATCTGGTGGAACTGCCCACACCTGCATTTGACTGTACATTGAGGCCAGCTACTTTGCCAGCCAGGGCGTTGGTGAAGTTCGTTTCCCTGGCCTGGTTGAGGTTTTCCCCGTCCAGTTCCTGCACTGCATATCCAAGGGATTGCTTTTCCCTTTCAATACCCAGTGCAGTCACCACTACTTCGTCCAACGCTGCTGCCGATTCCTTCAGGCTAACATTGATGTTTTGTACTGCTCCTCCGGTAATATCTATTTCAGTCTGGTCGTACCCGATATAGCTTACCACCAGTGTAGTTGCATTGTCAGGTACACTTATTCTAAACAGGCCATTGATATCAGATACCGTACCCGTTTGGGTGCCTTTCAACTGCACGGTGGCACCTGGCAGTCCCTCTCCTGTGTCTGCATCGGTAATGGTTCCCGAAATTTCCACATCGGCTTCCACTACAATCTTCAGGCGGTCATTGTCTTCCTGCGAATCCGAATGGGCCATTTTAGACACAGCAATTACATTGTTAATTTGCTTGAATTTTAGCTTGGCAGTTCGGGAAATTTCCAGGAGGATATCAGAGACTTTTCTTGCCCTGCGCTCTCCCATTGTCATGCGGATATCCTTGTCCAAAACACCCTTTTTGTAGTAAAACTTAAAGTCGGTTTCGGCTTCTATTATCCTGAATGTCTCCAGGATAGAATTGTTTTCAACAGAAATGTTGATCATTGTTTCCTGGGCGCTGCTGTATTGAGCATTTATGTCCGAAGCATAAACCATGCTCAAGAAGAACACCTGGGTCATCAAACCATAAGAAGAGATTTTTATGGCCATAATTATTAATCGTACAAATTTAATTTTCATACCTTTGTAAGGTTTTGTGAAACAAAAGTTTTGCAATTCAATATTCCCGAATTTTCATTTTGACGGATGTGCATTCAGGAATAGTATCAGCCCCGGATATCTAATATTCGGGGTTTCTTTTTAAGGTACTATCATACTTTTTCTCATAATGTTAAAAGTTAATTATTACGTTATCCTGATTTATTTCATATTTGAATTCCAGTGAGTAGCTCAGTGCTTTTAGGACATTTTCCAGTGTCTCATTTTTAAAAGTCCCTGTGCCTTTCAGCCCATCCAAATTTTCAAGGTTTCGAATTTCGAATTTCACGTTGTACCACCTTTCCAGCGTCTCAATGGCTTCCTGAAAATCCGTTTCCTGAAAATAAATGACACCATCTTTCCATGACAGCACCCTGTTGGGGTCAAAAGCCCTCTTGCTCATATTGTCGCTTTCGAAAATGACTTCTTCATCCGGTGAAAGAATAATGCCGGCAGACGCTTCCCGCGTTTCCCCCATTTGCACGACTTTTACCTTTCCTTCTGCCAGCGAAACCTGTGTCCTATTTTCATCTTTAAAGGCCCTCACATTGAAGGCAGTACCAAGGGCCGTTGTGGAGAGTTTGGCCGTTTTTACCAAAAATGGTACATCAGGGTTTTTGGCCACCTCAAAGTAGGCCTCCCCTTCCAGATAAACCTCACGAAACTCAACACCATATTCCTGGTCTGAATAGGTGATTTTGCTCTCGGCATTCAAAAAGATTTTAGTACCATCCCTCAATACTATCCTGGACCTTTGACCGGATGGGTTGTACTTCTCTATCTCCGATGCTACTTGTACCGGGGTTACCGTCGTTTCATTCATGGAATAAAAGACATACGTCAATCCAAGTGCGAGCAGGATAACAGCCGCCACTTTCACCCATCGGTTGGCAACACTCATTTGGTGCAATTTGTCCTTTACAGGAGATTCCGCTAACGCTTTTTGGTGAACATCAATGGTTGGCACTTTTTCATCAATGATGTCATTAATGATGCCTTCAAACAACCGTTTCTTATCTACATCATTTTCTGTTTCGTCATCCTGTGCATCCCATACATGCTGCATCAACTGCTGAATATCCTCTCCATCCTGGCTTTCCAGCAGGTATTGGCTCACCTGCTGCTCTTCTTCAGGGGAACATTCGTTGCGCAAAAATTTATCAATTAGTTCTTTGTTCATACCATCTCTATTTTTGGGTTCATCCCTCCTTGTCCGCAGAGCCTCTGCTTGCATCCCGCTGAATCAGGGAAGCTTCCAGCCGTCTTATGCATCATCTTTCTAACCCGTTGATAGGAATACACAAAAAAGTTTGCCCATGGTTATCCGGCATTCAATTTTTTTTACAAAAAAATATAAATCGCTCATACCCTGCGCTTTAAGAAGAAATGTTTATACTAATAAAATCCTTTACAGATCGTACAACTGTACATTGCACATTGCTGGATATTATTTTTTTCTTATTATTTACTGTCAAATGGTTTTAGGCGTGGTATTTGTTAAACTATCGGAACAAGCGACTGTAGCAAAAAGAGATGTCTTTCACCTCTTGCTGATTTGCTGTATTTGTGACGTTTTTTATAGAATAAATTAGCAGCCTCAAAATAATGAGATTTACATTTTTACTTAGCTTTCTCCTTTTCATTTCCAGCTCTGTATTTTCCCAAAACCTTAACATTTCAGGCACGGTTCAAAGTGCCACGGATGAAATGACTTTTCCAGGGGCATCTGTCATGGTGCAAAACCCAAAAGATTCTACATTGATCAAAGGAAATGTAACAGACTTTGATGGAAATTTTAAAATTGATGGATTAAAGGCCGGTGAATATCTGGTGACTATTGGTTTTGTGGGTTATGAAAACTGGTACCAACTGGTCAAACTGCAAAAAAACCTTGAGCTGGGAAAGATTTCCCTACAGGAAAGCACCAAAATGCTGGAGGCTGTGGAAGTAGTAGGCAAGCCCATAGCAGCTATGCAAAAAGGGGACACGGCCCAATACAATGCCAATGCATATAAAACAGCCGGGGACGCATCTGCCCAGGAATTGGTGCAGAAAATGCCAGGCATCAGTCTGCAGGACGGCAAGCTCCAGGCCAACGGGGAAGATGTACAAACGATTCTGGTGGATGGCAAACCATTTTTTGGTGGCAATGTAAAAGCTGCGCTCCAAAACCTGCCGGCAGAAGTGATCGCCAGCATTCAGGTATTTGACAAACTTAGCGACAAGGCCGCCATGAGTGGTTTTGATGACGGGGAGCAACAAAAAACCATCAACATCATTACCAAACCAAGCAGAAGAAGGGGACAGTTTGGAAAATCAACAGTAGGAATAGGCACCAATGAAGCCTACCAGGCAGGAGCCAGTGTCAATATGTTCAACAACGACCGCCGGATCACGGTGACCGGGCTCAGCAACAATGTGAACATGACCAATTATTCTGCAGACCCCAATTCCCTGGGTGACCGTGCAAGTGATGGCCTTGTGAGCACCAACAACATAGGTGTCAATTTTAGCGACGACCTTACCGACAAAATTGAGTTTCATGGTAGCTATCAATATTCCCGACAGGAAAATAATGAAAACCGTAGCAAGCTTAGGGATTATGCCATAGCATCAGACTCGGGGCAGGTATATTCGGAAGAGAGCCACTATCAGAAAATAGATGCCACCCATAGGGTAAGGTTCAAGTTGGATTACAGAATTGATGACAACAACCGCCTGATAGTGCGTCCAAACGTAAACCTGCAGAAAGAAAATGTACTCAACAGTTTTGCTGGGTCAACTACCTCTGGCAGCAATCCGGTAAACTCCACAGATAATTCCTCAACCAAACATTTTAAAGATTATGACTATGGCAACAGCATTTACTATAGCCATAAGTTTGGCAAAGAAGGCCGTACGGTTACTACCGGCCTGAGTACCGGCTACCATACCAATGAAGATTTTGCAGAAAGGAACGCCGAAAATTTCTTTTACAGCGAGGAAGATAGTACGAGTGTCATCGACCAGCAAACCACGCTTGGCAGAACAGGCCTTTCATGGCGTGCCCACATGTCCTACACCGAGCCCTTGAGCGAGCGCAGCATGATGGAACTGGAATACAAGGCAGGCAACAGAATAAACGACTCGGACAAACTGACCTATAATGCAGGCGATTCGCAAGAATATCTGGAAATAGACACAACACTGAGCAATACCTTCAACAGCCAGTACCTGAGCCAGGAAATAGAACTTGGCTATCAGTATAAGTTTGAAAAACTCAGGTTTCAGGTAGAAGCCGAGTATCAGGTGGCCAATATGGAAAATGAGCAGTTTTTCCCAAAGCCTATGGACCAACAAAGGCAGTTCACAAGCATATTGCCTTCAGCCAAAATCGATTATAAATTTTCGGACAACAACAGGCTTGAAGTCAACTACCACACCTGGACTAACGAGCCCTCAGTTGGTGATCTTCAAGATGTGATCAACAATGCCAACCCCTTGCATTTGAGGGCTGGCAATCCTGACCTGGACCAGACTTACTTTCACTGGGGAAGGGCACGCTATTTTGCCAATAACGTAGATACCGGCAAGTCCCTCTATGCTTCTATAGAATCTACCCTGGCCAATGACCTGGTGACCAACGCCATACTGATAGCAGATGAACCAACAGAGGTAGCCGACGGTATCATACTGGAAACAGGATCACAGCTCACACGCCCAACCAATGTGGATGGATATTACAGGGTAAAATCATACGTAAGTTACGGAAGGCCAATGGATGTGATTAAATCAAATGTGCGTTTCAGAGGTGGTATGAGCTATACCAGGCGTCCGGGAATGGTCAACGAGCAGGTCAATTACTCCAATTCCAGCAATTTCCGAATGGGCCTTTCCCTCAGTAGCAATATCAGTGAGGACATTGACTTCTATGTTTCTACCTGGTCCAACTACAACATCATCGAAAACTCGCTGCGCCCATCGCTGAACAACAACTACTACAACCAAAGTTCAAGGGTGAGCTACAAGTGGGTATTCTGGGATGGTTTCGTTTACCGTGCCAACCTGAGACATCAGCTAAATACCGGCCTCTCAAGGGGTTATGACAATACATCCCTGCTCTTGAACATGAGTGCCGGGAAAAAATTCCTGAAGGACGACCTTGCCGAAATCAGCCTGAATGTGTACGATATGTTTCAACAAAACAACAACGTGAACAGAAACGTTACGGGGCTGTATGTAGAAGATAGCCAGTCAACTGTACTGCAGCGCTACTTCATGCTCACATTTACTTATAATATCAGGCACTTTAGCGCTGGTGCTAAACTGGAAGATTTTGAGGAGCACAGTCTTTAAGGTAAGACATCAGGGCAATAATGGGTACAAAAATGGCCCCTCCTCATGGGGCATTGCCTGGAACCAGGTCAAATTGTAGCTGCGAATTTCAGCGTGGCTTTTAGGGTTTTGGTTGCTTTACGTAATTGGCCCGCAACGGTGTTGGTAGAAATATTCAGTTCATCGGCTATTTCTTTATTGGAATAGCCTTCCATCTTGCTTAGCACAAAAATCTTTCTTCTTTTTACCGGGAGCGCATCGATGGCATCTGTCAGTTTCAGTTCCATCTCATGGGCATATACATCATTTTCCGTTTTGTTGGAAACAATATCTGACTCTTGAATCTCCTGAAAATATTTGGGCTGTTCCACCTTTTTCCTCAAGGCATTGAGCATCAGGTTTTTTGTGATTTTAAATATAAAACCATTGAAAGAAAGTTCCGGGTCTAGGGTTTTTCGATGCTCCCATACTTTGAGGAAAGCATCGTGTACTACTTCTTCAGCTAATTCTTTTGATTTCAAAAACTTCAATGCAAAACCCATCACCCTGGCATAATAGCCATCGTACAATTCAGCAAATGCCTTTAAATCATCGGCCTTTACCTTGTCGATAAGTTTAGAAAATTGCCCGCTACCATTTGATGTCATCAAATCGCTCTGCATATCAGTCTCATTTAATCATTAGGGGTAAATAAATGGGTCTGTAAAAATACCGCTTTGATCAGGCCTTGTGTTTACGTGGACTTTAACTAATGTTTAAGTTTGAGTTAATACAAATTTTCAAATTTATTGCTGCCATTTCAAGTTGCGTGTACGTTTGAACCACGCATACCATCAGGCCTGAAGCACACAATCCATGAATCATGAAACCTGATTTAATGATAGCAGCAAAACTTTGCACAAGGCGAGTCACTCCCTAATTAATTCATCCTTTCAAGTTAATTCTTTTTCACAAAACGTCCCTCTCCTTTCGACTAAAAATTATTGCAAACCTGTGCATTCGCAGTTTTTCTTTTCCTTCAAGGCCTTTTTAATGGGTTATGTCTGATAAGTGGGTTGAGTACTTAATTGAGCAAATGCCCCTTTCGAAAACAAAATCGTTCTAACCTTAACCTCTAATATACGCACGTCATTCTCGAAAATATTGATCTAACTTTCAAAATGATCAATATTTATCGGGAATCTCAATATTCTCCCAAGAGATTCCTGATATTTTTCTTTCCCCTTTTAAAATTTGGAAAGAAAAATTCTGGAATGACGTCACGCCTTGCGTTAAAGGTCCTTTTTTAATCGGATTCGGGTTTCTATGATACCCGACAAGGGACTTTTTCCCAAACACCTTTGACAAGATCTTCAGGTTTTGTAACAATATGAATTAGAATGGTGCTCTAAATGTCAGCGTCTCACCAGCAAAATAATGGCTGCACTGAGCATACAGACCACTGCTGTTACCACAAACACGATATTCTCCTGACCAGTGATGTCAGCCATGTATCCGATAAAAGGTTCGCCTGCACCTGCAAAAGCATAAGCGAAAGTATTCATCACACCAACTCCCGTGCCTGAGCGTTTGATGCCCAAAAGATCAGGGCTCAAAGGCCAATAACAAGACTGTGGGCCATACACCAAAAAACCTGACAAAAACATCAAAACCAGGCCTCCAAGGATGTCGTCTTTTGGTACCAGATAAACCAGTAAAACGACCAATCCAGCGAGTGTCATAGAAATGGCAATCGGCTTGGACCTGTTGGATTTAAAGTAGCGGTCTGACAATTGCCCAAAAAACACAGTACCCAGTGCCATACCGATAGGCAGGGCCAGTGCTATCCATGTATTGGAGGATTCGTTGATTTTGGTGCCCAAATAATACAATGGCACCCATACCAACAAACCATACCTGGCCATGTTCTGAAATCCAATAGACAGGCAGGCTAAAACGAATTTTTTGTTTTTTAGCACTACCAGATACCTCTGCAAAAAGCTTTCGTTATCGTCATTTGGCACCTCATTTCCGTTATCTTCCAATGCAGAAAATCCACGGTCTTCGGGTTTGTCCCTCACGATGATGTAAAAGACAGTACAGCCCAGCAACAACAGCAAAACGGGCAAGCGAAAAAGCCAGCGCCAGTCAAACTCATAAACATCCAGCAACACAATTGACAGCAGGTAAATAAGAATAGAAGAACAACCTGCGGCAAATACGTAAAACCCGAAGGCTTTGCCCCGCTCATTGCCACCCCACCAGTTGGCCACCAGCCTGCTACCAGGAGCCCATCCCAGTGACTGACAAAACCCATTGATGGTCCAGAAAATCAAGACCATGACATAAGAGGTTGAAAAACTGGTGGCCCAGTTCATTATAAAAGACAGCAGACCCCCCAGAACCATCATTCTCCTGGCGCCAAACTTGTCTGCCAGGTTGCCATTGATAAACTGGCCTATGCCATAGGCCCAAAGCATCCCTGCACCAATCCATCCAATATCCTGTTTGGATACTCCAAATTCACCCCCAATGCCCATAATCGCCCAACCAAAATTTTGCCTACCGGTATAAAAAAACAGGTAACAAAACATAACAGCCAGCAGCATTTGCCATTGCGCCTTTCTAAAGTCTTGTTTGCTGGTATCCAATTGAGTAAAGGTTATTCGGGTTTGATAGAGATTCGCGCCCAGGTTTGTTTTTTGGCTTCCCGGATGGCCACTTCCAGATCAGAAAGTTTGTAGGGTGGACTTACCAATTTGTCAAACGGAAACCTGCCTTTGCTGCGGCTGAGGAACGCTATGGCCTTTTCAAGATGTATTGGAGAATAATTGTGTACCCCTTTGATGTGCAAGCATTTTCTTATAATCTGTTCCCCTGTAATATCCAGTGCAGAATCAGGGTGTACCAATCCTACCAGAATATACTCACCACCCGGTCGCAACAGTTCAACACCCTGAGTGACCAATTGCCTGACCCCAGCTACCTCAAAAACCACATCGACACCAGATCCTACCTGATCCAAGATATATTGGGTCGATCCAGACAGGTCGTTAGCATCCACAGCGATGGCACCAAATCCCTCAATCAGGTCAAACCTCTCTTTATTCACTTCGAGGCAAAACACTTTTTCCACACCCATTTCAGCAAGCAAACCACAGGCATATATACCAAGGAGGCCACCTCCCTGAATCACCGCAGTTTTCGGCGTTTTTCTCATTTGGGCCAGGGCGTTTACCATGGTGGCCAGGGCACAATTGGCAGGAGCCGCCCATGCATCAGACACTTCGTCAGGCACCTTCACCATGTGGGTACCCGGACGAATGTGTATGTGACTGGCATAGCATCCGTTCAGCCCTGATCCCTTTTGAATGGAAGCATGGCCATATTTAAACAGGTGATGGCATTTTTCGGGAAGTTCGTATTCCACACAAGCAGGGCACTCCCCGCAACTGTCTGCTATGGTCCAGGTGACCCTGTCCCCTACCTCAAATCCCTTACGCGAATTGATCGCAACAATTTCACCAATAGCTTCATGCCCCAAAATACATGGGGTATCTTCTTTTCTTTTGCCATCAATGGTATGAAGGTCTGACCCACAGATGGTTGCCAGTAGGATTTTTACCAGGGCCTCACCGGGTTGCAGGTCAATTTTGATACCTTCCCCCCGATACTCAAATGGTTTTCCAGGCGCTTCAAATAACTGAAATTGGGTTGATAAGGAGTTTTCAGGAGTCACTTTGTATTTCTGGGTTTATAATATATTTAATTTCTTTCTTCGGATGAGAAAAATCATACCCTGTTCCTTTTTTCCGAAACCTCATCAAAGCAGCTTTCCAGTATTGCCAAAGCTTTGTCCATCTCATCTTTGTTTATGGTCAAAGCAGGTGTCAGGGTAAGTATATTGCCCATAGTAAGTTTAAAGTTCATGCCCCTCTCCAGGGCCAGGTACATGATTCGTTCGGCTTCATCCACAGCCTTCTTGCCATCGACATCAGCCAGTTCTACTCCTATAAGCAGACCTATTCCCCTCACATCTTTGATGAGCGCATATTTTCGTTGAAGCTTGCGTAAACCATCCAGCGTGTATTCACTGAGTTGAGCTACGTGCTCCAATATATTGTGGTCTTCGATGTACCTAATGGCAGCAAGCGAAGCTGCACAGGCCACCGGGTTTTTTTCATGGGTATAATGGCCAAGTGCCCTGTCTTGCATCACATTCAGTTCCTCTCGAGCTATCAATGCCGCCAAAGGAAAAATTCCTCCTCCCAGCCCTTTGCCTATTACGAGCATGTCAGGCACTATACCATAATTTTCTACCGTAAACATAGCCCCCGTCCTTCCCAGGCAGTGGGGTATTTCGTCGAGAATCAGCAATGCCCCATGTTTGTCGCAGGCTGCCCTTACTTTCTGCCAATATTCCTTTGGTGGAATAAATGGGGTTGACCGTACCGTTTCAGCGATAACAGCTGCTACATCACCCTCCTTTTCCAGCACATATTCGATGTAATCGGCACATTTCAGCTTACACTCTCCGGCACAATCCCAGGGACAGTTTTGCGAATCTGGAGGTGGCACATGCTCTGTTCCGGGCATTAGCGGGCCTATTTCACTTCTGAATATAGCTTCCCCTCCAATGGAAATGGCATCTAAAGATGCCCCGTGAAAAGAATCCCACATAGATATGGTTTTGAACCTACCCGTTTTTGCACGGGCCAGTTTTAGTGCCATGCCGATGGCTAGGGCACCACTGGGAGCAAACAATACCCGGTTGAGGTCTCCTGGTGCCAGTTCTACTAGTTTTTTTGCCAGGTCAATGGCTGGCTTATTGGTATATCTTCTCGTGCAAAACGGCAGTTCGGACATTTGCTTTGTAATGGCCCGGATTACCTCCTCATTTCCGAAACCAACCTGATGGACATTGTTGCCATGAAAATCTAGATAGCTCCTGCCCTGTGTATCGGTGATCGATGCTCCTTTACACGATTCCATCACATTGAGGCATGGGGTGGACAATGATTGGTGCAGGAAATATTTGTTGTCCATTTCCAGCAACTCATTCGTGTCGTCATCAATATTGGATTGCCAATAATCCAGTCTGCTTCCGGTAATATTTATGTCCCCCTCCGACCTGAGTTTGTCTTTATCCATAATATGGTAAAAGTTAAAGAATAATGACCCAAATAAGCTTTTCGTGAAAAACTTATTGGTCGTAATTTAGTTTTAAATTTTACTAATATGAAAATTAGGTTTAATTTTATTACATATATTAAATTTACAACATCCGTCAAAAGGCCTTTTGGGACTGAAAGGTCAGTAAAATTCAAACCCTTTAAAAGTAGAACAAATGCACACACAAGTATCAAAAGAACAGGGAGACAACAATTCTACCGAAAATCGCCTAAAATACCATGACAGTCTTGACCCAACTACCCAACAATGGATAGTCGAAGATTCCAGGTATTTTCTTCATCAGGCGCTTTCTACCCCTGTGATGAATATGCTATCCAAAACCGAAGGTGCCTACATAGTAGATCTAAACGGCAAACGTTACCTCGACCTGCATGGCAATGGAGTACACAATGCAGGGTTTAGCAATGAAAAGGTAATAGAAGCAGTAAAAGCGCAACTCGATGCATCTCTGGCATTTACACCCAGGCGATACTCCAACATACCGGCCATCAATCTGGCTAAAAAACTCATCGAAATTACACCTAAAGGTTTGGATAGAGTGCTTTTTTGCCCGGGGGGTTCGGAAGCCATCGAAATGGCAGTGATGTTGGCCAAGCAAGTTACCGGAAAATGGAAAACCATTTCTTACTGGGACTCTTACCATGGCACAGGTTTTCAGGCGTCCAGTATTGGTGGCGAGGAACATTTTACCGTAGGTCAGGGCCCTATGGTGCCCGGTGCTTTTCACGTAGAGTTTCCCAACTACTACCGTAATCCCTGGGGGTTCACCGATCAGGAGGCTATCGACAGGGAATACATACGCCAGATCGAAAACATCCTCCACCGTAACCCCGATGTGGCAGCCATTATAGCTGAGCCCATTTCTGCTACTCCCGTAGTGCCATCGCCCGGGTACTGGGAGCGCATCCAGCAACTTTGCGAAAAGTATGAAATCTTCCTGATTTTCGACGAAATCATAGAAGGATTTGGCCGCACGGGTAAGATGTTTGCTTCAGAGCACTTTGTCACACCTGATGTGCTTGTACTGGGCAAGTCGCTTGGTGGCGGAGTGGTTCCTTTTGCCGGGATCGTTACCAAAGACAAGTACAATGTGCTACAGCACCGCTCCATTGGCCACTTTACTCACGAAAAAAATCCGCTCTGTGCAGCGGCAGGACTGGCAGAAATCGAATACATAGAAGAACACAAGCTGGTAGAAAACGCTGCTACACTCGGCGACTATCTACTCGAAAAGCTCTGGGAACTGTACGATGAATATCCACTAATCGGCAACCTTGCAGGAAAAGGATTTCACATCGGGGTGGATTTGGTCAAAGACCGGCAAACCAAAGAAAGGGCAGTGGACGAAGCAGAGCAAATCATGTACGACTGCCTGGAACAAGGTGTGGCCTTCAAAATAATAGAAGGCAATATCATCACTATGCGCCCATCGCTTATCCTTACCAAAGACGATTGCGATTTGGTTATCAGCACACTGAAAAACGCATTGGGAAAGGTATCCTGAAAAACGAAAAAACAGGTTACTTGAAGTAACCTGTTTTTTTAGGCAAGCCCAATCCACAAATTGAAATCACTGTGGTATGTTGCAAAGCACTGGTGCGAGCCCAATGTCGTTAAGTTAAGTTGAACCGTCATCGCGAGGAATCGAAGCGATCTCATCAAAATGGACAGATAATATTAAACAGAAAGACTGCCGCGCTACGCTCGCAGAGACGAAAAGCTTAACTTAATGACATTGGGTGCGAGCCTTTGGCTCGTATCTGGTTTGATCGATGCAAGCCATAATTCAACAGGTCACCTGAGGTGACCTGTTTCATTCGTTTTAATTCTTCAAAAACAACTTATCGGCCGGCACTATTTGCTTGGGCATGTCCGGGCCTTTGTAAAACACGTCGAGCCAGGCTCCTCCTCCGGCATTGAGGTAATCTACCGTGACCTTATGCCTGCCTCTGGCCAGCTCGATGCTTCCAGCTCGTTCTATAGTGCCATGATCCCCATCATTATCTACGATCAGGTCATCATTGATGTATAACTTACTTCCGTCATCGGAGTTTGTATAAAACTTGTACTTGCCTGCCTTGTCGATCTGCAGGTAGGCCTCATAGCGAATGGCAATTTGATTGCCGCGCTCATTGATATCTCCTACCCTAAACTCGTACACCGTACCTTTTTTTACCGGCTTCAGGCTGGAAAGTACGGGTATAAAATGCCAGTCACTGCCATGGTAATAACGGTAATTTATCCCATTTCCACGACCGGTTTTCACTACCCTGAAATAAGCCTTGGTAGCATTACTTTCCTGCAGCTGTCCGTCTTTTTGGTTAAAAACTTTAGCCAATACAACAGCACTCTGGTCCAGCACAAACTCTCCTTCATACAAACTCGAACTGGCAGTAGGTGTGCTGCCATCGAGCGTGTACCTGATTTCAGCACCTTCTATCGTACTTTCTATTTTCACCCTGGCATCTTCGTCTACATAAAGCCCTCCTGCCGGGTTGTAAAGGTGGGGCTTGGGGTAAATCACAGGTGAAGCAATCAGTGGACTCTTATTGTTGTCTACCGGAGACTCCACCCCTTCAAACGCACTGGCTACCGGACGTCCTATCCATTCGTAGGGTGGTTTTACCCCCAATATATAAGCCACAGTTGCTGCATTGTCATAAGTCATCACCTGATGGTTGATCAGATAGTTCTTTTTCACCCCCGCTCCATACACTATAAAGGGGATTTCTATTTCATCCAGTGTTTCCCCTCCATGTCCATAGCCTATGCCGCCATGATCTGCAGACACTATAAATACCGTTTCGTCAAATACCCCGGCATCTTTTGTCGCCTGAATAATGTCTCCTATCAGTTTGTCGGCCAAGGCTACTGCCTCGTAAAATTCCGGTGTTTTATGGCCCACATCGTGCCCCACATGATCTACATGATCGAGGTGTACGAACAAAAAATCAGGCTTTTCCTTTTTGATATAGTCCACAGCATACTGTGTGGTTTCTTCTTCGTTTATGTCATCCCTGCCTGTGGCTTTATACACATCATAATCGAGCACCGAGCGCTCTATGAGCCGGCCAAATCCATCCCAATCGTAGATAGCACCAATTTTCAGATCCGGTTTTTGCTCTTTGGCTACCGCAAAAACTGTAGGCAGAAAGCCTTCTGCCCCCACCGTAACGGGCGGCAGTGTGTAATCGTCTTTTTCCCAGTTGTTGGAGGTAACGCCATGATGCTCCGGCCCAGTGCCCGACACCATCGACTTCCAGTTGGTACTACTGGATGTAGGCAATACGCCACGCCCATTGAGTGTATAGGCACCTTCTTTCATCAGCTGGTCCATTACTGGCGTGTGTGCATTTATTATTCCATCGGGACTCATGGCATCCACTCCTATTACCACTACTTTCTTACCCTTGGCAGGGATTGTATTCTTTGCGGGATTGGTGCAGGCGCCCAATGCGACAACCAGCGCCAGCACACTATACTTGATCGTTTGTATTTTCATGTCAACTTATATGTAATTATCTGTTTTTGCATTTCTGGTTTCAGTATAGGGTGCCGACTGTATGTCCTATTTCTTAATCGCAGCAGATATGGCTTTTCCTGCTTTGGGCTGGTCATACTTTTCTCCCAGCGCTTCTACTGCTGTGGCTGCTACTTGATTTTGATAGAGCTGCCCTTGCTGCTTCACTTCTCCAAGAGCTGGTGTATCCGGGCCAATTACAGCCATCCATATCTGACCGGCTCCTTTTATATTTTTGCCGTGGTGCTTCCATGTATCGCGCGGCTGTGTTCCTCGCCCATGATCGGTGGTTATGATCAGGGTAGTCTTGTCTTTGTATTGCGCATCTGCCTGCACAGTCTCCCACAGTTCTTTGATGTATGAATCGGTCTGCTGTGCCGAAAGCAGGTATTGGTCGTATTCACCGTCGTGAGCATAATCGTCCGTTTCTCCATAAGAAATGTAGAGCACCTTGGGCTTGTCTTTTTTCAATGCTTCCAGTGCATAGTGATGGGTAAACACATCCAACCTCACACTACCCCATGGCCCCCGGATTTCATCCTGAATTTTATTTAAAAACGCTTCTCGATCGGTGAGTTTGCCTTGTGCTTTTTTAAAGCCGGCATTTACGTAGATACCACTCCTGTCCTGATTGATGATGTATGGAAACACATCCCAAGACCCAAATGCGGCTACTTTTCCGCTGTATTTCTTTTTGTTGTTGAGGTATTCTAAAAAAGTAGTATTGGGATTGTTGATTTTACTATTGCTGGTAATGTTTTCATCATCGGCAAACCCGGTAAGAATCTCGTTGTACCCCGGGTAAGAAAACCACATATTGTTGGTGCAGTCCACTTTGTTGTTGTACTTTCTATTGCCATAAAGCTGGCCTTTGGCTGCCAGTGTATTCCAAAAAAACGGCATCAGCGTTTCCCTTCTTTCGATCGGGTCTTCGTTCCAGTATTTTTCCATGAGCCACTCAGGGTCTTCCACAAAACCAGAGTCGCCAATAAGCAGGGAATCTGCTCCTCCAAACACCTCCTGCCAACGCAAACCATCCAGTGTAACTACTATTACATTTTCCGTTTTTTGTGCCAAACAGGTAGTACCAACCAACAATACAGCGATAAAAAATAATTTTTTCATACGTTTAAATAATCAATTGTTAAAACTTAAATTCTCATCCGGCAGATGTAGGCACTCTCTTCAACTGCCGACACATTTATCGCAGTAAGATGAATGTCTAAAATGCTATTATTTTTAATATTACTCAACTTATATTGAATAAAAGTAAATGCAAAGAATTGCATTCCAGGGTTCAATAGTTCATTGCCTTTCGATCGTATCCAGCCAGCATGATATTTCCTGAATATGCTGCACGTAATCTGTAACCGCCATTGGTAAGTTATGTGGTTTTTCAAGTCCTTTGGCAAATCTTTCCACATCCTCCTTTGAACTAAACAACCCTTCGTCTAAAAGGGTATCAGACATATACCTGGCAATAAACACAAGGTCGGATAACATAAATTCAGGATGGTACTGAACCCCAAAAAATTCTGATTTTTTGTACCTGATGGTAATTGCTTGTATGTTCGAATGATCGTTTCCTGCAAGGACAATCGCATTTTCCGGAAGCCTGGATACTTCGTCCAGATGAATGCATAAGGCCTGGAATTCTCCCTTTCTGGAAGCAAACCCAGGATACTTCCTACCCTCTTCAGTGAGTGAAATGGGGCTGGTAATGCCAAACTCCCTGCCTTTTTTACAAGTAGCCACCTGACCACCAGCCACTACAGCAGCAATTTGCAAGCCCCAACAACTGCCATAAAACGGAACCCCACTTCGAAAAACGTCTTGTGCGAAAGTCAACTGGCGTTGCACAGCTGGTTGGGCGTCATTCACATAGAGGGAGCTTCCCGTCCAAAGGACACCATCAAACCCTGCCAAATCAGCTTGAGTAGGTAAGTTTGAATCCTTTTCGGCGGGAAAAGCAAATGCAACCTGGGTCTGAGGACGAAGAATCTTCAGCATTATTTCAAACCTCTTGTGATAGGGTACCCCACCCAAAGCTTGTCTTTTTCGCCAGGTATCTTCGGTATTCCCTTCTACAACAAGCAGGCGCATATTTTTACAGGTTTTCCATTTTTCCTTCCAATGCGGCGGTAAAGAGGTTTTGCAGGTCAACTGCACTTACGGGCCTGGCATTGGTTGGGGTAGAGGGGTCTTTGAATGCCTTTCTTCCAATTTCTTCTGCACATGCCCCATCTATGTCCAATTCCCCCAATGATGCCGGAATATTTAATTTTTCCCTCAAGTTGAGCACAAAATCAATAAATGTATCGGTACCAGGGTTTTCCAGCCCCAACACTGTGCACAAGTGTACCATCTTGCCTTCAATCGCTGGTGAATTTTGTTTGATCCCATAGGGGAGCAAAATAGAATTGGCCAGTCCATGCTGGATGTTGTATAACGCACCTAGCTGATGCGCCACAGAATGTATGGAACCCAACCCCTTCTGAAATGCCACTGCACCCATCGATGAGGCCACCAGCATTTGTGCCCTGGCTTCCAGGTTGTTTCCATCGGCTACCGCTAATGGCAAATATTTGGCAATGATACGAATGGCTTCTATCGCTATACCATCGGCCATGGGATGAAAGGAAGGCACACAATAGGCTTCCAGGGCATGCACCAGGGCATCTATTCCTGTCCAGGCCGTAATATGTGGCGGTAAGCCTGTTGTAAGGACTGGATCTGAGATGATAAGGTCTGGCAGCATCCCAGGGTGAAAAATGATTTTTTTGGTATGTTCTTCTTCATCAGTAATAACGGATGCCCTGCCTGCCTCAGATCCGGTACCAGCAGTAGTTGGTATAGCAATAACAGGGGCAATCCCCGCCGGATCAGCCTTTGTCCAATTGTCCCCCACATCTTCAAAATCCCATAAAGGCCTTGTCTGCCCGGACATTAGCGCTATGGCCTTGGCTGCATCCAGTGCAGACCCGCCACCAAAAGCTATGACACTGTCGTGTGCATTTTGTCTGTAAAATTCTACCCCATCAGTCACGTTTTTGCCGGTGGGGTTTCCTTGTACATCACTGTATATATTAAATTCTATTCCTTCCGACCTAAGGATTTCGGTTGTTGTTTTAACAATATCCAGATTGACCAATCCCTCATCGGTAACAAACAGAGGGTGGTGAATGTTGAGTTTTTTACAGGCTTGGGACAAATCTTTTATCCGGCCGTTACCAAACCAAAATGTGGTTGGGAAGTTCCAGTTTGAATTCGGAAGATTCATTGATTTTGGGTTATTTCTTAATTTTTAGATGATATGATTTTGCGTGGGTCACCTGCTGATAACCCAACCCGGAAAGGGTAATCCCCCGTCCGGTATTCTTTACGCCTGTCCAGGCCAATGCCGGGTCTAGGTAGTCGCACCGGTTCATAAAAAAAGTACCGGTTTCTATTTTTTTACCAATGCTTCGGGCCTGGTCCTCATCTTCTGTCCAGATGGAGGCCGTCAACCCATATTTCGAATCGTTCATCCACCTTATGGCCTCCGCATCATCGCGTACTTTCATGATGGCTGCAACAGGTCCAAAGGTTTCCTCAGTCATCACCTGCATGCTATGGTCCACATCCACCAATACCTGAGGTGCCAGGTAGGCAGTCCCCTTTTTCGAAGCTTTAAATGTTGACTCGTCTATCAGTGCCCTGGCTCCACTGCTTACAGCAGCATCGATCTGCCCCCGTACAAAATCAGCTGCGCCCACTTTGACCATCGGACCAAGGTTGGTGCCGTTTTCAAGCGGGTTTCCCAATACATACTTATTCGTAACATCAACAAACCCTTCCACAAACCTGTCATAGACATCCTGGTGCACATATATCCTCTCTATGCCACAGCAGGATTGCCCGCTATTGAAAAATGACCCATCCACAAGATTGCTGATGGTATAGTCAAGGTCAGCATCCTGACGTACGTAAGCCGGGTCTTTACCACCCAATTCGAGCCCACATGGCACAAATTTGTTGGTGAGTGATTTTTGCACCGCCATACCTCCTTCTACAGACCCGGTAAAAAACACCCCATCCACATCGGGATGGCTGACTAAAGCCGCTGTGTTTTGATGGTTCAGGTGCAATATCTGGAAAACGCCTTCCGGAAACCCTGCTTTTTGAGCTGCCTTTAAGTAGCGTTCGGCTACCAACGGCGTTTGAAATGAATGTTTCAGTATAACAGTATTGCCAGCTACCAGGGCTGGTACGATGGCATTGACAGAGGTAAGGAACGGATAGTTCCAAGGACTGAGTACTGCAACCACCCCTAGCGGTACATGCTCAACCCACCTGTCAAACCCTTCTTTCTCCTCGGGTTGGTAAGGAGCCAGAGCACTTTCGGCAATATCCATCATGTAACGTGCCCTCTCGGTAAACCCGTTGATTTCGCCTGGTGACTGGCTCAACGGTCTTCCCATTTGCCAGGTAATCTCTTTGGCTATCTCTCGTTGATCCCGTTCTATAGCATCCACAAAGTCAGCTACGTACTTTTTTCTTTGAGACAATGACAAATCCGACCATTCAGGCAAAGACTCTTTGGCTGAACTCAAAACCTGGGTAATATCACTTGCATCATGCTCGATGCAGGTGTAGTAAACCGAGCCATCAATGGGCGTTATGGTTTGCACTTTAGACATGTATGTTGGTTAAATTATTTCAAAATATCTATTCAATTGCCAATCTGTTATGGCCTTTCTCTGCTGTTGGTCTTCCCATTCCCTCGTATATGCATAATGCTCTACAAACCGATCCCCAAACAAATCACGAGCGGCCTTAGAGGCTTGCAACCTGGAAGCTGCACCTGACAGGGTAGATGGGAGCCTGAGTTTATCAGGAGATTGCACAGCGTATGCATTTCCTTCAATAGGGGTATCCGGTTCAATTTTATTTTCTATACCCCATATCCCTGAACCAATGGCGGCTGCCAGCGCAAGGTATGGATTGATGTCTGCAGCACTAATCCTGTATTCAATGCGCTGAGATTTTTCACTTCCAGGGATGGCTCTGATGGCACATGTCCTGTTATCCATTCCCCAGGTGGCAGCTGTTGGAGCCCAGAAACCAGGAATAAGCCTGGTGTAGCTGTTGCACGAGGAAGCCACCATGGCCAGTACCTCTGGCATCAATTGCTGCTGCCCTCCTATAAACCACCTCATCTCATCTGACATGTTATGGTCTTTCTTGCTGTCATAAAAGGCAGCATTGCCATTTTTATCCTGCAAAGACATGTGCAGGTGTCCGGATTGGCCGGGATAATCAGCCGACCACTTGGCCATAAAGGTGGCCATGAGCCCGTTTTGCTGTGCCAGGACTTTCATGAAAGTTTTGAACAAAACGGCATTGTCAGCCGCCCTTAAGGCTTCACAATGTTCTAAAGCTGCTTCCAATACACCCGGCCCAGTCTCTGTATGCAACCCTTCAAGGGGCATGCCCATTTCGCGGGACATCTCCATGATGTCATGATAGAGGTCGGCATGGCTCGAATTCCTAAGGGTGGAATAGCCAAAGTTTCCCGGTGTGATGGTTTCCAGATCTTTATAACCCTTTTGCCTGATGCTGTCCGGGGTTTCATTGAATAAAAAGAACTCATATTCAGCAGAAGCTGTAGCCGTATATCCATGCGTTTTCAGCCTTGTCAGGACTTTTTTGAGGATAGACCTGGGGCAAACTGCTGCTGCCGGGCCATTAGAAAAGTCTGCCAGGAATAGTAAAGAACGGTTTTCCTCTGTTGGGAGCAACCTGCAACTTTCCGGATCAATGGAAGCCTTGGCATCAGGAAACGCACTTTTCCATCCTGTGTAGGAATCTTTGTCGTAGAGTTGATCATCGGTATCCCAACCAAATATCACATCACAAAAACCAAATCCATTTTCCAATGCGGAATCAAATTTTTTCTGCTGTACATATTTGCCACGCATCACCCCATCACAATCGGTCACAGCGAGTTTTATATCTTGAATCTGATGTTCTTCTATCAGTTCCCTGGCACTTTGAATATCCATGATACTTTTTGGTTTTGTTGGTTTCTTTTATACTACAAGTATTCCTAATATGTTTTAAGCTCTTTTGGCACCTAAGCCTTTTCCATAGCAAACTCCTCTTCCGGCGATAAAATAAGTTTGTGGCGCCCCTGCACCGCAAAATACAACAACCCTACAATCAAATATACGATAGCACTTAAAACAGCAATACGGTAGGATGAATCCTGCAGTTGGTAATAAATAGTGACCAGGGCTATCGCGATGGTTATCCAGGCGCCCGGTTTTCCCAAAGGGCTAACGTAGGGACGTTCCAGATTGGGTCTTTTGATCCGCAGGAGCAAGAAGGAAGCACTCTGCAATACATAGGACAGCATGGCGCTAAAAACAGCCATATTAAGCAATGCCCCTCCAATAAAAACCTCGCTCTGCTCGGCCCCTGACAAAAAACGGGTCAACATCAACACGGCAAACCCAATGATTGACCCTGCTATGAGGGCTGTATAAGGTGTTTTTCGTTTGCTGTGTGTTATCGACAGAAAAACAGGGAAATAGCCCGCCCGGGACAATGAATAAATCTGACGCCCAAAAGCGAATATAATGGTGTGAAAAGAGGCTATTAGCCCGATCACCGCAATGAGGGTGAGCCCTTTGGCTATGCCAGACCCATAAAGTTCTTTGAAACCATCCAGCAATGGCTCACCGGATTGGGACAAGGCATATGCACCCAGGGGTATGGAGGAATTTAACCAAAGGATCATAAAGGCCGAAATGATCAATGTAACCATGCCATAAGAAAGCCCTTTGGGCATGTCCTTTTTGGGATCCACGGATTCTTCGGCAGCCAAAGGCAATTGTTCAATTGCTAGAAATAGCCATACCGCAAAAGGCATGGCAGCCAAAGCCCCCGTAATTCCCATTGGCAAAAATTTTCCATTGCCTCCATTGAGCAATTCGGCTTTACCCGACGATCCGGCTTTGATGTTTAGTGCATTGGTAAAAAAGTCGATGTTACCAATAGAAGACACCCAAAAAACCACCAGGCAGATCAACGCGAGGATGGTGACTATTACGGTCAGGCGAAAAGACAATTCCACCCCTACGATGTTGAGAATGGTAAATACCGTATAAAACCCAAACCACCAATACGGCAAACTATCCGGGCCTGTGTCAAAAATCCCGCTCATGTATGAGCTGATAAAAAAGACTATAACGGCTGGAGTGAGCACAAATTCCATATTTTCCACGAGACCGGTAAAAAAACCTCCCCAGGGTCCCATTGCTGACCGGGCAAACGAATAAGCCCCTCCTGTATGCGGCAGGGCCGGCGACATTTCTGCCACACTTTGTGTCAACCCAACATACATGATGGCGATGATGATTGTAGCTATAAACATGCCACCCCAACCCCCGGAAGCCAGGCCAAGGTTCCAGCCTGAAAAATGACCGGATATAACTGCCCCAACACCCAGCGCCCAAAGGGACCAAACTCCAGCATGCCGTTTTAATTCCCGTGATTCAAAATAGGATTTGTCCATTTTCTTATAGGACACCCCTTTCACCTGATTGCTCATACTGATAACTGTTTTATAAACTGCCTTTTATTGTTGTCCATTCCCCGACTGGTTCAGGGCATTATTTCAATTGTTGTTAAGCAAGCCACTCCATGCTTCGCCCACCAGATTTCAGAAAGAATCACACCTCCTACTTTGTACTCTTTTGGCTTGCGCTAAGCTTAAAATTACATTTATTTTTCATTTTACATTACAAATGATATTTTTTTTTCATAAATTCATATTCGATTAAAATAAGGGAAGTATGTCGTGTTTTGAAAAAATAAGTAAGCTACTGGTATCCGGCACTAAATCTGAAATAAAAATCGCCAACTATTTACTATCCGATTTCCCGTTTTCTGCGGTAGGCAACCTTTCAGATATATCAGAAAATGTGGATGTGTCGGTACCTACCATACAAAGAATGGTCTTGCGGATGGGCTATTCAGGGTTTCCTGAATTTCGCAAAAATGTACTGGCAGAACTGACACAGGAACAAGGTGCCAGTCCGTTGGCCAGGATGCGGGATTTTAAACCTGAGACCGAGGAAAAAACTTATCAGCAAACCATCAAAAACATACAGGCGACTTTCGCCAACCTCAAGCCAGAAACCCTCGACAAAGTATCCTCATTGATGGCAGACACATCCTACAGACTGTGGTGCATTGGTGGCAGGCTTACCGGTTCTTTGGCTACTTTGTTTGCCCGCCACCTTAAAACCATCCGTCCCGAAGTGCATGAATTTATACCCTATGAAGGGGCTTTAGCGGATGTTTACATCAATTCAGAAAAGAAAACCCTCCTATTTATCACAGACATCAGAAGGTACGACCCAGCCATAATTACGCTATGCAAAGCAGCCAAAGGCAAAGGCGCCAAAATAATACTTGCCACAGACACCTGGGGCTCACCTGCCAAAGCTTTTGCAGATATCGTGGTACCGGTATATACAGGGTCTCCATCTGGCTGGGACTCCAACGCATCCATGATGGTAGTGCTGGAAGAAATCATGGCCCAAACTACCAAAAAACTGGGCAGCAAAGGAAGGGGTCAGCTCAAAAAACGCGAATTGTTTATTGAGTCGATGAGAAATATTTAATAAAGTACCCAAAGCATTGTTCTATCGTGTCTGTATCAATTTTCAGACAACAGATCATGAGTTTGCAACTACCACTCATCCTATTCTCAGGCTTTAAAGCAAATAAGAATTGCCATAGCCCATCTGTGATGACTTTAGTTGCCGAGGAATTATGAAAATCGGAACAAATTTGTTAACTATACCGTTCCTACTTAAAGTTGAACTATAAATGCGCTTGCTTAGCCAACTATGGCATCTTTAGCGCAGCATTCATCCCTTGATGCTCACAGAGCCTCTGGTGATGGGAATAATAAAAGAAATAAGCAGGTAAAGATTTGCAATGGAGAAAAAACAAAAAGGAAGGCCACCTACCAAACCGGTAGAATTGAAAGAAGGATATTATCTCGAACTTAGAAACAAAAATTCAAGCAGTTCGGTTAAAGTAAGGCGTGAAAGCAGGGCACAATTAGAAATGGCAATAAAACAATATGAAAAAAGCAAAGAAGTGACTTATCTTGGTCATTTAAAGGATGGCAAGTGGCTGGATGGCAAAAATGAAGGAAAGAAAACAGCTTAAAACGCTGAAAATCCAATAACATACTTTTCAAGCAAGTCTTCGGGTGTTTTACAGCAGTTCGGTAAAACTATGCACTTTGCAAATATCCATATCATTAAAAGGATCATGGTATTTGGATGTCCGTAAGCCTACAAACGGCACATCGGCCTCCTCCGAGGCTGTATAATCGACCATGGTATCACCAAAAAAGACCATGTCCGCTCCATACTGTTGTTTTATGTCCAACAGCACTTTAGACTTGCGCTTGACCCCTCCATGCATGGCAACAAAATGGTTTTTCATACCATTTTTGTCCAGATGCTGGTCCACTTCTATCTGTGGCGAACCGGAGCAAACGAATTTCCTGTTGTCAGGGTATCGGGCGATAAATTCATTAAAACCCTCCACAAATCCTGTTTCCAAAACACGGGGATTCATCTCAGCAGTGGATTTATCGACCAACTCCCCCACTTTACTGTTGCATTCCCTTAGCCCTATTACTTCCTTGAAAATATGCTCAAACCTAAGTTTACGGGGAGTCCCACCAGAACCAACAAGGTAATTTATTATACCGTCTCGGTGTTCGGGATAGTCGTCAAATAGGCTGAGGAAATATTCGAACTTAAAATCTTCGGAGTGAAAAATCACGCCATCTTTATCGAAAACAAGAATGGTATCTTCAGAAATTAATGGCTTTTTTAGAGCAGTCATACAGGAGTTTGTTCAAATCACCTGCATTGCTTTGCAGGACATTGGATTAAATCCCCAAAAGTATATAAATAAGCACAGTAACCACACATAAAACCACTGACATGTGGCGGGCATATTTCCAGCTTGTGAGGTCAAGCAAGTCGATTTCCCCAACATGTAAATCCTTGCTGTTAGGATAAAAATGTGAAACTCCAAACATTACTGCCATGTTCAGCAAAAACTCAATGCCCCAAATATGGATGAAATGCATATCAACCTGGAGGATAAACGTACAGATGATATAAAATGACAAACCTACGATCAATGCCGCTTTAGCCCCGGTAGCCGAAATTTTAGGAATAAAAAACCCAGCCAGCATTATAGAAGCCACTGGAATAAAAAATATGCCATTTAACTGCTGGAGAAGTTGATACAACCCTTCGGGTGCATTGGCTACAAAAGGGGCTACCATGATGGCAAATACGGCCAGGATGGTTGAAGTCCACTTACCAAGCATCACCAGTTTGTCATCTGATACATCAGGTTTGATGTGCCTTTTGTACACATCTACACTGAAAATAGTAGCGGCACTGTTGAGCACACTATTGAAAGTACTCAGCACAGCGCCCATCACTACGGCAGCAAAAAAACCTACAAACCAGGTGGGCAGTACTTTTTTGATCAAAACAGGATAAACCATATCCTGATTGTCGAACATGCTGTCCCCAAAATAATAGAACCCGATAACACCGGGTAAAATTATTATGAGTGGCACCAGGATTTTAAGCACACCGGTATATAACAATCCCTTTTGCGCTTCCACAAGGTTTTTCGCCCCAAGCGCCCTTTGGACTATGGTTTGGTTCATGCACCAAAAGTAAATTTGATTGATGATCAGGCCAGTAAACAATGTCTCAAATGGCATCACCGACCCCCTTTCCCCGACCACATTGAATTTTTCTGGTACCGCTTGATATACTTTCGAAAGACCCGAAAACAGGTTGCCCTCTCCTATACTTACAAGGGCAAGTACTGGAACTGCCAACCCACCGATCAGTAGTCCATAGCCATTGATGGTATCCGACACGGCTACAGCCTTCAATCCACCAAAAATGGCATAAACTGAACCTAAAATACCAACAGCCAATACCGTGAACCAGAGCCCTTCGGATTTTGATACCCCCAGCACTTCCGAAATATTGAAAATGCTTTCCAGGTTAATCGCCCCGGTGTACAGTACTATGGGTAGAAGTGTGACCACAAATGACACTATCAGGAACAGCGCTACCATAGTCCGGGTAAACCCGTCAAAACGGTTCTCGAGGTATTCCGGAATGGTCGTGAGGCCCATTTTCAGGTACTTGGGCACAAAATAGATGGCTGCTCCCACAAGGGCCAGGGCAGAAGTAACTTCCCACCCGATTATGATGAACCCATTTTTATAGGAAGAACCATTCATCCCGATCAGATGCTCTGTAGATATATTGGTGAGCAACATGGACCCGGCAATGACCACACCTGTCAGGCTCCTGCCTCCAAGAAAATATCCATCCTGTGTATTGAGTTTTTCATTTTTCAGTCGATACCAGGAATAGGCCGCCACAAAAGCAGTGAAGGCAATAAAGGTCAGGAATGTGTACATGTATAGTTGGTTTAGTTTACGGTTTAGCGGTCGACTGCTGACTGTCAACGGCCAGTATTTCTTTACTCAGCCACAGATTGCTCCAGCACTTCGGCCACTGCAACTACCCTATTTTCTTTCACCGATAGATTAGCTGCCAGGCCAATGGCCAATGATACCAATCCATCTTTTGCCCCTACCTTAGGTGACTCGTCCTTTTGTAGGCAATCTATAAATTCCCTCATTTCATTGTAATAGGAATCTATATACCTATCCATAAAAAAGTTCAACGGCAAAGGGCCCGACTGGCCATTCTCGTTGTAATAATAATGATTATCCGGTGTATTGTTGGTAGTGCCCGCCATTCCTTTCGATCCAAACACCTCTACACGCTGGTCATAACCATATACAGCCTGCCTACTGTTGTCTATGGTAGCAATGCATCCATTGGCAAAAGTCAGGGTAATAACGGCAGTATCAATATCCCCAGCCTTGCCAATTTCCGGATCTACCAGGTTTTTACCCACTGCGAAGACCTGTTTCACTTCGCTACCGGCCATAAACCTCGCCATATCAAAATCATGGATCGTCATATCCACAAACATGCCTCCCGAGCTTTTGATGTATGACACTGGTGGTGGTGCCGGGTCACGACTGGTTATTTTTACAATTTGGGTCTCTCCAACTTTCCCTTCCTGCACGAGCGACTTTATTTTTTTGAAATTAGGATCAAACCTACGGTTGAACCCAAGCATAAATTTGACACCTGACTGCTCTATGAGCGTTTGCAGCTCCAACACTGTTTCCAATGCCAAATCCATTGGTTTTTCGCAAAAGACATCTTTTCCAGCCCTTACCGCTGAAAAAATATTGGCAGCATGCATATCCGTAGGTGAGCAAATCACCACAGCTTCCACTTCCGGGTGATCGATCAACTCCTGATAATCCGTATAAAAATGGGATATACCGTACTTGTCTGCCAAAGCTCTGGAGGATTCCATGATGTCGGAAATAGCCACCACCTCTACCTCAGGAAACCTCAATACCAGGTTTTCCAGGTGGATCTGCCCCATGCGGCCAACTCCAATTATGCCTAATTTAATCTTGCCCATATCAATTTTCTATTTTTATCAACTCGTTTTGTTTAAATGATTTTGTTGCCAGTTCGGCAATAAAGGTGGACATAGTGCCATCCCCGGCTGTAATTTCAGGTTTTCTACCCTCCCGGATGCAATCCACAAATTCCTGCATTTCATTTACAAACGCTTCCTGAAAACGCTCCTGAAACGTCTGTGAACACTCCTGCCTTACCCCTGTAGGATCTATCAGCTCAACCATATTTTTTTGTGGCACTGCCGCTATGCGCAAAGTCGCTTTGGTTCCTATTATTTCGGTCTCGACGTTGTAGCCATGTGGTGCTGTACGGCCAGCCAGAAAAAACGCCATGCTACTGTTGTCGAACTGCATCAGGGCGGCAACATTGTCTCCATCTCCATATTGCTCATATTCGGGGTGGGCAAAGCATCCACCAATGGCATAGACCGATCTGGGTTCTGCACCTAAAAACCATCGTGCAAGATCAATGTCGTGCACGGCCATATCCAGAAACTGCCCTGCACTGCTGGCTGCATACTTCAGGGCACCTTCAATAGATGATTCCGGATCTACACTGTAACCACGGAAAAGGATTGGCTTTCCAATATAGCCTTCATCTATTTTCTTTTTGGCATAAGCGTACGAAGGATCATACCTTCTCATAAAACCTGGCATATACACCAAGTGTGGGTAATTATTGACTGCCTGTTCCACCGCTTTACATTCTTCATGGGATATACCCGTTGGTTTTTCGCAAAAAACATGGAGCCCCTTTTCAAGGGCATGAAGTGTTTGAGGGGCATGCTGGTCCGAGGAAGATACTATGGCGACTGCATCGAGTTCACATTGATCCAACATGGTTTGAAAATCATTGTAACAATGGCGGACATCCAGTTCTTTTCTGGCAATTGCCAATTCCTGATCGTCAATACTGCATACTGCAGACAATTCTGCATGCCTTGTGATGTTGGCTATATTTTCGGCGTGCCTGTACCCCAACCTGCCAAGGCCCACCACTCCTATACGGACTTTTTTCATTTGTTGGTTTTCCAGTTCATTTGAGACTACAAATCTTTGGGCCTTACTTTGAAGGGAGTCTTGTTGGGCTTACAAACCAATCCCTTTCAGGTAATCCCGATTGGCCTGGGCGCAATTTTTGGGATTGCCCATACCTGGCAACACATCCTGTTCTACTACTGCCCATCCTGCATAGTTTTGGTCATTGAGTTCTTTCAAAACGCCTTTGAAATCCACTGCACCTTTGCCCAGCTCACAAAATATCCCCTCCTTTACCGACTTAAAATAGTCCCAGTGATTTTCCCTGGCTGATTCGGCCACCCGTGGGTCGAAATCTTTGAAATGAACATGCCAGATGCGTTCCTTGTATTTTTTCAACGCTTCGATTGGGTCGCCTCCACCAAAATGGTAGTGGCCTGTATCCAGGCAAAGCCCAACTAAATTTTTATCGGTATGGTGAACCAGCATTTCGATTTCCTCAGGGGTTTCCACGTATCCGGCACAGTGATGGTGAAACACTGTCTCAAACCCAAATGCTTCCTTGACAGCAAAGGCTATTTGATTGGCCCCTTCTGCAAAAACCCGCCAATCACTGTAGGACAATCCCATCGATGGGCTTATACGTCCTGCGTTTTTCACCCTTTGATCCACTTTCCCATTGTCATCGGCAAGTACTATGCGGGCATGTTCATAGCCTGCATAATACATCAACCCTGCTATTTTTAAGGCCTGGGATATCCCGGCTACATGGTTTTTGTGGTCGGCCAATGCTACCGGCACAAATGCCCCCAACAACTCCAAATTACGATCTGTCAGGTCCTTGGATAATTTATAGGGTTTTGTTGGCATAAAGCCCCAATCACCCAACTCAGTACCTTCGTATCCGGTCTCCTTTATTTCATCAAGTACTTGCTTGTAACCCGATGTTTTTCCTTCCAGTCCGAATTCCAGAACTCCCCAGGAACACGGTGCGTTTGCTATCTTTATCATAGATGTTGTCTGTTAAAAAGAACCAAAGTTCAAGTACAGTTGATACCATTTAAAACTTGCGCGACCACTCTTTTGGCCACCTTTCTATGACCACTTTTGTTTGGGTAAAAAACTCAATGGCATGTCTGCCCTGCCCATGCAAATCCCCAAAAAAGCTATCCTTCCAGCCACTAAAAGGGAACTGGGCCATTGGGGCTGCTACCCCTATATTTATTCCAATATTACCAGCCATTGCCTGGTTTCTGAATTTTCTGGCGTTGGCCCCACTATTGGTAAACAGGCAGGCCGAGTTTCCATATTTTCCACTGTTCACAAATTCGATGGCATCATCTATCGTTTTCATGTGCAAAAGGCTCATTACCGGCCCAAAGATCTCGGTACCAATAACCTCTCCCCCCAGGTTTACATTTTCAAGGATGGTAGGAGCTATAAAATTTCCTTTTTCGTATCCGGGAATGGAAACGTTCCTCCCGTCGAGCAAGAGGTTAGCCCCTTCATCGATTCCTTTTTGGATCAGATAATTGATCCTTTCTTTGCTTTCAGGAGTAATTACCGGCCCCATTTCCACATTCGGATCCAGCCCGAATCCAGTAGTTTTGCTTTTAGCTGATTCGTACAACACGTCTCTGATTTCACTGTTGTCGTCCCCAACTGTGACAATGGTGGAAGCAGCCAAACACCTCTGCCCGGCACAGCCATATACACTGTCGGCTATAATCTTGGAAGCCATATCTACGTCGGCATCAGGTAATACGATTACCGGGTTTTTTGCCCCGCCCTGGGCCTGTACCCTTTTGCCATTTGCCGTTCCTTTGGAATAAATGTACCGGGCCACTCCTGTACTTCCCACAAAACTTACAGCTTTTACATCAGGGTGGTCCAGAATGGCATCAACAGACTCTTTGCCCCCGTGAACCATATTCACCAGCCCTTTTGGCAATCCTATCTGGTCAATCAACCTGAAAATTTTCATCATGGTCAATGGTACTTTTTCTGAAGGCTTCACAATCATGCTGTTGCCACAGGCTATTGCATAGGGCAAAAACCAAAAGGTGATCATTCCGGGAAAATTGAATGGTGCAATACAGGCAGTCACTCCGAGAGGTTGCCTGATCATAAATTCATCTATCCCACGGGCAATGTTTTCCGAAAACTCACTTTGAATCAGCATGGGAGTGCCACAAGCTGTTTCCACATTCTCTATAGCCCTTTGCAATTCTCCTTTTGATTCGGCCAGCGCCTTGCCCGATTCCAGGGTAATGGTTTCGGCCAGGTCGTCAAGGTTTTCTTCCAAAAGCGCCTTCAGTTTGTAAAGTGGTTGTACCCTTTGCATTACAGGCACATCTTTCCACTCATTATAGGCCTTCACCCCTGCCTCTACTGCTGTATCAATATCAGTGGCTGTACCGCTTCCATAAGGCACCTTGCCCAGTTCTTCCTGATTAGCCGGGTTCAAAACCCCCACATTGGACTGGCTTTTACTTGCAACCCACTCGTTCCCAATATAATTTTCTAATACACTCATTGTTCATGCTCTTAATAGTATAATTTTTGATTCTTCTTGTTCTCTACATATTCGCTGTATGCCTCCTGCACGCTATCCATATCCGAGCACTCAGCTACAGGCACTTCCCACCACGAATACCCGTCCACACCCTCATAGCGATCGCATTCGGTATAAATTACGGTGGTCTTGTCAATTGATTTGGCTTGTTTCAGGGCGTGTTGCAGGTCTGCAAAGCCTTCGCATTCAATAACATGGGCACCAAGGCTCCTGGCATTGGCAGCCAAATCCACAGGCAGTACATTCACCGCTTGTCCGTTGACTGAATCAGAGGCCAATGGTCCTTCTTTTCTCTCCAAAAAACGGGTACCAAAACCCTGACTCCCCAGGGACCGGGACAATGAGCCTATGCTCTTGTACCCATCGTTATTGATCAACACTATGGTAAGTTTGTAGCCTTCCTGAATAGAGGTAACGATTTCTTGCGCCAGCATCAAATAACTGCCATCGCCTACCATCACATATATTTCCCGACTGGGATCGGCCATTTTAGCCCCTAAGCCACCAGCTATCTCATAGCCCATGCAGGAATATCCGTATTCCAAATGGAAACCCTTGCTGCTCTTTGTCCTCCAGAGTTTGTGCAGGTCACCCGGCAAACTGCCAGCCGCACAGACCACCACATCGTTTTCGTCAGAGAAGTCATTGACCGCACCTATTATTTCCCCCTGGCTCATCAGACCTTTGTGGCGGTATCCATAGATTTCGGATACTTTATCGTCCCAGGATTGGTTGTATTGTTTTACAGTTGATTGATAGTCGGCTGACACCTGAAAACCTTCGAGCAATCCTGCCAATTCCTCCAAAATGACTTTGGCGTCACCCTGTAGCATAAGACCATTGTGCTTCGCAGCATCAAATTCCGCTACATTGATGTTGATGAACTTAACGTTCGGGTTTTGGAAGGCTGTTTTTGACGCTGTGGTAAAATCGCTATACCGGGTACCTATACCAATCACCACATCCGCTTCTTTTGAGATGCTTACGGCACCTGGTGTACCGGTGGCGCCTATCGCCCCGAGGTTGTTGGGGTTGTCATAACGCAACGCACCCTTGCCGGCAAATGTCTCAGCGACCGGTATGTGGGTAGAAGCTACCAAACTTTTGAGCACCTCCAACGATTCACTGTAATGCGCACCACCCCCTGCGATGATCAATGGTTTTTTGCTGTTTTTGATCATTTTCACGGCCAACTGAAGTTGTTCAGCATCTGGTCTGTTGCGTTGGATTTTCCAAACCTTTTTTTGAAATAAATGTTCTGGAAAATCAAAGGATTCGGCCTGAACGTCCTGAGGAAGTGCCAGGGTTACGGCACCTGTTTCAGAAGGACTGGTGAGCACCCTCATTACCTCGGGCAGGGAATAGATCAATTGCTCTGGCCTATTGATACGGTCCCAGTATTTAGATACCGGTTTGAAGCAATCATTGGCGGATATGTCCTGACTAACCCCGGACTCCAACTGTTGTAATACAGGTGCTACATTTCTTTTGGCAAAAATATCCCCTGGCAGTAACAATACCGGAAGGCGGTTGATGGTAGCGCCAGCTGCTGCTGTGATCATATTTGTAGCCCCCGGTCCAATCGAAGTGGTACAAACCAGGGCACTCATCCGGTTTTTCATCTTTGCGTAAGCTGCCGCAGTATGCACCATAGACTGCTCGTTGCGGCACTGATAGTACTGCAAGTCGGTTTGCTGCTGAATGGCCTGTCCCAGCCCTGCTACATTGCCATGGCCAAAAATACCAAAGCAACCAGCGAAAAATTTATTGGTCACCCCGTCCCTTTCCACATATTGTTGGTTCAGGTATTTGATGACTGCTTGTGCTACTGTAAGTTTTATAGTTGACATAATTTAAAACCCTCCTCTCTGTTGAATAAATTCCAATGATTCCTGAAGTGATGGCATGAAATTGGCACAACCTGGCTTGAGCACCACCTGCGCCCCGCTGGCATTGCCCATACGGCATGATTTGTATAGGTCCCAGCCCTGCAAATAGCCGTAAATAAACCCGCTGGCAAAGGCATCCCCTGCACCCAGCACGTTGAGTACTTCTACAGGGAAGCCAGGTACTTTTTGCTCGGTACCATCCGAATTGTGGATGGTGACCCCATCGGCCCCACTTTTAACAATAAGCGTTTTCACTCCCAGCTCCAATATCCCATTTATAGCTTCTTTCAGGTTGCCTTTAATTTCAGGGGCTGAAATCTGCTGGTCTTTGATGGTGACCTGATCTGACGAATGAAGCATGGTGGCCAGCACCTCTTCCTCTGTGCCTATGGCAATTGTCGTTTTCGGTAGTATAGACCTGGTCATGAGCCCAAATGACCTTACATCCTGCCATTGATCGGCCCTAAAATCAAGGTCGAGCAATACAGGTACTTTATTTTGTTTGGCCAGCTCCACAGCATGGAATACCGCACTTCTGGTCGGTTCGATATTGAGCGCAGTACCGGATATTTCCAACAACCTGCTGCCCCCTATATTGGCTTTGTCCACATGATCTACAGTGATCTTGTTGTCCGCACAATTGTCGCGGTAATAGACCAGGGGAAATTTATCCGGTGGTTGAATACCGAGTACTACAGCACTGGTTCGAGCATTGTGCAGTTTTGGGATAAAATCAGTATTGACGTGTTCTTTCTTTAAAAAATTGAGGATAAAATCCCCAATTTTGTCTTCACCCACTGCAGTAAGCAAGGCTGCTTTCATGCCCAGCCTGCTGCATCCTACTGCAATGTTCAACGGAGACCCCCCTACGTAGGCATCAAAACCCTTGATGTCTTCAAATTCAGCCCCTATATTTTGGGAATACAGGTCGATGGAAGACCTGCCCATAGTGATGACATCAATGCTATTGTTGTTAACGGTTTGTATCATCTCTTTTTATTTAGCTGTAACCATTGGAATCCTTGGGTCTTTGCCACTCCAAGAATCATATATCCATTTGTGGTCTGGGTCATCTGTGGCCGCCAATGACTGATCGCTTCCTGTCAGGAAGTTTAGGTAATAGATATTGTATCCATGCCCTGCGGCCACAGGGTGGTATCCGCTGGGGATCATCACCAGGTCATTATTGCGGGCTACAGCCAGTTCATCCAGTCTTCTATCCTGAGAATAAATCTGCTGGATTGCATAGCCTTGGGGCTTATCGGTTTTGTAGAAGTAAGTTTCTTCCAACCGCGCTTCCTTTACCGTTCCGGATTCATCTACAATGCGTTCGTCGTGTTTATGTGCCGGAAACGAGCTCCAATTTCCCGATGGGGTATATACCTCCACCGATACCAACCTTTGACAGCCAAATCCAGGTTCTATCAATGAATTGATTTGCCTGGTTGCGTTATCTCCACCGCGTATCTCAATGGCAGCTTCGTCGGGTGTTTTAAAGCGTGCAGGGTAGTCTTCATCCGCATCACACCATCCACAGGCGATATCGAGTACTTCAGATTCTGCTTTGATTTCAAATTCTGTATGACGCGAAAGGTAAAGCGTATGGGCTATCCCGGAAAAGACACTGTCCCTGCCATTTACAGTCTTCCAGTTTCCCTTGTCAGTTTTTACAGAATAATTTCCAGACAACAGGATGATTCCGTATTCCTGACCACCTGTATAGCCTTTCCAAATTTCATTTTGCTTCATCAGGCGGGCATTGAAGTTGAGGTATTGCCAGTCGGCATCTTTGGCCGACACTTCCTGATAGATGCCAAAACCAGGCTTTGGCTTCAGCAGCAAAGGGTATTTCTTGTCTCTGTTCATGATTTGTATTTTTATTAAAACCGAACCTGTCGAAACCAAAGACCTGGCCGCTGGTCACTGGCCACAGAGCCAGCGGCCAAGAGTCTTCTGTCAACAAAATATCTTATGGTCTTATAGTTTTTAGTCTTTGTTTTAAGAAAAATCGGTATTCCTGCCAGCCGACCCCAGCAAGTCAAATTTCTCCATCAGGAAATCCCGTTGTTCATCTATATAAACTTTGCCCGGTACAATAGGGTCGAATTTATCGGGGTAGTTGGCAAAAAACTCCCTGTGCACCCTTGTCCAGATTAACCTGGTATCGGTAGCTATATTTACCTTACAGATACCGTATTGTATTGATTCCTTTAGCTGCTCCGGATCCACCCCCTTTGCAGACTTGCTCAGCTTCCCCCCATGGGTATTGATGGCTTCTATTTCTTTGTAGTTGACAGCCGATCCACCATGCAGCACCAGGGGAAACCCTTTGAGCCTTTCCTGGATTTCTTTTAAAATATCGAATTGCAACCCCTGTCCCCCGGAAAACTTATAAGCTCCATGTGAAGTACCTACTGCTATCGCCAGGCTGTCGCATCCGGTTCGCTCCACAAACTCCACCACATCATCCGGATTGGTATAAATGGCGTATTTATCTTCTATAGAGATATTATCCTCTACGCCACTTAGCACCCCAAGTTCAGCCTCCACACTAATGCCAGCTTGATGGGCTTTTGCTACCACCTTCTTGGTTCTCGCAATGTTGGTTTCAAAATCTTCATGGGATGCATCTATCATCACCGATGTGTATTGTCCTGATTCGATGGCATCAAAAGCATGGTCTTCCACCCCGTGATCAAGGTGCACCGCAAACACCGTGTCGGGGTAAATCTCGGAAGCTGCATTGATCATGGCCAGCAACATTTGAGCCTCGGCATAATTTCGGGCTACAGGTGTGGTTTGTACAATGAAGGGAGACCGGCTTTCCTGGGCCGCAGCAAACAAACCCAGCACCTGCTCCATAGTAAATACGTTGACCGCAGCTATCGCATACTTTCCGTAACAGGTTTGAAATAAGTGATCAGTTGTAACTTTCATTGTCTATATATTCACCTGAATTGAGAACCTTTTTCAGCAGGAAATACAAGTTTTTTTCCTGTTTGTGAATATAAAATTGAGATTAAAAAGTGGGATTACAGCGCAAATTCGGGGATATTTCAATGCAAAGGTTTGCAATAGCTCCATGCAAACCTTTGCAATTTTTGCAGCGTCTGATTAGGGTCGAAAAAGGCTCTAAAATGTGGTTAAGTGAGTTTCCGGGTTTCACACAATCAAGGGCGCAACCGAAGGGAAGAATCCCGCACGATGAGTTCGGGTTTTAAAATCTCCTGTCGCAGCTCCCTTTGCTCCTGCGGACTGTTGATGGCTTTCAGTAGTATTCTGGCTGCAAGCATGCCCATCTCATAGGTAGGCTGGTCGATGGTAGAAAGGGATGGATAGGAAAATGAAGAAAAAGGATCGTTATCAAAGCCTATTACAGCGATTTCTCCCGGTACTTGTATCTGTTTTTCCCTCAAAACGGATAAAGTACCTATGGCAATTCCGTCATTTACCGCAAAGATGGCATCCGGTCTGTTTTTCAGGTCCATGAGTTTGCGGGCAGGCTCTATGCCATCCTCCATCTGAAAAAACTGGCTCTGAACGATTAGTTCAGGATCCACTGGCAGATTATGTTTTTTGAGGGTATCGATGTATCCATTTTTTCGATGCTCTGCTATAGAAAGGTTTTGGGGCCCGGCTATATGCGCTATTCTCTTGCACCCCTGGCTTATGAGGTGCTCCACGGCCTGCCTTGCCCCATCATAATCATCTACCAGTACTTTATCCACCTGCAGTCCTTCACAATCGCGATCGAAAACGACCAGTGGGATGTCGTTTTGGCGAAGTTTTTCGAAATGGGAATAATCCCTGGTATTGAATGTACTGGAAATCAAAAAACCATCTACCCTGGAGGAAAGCAGGGTTTCTACCCCTTTGATTTCTGTTTCATAAGATTCGTTTGACTGGCTAATGATGGCGTGTTGTCCGTCTGGGTCGAGCACGTCCTGAATCCCGCAAATGATGCTTGAAAAAAAATAGCTGGTAATCTCAGGTACTATAATCCCAATATTATTGGTCTTTTTGTACAGAAGGCTTAGCGCCAGGGCATTGGGCTGGTACCCCAGTTTTTTAGCCAATTCGCGCACCATCACCTTGGTTTGCTCTTTTATGGCTGGGTGGTCCCTCAGTGCCCTTGACACTGTAGAAGGCGATATTTTCAATTCCTTTGCTAAATCAATAATAGTAACAGACCCTGACATAAATAATATTATAAGCTTGCGGTAAATATAGAAAATCCACCCTTACCTGCCACTCTCTTTTGATTTCACCCGGCTGATATTATTGTGATGCCCATCCCGTGGTTGCCAACCATCCAGTCAAAAAACCCTCTTTCACCACAAAATGACCAACTTCGAGGTTGTTGCTTAAAATTTTAAAAGATTAGCTGTAGTTTTGCACGCTATTTTGAAAAAAACAGAGAGGATGTCAAATATCAGTACCATAGGACATATTACCAAAGACAGGGTAATTACAGTTGATTCAGAAAGATATATGCCCGGAGGCACGGCCTATTATTTCAGCAAAGCGCTCAATAGGCTAAATGGTGTTTTCGACCTCATCACGGCTGTGGGGGAGGAAGAGAAAAAAGTTGTGAAAGAATTGGAGGATGACGGCATTCGTGTGATTTCGCTTCCTAGTGAACATTCTGTGTTCTTTGAAAATATCTACGGTAAGAACCAGGACAACCGCGAGCAAAATGTGCTGGCGAAAGCCGAGCCATTTACCACTGAAAATGTACCCTATATCCAGGCCGATTATATTCACCTGGGGCCCCTTTTAAACGACGACATTTCCCTGGGCCTGATCGAAAAACTGGCTGAAAGTGGGAAAATATCACTTGACATTCAGGGTTTTCTCAGACACACGGAGAATAAAAAGGTAATTTATTCTGACTGGGCAGACAAAAAGGAGGGTTTGGCGCATGTCCACACCCTAAAGGCCAATGAAAAGGAAACAGCCATTATCTCTGGCAAAAAAGATTTTAAAGAAGCCGCTTTGGTTTTGGCCGACCTGGGTGTCAAAGAAGTAATCATCACCCTTGGAAGCCATGGCTCCATCATCTATGCCGATGAAATATTCCATGAAATCCCTGCTTATGCACCATCCGATGTAGTGGATGCCACTGGATGTGGCGATACTTATATGGCGGGCTACTTGTATCAAAGAGAGCAGGGCGCTTCGATCGACGAAGCTGGCAGGTTTGCTGCTGCTATGGCCACTTTGAAAATCCAGTCGTTTGGCCCGTTTAACAAAAGCGAAAAAGATGCACTGGAGCTCATTGACTCCTGTGAAGTGCTGAAGTAAAACCTTGAGGTTTTGTTATAGATAAAATACCGCCTCATGAGTGGGGATCAAGTGTAAAACCTGAGGGGTAATCGTATCCTTCTAAGAAAGCTAAAAGGTAAATTTAGCAGATCTTAATAATTTTTTGTTTGCGGTTCGGATTGTTCCTTCCCAGTCGACAGGTGCTTTACTACGCAATGACACACGTCCAAAATAGGCACAAACCTTTAGGAACCACTTTTTAGAAAGTAGGATGTCCATTAGGACTCTACCAACGACCACTCAAAGCGTCATGTCGCAATGCAATGGAGACATCTTTACCGAAACAAAGAACTGTGCAATTGGTAAAGATTCCTTCCTGCCTCGCCGAAGGCGGGCGCTTTGCTGCGGAATGACTTTCCCGAAACTAGTGCAAACCTTCAAACATCTTTTTTTTAAAACTAAATTAGACTTTTTCTGGATACCCCACAGAAATTCTGCTTGATCCATGAGTAGCAGGGGTTACTTTTATGAATCAAATGGAAAACCTACGCCTTTGACCAAGCACAAAAAAAACCCGCTGAAACCACTTGAGGGTTTGCAGCGGGAGTTAATTACCAGCTATGGAAATCTTTATATATATTGAGCTTATATCGTCTATGCAATACTAACAAGAGATTTGGTAAATGGGGTTAAATGTCCGTTTATGATCCATATTCTATCATGAATGATGAATAGCTGTCCGTCAATGATTTTAACAATATCGAAATTCCTGCCTATTTCCAGGTTATTGTGCCTTTTTTTACTTTTATCCCTTGCTTTTCCAAAATACACCAATGGAAAAAACCCTAAAATAGACAGCCTGGAGAGTCAATTGGACAATGCAAAAAACGATTCGACCAGGTTCAATATATTGTACGATTTGTACTATTACTACTATGAAACTGACTTGGAAGTGGCTTCAAAATGGGCCGAAGAGGTCATCGCTTTAAAAAAAACCATAACAGATAAGCGCTTGCTGGCGAAAGTATATTCGTTGATAGCTGACTACAAGGGCGTAATGGGAAACCATATTGATTCGAAAAACCATTATCAAAAGGCCCTGGAATTGAACATTGAACTGGAAGACACCATGGGCCTTTCGGGTGCCTTGTTTAATCTCGGAGTAACCCACGATTTTCTCGGTGATTATGTCAGCGCCCTTAGCTATTACCAGCAATCGCTCGACCTGGCCGAGTACCTTCACGACCGGGAAGGTGAAGCCGAAATTTTGGGAAATATAGGTGTTCTGTACAGCAACCAACAGGATTATGACAATTCCATCCGGTATTTTCAGGAGTCCCTGAAAATAAACCAAGAACTCAAAGATCAGGAAGCCATTTGCCTCGACCTTGGCAATTTAGGGGCAGTATATCACGACTATGGCCTGGCGGACAATGATACCGCTAAAATCAACCTTGCCATCGACCATTATAAGCAAGCATTGGACATTCAAAAAAAACTGAACAACACTGGCTTCATAGGATGGATAAAGGCCAACCTTGGTTTGATGTATATAGAGCAACAGGACTTTGAAAGAGGTATGGAACACCTCCTGGATGCCCTCAACATTTCAATATCTACCAAAGACAAAATAGCTCAGGCCACTGCCTATGGAAATATAGGTGAAGCTTATTTTTATCAAAAGAACTATCAACAGGCTCTGACCAACTACCAAAAATCCCATCAACTGGGGATAGAATCGAACGACAAACTGACAACATTGGCGGCATACGAAGGCCTGTCCCAAATCTATGAAAAATTGGGTAACTATAAGCTGGCATACGAATACCATGAGAAGTTTAAGGCGGCTCAGGATAGCCTGTACAACATAGACAGGAACACCAAATTCAACGAACTCATGGCCCTTTACGACTCGGAGAAAAAAGAGCTACAAATTCAAAACCTGGAGCGAGACAGGGAATTTCATGCTTTGGAACTCAAATACCAAAAGTCACAGAAGCAGCTCTACCTGATCACAGCCAGTATAATGGCCGTACTGTCCCTTCTCCTATTCTTCTTTTATTTGGATTCTAGAAATACGAAGGTCAAACTGGAAAAAAACAATGAAGACCTGGTGCGTTATCAAAAAGAATTGTCCGATCTCAACACTACCAAGGATCGGTTTTTCGCTATTATTGCCCATGACTTGAGAGGAGCCATCACATCGTTTCAGGGCATTGGGCAGGTGATCAAAAACCACCTGGCCAAAAACAGGTTGGAGCGGATTGGTGTAGTGGCTGACCGAATAGATCGCTCAGCCTCCCGACTCAACCACCTATTAGACAACTTGCTCAACTGGTCGGTCACACAGCTTGATGGTGTTCCTTTTGCCCCAAGAAAACTCCTTCTGGTCAATATAGTAGAGCAAACCATAGATCCGTTTCAGCAATCAGCCCAAGCCAAAAACATTACCATTTCCATTGATTTGCCCAAAGATCTGTACGTTTTGGCCGATCCCAATGGGCTAAGTGTAATTTTGAGGAATCTACTGGACAATGCTGTCAAGTTCACCGGGGAAGACGGCAAGGTCCACCTTAAAGCCGAAGCAGGGCACAACGAGGTTGTCGTGAGCATTTCAGATAATGGGATAGGGATACCGCAGGAAAAAATTGACCAAATATTTGACCTGGACCCACGTAAGAGTATATCTGGGGCATCAGGCGAAAAGGGCACAGGGCTGGGACTCCTCCTTTGTCAGGAGTTTATCAAGCTGCACAAAGGCACCATTTGGGTTGAAAGTAAACCCAATAGTGGTTCTACTTTCTACTTCAAAATCCCAATACCATCCGAAAGTTGATAATACCTGAAACCAGTAGCTGATTTTTCCTTTTTTGTACCAACTCGCCCCTAAAATCTTATGGCCACATGCGGTGGCTCCTTATTTTATAGCTAATCTTGCACTTAAAATTCACCACTTTAGAGCCATGTCGAAATTTGAGTCCCGAACAGTGAGCCAGTCCATGGTCACCATCACAGAACTAATGATTCCTTCCTATGCCAATTTTGGTGGTAAAATACACGGGGGCATATTGCTTTCCCTAATGGACAAAGCTGCCTACGCAGCAGCCACCAAACACAGTGGGGCCTATTGTGTTACTGTTTCTGTGGACAATGTCAATTTCCGGCAACCGGTGGAAGTTGGTGACCTGGTGTCACTTAAAGCATCAGTGAATTACGTGGGCAGGTCTTCCATGGTGGTGGGCATTCGCGTTGAGGCCGAAAATGTAAAACAAGGCCTGGTAAAACATACCAATACCAGCTATTTCACCATGGTGGCCAAGGACGACAATGGCCAGCTTATCCAGGTGCCCAAGCTCAAGCTGGAAACTGCGCAGGAAGTAAGGCGTTTCGTCTCTGCCATCACCCGTAAGAACAAGAATTTTGAGTTTCAGAAAGATTACATTGAAAACAAAAAAAGTTTTTCACTGGAAACCGAGATTGAAAGAATCAAGGGGGAAAACTGTGTTATCGACATCATAAGTTGATTATCCTTCCCAAAAATTCACATGGAGTTGGTTGCATTCTCCGATTCCCACCATCCATTTCACTGCTTTTTTGGCAGAGTTTACCATTCTATTCTTAGAAGAAAACGCTATATTTATATCTTCCAACAATTTGGTCACCCCACTCAAACAATAATTAGGACACATCAGGTCATAAGTTGTTGCCCTCAGGCTACTTCTATAGCGGTTAAACAGGCGTTTTGTTATTAATTAGCTCAAGTCAATGGGCTGTAATTAGGAACTTCGGTTCTTTAGTGAACTATATATTACACTAATCTAAACTTTTTCGATATGGAAACCACCACGCAAACCCGAATCACCCCAGCCAAAATAATTGAAACAGGAATGGCCTTCTGGCCTTCCAAAACATTGCTCACCGCCGTGAAAATGGAGCTTTTCACCCTACTCGCCAAAAGGGGGCTTTCAGGTTCGGAAATTATGAAAAACCTGGGCTTGCACGAAAGAAGTATTTATGATTTTTTGGATACCCTTGTAGCGTTGGGGTTTTTAGAAAGGGCGGGGTTCAAAGAATCTGCCACTTATAGCAATGCACAGGATAGCGACCTTTTTCTGGACAAAAACAAGCCCTCGTACGTGGGGGGCATATTGGAGATGGCCAACAACAGGTTGTACCCCTTTTGGGGCAATCTCGAAGAAGGACTGAAGACTGGGCTGCCACAAAACGAATCCAAAGGAGGTGGCAAACCTCTATTTGAGGAATTGTACGCTGATGAAGCCAGATTGAAAGAATTTTTAAATGCTATGAACGGCATTCAAATGGGCAATTTCATGGTTTTGGCCAATCAATTTGATTTTTCAACCTACAACACCCACTGTGATATCGGGGGAGCCGGTGGCCATCTCGCGGCACAGGTAGCCATGAGCAACCCACACATGGCATGCACGGTGTTTGACCTGCCAAAAGTATGTGAAGTAGCAGGTGAAAACATAGCGGCTATGGGGTTGAATGGAAAAGTAAAAATCCACCCTGGAGACTTTTTCGAGGACGATTTTCCAAGAGCCGATGTGATCACCATGGGCATGATCCTGCACGACTGGGGCACTAAGGATAAAAAAATGTTGATCAAAAAAGCCTATGATGCGCTTTCGGACAATGGGAAGTTTGTAGTGATCGAAAATGTGATCGATGATGAGCGCAAGAAAAATGCCTTTGGGCTGATGATGTCCCTGAACATGCTGATAGAAACTGATGAGGGTTACGATTTTTCAGCCAGTGATTTCAATGAATGGGCAAGTGAAGTTGGATTCAAAGATATCATTGTGATGCCGTTGACTGGTCCCACAAGTGCTATTATAGCATCGAAATAATGAACGCTATAGAATCCCTCATGCTGACAGTTTTTTTATTGCATACCCATGCCCGATTGTCAGCATGATCCATAATAGTTTCATTGCAAAAAAGCACTAAAACCCCAGGGCTTCTTTCAACCTGCCGTACCCAGACCTACTCACCGATAATTGTGTACCGTCGTGAAGCAGCACAACGTAGCTGTCTTTCTCCATTGGCTCCAGCCGGGCTATTTCCTTCACCCTCACAATATAAGACCGGTGAACCCTTACAAAATCAGCCTCCGGCAATTGTGATTCATAGAATTTCATGGTGTTTTGCTTCAGAAAATTGCCTTCTATAGTGTGCAACCGAACATAGTCATCCATCGCTTCTATGTACCTGATCTTTTCAGTGGCAATAATGTGTATCTTGCTGCCAGTCTTCACCACCACCCGCGATAGCCTGTTTTCCCCCGTCGGTTGGTTTGAAACTAGTTTTGAAACATCTGTCTTCCCTTTATCAGCGGACAGCACCCTGTCTTTAGCTTTCCCCAGGGCAACAAAAAATCGTTCTTTCGAATAGGGCTTGAGCAAGTAATCCACTGCGTTTTGTTCAAATGCCTTGATGGCAAATTCATCGTAGGCTGTGCTGAAAACAATTTCGGGCGGCCTATCCAGCAATTCCAGCAATTCAAAGCCTGTCAGTTTGGGCATTTGAACATCCAAAAAGACAATGTCTGGTGACAACTCCTGTATTGCCTTCAGGCCCTCGAAACCATTGTCACACTCCCCAACTACATCTACCGATGCATCTTCTTTTAGGAAGGCTTTGATCACCTCCCTTGCCAGAGCTTCGTCATCAACAATAAGTACTTTAACTACGCTCATTTTCGAGTTCCTTCAATGGAAATTTGAGTATGACACTAAAAATATCTTCTTTTTTTACTACCTGCAAAAGATCGTTTCTACCATAAACCAGTTGCAGTCGTTTTCGGATATTGCTCAAGCCTATGCCCTCCCCGGTCTGCGGTATGGATTCCGGGTCGAAATTGTTGGAGATACTCAAGGCCAGGAATCCGTTTGCCAACTCACAACTCAAGGTAATGGTCACGATTCCCATACTTTCATAAACCCCATATTTTATGGCGTTTTCAAACAACGGCTGCAATATCAAATTAGGCACCATAACATTCAGGCAGGTATCTTCTACCTCATATACTGTTTTAAGTTTTTCACCAAACCTGACTTTTTCAATGTCCAGGTAAAGTTGTGCATGCTGTAGTTCCTCCCCCAATGGATTCATTTCCCTGCTGTCTTTCCCAATGGAATACCTCAAAAACCCGCTCAACTTGATCACCATTTCCCGTGCCTTTTCAGGGCTGGAAATGGTCAGTGCGCTGATGGAATTGAGGCTGTTGAATATAAAATGGGGATCGATCTGGGATTTGAGCGTTTTTAACTCTGATTCATTCAGCAACGCTTTCAGTGCCAGTTCATTGTCTTCCTTTTCCCTCAAGTCGAGATAATAATGGATGAGGTAAAACGTGAGCACCACCACTGCATAATACATGAGGCCAACGATCATCCTCCATAAGTTGGTGGATTGTAAAAATTCCAGGTATTCGGGGCGGTTAACAAGAAACACCGTCAAAATCAATCGAGACACAGTAACCCAAAAAACAACTGCAATGAGCGAGGCTACCACATGTGTGGCCACCAGGGATATCCAGTCTCTTTTATCCACATTGACAAAACGGATCAGATACCAAAATCCTGGTGCTATAGTTCCGAAAAGAAGGCTGTGCACCAACCCATCTAGCAGGGCAAGTTCAATCACCAGGCCCGAATGAAACAGCACATAGACATGGGCTGTACAAATCACAGCCCACACCAGGGTATAATACTTGTAGCCAGAACTTTCTAATATTGGGTGGTTCATACGAACGGATTACCTAACTGAACCGCAGCTATACACTTTTGATTTCCCCACCACCAAACATAACAAATCCTTTGATCCTAAGTACTTTGTCTGGATTTGGCGAGACATTCGAAGTAAATGGACGCTTATCTGAATAGCCGCCAAAAATGATAAAACTGTCCATGATGATTGTCCAATCGCTTGGCACTATCAGGGTGCTGCCTCCAAACATACAAAAAACGTCCAATATATTTTCATCAGGTGATAATTCTGCATTGAGGAAGTTGATTTTAGACCCACCAAAAAGGGAAGTGATTTTCCCTCCTTTGAAATTCCGGGAAGTAATCGTTTTTTCAGATCCTCCCAAAATAGACACTTCATCAATATACTCGTCATCGGTGGTGCCCGCCCTTTGCGACTGATACCCCTCGTGCCGCCTTTTCATCAATATAGAAACCCCTATGGCAATGAGTATCAGCGGCCACCAATCACGGATGTAAATATGGGGCCACAGAAAAACCTGCGGCAGTAGCGATATTGCCCCTATTGCAAGAAATACCACGCCTGCCCTCCTACCGGTAGCAAGCATGGCCCCACCTATCAAAATGAAGATCATCTCCCAGTCGAAGAAATAATGTGGAATGAAGGATGGAATAAAATGTAAGTTTCTGAGAAGGTAGTAGCCGCCAATGGCCACTAACACCACACCAATCCAGGCGTTTCTACTTGTATTTCTGTTTGTTTTCATGGAATTATTTTTAGTTTTTGGTAAATGTATGGGCAGTCGCCAATGAAAACCAGGGCAAATCGGTAAACGAACAGGATTTACCGGTAAGCTGCAGTTCTTTTAGTGTTGGTGTTTGGGTTAAAAAATTATTGATTGCATTCAGGTCTCCACAAAATCAATTAACATTACGATTTAAAGTAGATTATCAAAATATTCAAATTAAAATTCAATGAGTGACATCAAAAAAGATTTTGTACACACCGTGTTTTTTTGGTTGAAAAACCCAGAGAACAGTAACGACAGACAAAAATTCGAAGCTTCCCTGAAGACCTTCATTAAGAATTCAGAGTTCGTAAAAGCCTCGCAAGTGGGCATCCCTTCAGTAGCCCAAAGGGACGTAATCGACAGCTCCTATACTTATTCATTGCTCACCACCTTTCCTTCCAGGGAAGAGCACGACAAGTATCAGGTGGAGCCGGCACACACGACTTTTATCAATGAATGCAAGGACCTTTGGAGCAAAGTCCTGGTATATGATTCTGAAAGTATTTATTGATTGATGAAGGGTAAACGCATTTAAATGCTATGTTTTTAAATGCGTTTACCCGGTTGATTTAAAGGGTCTGTAATCTTAAATTTTGGTCGGTATCAGCACTCAATTGTAAGGTCATAGAATTGTAATGTACACCACAAACCAACAATACAGACACCCCACCTCCACTTCTATAAGTACCTAAAGCCAGAAGTTATGGTAGCCCAGCTACATTTCAATTACCAAAACACCCCATACAAAAAGGCCACAATGGCAATAATGCCCAAAGCTCCAATATTGAAACCGACAGTGGTATCAAATAAGGTTCTGGGGTTATCCAGTTTCATTGCCTTGGGATCTTCAATGTCTATTTTTACATTGGTATAAAATATCACTCCCACCATCGAGAGCAAAACCCCCATCATAAATATCGACTCAAGGCCCAAAGCCTGATAGGTGCTGCTAAACAAAAGGCCTACCAGCAGGCATGCACCCCCTAGTATCATAAAAACATAGGAGGCATTAACGGAAAATTTTTGCGAGTCATTATCTCCTGCAGGCGAATTGATTTTAATTCCTTTGTCCAAAAAGGATATGACAGACGCTACCGTACACAAAATGATAAAAACGTATCCCATTCTGAATATGAATGGGATTTCAGGAAGTAATAGTTTGATGACAATACCAATAGGTATGGTGAGAATAGTCGTCCACAATGCAGCCCTGGAAGTGGCTTGCTTCCAGAAAATCCCCATGGCAAATACCACTACCACCCCGGGGTAAATGAACCCCGTGTATTCCTGAATGTATTGAAACACCTGATCCAGATTGCTGAGCATAGGAGCTACCCCCATAGCGACAATTAACGACACAAAAGCAGCCAACCGGCCTACCCACACCATTTCCTTGTTGGATGCTTTTTTATTGAAAAACTCTTTGTAAATGTCGAGGGTAAAAATAGTAGATGTACTATTGATCATGGAAGCCAACGATGATACAATGGCAGCCGCCAAGGCAGCAAATGCCAAGCCCCTCACCCCTGTTGGCACGAAATTTTTGAGCAACCACGGATAAGCCTCATCAGACTTGCCGATTTCACCTATTGCTTCTATCGGCTTACCTATAATAACAGAGAGCTCCTGTGGACTAAATTCATTGACCAGTACATAGGCCGTAATGCCAGGTATAACCACCAGCAAGGGCACCAATATTTTTAAATATCCAGCGAAGATCAATCCTTTTTTGGCTTGCTCGATCGATTTGGCTGCTAGTCCCTTTTGGATGATGTACTGATTAAAACCCCAGTAACCCAGGTTAGTCAACCACATAGCCCCGAACAACACTGCTATGCCCGGCAAGTCGTGAAAAGTATCCTTGAAGCCACCAGAACCATCCGGCACCATTGAAGTCCCTTTTTCTATCACCATAGTAAAGTGCTTCGTGGCTTTTTGATAAATGAGCCCAATACCATCCAAAATGCTGCCCGCCCCCACAGCCTCCAATGCTAGAAAAGTAGTAAACAACCCACCAATCACAAGAAATATCACCTGGATAACATCGGTCCAAGCCACAGAACTGAGGCCTCCGTATATGGAGTAAATACCTGAAAACCCCAAAAGACCGATAATACCATAGACAAGCGGGACACCAATGATGTTTTCCAAGGCAAGAGCCCCAAGATAACTGACAGAAGTAAGATTGACCAGTACATATACCAGCAACCAAAAAATGGCAAAAAAGGAGCTCACAGACCTGTCGAACCGCTGGTTGATAAATTGGGGCATGGTGTAGATTTTCTTTTCCAGAAATATGGGCAGAAAGTACTTGGCCACAAGTATAAGGGTCACAGCTGCCATCCATTCGTATGCGGCTATGGCGAGCCCGATGGCATAGCCAGAGCCAGACATGGCGATGAAATGTTCTGCGGAGATGTTGGCTGCTATCAGAGAAGCGCCCACTGCCCACCAGGTGAGGGAATTTCCGGCTAGAAAATAATCATTAGCAGTCTTTTCCGCTCCTTTTTTAGGTCTGGAAACCCACAATCCAATAGCAATTATCGCTACACAATAAATAGTGAAAACAATGTAATCCAATGTCGAAAATCCCATCAGTACAGTTTTTTTTTGTTGAATTTTATTAAAAGGCAAATACTAAAATCAGAAAACTCTACCTGCCCTGCTACCACCGATAAACTCGCTGAAAACTCTCAATATATCTGGTGCTGCATTGATCCACCCCAAAATGCGAACCTGAACAAATGAGATCGTATTTACATAAAGTGTCATAACAACACTTTACAAATATAGAAATATATTTTACAAAGTGTCCTAAAAACACTTTAAAGATTGAAAAGCCTTCCACGTGTAGCCCAAATACACTATTTTTGCACCCTATGAGTTTATATGCACAATACGACCGCCTGCTGGTTGCCATAGATTGTATCATCTTTGGTTTTGAGCAAGACAAATTGAAATTGCTTTTGATCAAAAGGGGCTTTGAACCTGAAAAGGGAAAGTGGTCGCTCATGGGTGGATTTGCCAACAACAACGAAAGCCTTGATGAAGCCGCAACACGTATCCTTGGCACATTGACAGGACTCAAAGATGTATTTATGGAGCAACTCTCCTGCTTCAGCCAGGTTGATCGTGATCCGGTAGAGCGGACCATCAGTTTGGCATACTACTCTCTCATTAACATTGAAGATCATGACGAAGAATTGATCAAACAATATGATGCCCAATGGTTTGACATGGACCAGATACCTGATTTGATATTTGATCACAATGAGATGGTAGCAATGGCCCGTGAACGCCTGAAATACAAAGCCACCCATTACCCTGTAGGATTTGAATTGCTCCCTCCAAAATTTACCATGCCTCAGTTGCAATCCCTCTATGAAGCAATTTTTGAGAGCCCAATAGACAAACGCAACTTCATACGAAGGATCACGGCCCTCGACATCTTGGTAAAGCTGAATGAAAAACAAAAAGGTAAGGCCATTAAAAAAGCCTTTCTATACCGTTTTGATGCTGACAAATACAAGCAGCAACTGCATACAGGCAATAATTTTCTGGTAAAACCATAGAATCAAGCCTCAACCGAGCAAATTCTATTTCCCAGTCCCTTTAGAGTATAACCGACCAGTTTGGATAACTTTAAGTGTCGTATTGACACTTTAATAAAAATTACTACATTTGCACTTAATAGTGTCATTTAAACACTTTATTGTAATTCCTATGACAAACCAACAATATACCATTGGGTTGGATTTCGGTTCGGACAGTGTACGTGCCCTTGTCGTTAATACAGACACAGGAGAAGAAGTGGCTGCTGCTGTGAAAAATTACCCCAGATGGCAGCAAGGTGCCTATTGCATTCCGCATCAAAATCAATTCAGGCAGCATCCCAATGACTACATAGAAACAATGGAAACGGCCCTACTGGAGGTATTGGAATCTTCAAAAGTGGCTGAGTCCGTCATTGGTATTGGTGTGGACACGACTGGTTCCACGCCTTGCCCGGTTAACAAGCAAGGCGTGCCGCTGGCCCTGTTACCGGGTTTTGAAGAAAATCCGAATGCGATGTTTCACTTATGGAAAGACCACACAGCCATCAAAGAGGCAGAAGCTATCAATTCCTGCAACAAAAAATCTTCCACTGATTACCTGAAGTATGTCGGTGGCATATATTCTTCCGAATGGTACTGGGCAAAAATTGCCCGGACCCATAAAATAGACCCTGAAGTAAGGAAAAATGCCTATACGTGGGTGGAACATTGCGATTGGATACCTTTCCTCTTGACAGGTGGCAATGATGTAGGCAAAATGAAAAGAAGCGTTTGTGCTGCTGGTCACAAAGTGCTATGGCACCAGGAATATAATGGGGTACCAAAAATTGAATTCTTGGTCAGAGCAGATGAATGCCTAACTGGCTTCAGGACAGAATTGCTAAGTGAGACATATACCAGTGATATTCCTGCGGGAAAGCTAAGTGAAGAATGGGCGACAAAACTCGGGTTATCAACAGAAGTTGTAGTGGCCGTTGGTGCGTATGATGCCCATATGGGGGCTGTTGGAGGTCAGATAGAAAGTGGCTATCTGAGCAAAGTAATTGGCACCTCTACTTGCGACATCATGGTAGCTCCCCTAACAGAAAAGGAGCGTCTGGTGAAAGGTATTTGTGGTCAGGTGAATGGTTCTGTCATCCCTGGCATGCTGGGATTGGAAGCCGGCCAATCGGCTTTTGGGGATGTATATGCATGGTTTAAGCAGCTGCTGATGTGGCCACTTGAATTGACTCCTGACTCAACCAAAAAAAACCTTATTAAAGAATTAGACGAGAAGATCATACCTCAATTGGCCTCCACTGCGGCTAAATTAAAGCCTGAAACTACCGACCCGGTTGCGTTGGATTGGATGAATGGCAGAAGGACACCAGATGCGAACCAGGCCCTTAAAGGTGTACTATCAGGTATCAATTTGGGAACAGACCCTCCAAGGGTTTTCAAAAGTCTGGTTGAAGCTACCTGTTTTGGTGCGAGGAGTATAGCGGAACGGTTCAGACAGGAAGGTGTTGAAATTAAAGGCGTGATAGCCTTGGGAGGTGTAGCAAAAAAATCAAATTATGTAATGCAAACTCTGTCAGATGTGATGCAAATGCCAATCAAAGTAGGCAAGTCTGAGCAAACATGTGCACTGGGTGCTGCCATGTTTGCTTCCGTGGCAGCTGGCAAGCACACAAAAATAGAAGAAGCCATCGCACAGATGGGCAGTGGATTTGAAAAAACTTATCAACCCAATAAAGACCTGGCAGAAGTGTATGACCATCTATACTCCAAATATGTTCAGTTAGGAAAAGCCATTGAATCAATCACTACATTATGAAAAAATACCAGACCATAAAAGAAGAGGCTTACCATGCCAATATGCAACTACCTCAGCTGGGACTTGTTCTTTTCACTTTTGGCAATGCCAGTGCAGTGGATCGAAAAAGTGGTGTATTTGCCATCAAGCCAAGTGGTGTGCCTTATGAAGCACTCAAAATTGGAGACATGGTAGTGGTTGATTTTGAAAACAATATTCTGGAAGGCGATATGAGGCCGTCTTCAGATACAAAAACCCATGCAGTATTGTACAAACATTGGAAGTCAGTGGGGGGTATTGTGCATACCCATTCGACTTATGCCACTGCCTGGGCCCAGTCCCAACTGGACATTCCCATCTTTGGCACCACCCATGCCGACCACCTCGCATTTGATGTGCCCTGTGCCCCTGTAATGAGCGACGAGATGATCCTGGGCGATTACGAGCACGAAACCGGTTTTCAGATATTGAATTGTTTTAAAGAGAAAAAAATCACACCGGATGAAGTACCTATGGTGGTAGTGGCCAACCACGCCCCTTTTACGTGGGGGGCAAATGCGGCCCAGGCAGTGTATCACAGTGCTGTATTGGAAGAAGTAGCCAAAATGGCCTGGATTACCAAAACAATTAACCCGCAAGCCCCGCGGCTCAAAGCATCCCTGAAACAAAAACACTACGAAAGAAAACACGGTAAAGACGCCTACTATGGTCAGTCATAGGCACGGCACCCTAATGATCCACTTTACGCATCCAAATCACAGAAAAGAAAAACAATGATCTCAATAAAAAACAACGAAGTTTGGTTCATAACAGGCAGTCAGCATCTATACGGCCCGGAAACTTTAAAACAAGTAGCCAATCATTCCCACCACATTGCAACCTCACTTGATAATGAAGGCAACATCCCTGTGAAAGTAGTGTATAAAGGTGTGGTTACCACCCCGAATGAAATCACAAAGACCTGTCAGGAGGCCAATAATGCCAACCAATGCATAGGTTTGGTTTTATGGATGCACACTTTCTCACCAGCCAAAATGTGGATCCAAGGGCTGCAATCGTTAAACAAACCCTTTCTACACCTACATACCCAGTACAACTCTGAAATTCCCTGGGCCAATATTGACATGGATTTCATGAACTTAAACCAATCAGCCCATGGCGATAGGGAATTTGGTTTCATGTGTACCCGTCTGGGTATAAGAAGAAAAGTAGTGGTAGGACATTGGCAGGACGAAAGGGTACTCAACCAGATCAATATCTGGACGCGAGTGGCCTCAGCCCACCATGATGCCCGAAATGGCAAGGTTGCCCGAATAGGTGACAACATGCGTGAAGTAGCCGTTACAGAGGGCGACAAAGTAGAAGCGCAGATGATGTTCGGTTATTCAGTAAATGGATACGGGGTGGGCGATCTGGTGGCCTATATAGATTCTGCTACCGACTCAGATGTCAAGTCAATTATTGATGATTATGAAAGCAGCTATCTCCTGAGTGAAGATTTGAAGCTGGGAGGGGCCAGACGATATTCACTGGAAGATGCAGCCAGAATCGAGGCAGGCATGCGTAACTTTCTGAACGAAGGTAGTTTTACCGCATTCACAGATACCTTTGAAGACCTTCATGGTATGAAGCAGTTGCCGGGCATTGCCACCCAAAGACTGATGGCCGATGGCTATGGTTTTGGAGGTGAAGGCGACTGGAAAACGGCTGCTCTTGTTCGCGCCATGAAAGTAATGGGTGCAAATATGAAAGGGGGGAATTCCTTTATGGAGGATTACACTTATCACTTCAACAAAGGGAACGACCGGGTATTGGGTTCGCACATGCTGGAGATTTGTCCCAGCATAAGCCAGGAAAAACCCAAATGTGAAGTACATCCTTTGGGTATAGGGGGCAAAGAAGATCCTGTAAGGTTGGTATTTGATGCAGCACCCGGAAAGGCCCTCAATGCCTCTGTTGTAGATATGGGCAGTAGGATGCGACTGATCGTCAACGAAGTGGAAGGCCTAAAACTCGAAAATGAATTGCCAAAACTTCCGGTGGCACGTGTACTTTGGGATGCAAAACCCAACCTCAATATTGCCGCCACGGCATGGATATTGGCAGGTGGTGCACACCATACTTGCTACAGTCAGAACTTGAGCACAGAATACCTTGATGACTATGCCGACATGGTTGGAATAGAAATGGTCCTGATCAATGAAGATACCGACTTATATTCTTTCAAAAGTACTTTGAGGCATAATGAAGCTTTTTCTATCTGATTTGAACATTTAATCGAAAGAATTCCTTGGGGATCGGCCTGGGGATAGGTGGTTCCAAAAATTTGCTAGTGTCTTTTGGTTACCAAATTCACTCCGCTCCCCTATTCAGTTCTTAATGCTTTCACAGGATTGGCCAGGGCAGTTCGGATGGCCTGAAAACTAATAGTGACAAGTACCACCAGCAAAGTGAACAATCCGGAATACACAAAATTTAATGGTGAGATGCCCACCCTATAAGAAAACTCTTCAAGCCAGCGGTTGGCAGCCCACAAGGTAATAGGTATGGAAAGCGCCATGGCTACTACACCCAAAACAACAAACCTGGAAGAAAGCAACAAAACTATACTGCTGACCGATGCACCTAAAACCTTTCTGATGCCCACTTCCTTCATTTTTTGAGCGGCTACAAACATGATGAGGCCGTAGGAACCAAGGCATGAGATAAAAATGGCCAACATAGCAAAATAGCCCACAATGGTGCCCAGCTGCTGTTGCGCTTCGTAACTGCGCCCCAACTCCTCATCCAAAAAAGTATGGGTAAAGGATTCATTGGGAAAAAACTCGTTGTAGGTATCTTCTATTTCCGACAGGGTCCGGGGCAGGTTTTGGTTGTGTATCCTGATAGAGAATACGTTGAGCTGGGATGCATTTATTTCCATCACCAAAGGCCCTATTGGTTCGGTCAATTGCAGAAAATGAAAGTCCTCCACCACCCCGACTACCTTACCTTTTTTACCTTCAATATTGATTTCCCTTCCAAGGGCTTCAGCAAGCGTACCAAAATTGTACTCTTTCACCGCGTACTCATTGATCAAAAAGGCACTTTCTTGATCCGTCCCAAATTCTTGCGAAAAATCCCTGCCTTCTTTCAGTTTTATCCCATAGGTATCCACAAAATCATAATCCACAGCATAGACAGGCGCCAGCATGTTGTCCTTTGCGGTAAACCCCTCTGGTATGATATTTCTATTGACCACTCCAAAGCCTGGGGCATTGGCAGATGCCGTGCTGGACACCACCCCAGGGATATTGAGCAGGGCATCTTCGAAAGCGTTGATGTCCTGCCGCTTTTGCTCATCTATCCCTCCAAACACATTGTTGAAATTGCTACTTTGGATCGGTACATTGATGAGGAATTCTTTTTGGAAACCGAGTGGTTTGTTTTTCAACAAATCCAACTGGTCGAATACTATAAACGTACTGGAGATCAGCAGCATTGAAATGCAAAACTGTACAACAATGAGCCCTTTTCTAAAAGATAAGCCACTACCACGATTGGAGTTGAGCCCCTTTAGGGAATAAGCTGGCGATATTCTGGTCACAAAAAACGCAGGGTACAACCCGGCCATAAAACCGGTAACCAGAAACAACAAAATAAAGCCAGCAACCAATGCAGGCTGCAACAGCATATCTACTTCCAGGGCCTTATTGGTAAGTTGGTTGAGTACAGGCAGCAGCAATACGGTAATCACAACAGCCAGAACGGAGGCCAAAAACACCATCACAAAAGACTCACCTAAAAACTGTACCATGATGTTGGATTTCCATGCGCCGAGTACTTTGCGCATTCCTATTTCTTTGGTCCTTTGTAATGACCTGGCTGTAGAAAGGTTGATAAAATTGATACAGGCTATGAGCAGGGTCAATGCACCCACTACAATAAATATATTGATGAATGTCCGGCTTCCCGGAGGCTCTGCCTGCGCCTGTATTTCCTCATTGAGGTGAATATCCTCCAATGGCTGCAATTTGAAACTTTGCTCCTTCTGCATGCTTTCTGGTATTTTTTCGCCTACAAATTCAGGAAATTTGTCATTCACAGCTAAGTGGCTACTGCCAGGTTTCAGCAATACATAGGTGATAGAATGCGAGACCATCCAGTTCAATTTAAAGTTTTGCCGGACATTATCCTGAAGACCTACGGGTTCTATATCGTACATATTGTCGTATGGCACAAGCATATCGAAATGTATATGGGAATTGGGTGGAAAATCTTTCACTGTGGCAATTACCTGAAAAGAATGGTTGCCTTCCATGACTATCTGCTTACCAATTGGGTTTTCGTCCCCAAAGTATTTCCTGGCTATCTCTTCATTCAGGATCACTGTAAAAGGCTTTTGCAGGCCATTGTTTATCGAACCTTTCAAAGGCTCAAAAGTAAAAATGTCGAGAAGGGTAGAATCGGCGAAGTACACGTCAGGTTCTTCAAATCGTTGGGGGGCATTGCCGGCCGGGTCAGGCACCTGTATGCTCACACTACGGCTAAACATGCGCGCGGTTTTCTCCACTTCGGGAAAGTAAGTCGCTATGTGTTCTCCCATGACGGGGGGAATCCGTCCAATATTGAAATTGCCGATCATGTAATGGACCCTGTAAATGCGATCCTTTTTCTGATGAAACTTATCGTAGCTGTATTCATCGGATATATACACAAACATGAGCAGGCAGCAAGCCAGCCCGCCACTGAGGCCGAAGATGTTGATTAGACTAAAGGCCTTGTGCCTTATCAGGTTTCGGAGTGCTGTTTTTAGGTAATTTTTTATCATGAGGAAAGCTTTAAATGTCTATTCTGATTTCAATGATATTCCCTTTCAATCTGTCCCCTTCTTCAAACAGCCACCAGGTATCTTTATTTCTTGGTCCTTAGCATCGTGGGTTTTACCCGGTTGAAGTTTCAAAGTATGTCCGCCCATACTATTATCCATTTAACTGTGAATCCGCGATTTGGATTTTAGATTTTTGTAAATGGGTAAAATCTGTGATTTGTGGTCGCCTGGATCGATAATCTACCGGGTTCAAAAAAAAATCTGCACTAATACGGCCCTCTTTGAAACCTTTTTTAAAAAAAAATAGTAATTTGTTATGCACGCATACTAAATTTTATATACCTTTGATTTTATTATGCAAGCATAACAACATTGACTCATTCATAAACATCAATTTTATTAGTTCATAATGGAAGCAGTACAGGGAAAATATTCGATTAAAGGCGGTGAATTTCTAATTAGGGAAACTGATTGTCAGGAAATATTCATTCCCGAAGATTTCACTGAGGAGCAAAAAATGATGGCAGAAGCCACTAATGATTTTATCAAGAAGGAGATCAACCCGAATATTGAAAAAATCGAGAAGCAGGAAGACGGCATCATGCCCCAGCTGATGGGGAAAGCAGGTGAACTTGGGTTGCTGGGCATTTCCGTACCAGAAGAATACGGCGGTATGGGAATGGACTTCAACACGTCCATGCTGATAGCTGACAAGATTGGTGCCACAGGGTCGTTTTCAACAGCGTATGGGGCCCATACAGGTATAGGAACCCTTCCTATCCTGTATTATGGGTCTGAAGAACAGAAGAAAAAGTACCTGCCCCTAATCGCTACAGGCGAGTGGAAATCCTGCTACTGTCTTACAGAGCCGGATTCCGGGTCAGATGCCAATGCAGGAAAAACGAAAGCGGTTTTGACCGATGACGGAAAACACTACCTCATCACAGGACAAAAAATGTGGATTTCCAATGGAGGTTTTGCGGATATGTTTATCGTATTTGCCAAGATCGATGACGACAAGAAATTAACGGCTTTCCTGGTAGAAAAATCTTTTGGTGGTATCACCATGAATGATGAAGAAGTGAAGTTGGGGATCAAAGGATCATCTACAAGGCAAATCTTTTTCAACGACACCAAAGTACCTGTGGAAAACATGCTTTCCGACAGGGAAAATGGTTTTAAAATAGCAGTAAACATACTTAATATAGGAAGGATTAAGTTAGGTGCAGGCGTGATAGGCGGATGTGTGGAGGTGACTAATCAAGCAGTAAACTATGCTAATGAGAGGAAGCAGTTTGGTGTATCTATTTCAAGTTTTGGTGCCATCAAGCACAAAATTGCCGAAATGGCCATCAAAACTTTTGTCACCGAATCCGCCGCTTATCGTGCTGGGCAAAACATTGACGACAAAATCCAGGACCTGATCGCCAAAGGCACGCCCGATGGAGAGGCCAAGCTGAAAAGTTTTGAACAATTTTCAATCGAATGCGCCATCATCAAAATCCATGGTTCTGAAGTATTGGACTATATAGTAGATGAAGGTGTGCAGATATATGGTGGCATGGGATTTTCGGAAGAAGCACCAATGGCCAGGGCTTACAGGGATGCACGGATCACCAGAATATACGAAGGCACCAACGAAATCAACCGCATGCTCCTGGTAGGAATGATCCTAAAAAGGGCCCTTAAAGGCGAACTGAACATAATGGAACCAGCCATGGCTGTAGCCAAAGAGCTCACTTCCGTTCCCTCATTCGAATCTGTGGATTTGTCACAGACTTTTGCCGAGGAAAAAGAGGTGCTTAAAAAATTGAAAAAGTCGGTGCTCATGGTGGCTGGAAAGGCTGCACAAACTTTCGGGCCAAAACTCGATGAAGAGCAGGAAATACTGATGAATATAGCCGACATGCTTATCGAAATCTATGCCAGTGAATCTGCCCTTCTAAGGGTAGAAAAGCTCATCTCAACAAGAGGAGAAGAGGCTTGCAAGCTTCAACTGAATGCCGCCAGGCTTTATTTGCACGATGCAGTGGACAAAATAAACAAGGCCGGAAAAGAAGCCATCAATTCTTTTACGACAGGAGATGAACAAAAAGTAATGCTCATGGGCATGAAACGATATATGAAGATTAACCCCATTAACCCAAAACAACTCCGGAGGGAAATTGCTGATGCAATCATCTCCAACAATCAATATGTGTTTTAAGTAATATTTATTGAGATTCTACTTTTTAAAGCCACCTGTGGGGATCAGGTGGCTTTTTTTATTCCAGCTGTTTATAATAATACAGTTCATACCCTGGCATTAATTCCGGGTGTAGCATTTTTATATGGTCAGCCAAAATCAAATCTGGTCTGATGATACCAGATTCGAAATAATCATTGGCACCCAAATCATTTACCCTGTTGACATAGGAATAAACCCTTTTGTCCCTGAAAGCCTTGAACTCTGCATACCTGGAATCCGCATCCCTTAGTGCATCCAGGCTTTCAAAGCTACCTACCCCAATCCAAATGTCAGCCGATCTGGCCTTTTCATACACAACTTCAAAAGCTACATTCAACCAACCCGTGTTGTCATTGTCGCTCCACAAATAATGCCCTCCAGCACTGGATAGTATCAAAGCCCCGTAATTTCGCCCGCCGGGCATGTACCACGAACCACCATACAACGACCCGCTAAAAACATCGACTTTATCTATGCCGGAGACCAGATTGACCAAAGAATCATAATGCGCCTCCACTTGCTCAAAATAGGCAGTGGCCTCTTCTTCTTTGTCCAGAAAAACACTCATAAACTTCAACCACTCTGCGCGACCCAGCATGGATTTTTCCATATAGTCTGCATTTATCACAACAGGAACCCCCAACTCTTTTAGTTTGTTGATCTGTCTGTCTTCCCTTCCGGTATTAAAAGCCATCACCATGTCAGGGTCAATTTCCAATATACTTTCGATGTTCATTTTGGCCTCCACTCCTACTTCCTTGATGTGCCCGCCTTTCACTCTATTGACTATGTCCGGAGAGTAAATGTATTGGGTCTGTGGAAAGCCCTTGAGTTTATCAATGGCCCCCAGGGCTTCCAACAACACTATCTGGGAGGTTGAATTGCACACAATTTTGTCAACTGGGATGATGATCTCCTGCCCCATCGCTGCAATCTCCTCATTCCTAGGCGTTTGCTGATGACGGAGCACATACCTGATGGAATCGTTGCTGCCCTGCCAGGGTGTGCCTACTGTCACTATCTTATAGCCCTCCCTATAGTCAATGGAGAAGGCACTGGCATAGTCTATAGAGATGGTTTTATCCCCCCTTGCCCCTTCAATTGCTTCCCTTTGCAGTTTTTCATTCTTGTTCACACTCGCGCATCCTATGGCAAAGAGGCATATCAACATGGTCTTTTTCAATCGTTCTGATTTTTATTCGAAAAAGTAAAGATGTCGAGAAAAGTGGGAGCATAAAAAAAGGCACCTATAAATTTTATAAGTGCCCCAACCTTTATTTATGATTAGACTATCCGTTAGGATCTTAATTTGTATCCCGAGTATTGGCCGGAATAGGTTCGCTGGTCTAATTTGTATTACATTCTCAACAATTTTTGTCCTGCCATCATGGTGGCATATTCCTTTATCGAATCATATTCCATTTTTTCCAACTTCTCTTCGGCACTTCCGGCACCTGGCAGTTTAAAACCATTTTCAGACACCCACCATTGATTGGCCAATTCCTTTGTTTTGTGCTGATCCACAGAAAAATGTTTGATACAGGTTTCGCAAGTTATCCATGTATGGTCTTTTTCCGCTGTTTTCTCAAAAATAATTTTCCTCATGTTCGTGGCATTTTGATCTTTATTTTTGAAATGCGCGGTGGTATAAGACATTGTTTCCGGTTCCACCATTTTATGGTCCCAGTAGTTTTTGGATACTATCACCTGGGCAGTAGTGAGGGCAAAACCCTCCTCATATTCTAATCTGGATTTACAAATACTACATAGAGTGGCTTTTTTTCTGGGCTTCTTTTTGAAGATATTAGTTAGGAATGCCATAATGATTAATTTTTGCTCTTTTCCAGACAAGTCCCCTTTAGGACGCAGAATAGAAAAAATAGTTACACATGTATATAAGATTCTATAAGTAGGCAAAAAGTTGCACAGGTTGTGAAAAATATTTTAAAAAATGCACTAACCTTGCGGCGACTATTGGTTCCCGTACATGCTCAGGTGTGTCGGGATTAAAAGGGAATCCGGTGCTCATTCTGAAAATCCGGAGCTGTCCCCGCAACTGTAATTCCATCGAGGGTTTCTGATATCACTAGCCACTGCCCCTACAAAGGGTGGGAAGGCATCAGAAACCGGAGAAGCCAGGAGACCTGCCAAAAAGTCGATGATCTGAGCTTTCGGGAGAAAAGTGATGAATACTCAGCTGCCAATCCATGGTACGTGCAGCTCTATATTCTCTTTCAACCTTAGCTCATAGTTGTTTAATTATTTTAAAATACTATGAGAAATTTAAAAACAATCCAAACCAAATTAGTGGCGGCAGCTGGCGCTACATTATTGAGTTTTCAGCTCGCGTCCGGTCAAGACCAGGCATCTGAAACCAAAGAATTACCGATAGACAAGGTAGTCGTAACGGGTACCAAATTCGATTTGCCTATTGAGCAGTCAGGAAAATCGATATTTAAACTGACCCGTGAAGATATTGAAAAAAAGCCCGGCCAGTCACTGGCAGACTTGCTCAATGAAGTTCCTGGCATTCAGGTAGATGGTAGTTTTGGAAATCCTGGCACCAACCTCAGTTATTACCTGAGAGGCGGAAGGAGCAAAAACACGTTGATCCTGATAGATGGCGTGCCCCTAAACGACCCCTCGGAAGTAAGCGCTTCTTATGACCTGAGGTTTTTGCCATTGAACCAAATAGAATCCATAGAAATCCTGAAGGGTGGTTTGAGTACATTGTATGGCACGGGTGCTTCTGCCGGGGTGATCAATATCAAACTTAAGGAAGCCACATCAGAACCATTAAAAACCGAAATAGGTGTGTCCGCCGGATCGTATAATACCTATGGCGTCAATGGAAATGTGCGCGGAACTGCCAATAAACTGTCTTATTTCGTGTCGGGCAATTACCTTTCTTCTAATGGGCTTTCTGCTGCGTCTGACGAAAATTCATCTTCAAAATTTGAGAATGACAAATACGTGCAGAAAAATGGGTTGTTGAAGCTCGGCTATCAATTTACGGACAAGTTCAAAGTAGATTTTACAGCCGGACATGACAAAATAGCCGCAGAGTATGACAACAGCGCTTTTACTGACGGAAACAACGAGCAACTGCACCATCAAACCAGGTTGGGCATCACTCCGGCGTACTCCTATGGAAAGGGCAAAGTAATGGCCAAAACGGTGATCAACCTGAATGACAAGGAATTCGTAAGTGACTACCCAAGCCATAACAAAGGAAAAAACATCCAGACCGACCTGGTACATGAGCATCAGATCAACGACTATGTCAAAGGGCTTTGGGGTGTAAATGTGCAGGACCTGTCGTACAAAGCAGAGGGTGCTGGGGAATTTAGTGACAACCACTTTACCATTATAGATCCTTACGTTTCATTGTTTTTTGAAAACAACAAGGGATTCAACATACATGCCGGAGCAAGGTTGAATTCCCATAGCATTTACGACAGCAAGTTTATTTATAACATAAACCCCTCCTACCTGATCGGTTTATCATCAACACTTCAGCTCAAGGTTTTGGGTTCTGTTTCCACATCATACATTACCCCTTCCTTATATCAGCTTTATTCCATATATGGCAACCAGGAATTAACGCCCGAAGAATCGCTAAATTACGAGGGGGGCATATCGCTGTATGCCGGTGACAACTTCGAAATAAACGCGGTTTACTTCAAAAGGGAAGAGACCAACCCAATTGGGTTTGACTTCACCAGAGGTGATTTTGGTGTATATTCGAACACTACCGACAGCCGTATTGTGGATGGCTTTGAGTTCGATGCAAAATGGATCATCTCTGACCAGTGGAGTGTAGCGGCCAATTACACCCATGCTGAGTCCGATCAGGAAGACACTTTCTACCGAATACCGAAGGACAAATACGGGGTGAATATTGGCTTCAATGCCACTGATTTTACCCATATATTAGCTAAATACAACTACACGAGTACGAGGATGGTTCAGGATTTCAGCACCTGGCCGGCTACTGTTGTAGAACTTGATGCCTATTCATTGCTCGACTTGTCCATCCAACAGCAATTGATGGATGGTCATTTGAAAGTTTTCGGTGCGGTCAATAATATCCTGGACAATGATTTTATTGGAGTACTTGGATTTACCACCAGGGGTAGAAACTTCAATGTGGGTCTCAACTACAGCTTCTAAAAACTAACAAATGTCTTTGCCACTGCCTCATACGGACGAAAAAATGGCACTCTGCTCCTGGAGCGGTGGCAAAGACAGTTGTTTTGCCCTTATGCTGGCCATTGAAAATGGCCTTTCTCTTTCCTGTTTACTGAATGTTACCAACGAATTTGGTGATCGATCGCGCTCTCATGGGCTTAAGCCCGAACTACTGACTGCCCAGGCAAAGATGCTAGGGGTTCCCATCTCTTTTATTTCCTCAAGCTGGGCTGATTATGAGTCCAATTTCATTCAGTCATTGACAAAGCTGAAGTCTGAAAAAAATATCACGGAAGCTATTTATGGCGATATTGATATAGAAAGCCATCGGGTATGGGAGAAGAAAGTATCCGCTGCGGCAGGGCTCCAGGCACATCTGCCACTCTGGCAACAGGACAGGAAAGAACTCGTTGTACAAATGGTGGATTCGGGCATCAATGCTATGATCGTTTCGTGCAACGACACCTTGGGGTATCCATATCTCGGAAGGATGATTGACAAGGATATTATCAATGAGTTTGAAGCCAAAGGTGTAGATCCGTGTGGGGAAAATGGAGAATACCACACGGTCGTGTTGGACTGCCCGTTGTTCACACATCAGATAGATGTCCAAATTGGGGACAAGCAAAATGTAAATGGTTATAATTTTTTAGAATTGAACCTGAAACTATGATCCATTTCATAACAGGGGGAGAACGGTCGGGCAAATCTGGTTTTGCCCAGCAAAAGGCACTGGAATGCAGCGATCTGCCTTATTACCTGGCCACAGCCAAAGTATGGGACGGCAGCTTCAAAGAAAGGATAGACAGGCACCAGAAAGACCGGGACAACAGATGGACTACCATAGAAGAACAAATCGAATTGAGTTCGGTCTTGCCAAATAACTCGACCGTGGTAATCGATTGTGTAACGCTTTGGCTGACCAACCTATATTCCAACAACCAATCCGACAAGATAAAATCGCTGGAACTTGCCAAAAAAGAGGTAGATCAATTAGCCAAATACCAGGGCAATCTTTTTATCATCTCCAATGAAATAGGTATGGGACTGCACGGTCACACACAAAGTGCACGTGACTTTGTGGAACTACAGGGATGGACAAACCAATATATTGCTAAATTGGCAGATCGGGTTACCTTTATGGTATCTGGTATTCCCATGCAGGTAAAATGAAAAACGACAACAACAAAACCAATATCCCGATAACACCCGGCGATTTTTATATAGAAAATGGCCTGTATGTTTTCACCAGTCAATATCATCGAAAACGGGGCTATTGCTGCAAAAATGGTTGCAGGCACTGCCCTTACGGCTTCAACAAGAAAACGAAATGAACTTTGCTATTCAACCAGTATCTTCAAAACTCGCACCTGCAATCAGGAAAAAGATTGACACTAAAACCAAGCCAGTAGGGTCTCTTGGCCAACTGGAAAACATTGCCCTGAAAATATCGCTGATCCAGGAAACCACAGAACCAAAAATTGACAACCCCCATATCATTGTATTTGCCGGCGACCATGGCATAGCCAACGAGGGGGTGAGCGCTTTTCCGCAAGAGGTCACTTATCAAATGGTCTATAATTTCATCAATGGCGGTGCTGCGATCAATGTCTTCAGCAACCAACACCACATCAAACTACAGGTAGTAGATGCCGGCGTGAAATTTGATTTTGGCAATTCCCCATTACTGACACACGCCAAAATCGGCTGGGGGACAAAGTCTTTCCTCCATGAGCCAGCAATGACTGTAGATGAATATGAACAGGCCGTTTTGAAGGGGGCAGAAATTGTAAAAAAGGTCCATCAGAAAAACTGCAACCTCATTGGTTTTGGTGAGATGGGTATAGGCAATACATCGGCTGCCAGTATCATCATGAGCCTGGTGTGTAATTTACCTCTGAAAAAATGTGTGGGCAAAGGTACCGGAATGGAAGGGAGCCTGCTCTCAGGTAAAATCAAAATATTGGAACAGGCCCTTTCACACCATGAAATAGACACCAATAATATTAAAGAGGTATTGACAACCTTTGGTGGCTTTGAAATGGTGATGATGTATGGTGCCATGCTCCAGGCTGCTGAGCTGAAAATGGCCATCGTGGTAGATGGATTTATTGCTACTGCTGCTTTTCTTGCAGCCCATAAACAACATCCCGAAATCATTGACTTTGCCATTTTTTCCCATTGCTCTGATGAAAGGGGCCACAAGGCAATGCTTGATTTTCTAAAAGTATCCCCACTGCTCAATTTAGGACTAAGGCTTGGAGAGGGTGCCGGGTGTGCCCTCTGCTACCCATTGATACAATCCGCGTTGAAGATGATGAGCGATATGGCCAGCTTCGAAAGTGCGGGAATTAGTGATAAGGAAGATTAGATATAGCAATAGATGAGTTCAGTACTTCATGCCACTAGGTCAGAAATTCAGGTTTTCCTCACCGCCGTGATGTTCTATACCAGAATACCCTGCCCCAAATGGGTGGACCATTCAGAAGAATATCTCAACCAAGCCACAAGGTACTTTCCGTTGATCGGTGGTTGGGTGGGTTTGGCCTCCGGTATGGTATTTTGGCTTTCAACTTTCCTTTTGCCCGGTCCTGTAGGAGTGGTGTTGTCGATGATTTGCAGCATACTTATGACAGGCGCCCTGCACGAAGACGGGTTTGCAGATGTCTGTGATGGCTTTGGGGGCGGTTGGACAAAAGCGAAAATCCTGGCCATTATGAAAGATTCCGTGGTAGGTGCCTATGGCGTGATAGGCATGGTTTTGATTTTGTTGCTGAAATTTTTACTGCTATCAGAATTGGCAGGCATCTTTTCGGTTCAATTGGTTGTCATGGTTTTGATCTGCGCACACAGTATCAGTAGGCTTGGGGCGGTATTGATGGTTTATTCTATGAAATACGCCCGGGAAAATGAAGACGGCAAAGCCAAACCCGTAGCAAAGGGTATATCCCTGCCCAGCCTGATTGTTGCCACACTCTTCGGTACCGCTCCATTGTTTTTATTGGACAACTACTGGTTCTTTCTCACCATAGTGCCTATAGTACTCACCAAAACCTATCTGTCTTACTATTTCAAAAAATGGATTGGTGGATATACAGGCGACTGTCTTGGCGCTACCCAACAAACCTGCGAAATCATTTTTTACCTGAGCTTACTGATATTGTGGAAATTTATCTGATAAGGCATACCACGCCAAAGGTTGACAAAGGACTCTGTTATGGTCAGTCAGACCTGGAATTGGCAGACACTTTTTCACAGGAATTGGATGCCGTTCTCCATAAAATCCCCGATGATTTTGACAGGGTGTTCTCAAGTCCCCTTCACCGGTGTAGTAAGCTTGCCATGCACATTTCTGCAGATGCCACCATCGACCCAAGGCTTATGGAACTGGACTTTGGCGAATGGGAAAATAAAAGGTGGGAAGACATTGAAATCCCTGCACTAAACCGGTGGATGGACGACTTTGTACATATTCCGCCACCAAAAGGGGAATCCTTTATCGACCTGCAAAACCGAGTGGTGCCCGCATGGACAATGATCACAAAGCAAAAGGTTGAAAAAATAGCCATAGTGACCCATGCTGGTGTAATCCGGGTCATTTTATCCGAAATACTGGGCTTTCCTTTGCAAAACGCATTCAAAATAAAGCTTGATTATGGAAAGGTATCCAAAATCCGAATATCCGAAGGCTTATGTACTTTGGAATACATCAATGTATAATCTATGACCAACAAAAAAATCAGTGTTGCCTGGAGTGGGGGCAAAGACTCCTCCCTCATGCTGTGGAAACTCCTTTCACAGAAAAAATATGAAATCATAGAATTGCACACCGCTATCAATTCGGAATCGCACAGAGTTGGGTTGCATGGCGTGCACAAGGAACTGATTGAAGCGCAAGCTAAATCGATAGGACTTCCTATTTATTTCATGGAAATAGAAGCCAGTAGCACCAACGACAAATATGAAGAGGCTACCAGGGCCTACTACCAAACGCTAAAAACACGTGGCATTGACCATGTAGCATTTGGGGATATTTTTTTGGAAGACCTGAAGCAATACAGGGATAATCTACTGTCCGAATTTAATTTGACAGGTATCTACCCCCTATGGAAGCAATCAACCCAGGTACTCGCTGAAGAATTTATTTCCCTTGGCTTCAGGTCTGTTATATGTGCTTCTGACGCTTCCAGGTTTCCTAATGTTTTGGCAGGCAATGACTTCACAAAGGTGTTGGTCAACAACCTACCCGAAACAGTTGACCCCTGCGGGGAAAATGGTGAATTTCACTCATTCGTATTTGATGGGCCCATTTTCAAATCCCCGCTTTCCATCAGGAAGGAAGCAATAAAGGAAAAAGCCTATAAATTTAAGGACTCCAATGACAATGAGCTAACCTCGGTCTTTCATTTTTGTGATTTAAAACTATCCTGACCGAAAAGCTGCTCCGTTAGCTGAACAATAGCCTCCTTCGGGCTTAGCTTACCTGAAAGTACTTCCTGCTCCAGTTGGTTTCTTGCTCTCAGGTTTTCATCGTTGGCAAATATGTGGCCTATCAGTGTGTGCGCAATTTGCTCTTTAAACCACGCCAGATTTTGTTCCTTCCTTAGTTTGTCCAGACTGCCATTTTCGCTCATTAGTTGATGATGATCGGCAATCATGCCCCAAGCCTGTTCTATGCCTGTATTCTCCAATGCTGAACAAATTTTCACCTGAGGTGACCATCCTGATGATGCTTTTGAAAAAAGGTGTAATGCGTTCTTATAGTCTGTCATCGCCTGCTTTGCCTTCTGTAGGTTTTGACCATCGGCCTTGTTTATCAAAATCCCATCAGCCATTTCCATGATGCCCTTTTTTATACCCTGAAGGTCGTCTCCAGCTCCCGGCAGCATGAGTAACAAAAAGAAATCAACCATTCCCCTGACCAAAGTCTCCGACTGCCCCACTCCTACAGTTTCCACTATAATGGTATCGTAACCAGCCGCTTCGCATAGTAAAATATTTTCCCTGGTATGGTTGGTTACCCCGCCAAGGGTATTTCTGGTAGGGCTGGGCCGTATAAAAGCCTGTTCGTTCCTGCTGAGACTGTTCATGCGTGTCTTGTCCCCCAGGATGCTCCCGCCAGACAGATTGCTCGATGGGTCTATTGCCAGCACCGCTATTTTCTTCCCCTGCCCTATCAGGTAGGTACCAAACGACTCGATAAATGTGCTTTTTCCTACACCCGGCACTCCGGTAATACCAATTCGCTTAGATGATTTAGCCTGAGAAGACACCCCCCTCAAAATCCGGATAGACAACTGGATATCGTCTTTTAGACTACTTTCCACAAGGGTAATCGCCTTACTTAGGACGAACTTATCCCCTTCCAAAATGCCATCAATGTAATAGCTACTTGTATTTCTCTTATTTTTCAAATCCCAATTATTGATATATACAGCTTACCCGATTGCCAGGAAAAGCTTTCGAATTAGTGATCCTTCCCATTCCCCTATCACGATTTACCGTCCTACCAAAAGCATCAATCGGGTCGCCACATTATTCATCGAAATATAATCTTTTCTACAAAATTCATTAGTTTGTAGATGAATATCCTTAGTTCATCGAGTAAAAATTGTTTTATACTAATAATAAATTATATTTTACTAATTTTGAAGTTGCTAAGGATTGTTTGAAATTTAACTTTAACACAATCTAACCAATCTATTATGTTTAAGAAATTCTGGCTCGATACCATATTGGGGACAATCTTCATTTTGTTGATGATGTTCGCTTTTTCTAAGCTTACTTATTTCAAAATATTCGATGTATTGGATCCCATTGGTGACGCTTTTGCTGATATGGAAACAACGGACATTGTATTCTCTCAAATCAGGGAAGCCCCTACCGCAGAGGAAGACATAGTCCTGGTAAATATCGGGCATGAAAACAGGGCAGGAATTGCCTATATGATCAGTATCATTAATCAATACAACCCCAAGGTGATCGGCGTGGACACCTTTTTCAAAACCCCAAAAGATTCTATAGGGGACCAACTTTTGGAGGAGGCGTTTGCTTCGGTCGAAAATCTGATCCTGGTGAGCAAGCTTGAGCAAACTGATGAAGACGATGAATTTGATTCACTGGGGCATTCATTGCCCAGGTTTACCCAACACGCCCAGACGGCATTTGCCAATTTCATCACGGGTGCATCTTCGCAGCAAGACCTGAAAAACTGTAGGACTTTTGCCCCTAAGGAATTTATAGATGGAAAAGTTGAATATGCCCTGTCAGTGAAACTAGCCATGGAGTTTGCGCCTGAAAAAGCGCAAAAGTTTTTGGCCCGTGAAAATGATGTGGAAATCATCAATTACAAAGGAAATGTTTTTGACTGGGGAGCCACAAAATTTGGCACCACCTATTTCGCATTGGACGTTGAAGATGTTTATAACCAGAACTTCGTGCCCGATCTTTTGGAAGGAAAAATGGTGATTTTCTGCTATCTGGGCAACTATTTGGGTGACAGGGAAGCTCTGGAAGATAAGTATTTCACCCCCCTGAACGAAAAGTATGCCGGCAAGGCACACGCCGATATGTTTGGTGGTGTGGTGCATGCCAATGCCCTCTCTATGATCATGAATGAAAACTACATTGACAGCATGGGTGATGGGTGGTCTTACTTTTGGGCATTCTTTTTGCTCTATCTAAATGTGATGCTGTTTTGCTACATCTACAAGGTGGTACCAAAATGGTATGATGGAATGACCAAGTTGATACAGCTTTTAGAAGCGCTTGCCTTGTTTACTATGGTTGTTGTCGTTTTCAATTATTATGACTATAAGCTCGAATTTAATCTGGCTATAGTTGCCATCCTGGTAAGTGGTGATCTCTTAGAAGTGTATTTCGGGGTAATCAAGAACCTTTTCACAAAAGAAGGGAGAAGGGAATTGACTAAACTTAAAAAATTGTAAATTTGTCATATATATTTAATCAATAGTGTCATGAAAACTTTATTATCTACAGCAACTCTACTATTGTTCCTGACTTGCACGGCTCTTGGTCAGGGGTATATTTTCAGGGTCTTGGCCAACAAGGGTGCGAATCAAGTGAAAAGAGCTCAAAGTGGAGAAACCCAGCCCCTTAAAACGGGAGCCACGCTTAATAGTGGGGATGAGATAATTGCGTCGAATGGCGCGTACATCGGGCTAATGCACAAAACAGGCAAAACCATAGAAGTGCGAACAGCCGGAACCACCAAAATCACGGAACTGGAGAAAAAACTGGCTTCTTCCCAATCCGGGGTAGCCAACAGGTACGCTCAATTTGTGATGAACAAAATGAACGAAGATGATGGTGATGTGAACAAAAACTATAGGAGAAACATGAAGGCTACCGGGGCGGTGGAAAGAGCTACCAACAACGCGTCTATCAAGGTAATGTTGCCAAGTTCTATAGACATCCTAAACCCGAATGCTATCATCAGATGGAATGGATCAGAAGATGGAGCCAGCTATTTGGTAACAGTGAAAAACATTTTCGACGAGCAGATATTCAAGGCCGAAACACAGAAAACCAGCATTAAGCTGAACTTTGATGATGAAAACCTGGCTAATGAAAGGTTGGTGATTTTGAATGTACAGGTAAAGGGAAATGATGACCTGAAATCTTCTGACTATGGCATCAAAAGAATGTCGAGCGATGATGCCAAGGCAATCACCGACAACCTGGAAGTGCTAAAATCTGAAGTATCAGATGATTCTCCATTGAACAAGTTGATTTATGCTTCATTCTACGAAGAAAATAATCTACTACTCGATGCGCTTACCAAGTATGAGGAAGCCATTGAACTTTCTCCGGATGTTGAGGATTTCCAAACTATATATGATGATTTCCTCATCAAAAATGGTTTGAGCAACTAAGGGAAAATGATAGAAAAAAAAAGGGAAGCTTGATGCTTCCCTTTTTTTATGCGCTTTTTTCTATCATTTGCTTAAGTTCTTCGCCATCCCATGGCTTGCCCATACATCCATCAAAATCGAAGGCTTTCATCGCATCCCTGATCACTTTGTCGTTGATGTATTCGGAGATAATAATCCGCCTTGTTTGCGGGTATAGTTCCTTTACCTGAACGAGCAACTCAATGCCCGTAATGCCAGGCATGCGGTGATCAGAGATTATCACATCGATTTCATTTTTAGATAGAATTTCCAACGCTTCATCGGTACTTTCGGTCACGAAGACATTATATTTTTTCTTAAAAGCTATCCTGAACACATTCAGGTTTTCTTTCTGATCATCTACATACAAAACGTTCATGCGCTACTTTTTAATAATTTCTAATTTATCAGCTCCATTTACAATCGGCCCACCAGCCGTAGAACCACCTAGAAAGCTTCCCGGACTGATAGGTAAAATGCCGACTGCCCATTATCGGTGAAACCGATATCCAAGCGAATGTTCATTTTTTCATCTTTCAAAGCCTGAAACCTGCCCCCAGCACCAAATATAAACCTGTTGTTATCCAAACTAAAGTCGCTGAGGGTAGGCGCCACATCACCCATCCCGGCGAACAACACCCCTCCAAACCTCCAGAACAACTCCTGTCTTACCTCGGCTTGTAAAAAATACGATTGCCTGTCCATGTACAGGTTTTTATGGCTCAATCCCCTCAGCCTGTCGTCCCCTCCCAACTTTGGAAGCTTGTAGAAAGGAATGTCTGTGCCAGAAGTGAAATTGGCCCTGAACTGGAGTGCCAGGATGTTCTTTTCACTTAACAATTTCATGTACCTCCTGTAGTCCACCAGATACGATCCATAATTGTACTCACCTGCAAAAGCCTTACTGAAAAGGGTGATGCCAGCGTTGAGAAAAGTACCGGATGTAGGGTAAAGTGTGCTATTACGTGTGTCTAAAAGCAAGCCCGGGCCAATACCCATATTGCGCCCTCCATCTATCCCAATCGAATTGAATGTATCCAGGTCCCCATTGGGTATGATCTCACGTATGTCATTGTATTGCAGGTCGTACAACAACCCCACAAACAGGTTTTCGTTCACTGGTTTCATTACCCGTCCGGTCGCCCGATAAAACCGGTCGGTATAGAGTTCCCTTCTATCCGGGTCTGTTTGGTTGCCGATCCCGTAAAAAAAATCAGGGAAATTAAAGTACCTGATGATGGTATTGATATTCAAGCCGTTTTTGAGGTAAACATCAATATCCAGGGCCGACAGGATCTGCTTTTTTTGTGTATAAAGAAAATATGGCGAGATAGATGTAGGCCGGTAAAACTTGTTGTCGGCTTTTTCTTTATCCTTCAACACCATGAAGGCAATTATCCCATACATAAACCCTGTTTCCGGAGAAGAACCAAGTGCAGGGTAAACCGCGAAACTGGTATTACTGGTTTTTGTGGTATCGGACTGGCCTGATGCCGAAGAACTTACAATAGAAAGGATCAGGGTCAAAAGAAATAGATCCTTGAAGCGATTTTTAAGCATATTTTCTTCCCTAGGTTTTAAGTTCAATCCGGCCAAATCAATCGATTTAGTCCAATTTGATCCCCAACTCCTTCAGTTGATCCGAAGACACCGGAGATGGTGAATCTATCATCACATCCCTGGCCGATGTGTTTTTGGGGAACGCAATATAGTCACGAATGGATTGTGAACCGCCAAACAGGGCACATAGCCTGTCGAAACCAAAGGCAATACCACCATGAGGGGGAGCTCCATACTCAAAAGCATCCATTAGAAATCCAAACTGGGCTTTGGCCTCTTCAGGCGTGAACCCAAGGTGATCGAACATCAGGGCCTGGGTTTCCCGGTCGTGAATCCTTATAGATCCACCGCCAATTTCCACACCATTGATCACCAGATCGTACGCATTGGCCTTTACAGCTCCCGGATCAGTATCCAGTAGTTTGATGTCTTCCTTATTGGGTGAAGTAAAAGGGTGGTGCATGGCATGGTAGCGGCTGGTTTCTTCGTCCCACTCCAACAGGGGAAAGTCTAATACCCAAAGGGGCTTAAACACAGAGTCGTCCCTCAGTCCCAATTGATTTCCCATTTCAAGGCGCAGTTCGTTCATGGCCTTGCGGGTATGGTTTATATCCCCCGACAACACAAGGATCAAATCGCCTGGCTCAGCACCTGCTTTTTGTGCCCATTGCGCCAGGTCTTCCTGTGTATAGAATTTATCTACCGAAGACTTGAATGAACCATCGGCATTACACTTTACATAAACCAGTCCTTTGGCACCAATCTGCGGCTTTCTCACGAAATCAGTCAACGCATCCAACTGTTTTCGGGTATATTCCGCACACCCTTTGGCGCAAATGCCCACCACTAACTCGGCTTGATCAAACACATTGAAACCTTTTCCCTGAGCCTGTTCATTCAGGTCAACGAATTGCATTCCGAACCTCAGGTCAGGCTTATCCGATCCATAGAGCCTCATGGCATCATCGTACTGCATGTGCTCAAATCCGCCAACTTCCATACCTTTCACTTCTTTGAAAAGGTATCGTACCAGGCCTTCAAAAACCTCCAGAATATCCTCCCTGGTGACAAAAGACATTTCGCAATCTATCTGGGTAAATTCTGGCTGGCGATCGGCACGAAGGTCTTCGTCCCTAAAGCATTTTACAATCTGAAAATACTTGTCAAACCCAGATACCATCAGCAACTGCTTAAAGGTTTGTGGCGATTGGGGAAGTGCATAAAACTCGCCCACGTTGACCCTGGACGGCACAACAAAATCCCTGGCACCCTCAGGCGTGGATTTGATCAACACCGGTGTTTCTACTTCCATGAAATCCTGACCTGAAAGATAAGCCCTGGTGGCTTGAAGCATTTGGTGCCTCAATTTCAATTTATTGCTTACAGGGTTTCTCCTCAAGTCCAGGTAACGGTACTTCATCCTCAACTCTTCCCCTCCATCAGTTTCATCTTCTATTAAAAATGGGGGAACCTTAGACTTGTTCAACACCTCTAGCGTTTCTACTTTTATCTCAATATCCCCGGTAGGTATTTTATCGTTTTTGGAATACCTCTCTGCCACCACTCCTGTGGCGCTGATCACAAATTCCCTACCTACAGATGTGGCCACTTCCAACAGTTCGGCACTTGTTTGTCCTTCCTCAAAAATCAATTGTGTCACTCCGTACCTGTCCCTGAGATCGATCCAAACTACCCCTCCTTTGTCCCTCAGCTTCTGTACCCAACCACAGAGTGTTACTTTTTTACCTGCATCACCTATCCTTAATTCTCCACAAGTATTTGTCCTAAGCATTCTTTGTTTTCTGTTTATTCGTTGAAATTTTGAGAACCGCAAATTTAATAATTGTGGTCGTTTGGGCGTTATCTACTTCTACTTTAATTTTGATCTTCCACATGGAAACCCCGCATTTATGATTTTCAACTTCCTGTTATTGTTTCATTTTGTTTTTTCGCCTTTTCAAGCTTCCAAACTGGTAAAGATCAAAGTAACCGAATCCATTACTATGTTGATGCCGGAGACTTTTCGGCCAATGTCCAATGATGAAATTGCCGACAGGTATTTCACCACCAAAAGGCCCCTGGCACTTTTCACCGATCAAAGCCTGAGCATCGACCTGGGAGTGAACAAATCTGTAACCCAATGGCAGGAAAAAGACCTGGAAATTATGAAAAGCTTCCAAAAGTCAAACATCTATAGCCTGTATGACAACATTGAAATGATCAGTGAAGGGGTGAAAGAAATCAACGGCAGGAAATACGCCCACTTCGAGTTTGTATCCACTGTGAAGGAGGAAGAAAATGTGTTCGTAAAAAAAGGTGCCATTAGTAAATACACCTATATACAATACACCATAATCAACGGCAACTCGCTAGTTTTTAATTTCACTTGCCCGTCTTCAATAAAAGACAAGTGGCAAGCCAAGGTAGCAGAAATCATGCAGGGCGTGGAGGTAAAGAAAAACCTGCAATGATCCCGGGCCTGCATAGCAATGAGGCCTTTATGAAAGAGGCCCTGAAACAGGCACATTATGCCCTTGAAGAAGGGGAAGTGCCCATAGGAGCGGTAGTTGTATGCGACAACAAAATAATAGCACGTGCCTACAATCAGGTAGAGCGGCTAAATGACGTAACGGCACATGCCGAAATCCTGGCCATTACTGCCGCAGAAAACTTTCTGGGCACCAAATACCTGACGCAGTGTCGGCTTTTTGTTACCCTGGAGCCATGCCTGATGTGCGCCGGGGCTTCCTACTGGTCGCAGTTGGAGGGTGTGGTATATGGTGCGAGTGATGAAAAAAGGGGCTATTCAGCAAAAGCCCCCGATGCTTTTCATCCGAAAACAAACGTGACACACGGTGTACTTGCTGAGGAGTGCTCGACACTGGTCAAAGAATTTTTCAAAAGGCTGAGGGAATAGTTGGGTTCTTTGACTGGAAGATTTGCCGGGGAATTATTAATGTGCTTGCTTTGATAAATTTTCTCAATATTTACATAGATTTGATTCATAGAACGAAGTAGCACTACCGCCCAACGGTTCTTAGTTTTACAATAAATTTTTATCATATATAAATAATACAATTATGGCATTCGAATTACCATCATTACCTTATGCTCACAACGCACTTGAGCCACATATCGACGCACGTACCATGGAAATCCACCATGGAAAACACCATAACGCTTATGTAACCAACCTGAACAACGCCATTGCCGGTACGGAAATGGAAGGAAAATCCATCGAAGACATCTGCAAGCAACATTCAGATGTACCTGCAGTAAGAAACAACGGTGGCGGGCATTTCAACCACTCACTTTTCTGGACAGTAATGAGCCCCAATGGTGGCGGTGCTCCTTCCGGTGACCTGGCTGTCGCTATCGACTCGGCTTTCGGATCGTTGGATGCTTTCAAAGATGCATTCAGCAAAGCCGGTGCTACCCGATTCGGGTCTGGATGGGCATGGCTGTGTGTAAAAGACGGCAAGCTGGAGGTTTGTTCATCTGCCAACCAGGACAACCCATTGATGCCAGGTGTAGGATGTGGTGGCACTCCTATCCTAGGATTGGATGTTTGGGAACATGCGTATTACCTCAACTACCAAAACAGAAGACCTGACTACATCTCTGCGTTTTTTAACGTAATCAACTGGGACGAAGTAGCCAAAAGGTTTGCTGCTGCGAAGTAAGTATTAAAAGTAAACTTAATGAAAAGTCATCTTTCGGATTCGGGGGATGACTTTTTTAATGCATCCTATCCCCCCTCACTTCCAGATTCTGGATAATCTCAGCTTCTGCGGCTAGGAATTCTTTCCATCGATTGTTGACATATTCCTCTCCCATATAGGTCTTAGCCAGGTCGATGAAATTGGCATAATGGCTGGCCTCCGACACCATCAGCTCATAGTAAAATTTTTGCAGTTCGGTATCTTCTATGTTTTTCCACAGTAGCTTGAAGCGCTCGCAGCTCCTGGCCTCTATCAGGGCATTAAGCAATAGCTTTTCCACCAACTGCTGATCCCGGCTCCCTCCTTTTTTAAGGATACCATTGATGGCCATCACATACTCATCTTTACGCATTTTGCCCAGTGCAATGCCTCGTTTCTTCATTTCATCCAACACACGCTCAAAATGCCCCCATTCCTCGGCCACCACACCAGTCATCAGCTCTACCAACTCGCTTTTTTCCGGGTACTGTACGATAAGGGAAATACAGGAAGAAGCCGCTTTCTGTTCGCAATAGGCATGGTCTATGAGTATCTCATCCAGCGATTTTTCAGCTATATTGGTCCACCTGGGGTCCGTCGGCAGGTTCAATCCCAAAACGGTTTTTTCTGCGGGGTTTTCTCTTTCCATATTATTGGTACTTTAATCAAAAAACAACCACCTGCACCCCATGTCAAACACTTTTTTCTGACCGGGGTAAAATGGTGTGGCAAAATAGCCATTCTCAGCGGGCTGGTTAATGTGGGTCATTTTAGCAAAAAACCTGAACCTCTTGGCCTGGAAATTCAGGAATACATCTGCGGCTACATACGACTTCATTTCAAAATCATTTTGCAGGTAAAACTGCTGGGTGACAGGATCGTAATCGTTGGCAAAATAAGCAGACTGCCAGCGGACGTTTACGCCGAATTGAATGGGCATGTAGTCATTGAACCAAATTCCTTCGTAGTACCATCGGCTGTTGACCATCAGGTCGGGCACCCGAAACACCCCGGATCCACCTCCCGCCAGGAGGGTATAGTCAATATTGTTGTCGAACCTGAAATGCTTGCCGAGGCTTACATCTGCCCTTACTGAGTACCGGTTGATGATGGCCGAAGAGGACGATTGGGCCGGAGCTTTGTCAGTGCCAAAGTACACATATTGGTCGATGCTCGTAATGGACACCCTGGGCTGAATGGACAAAAAAGAAAAATTGTACTGCGCTGAGCCTTCTATGCTGTTCACGATGATGGGATCAAAATCATTGGACCATTCGTAATGGTTTCCGAGGTATTGCTCCGACAAAAACGAAGGGTTGTAGATGGCACTGGTATAGGAGGCATTCACATATTTGTTTTTCAAAAAACCTTTGAGATAGTATTGCCCTCCATCGAGCAGTTCAATGTTTCCACCAACCTCATTTCCATTTCCAATGAACAATTTCATATCCCCGCCCAGATAGTTTTCGCTGGTGTGTCCAAAGGGATCGAGGTAAACATACCTGTAGTCGAGATCACGTCTTTTCAAATAGGCGCTGTAAAAAAAAGTATTGCTCAGCTTTCCTTTGATGCCTACCTCGTTTTTCACTTCGTTGAAAGTGGAAGCATCCAGGGTAGAATCGCTTCTGATGAAAATATTGTCGAAATAATCCCTATCCAGGGCAGATGTCAGGGGAAAATCATTGAATTCGTTTTTCGTGCTTTTTTTATCCAGTATATGATAGACTTCAAAAAACGGCTTGACCGAATACTCCTGATAGATGTGATAGTTCACCCGTGTGTCTGTGGTCCTTGCATTTTGCAGTTTGTTGACGGCATCTGCGTACTGGAAAAACTCCAATTCCTCTGCATCCAATGCCACATCCACCCCACCGGTTTCCCTGGCGGTATGCTCAAACCTAAGTGCGTGAAATAGCAGGGTGTAGTTCTTTTTTGGGGATTCGTAAAAAGTATAGATGTCGAGCATCGAAGAGCGGATTTGGTTGTTGTCCCCGGTGATGGCCACTTCGCCAATTTGCCTGTTGGATGACATCTTGTATATATCAAAACCTACGTTCCAATTGGGGCTTACATTTCTGGAATAGTTGAACGCTACAGAAGACCGTCCATTTCCGCCAAAAGCCGCATTCAAATCCATATAGGGCGATTTGGTGTCGTAATACCTAAACTCTTCCGGCTCAATAATGTAGGGGTCGTAGGCATGAAACCCCGACCTACGCCCGATTGTTCGCGGAACTTCATAATAAACCGGTACCATCGCCGATCCATTCACCCCCAAATCCTGATAATACCTGGGACTTTTCTTAGCCACTTCAAAATTTTCGAGCATGTACAGCGTAGTGTCCACATTCTGGAAAGTGGTGTCATTTTCCCGTATTTTCCCCTCCAGGGTGAACAAGGTAGAATGCGCCCCATACACCAGTTTGGTAGAGTCATCTATGATCTGGGAAAAGGCGGTGGCCGATTGAAAAAACAGAAAAAATAAAATGTAGTTGCTCTTGTTACTCACTTTTGTTTATCCTTCGCTATTTTCAACCTTAAAACTCTCCAACACCAAACGTTCAAATTTATCACCTTCGTACAGGAATTCTATTTCTATTGGCAAATAAAATAAAGGTAAATCCGATAATTGGCTTATTTCACGGAGTTTGACGGCATCCTTTTCTGTTGTCAGGACCATCAGGTCATGTGCATCTTCCCGCAGGCATCCCTGAAAAGCCTCCAAAATGGCATTGGCGTCATCTTTTGAGTAATGGTGATGGTCGGCATATTCCAGATGGGCCTCCAGCTTAAAGTTGTCCTCCACATAACCTACAATGTCCGTACTGCTGGCCAATCCTGTTACCAGTAAAACTCTTTTTCCGGGAATATGGCTTGTATCAAACACCGCTATAGGGTGATGATATTTTGTGCGTGCAAAAAAGACAGGTGCACCCGGTTTCAGGTATTTTTCAGCCTTCCCTTCATATTCCTTTTTTTGTTCCCCAATTTCCTTTGGGCATTTGGTGAAAACCAGAATATCTGCCCTATCTGCACCTTTTCTTGCTTCTCTTAGCCTGCCAGCCGGCAGCATTTGGTCGTTGAAAAAAGGACGCTGAAAGGTAGAAAGAAGAACACTCAAACCAGCACGAAGCGGCCTGTGTTGATAGGCATCATCACACACCACTACATTGCAGTTTTCATGCTTGAACAGGATTTCAGGTATCGCCATTACACGTTCTTCACCTACTGCCACCGGCACCTGCTGCTTAAATTTCAACCAAAACTGATAAGGTTCATCACCAAGGGTACTGGCATTATCCTTCTCATTTGCCAAACGAAAACCTTTGGTCTTTCTTTTATAACCCCTGCTGAGGGTGGCCGGTAAGTGTCCATTGTTCAAAAGCAGGTTGACCACATGCTCAACCATTGGGCTTTTGCCAGTGCCTCCCACCGCCAGGTTGCCTATCGAAATGACATTGACATCAAACTCGACCGACTTCCATATTTTCAAATCGTAGAGGTGGTTTCTGAAAGAAGTAATCCAGCCATAGATCATGGCAAATGGATACAATACAAGTTTCATAATTGCGCTCAATTCAGCCGCAAACTTACCAATAGACCGCAAACTATGGGCAATGATTAATTATCTATTGCCAATTTTTGGGACATCAATTTTTATGTTTACCAAAAAACTAACTTCATATTGTCCAACGCAGTTTACTATTGGAACAAAAGCTTCTAATCCTCTACGCTGAACTTATACGAACAAACTGAATAGTATTCTTCACCCGGGTTTAAAACAGCATCGGGAAAATTGGCCTTGTTGGGAGTGTCAGGGAAATGCTGGGTCTCGAAGCAAAGGGCCTCCCTGTATTTATACACTTTGTTTTGTTTGCCGGTATCTGAACCATTCATAAAATTGCCGCTGTAGAACTGCATACCCGGTTCGTTGGTCAAAACCTCCATAACCCGTCCGGTTTTGGGGCCAACCACCCTGGCAGCAAAGTTGAGTCCCGGTGCTGATTGGTTCAGCACATAATTGTGGTCATACCCTACCCCTATCTTCAGCTGCTCGAAATCATCCCCGATCCTTTGCCCTACAGCTACCGGCTCTCTGAAATCCATCGGGGTATTGTCAACCGGCTCAAGCACTCCGGTAGGTATCAACGTAGCATCTACAGGTGTGTATTTATCGGCATTGATTTGAACGAGGTGGTCGTTGATGGTGCCATTGCCTGCCCCGTGCAGGTTGAAGTAGGAATGGTGGGTGAAATTGGCCAAAGTGGTCTTGTCCGTTGTCGCCCAATACTCCACTTTGAGTTCATTGTCATCGGTCAATTGATAGACCATCCTTACCTGCATATTTCCCGGATATCCTTCCTCTCCATCTTTAGACAGGTAGGTGAGTTCCAGTTTTTGGTTGTCGATTTGCCGCGCATCCCATACCACATTGTTAAACCCATCGTTTCCTCCATGCAGGTGGTTTTCGCCATTGTTGGTAGCAAGCGTGTATTCCTCACCACCCAAGCTGAATTTACCTTTGCCGATCCTGTTGGCATATCGCCCTATGGTGGCCCCATAGTAGATGTCATTGGAGTTCAAATAGCCTTCAATATTTTCATACCCAAGTACAACATCATCAAAATCGCCATCTTTGTCCGGCACCCAGAGGGTCACGACCCTTGCACCGTAGTTGGTGATCTCGCTGACCATGCCCGAACTGTTTTTCAACACATACAACTCCACTTTCTTTCCGTTCACAGTTCGTTCAAAATCTTGTTTGTTCAGCATAGGTATTTCTTGTTTTTTTGGTTGAGAGCAATTGGTTGCAAGTATAATCAGCAACATAAGGGGCAAAAATATTTTTTTCATACCAATATCTTGTGGGATTTTTTTTGAATAAGAAAATTTCAGATTATTTATAGCAACAAGGATAAGAAATTTAACCGTAATTTCAACCTTTATTTTCCTGGCAACAGCATAATTCAAAATATTATTCATATTTGTAAAAAACCCTCAAAACTTTCTGCATTTCCCAAATGGCCATAGTTGAAAAAGAATTTTACCCCGAAAAAAACAAAATATTACTGGCAGTGGATTGTGTGATTTTTGGCTACAGGGAGGGGGAATTGCAGTTGCTGATATTCAAAAGAGAGGTGGAACCACTGGCCGGACAATGGTCGCTCGTTGGAAGCATCGTGGACAAAGAAGAGGGTGTGGACGAATCCGCCCACCGGATTTTAAAAGACATTACGGGTTTGGAACGGGTTTTTTTGGAACAGTTGCATAGTTTTGGGGCTGCCAGCCGGGATTCCGGTGGCAGGGTGGTATCAGTAGTCTATTGGAGCCTGATCCAAAGCCCGCAAAACCAGCAAATATCCATTAAAAACCATGAAGCCCGGTGGGTACCTTTCGATCAGGTGCCAGACCTTATCCTGGACCACAATCAAATGGTGGAAATGGCCATTGCCAAATTAAGGGATTTCGCCAGGTACCGCCCCATTGGTTTTGAATTGCTTCCCAGAAAATTCACCCTTCCACAACTATTGAAAGTCTATGAAGCCATATATCAGAGGAGCATTGATGACCGTAATTTCAGAAAAAAAATCCTCGCTACCGGACTCCTCACCAAGCTAGACATCAAAGACAAGGCCACTTCCAAAAAAGGGGCTTTTCTGTACAAATTTGATAAGAAGAAATACGAACACCTGTTGAAAAGCGGCTATTGGTTTGAGATATAACAATCACCCGCACAAGTACTTATTTGGAATATTATTTGGTTCATAATCGATTCCGTATTGATGTTTGAGCAATTTCGAAACTACGGAAAAAATGGTTTTTTCATGCCGGTGTACCTGGGGCAAGAGGCCCATGATGGTGTAGCTAATAGGATTTACAGATGGGATCAATGTTTCCCAATCATACCCTTTGCCCCAAATCAATCCTTTTACAGTGACGGTAAGGTCTGCTGAATTGGCCAGGAGAAACTCCAACATCTCTGCCGACTGGTTATTGTTTTGGTTTACTGTGTGAAAAACAGGTGTTTGACCTCCAAACCCATCAGTATCAACCCCCGCCTGGATGTTTACGTCAGCTCCGTGCCTCACAAGTACCCGGGCACAGTTGGTACGATTGAACTCTGCACAAATATGTATGAGTGTACCTTGCAACATTGGGGTATAAGCACAGCGCAGGGTGTATCGCTTATCGACCAGTTCGGGTTTTTCTGCCACCAGTTTGTTGAGATTTTCCGAATCGTCCAACAACACAGACAACAGTACTTTATCCTCAAATTCAAGTCCAAAATCGACAAAAGTCCTAACACAATCGCCGAACCTTGGGCTTCTGGTGTATTCAGCTATCAAATGGTAGATGAGGGCCTCACCCTCTATTTCAGCATTGGGACTTGTTCCTTCCGAAAAACACCTCTTTATACCTTCTACAGAATGAAGTTCTATTTGAGTGAGTATGTCGTTTAGGTGGTTCATTTAATGAATTTAATCAAAATCGCTCAGAAAAACCCAGAACCCAATCAGATCAATGATTTCTAATTAAGCGTAACACACTAACCAGACTTTTTCACAGACCTGGCATCTGCGCAGCGTTGCATAAATGAGGCTGCAAAAGGATCTATATTTCCGAACCTGTCTATGTCAAAAGGTTCTGTTTCGCAAAAAGTTGTTTCGCCCACCACCAGTTCACTAATGATGCGGCCCATCCCTCCCGATACGGCTACCCCTGCACCTGAGCAGCCTGTAGCCGCCAGAAATCCCCCTGTACCAGGCACACCACCAAGCACAAACATGCCATCGGGTGTATAGGTAGATACTCCCGCGATATAGTGTTGGATTTCCATTTCTTCCAAATCCGGAAAAAACCGTTTAAAACCAGCCGACTGTTCCACCAATATATTCCAGCAATCCTCCGGATTCCCAAAGACATATCCGGTAAGATCTTCCGGCAGGTTTCTTGGGTCGAAATGAATAGACCTTGATTCCCGAAGGCCAAATAACAACGCTCCCGCATCGGGCCTGGTATAGGCCGAAGCATCAGGAAGTATGACAATAGGTTGGTTCCTTGGAAACAATTTGGTGTTGGGCGAAGTGATCCAATAATTGCTCCGCACTGGGGCCATAGGCAGGCCTATGCCAGCTTGTTTTGCCAGTAGGTTGGACCAGGCGCCTGCGGCATCCACCACAAAGTCGCTGGCTATGTCCTCTGTTTTAGTTTTAATGCCCTTTACTTCCCCTCCTTTTACGATCAACTCCTCCACGTTGGTAGTTTGCAATACTGTAGCACCATGTTTTTTTGCTGCCACCACAAAAGCATTGGCCAACACATAGGCATCCATGAATGCATCCCCATGCATAAAACTTGCTTTCAGAATTTCATCCGTTTTCAGCCATGGCACCATCTTTTCCATTTCCAGTCGAGTCAGTTCAGCATGGTCAATCCCAAAATCGTTGGCAATGGACATCAATTCGTTCAAGGCGGAGACACTGGCTTCTGATGCTGCCACATGAAGGCTACCTACCTGCTGAAGGTCCAGGCTGGTTCCTATGTCTTGTTCGATTTCGCTGATGGCCCGGTAAGTCTCCTGCACGAGCGGTATGATTTCCGGCTTACTCCGTATTTTCGTCAGTAGTGAAGCGGCCAGGCTTGTATTGCCCGAACCGATAGTATTCCTTTCGACCAGGGTCACATCCGCACCTATTTTCGCCAAATAGTAGGTGATGGCACACCCAATGGTACCAGCTCCGATGACAACAACTTTTGGTATTCCAGTTTTTGCGCTCATTTCGCTGGTTTTGCTTATTTGAAAGGCATAACCTGGTCCGGCTGGTCGCCAATTCCCCTTAGCCACAGCCGGTCTGCATACACTTCCATGATACCACAGGAGGTTTCTGTTTGGGCTTCTACCATTCCTTTCATGGTGAGGTGATGGATGCCATTGCTGAATTCGTACCCCCCGGAATGGTGGTGTCCGGCAATCCATGCCACTACACTCTTTTTACCTTCCAGAAGTTTGAGGACTTCCTTGTTGTTCCACAGTTGGGTACCATTCTCCGGCAACAGCGGCCAGTGACAAAACAATACTACTTTCAAATTTTCCCTATCTGCTTTTTTCAATTGCTTTTCCAGCCAGGAAAACTGCTTCTTCCCTATGCCGCCATTCCAATCATAAGCGTTGTTTGAGCCGGATTGCTTTACTTTTTCGAAGGCCTCTAAACCATCCCTGTATTTTTTAGAATCTTTGGGATACGCCAAAGTACTTAGGTCTGTACCATCCAGCATAATGAACAAGATGCCCTTGATTTCAATGGAAAAAAATCCATTTCTATTGCCCAGGATGTTTTTCACCTCTCCTTTGTACTTGTCGTCAATAGAATATTCGTGGTTGCCAATTACGTTGTGTACCGTTGCTTTTGACCGGCCCAATATTTCCAGAGGTTTTTCAAAACTCTTGTAGTCCCGGTCTATCACATCGCCGATACTCACCACAAAGGAAAGCTGTTCTTTGTTCAACTCCTGAATACCATACTCAAGCTTGTGCAGCGAATTCCTGTAATCACGTTTTCCCGCTTTGTCGGCATCTGCATATTGGATATCGGCTATTACACCAAACGAAAACAGTTTTCCCTGGCTTGGGGTTTGACGTGCTTCACATGGTAGCTCCAACCATATCAAACAAGAAAAACAAATACAAAGTGTAGCTCTATTCATAAGTGTGGTTGTTATCTTAATAATCTATCTGTTTCCATTTTCCCAAAGGTAACCAGAAGTTGAAATTTGCTATATCCGTGGATGATCAATTTTAAGCATGGAAACATCAAACCAAATTCCCCTGAACGATATTTCCTTCCACCTTGGCCTGTGCCTGATTTCGACCTGCCATCAGGTGATCTTTCCACACAGCAATGCAATTTTTAGTATTTTAAATCCGTTAAAAAACCCGTCATTCCGAAACCTAACATTCTGGTTTCCAAAACGCACAAATTGAAATGACGGTAGGATGTGCTAATTCGCTGGTGCGAGCCATTGGCTCGTATCTGGCTTGATGGATACGAGCCAAAGGCTCGCACCAGCGTAACCCGTTTACAATCAACATTTTCGTCAATAATGTCATCTGTAGGCTCTGAGACAGGTTTTGGACTGGAAGCCCTGCCTCGTCGGCAGACGGGCGTGGGAATCTTATTATTTGGGGGGCCTGTCCGTCCGGCAGGCGGACTCTCACGCCCTTTTTCTCCCTATATCCTCCCAATAAAGGTTGGCTCATGCTCATGCTCATTTAGTATCCTCAATTGGAAGCTCAAAGATGGCTTCAACCGGATAATGGTCTGAAATGTAATCATTCGGTTCGCCGTTGTGTACGGTAATACCCTTGCAATAGGGGCTTAACTCCATGCTTGTCAATATGTAATCAATTCGTTCTGGAGTACGCCCGATATTTCCGGCGGTACGCCAGACATCTATCAATATGGGTGTAGGAAATGTGTGCCGGTTGTGAAGCGGTACCATTCGCTGGGTAACATCCACCAGGGGAAATGACAAAAACCTGGACATCACACTGTAATCATAGTGGTAGTCCATTAAATTTCGATAGGCTTTTCCCTCACTTTCATTACGTCTATCCCCTTTTGCATACTTGGCCAACAGCTCGGGGTTTTGGTCATGCACTTTGGCATCAAACGGAGAATGCGCATTGAAATCACCCAACAGCATGTACCTGTTGGTATGCTGTTTTACAGAGTCTATGATGTCTTTTATTAAATTGGCTTCCCCTAACCTGAACTTCCAGTCGGCAGGACTCAGGTGAATGGCAAAGAAATCGATACCATGCACCTCTGCCTGCAATACTGTATTCCAAAAACCTTTATTTGAATATATCTTTTTAAGGACAATGGGATTATTGGAAGTCAGGGCAATGGGCCCACTTTTGACGTAATGGTCATGCCCCCATTTTTTGGCATCCTTTGCCAGCATGGCCTCACTTCCATACCATTCCTGTAGGGCTACTACATCAGCTTTTTGTCCCTTTAACCACTCTATGCAGCGATCCCGCCTGCCTTCGCCATAGCTCGCGGTATTTCCCAGGCCCTCCAGGATATTATAGGTAATTATTTTAATCTCACCCTGGGCGTATAGATTTGTTTGAAAAACAATACCCAGTACCAAAAACACAAGTAGTCTCATTAATTATCTATTAGAAGTTTTTCTTGATGTAAAAAAAGGTCGCCTGCCATGACAGAAAATATTTTGAAAAGGAATTCGGCAGGCGACCATTTAACATGACTATGAAGTTTACCAACCCGGTGCTTGTTTCAGGTTGGGATTGATAGTAAGCGACTCGGTATCAATCGGCGAATAATATAGCTTTATTTCATCGTCGGTCCAGGCAGGTTGCCGTTCGATGTATGGCAATACATACCCCACCTTACTTCCGGCAGGCAATGGGTTTCCATCCCGGTCGCCAAGTATCACTGAGGTTTTATTGGAGCCATCATCGTTGTACTCAGAAGCAGGACGGTCATCCAGGTCGATGTAGGCTCCTACAAAGGGTTTGCCAAAATAGCTCGCCTTTTTCCACCTGACAATATCGTCAAACCTGGATCCTTCCAGCATCAGTTCTACCTGGCGCTCTCGACGGATTTCCCACAGCAAGTTGGATATTTCCGGGGCATCCAGGGCCTTTTTGGGATCGTCAAAACTGTTGGCAAATGCAACCGTAAGCCTTGGCATATCAACACGCGACCTCAGCAGGTTGATGCTCTTATCCAAAACAGCATCGTCCGTCTGGCCAAGTTCTGCTTTGGCCTCCGCATAATTCAGCAAAATTTTATTGTATGCATACAACGGCGCGTCCAATATACCATTGACATCATCTACCGGTGTATCGGTAGAAAAATATTTGTACAGAGGATAGCCTGTTGGATTGGAAATACCTGACTCCCCGATAAAGGACGGGGAAAACGTAATATCAAACGAACTGCTGGTATTGAAAATGGCCGGGTCATTTTGAGGACCATTATTTTCATCAAAGGGGATCACCAAGGTCTTGCCCATACGAGGGTCCCTGTTTTGATACTCCTGCTCTACAAATTCCGGGTTGCCGGCCTTGGCCTCTGGGTGCAAATCGCTCACGCCATAGGGCAAACCATCGGTGCAGAGGAAACTTTCCACAGCGTCTTTTGTCACCCCATAGTAATCGCTGAGCCCCATCATGCGGGCCTGGATATTTACGATCACTCCGGGAGCGTAATGTTTGTACAAAATGATCTCGGGGTTGCCTCCCAGGTCTATGGAAGAGTAGATGTCGCGGAAATCACCGGACAAACTATAGTTGCCTTCATTGATCAAAGTCTCAGAAGCAGAAGCACTTTCCTCCAGCCAGGCATTGGCATCACCCAGCCCCAGTTCGGTATGGTATTTCCTGAACGTCCCTTCGAAAAGGCATATTTCGGACTTGATCGCCAACGCCACATCCCTGTTGATCAGATTGTCGCCAGCCTCAGGCTTAATATTTTGTACTGCAAAGTTGAGGTCTGCCAGTACATGCCCCATCACAGTGCCCCTGTCATCCTGGGTGGCATATAGTTCGAGACTTTCTGTACCCAGTTCATGGTCGATCCACGGCACATCGCCATAGCTTTTTACTTTGCCAAAATATTCCCTCGCACGAAAGAGCCTTCCTACACCTTCCCAGTGCTTTTTCTCGGCTTCATCCAGATCGGCCAATTGGGCCTCACGGATCATGATGTTGATGGCTCGCAGTGTGCTCCATGACCAGCCGCCCCCTGAATTGGGAACTGTGATCCGGTCAAATATCCGGCTACTTTGTACCTGATTGCCCTGCACCACCTCATCGGAATTGATGGTAATAGAGTATGCATTTCCAACCCCATATCCATAGAAATTATACAAGCCCAGGGAATATGTTTGGAAATCCCCATCGGTTTTCCAATAGTTTTCATTGGTCACCTGGTCTTTGGGTATTTTCTCCAGAAAATCGTCGTTGCACGAGGATGCACACATGAGCAATCCTACAGTGGCTATATATATCAGTTTATTTTTCATTTTCATTGAGTTTAATGGTGTCACTTAAAAAGTAATGGTGGTACCAAAGGAAAAATCTTTAGCCAACGGGAAAGTATGGGACGCCCCCAATTCAGGATCCAGGCCTTTTGGCAACCCTGAAATCAGGAATAGGTTTTCCCCGGTGAAATATATTTTGACTGACTCCACCCCTACTTTGCTCAGCAGGTTTTTCGGTATTGTATAGCCCAGTTTTACCATTTTCAGGCGCATGTAGGCAGCATTCAGCAAATACCTTGTTTGTGGTTTTTTGTTGTAGCTGCGGTCATCGGGCCTTGGATAGAAGGCACCCGTATTTTCCGGTGTCCAATAGTCGAGGGTATGGGCAAATATAGAATTGTACTGCGATCCGGAGGTAAAGGCAAAGGCCCCACTGGTCCATAGATCCTTTTTGGCAACACCCTGTAAAAAAATGGATAAATCAATGCCTTTGTAATTGGCGCCCAACCTTATCCCATATTGGTACCTCGACCTGGAATTGCCAATAACGGAATAGTCGCCATGGTCATCGAGGGTATAGTCCCCACCAAAATCCACCACGCCATCGTTGTTCAAATCCTTGTATTTCACATCCCCGGGAAAGGGCACACGGTTTGAAAAAATCCTATCTTGCGTGGGTATGCCATCTGCATACCTTCTGGTACCCCCGTCATCCACAAAATCGCTTTCCTGAAAAAGCCTGTCGGTCTGGTATCCCCATATTTCCCCAAGCACCTTTCCTACATAGAGGCTTCCCAGATAACCTGTCGGGTTTTCGTATTTGGTGATCACTGCCTTGTCATCATAGAGGATCAACCCCACGCGGTATGAAAAATCTGTGGACAGGTTATCAGACCAGTCCATGCTCAATTCCCAACCGTTCACTTTCAGGTCGGCTGCATTTTCTTCAGGCACGGACGTTCCGAGTGTCACAGGAAGTACTTCCCCGGCAGTCAGCATACCGATGGTTTCCCTTTTGTAAACTTCCAGTGTAGCTTGAAGCCTGTTTTTGAATACCCCTACATCCAAACCAAAATTGGTGGTATTTACTTTTTCCCAGGTATAAGAATCGCTAACGAGTCCACCCGGCCTGGTGTAAAGCGGACGCTCACCATTGATGATCCAGTTGGCAGTGCCGGTACCCATGGAAGGGATGTAGGAATAAGCCCCCACCTGCTGGTTGCCCTGGGTACCATAAGATGCCCTGATTTTGAGGAAATTCAACCAACCATCTGTGCCTCCCATAAAGGATTCTTCAGTGATTACCCATCCTACCGAGGCGGACGGCATAAAGACAAACCTGTCTTCCTTATGAAATCTGGAAGACCCGTCGTAGCGTCCTACGGCCTCCAAAAGGTATTTGCCCTGATAGTCGTAGTTGAAGCGGTACAGCCCGGACCTGGTGGACCATTCTGTGATGTCATCCCCCACACTGGAATTGCCCACAGCCAGGCTCAACGCCGGCACATCATCGGTGATCAGGTTTTGCCTCTGGGCATAATAGGAGCTGTAGCTGCTCTTTTCCTGACTGAAGCCCACCATCAGTTTGAAATTATGGGCATCCGCTATTGTACGGGCATATTCACTGGTAATGAACAGGTTGTCGTAGTTGTCGAAAGTAGCCGTTTTGCGCAGGCTGTTGGGGTCGTTCCTATACTTGAAAGTCACACCTGGCCCACTTGTGGAATTGGCCTGTTCGTAGGTGTTTACATGGTAGCTGTCATTGTCTGTAATGCTCCGATGGGTATAATTTCCCGTTATACTCAGCCCTTCGAATGGCCTGAGGGTAGTTCGAAACTGAATATTGGTATTGTCGGTGGTATAGGTATTTTTAGCCCCAAGCCCTACCATAGCAGGAGAAAAGCCCCATGGTGCACCAGATACTTCGTCGATACCGGTTTGCCAGAATGTGGGCCTTAGGTAGGACACATCGTACATGTAGCCGGGATTATTAGGGATATAGGGCATATTTTGCACCCCTTTTGTAAAACCCAATGTTGTACCGACGGTCAACCAAGTATTGATATCTGTATCCACCTTGGTCATGATGTTTTTCCTCGAATACTTGTCCTTGTCCAGCACCAGTACCCCGTCCTGGTTCATCAATCCGGCACTGAGATAGTATGTGGTGTTGTCCGATCCACCGGATACTGAAAAATCGTGCCTTGACGTGAAGCTGGACTCGGTCATCAGCTTGATCATGTTGTTGTTGTCTCCCAATGGGTAGGCCACCCCGTTGATCACGGGTATCGAATTGGGCACATAATCGGGGGCATTGTACAGGTCTATCCAAGTCTGCACATTTCTGCCCCAATACCAGCCTGGTGTCCTGCCGGCATTTTCCCATTGGAGTCCCCCAATCTCAATTTGGGTAATGGGATCTACCTTGTCGGGCAGGGTGGTCGGTTTGGTGCTTGACAGGTTGTTGGTATATTTAAATTTCATGTTGGAATCCTTCTTGCCCGACTTGGTGGTGATCAGAACCACACCAAATGCTGCCCTTGCCCCATAAATGGCTGCCGAAGCAGCATCTTTCAGCACGGTGACACTGGCTATATCTGATGGGGGTATCAGGTTAGGGTCCATCTCCGAGCCATCTACAAGTATTAGTGGCGATCCTCCATTGAGGGAAGTTTCCCCCCGGATATTGAAAGAATAGCCACCACCGGGGATGCCATTTGATTTGCTAACGGTAAGGCCGGGGGCTATTCCCTGCAAAGCCTGTCCCAGCGAGAACACAGGCCGTTCGTCCACAAAATCGGCACTTTTTACCTGCGAAACTGCACCGGTAAGGTTGGCTTTTTTCTGTGTACCATAGCCCACTATCACTATTTCATCCAGCTGTGCTGCGTCTAGCGACATTTTCACGTCGATCACATTGCGACTACCAGGAACGATCTCCTGGGTGACATAGCCAACATAAGAAACAACCAATATGGCATCAGAGGGGGCCGTTAGTTTATAATTGCCTTCAAGGTCTGAAGTGGTACCATTGGTGGTTCCTTTCACCACCACAGAAGCCCCGGGAAGGCCTTCTCCATTTTCATCGGTAATCTTGCCAGAAACCTGAACGTCTGCAGCCATCACCATGATCGCCTCTCGTCCTTTGAGTTTGGACACGGTGATGTTGTTGTTGAACTGCTTGAACCCCAGCTTGGATTTCTCAGAAATATCCAAGAGCACCTGATAAAGAGGCACATCCTGATACGAACCGGTAATGCTGATATCTTGGTCGAATTCCTTCTTGTAGTAAGTGAAAATGTATTCGGTCTTTTTTTCTATTTTCTCGAATACTGAAATCAAGTTGTCTGATTCGAAGTTGAAACTGACATTGATTTCTTTTACGCTTACGTTCTTTTGGGCATTGGTAACATTTGTGGCAAGCAGTACACTGCACAAAACAAGTTGGGTCACCAGTCCATAAAAAGAGTACATAATAATTCTTTTAAGTAGGAGTAATCTTTTAATTTTCATAATTTTACTTGGTTTTGATGGAATCAAATTCATTGAAACTTGGCTTTCCTACTGAAATATGATGTGTGGAAATGTTACATTTCTGTTGGAAAGGATTGAACAGCAGTGCTCCTTGAGCATTGCTGTTTGATTTTAGGGCTTTTCCTTTTCTGTCATATTCTGTTGTCTTAAATATTTTATTGTTACTGTTTTGTTATCTATTTCAAAATCGAATTTGGCCTTGTAGCCAATTACCTTGAGTACGTGCTCCAGGGATTCGTTTTCAAACCTGGTGGTGAGGTCCCATACTTCAGGGCTTTTGTTTTTTAGTTTGAATTGCACGCCGTACCAGTTTTCAAGGTCCCTCAGCACATTGGATTCACTGGCATTTTTGAATACAAGCACCCCATCTTTCCAAACAATATTTTCGTTGGGTTCATAAGCCCGGGCATCCAGGTGCTGACTTCCTCTGGTCAAGATAGCCGCATATCCAGGGGTTAGATAGACTACCTCGTTGTTGGAGGTAAGTTCTACCTTTACCTTCCCTTCGGCAAGCGATACTGTAGATACATCGGATTTTGAAAATGCCTTGACGTTGAACGCTGTGCCAATGGCCGTGGTAATGATCTCTCCGGATTTTACTTTGAATGGCCGGTGGGGGTCTTTGTTTACCTCAAAATAGGCTTCCCCCACGAGGGTCACATACCTGGTACTGTCTGTGAACCCCGACCGGTAGGACAAGCTGCTGCCTGAATTTAACCAAACACTGGATCCATCGGGCAATTCAATCTGGCGCTTGACACCTTTTGGGGTTTCCTTCACCACTATTTGATTTCCTGCGACCGGATGTGTAGTTGGCTGAAACTCTTTATAGAAGAACAATGCCATCCCCCCAATCAATATGATGCTCGCGGCAATTTTCCACCATGCAGGCCAGTGAATGGTCCTGCCTGTTTCCGACGCACCTGTCTGCTGATTTTCTTTTTCACTCAACAGGTTTTTGGAAAGGCGTTGGAAAACCCTTTGTTTGGAATCGGATATACTTTCATTTGCCTGCACCCAATTGAGGCGGAGCATGTTGTATTGGGTTTTATTGGTGGCCTCTTCCTTTATCCACTCCCTCAATCTGTCCATTTCATCTGGGGAAGCATTTCCCATTAGCTCCCTGGCTATGATATTGTTGATGTCTTCTTTCATAAGTTGGGTGGAGGACGACAAAAAAAAAGAAAACCCCTAGTGGATAATAAAAATAATCAAAATTAGGTTCGAAGTGATTTTTCGTGGTATTCTTATTTACATACAACTTGATAATAAGAATGAACCTAGACAGTTGTCCATTTACATTTCTCCTCATGCCGGAGAGGCACCTACTTTTCCTAGATGAAAAGTAGGCAAACCCGCCTGTCGGACGGACAGGAATCATGGAAAATTTAACGCTCAATGCCTTTCCCCTCATCCGCTCACCAATTTTCCACCCTCCCTCCTTGTTGTTTTGCCCAATGAACCAACTTTCAACTTTATTCTAATCCAAATCTTTTTCGTTTTTTGTCAAGGAAACCCCACTTTCTAATTCTATCACCCACACAAATTCGTATAGAGCCCAAAAAATGGTAAAAGTGGCATCCGAAGTGGCACCATTCGTGTAGTAAGTGCCTGTTTTTCAAAGGACAAAGCACAACAAAAACATCTTCTTTGCCTTTTCACTTTTGGGTGAACAGACATAGTCGTTGAGTTCGTCCCGTATTTTTTGAATAGCCGTGCGCAAGTGGTTTTCGATCGTTTTGTTGGAGACACCCAGCACATCGGCGGTCTGTTTGTAGGAGTAGCCTTTTTCCCTGATCAACAAAAACACCTCCTTGCACCTGGGCGGGAGCGCCTGTACGGCGCTGTTGTACTTGGCCCGAAGTTCTTCATATAGATAGGCATCTTCCGGGGAGATGATAAAATCCTTTTCCTTCCAGTTTTGTTCAAACTCTACCAGGTGCACCTTTGAGTGCTTTTTGTAGTAGTCGTAGGATTTGTTTTTGGTGGCGGTATATAGAAAGGTTTCCAGGTTTTTGATGCGGCTAAAGCCATCCCTTATCTCCCAAAGCTTGAGAAAGACGTCTTCCACTATTTCTTCTGCATCTTCCTTTCTCCGCACTATCGACACGGCCACCGAGTGAAGCCAGGTATAGTAGAGGTTGAAGAGTTCTTCAAAGGCATTTTGATCGGATGATTCGCTCATCCGGGCCAACAATGTCCGTATATCTTTTTTCTTTGCGATCAAAGCACAAGGTTCTACTTATGCAATGATATGCTTTTTTGAATTAAGTGGTTAGTTTTCCAAATTCATTGTGAATTAAGAAATTGTTATGGGAAAGCCAAAGATGCACCGAAACTAAGGCCATCAAAATTGAATTGAAATGTCTATATTATGGGTTGATGATCTTTCAGGAATGGTAACGGATAGTATTGCATTTTCGAATTTCCAATTGTTTTCCCTTAACGTTACTCCGTCAACTTCAATTCTTTCGGGAAACCTTTCAGAATAAGCGACAAGCTCCCCGCTCTCCTTCAGGTTAAAAGAAATCCTATCCGCAGTTATTTGTTGTTTGAGGATTGTTTTTGGTGAGTTATACTTGTTGGATAAACCAATCAACGCAACACCAATTTGAGTAACTGGAACTATACTATACAATTGGCAGGTCAGACGGTCTATTGTTATGGGCAATTCTTTATGTCTGTCGGCGAGCACTAATTCACCGGAAAAATGCTCGTACACAGCAAACCTATCTCCTTCAATTCCTTCTACATCAGCAGGCTTGAAGGTTCCCTCAACCTGATCTGCATCCACGGCATTATATGCTGCCAAAAGACCTCCAGTACCACTGAGGGTGAAAGCCTTAAAAGGTTTTAATTCATTAATCTGAAATAAGCAATCCCTGGTAGGCCTGGCAGGAATATCTGCCCTGAGAATACTTCCATCGTGGTAGGTAAGCTTGTTCAAAATTTTAAAATTTTGTTTGCCTGTTTCATCTGTAATGTACACCGGCCCACCGCTTATGGCCCTAGTCACCGCATGGTATTCCGCACTCACATGGTGGGTCTGAAACATATCAAAATCAGGCCATACCATCTGCGAATACCACAGGGAATTGTGGACGTTCGCCAACGTATGGGCAGCTGCATTGCCTTTTTCAATTTCATGACTAAAATAGGCCGTACGTGTGGGAAAAAAATCATCCGAACTGCGGGCAATCGGCGTACTCCCGAAATTGTAAGTTGCTTCGAGGGCCATGTCCATGCAATTGATGATCTTTCGGTCGAAGTATTTGTCAGCAGACTGCTGTAGATGTGCTTCCATATTTTCAGCTATGTTCCAGTAAGGCAACCGCTGTTCACCTCTCTGCCCCTTCGCAATTCTTGGAATAACACATTGTTGATCTACTTTAAGAAAAGTCAACCCCTCTTTTTTCAAATAAGTGTACCATTCCTCGTAAAACCTCAACCCTACTCCCTTTTCCACCGAAGGACTCCAATAAGTATCCTTACTGAGGGATTCATGGTGTACATTATATTTGTCTTTGTAGGATGAAATATTCTCGCCGATCCCTTTGGCCAAGTCTGATTTCGGATCTATTCCATTCCAGTATCCATTGATGGTGTGCCACAAGCCAATGTCTTCAATTCCATGCTCTTTTTTGAGATTTTCCACCACCGGTTTCAGGCCGTATTTGAACTTTCGTTTATCGGCCTTCAAGCTCACCAGTTTCAGGCTGTCGGTAATGTGCAGCCATCCATCATCGATCAATAGCCAGGGAAGTCTAAACCCATTGGCGGTAAAGGTGGATACGGCATCCATAAGTTTGCTTTCATTGATGTCTTCTCCTATGGCATTCCATGTACACCACCCGATTTTTTCAAACATTTCCGGATAGGCCTTATTGACCCTAAGGTTCTTTTCCTTACCCATAAATGTCATCCCAGATTGGTAGAGTTCTTTAACCACCTGATAAGGGTTTTCACCAAATGTTATGGCCAGCAATGGAATGTCCTTTTCATTGGAGTCGTTAAGGTAGTTATAGGCTTTCACTCCAAATGAATCTCCTTCAGTTCCTAATGAAGCCCCGTAACCTTTTCCGGCCAGTGGTATGGCAGCTCCGTACATGCCATCTTCATACTGCCACAAAAAGAAAAGCAAATCTTTTTCCCGGGTTTTTTTGTAGTCTTTTACCTGTAGTGGTTTGGTCCAGGCTTTCCAATCCCCAAACAAGTAGGCGGCTATTCCTTCTGAATAGCCAGGGATCAAATCAAAAAGGAATCCCAAATAATCTCCACCCTTCACAGAATGATTACCATTTGGAGACATTGAAAAGCACAAGGTATTCGATCCCATCAAATGGGCTTTGACTGATACGGGCTTGTTTGAATTTGATGAAAAGGAAACCTCATATCCGAAATCACTTTTGGCAACCGATCTGTCTTCAGTTTTGAAATCAACCGACTCAAAGGCTGGTTTAAAACCTATGATCCTGGTGGTACCTTCATGAACCATGGACATACCATTTGTATCAGGAATAATATCCCAAGGTTTAAGTTCTTCCTCGTGGGTACAGGAGAAAATCACTATACAAAAAAGAACAATTAATGATTTTTTTGTTAGATTTATTTTGTTGTTCAACCAAAGGAGCATGATATAATGCATTTATCTAATAAACTGGCTTAGTAAAACCATTTACATGGCCATTTTTATTTGTACTATATTTTTTATTAAAAATTCGATCATTACCATTTCTATATTCATACTTCTTTGAATTTATTGGTAATTGTTGTTGAGCTAATAAGAGTACCATTCTGGCTAGCTGGTGGATTTTAATTGCAGATACTCACAAGTTGCACCGGAGGATCAAATAAGAAGGAAGTTCAAATGGTGAGGAAAAAGGCTTTTTATTTATCGGACCATCTGTTGTAGAGATGGCCCGATAAAAACTTTACTCCCAATTAATAACCATCATTTTGGGTAAGATTATCATTCAAATCCATTTCCCTCTGTGGAATTGGAAACAAATACCTTGTTGGAAATGCTGCATTAAACTCCTCATAAACACCTGCGGTATAAACATCGAAGGTTAAAGGAATTTGTTTTCTCAGCACATCAAACCATCTTTTCATTTCAAAGCCAAATTCCCAGTATCTCTCCTTAATTATCTCATCATCAAATTCTGAAGTAGAAAGAGAACCAAAAGCCAATTCCGTTCCTGCGCCAAGACCTCTGACACGAACCTCATTGAGTGCATCGTATGCAAGCTGGTTCGCTCCATTATCGGCCATATTTTGAGCCTCCGCATATATAAGTAACACTTCAGCATATCGAAACATAACAGTGTTCTGATCAGACAGACTTCCCTCCGGACCTTCCGAACCATAGGTGTATTTCTTAATCAAACCTACTTCCTGGGACTCTTTCAGGAAGTATTTTCTTTCATTCACCTCTCCGATATTGTTAACGATTCTAAAAGCCTCATTTGAAAAATTCCCATTAGCATCCTTTTCATTTAGAAAATTGGCCACAACAGGATCACTATTCATATAGAATATTGCCTCTTTTCGAGGGCCATCTGGAAAATTATCCATGAACCTTTTCCAGGTTCGTGAACCAGGGTTGGTGATGCCATTTCTAAAAGATGTTCTTTCAAATAACCCGTTACTATAAGAACTACCTGCTTCGGTTGAGTGAATGAATTGAAAAATGATACTGTTACTGCTATTTTGCAGCGACGCAAATAAATTATCTGTATAATCACCCAAACTGTATGTTTCGGCATCTATAATTTGCTTTGCCTTGGCGGCAGCTTTGGCGTAATTTTCAGTCAGCTTTAAAGGTGCACCAGCCATAGTCAAATATACTTTGGACAAATAGGCCATAGCTGCTCCCTTTGTAGGTTCACCGGGCAATGCACTGCCAGGCAAAAGTCCCTCTGCTTCTTCTAAATCATCGATTATTTGAGCATAAACATCTATAGAAGGAGTTCTCCCCTGATCAACCCCAATTTCATCTAACGAAGATGAACCCGAAAGAACAAGTGGGACATCACCGAAAAACCTTATCATATTAAAGTAAGCAAACGCCCTTAAGAAATATGCCTTACCTAATATTTTGTCCGTTTGACTTTGATTGCCATTTTCAGCCAGGTCTATATTTTCTATAACCGCATTCAGACCATTGATAGCTTTGTATGAGCTAGACCAAAGACTTGCAAAAGTCCCGCTTCCTGGTGCATAACTATAGGTATCAAACTCAGGGCTGGTTTCCAAATCCTGACTAGAAGCAGTTAACCCGTAATAGTCTATTTGTTGCAAAGTACGAGTAGCTCCCGTAACGAGCCCTTCAAAATTCTCAATGCTCTGAAAAGTGTTCGCTGATGATTCAAAACCAAGAGGTTGTTCTTCGAGGCTTTCACAAGAAAATGCAAACAAAACCGCCACCAACAGGCCGAACAATGTTCTATCTATTTTATATCGTTTCATGATTTTCATTTTTACTTGTACTAATTATCAGAAGTTTAAATTCAGGCCAATGGTGTATGTCCTTGGCTTTGGATAGCCGTTCAGTTCATACCCATTGATTCCATCATTGCTGTTTACAGCAAGTTCGGGATCGTAACCTGTATAGTCTGTCCACAGTTTCAGGTTTTGGCCGCTCACATATATTCTCGCACCTCCAAGCCCCAATTTAGAACTTACTGATCCGGGGAGGTCATAACCAATTGTCAGATTACTCAACCTGACATAAGATCCGTCTTCAACAAAAATATCTGATTGATAGGCATCCTTTCTGGTAAATATATTGGTAGCACTTTGCCTGGCATCTGTTTGGTTTATAGTTCCAGTGTAGTCGTACCTCTGATAGTACCCATCAGGGTTGTTAACGGGGTGCCATCTTTCAAGCCCTCTGTAACCAGTGGTCCCAGTATTTTCAAAATCGAACCGTTCCAATGCACCAGCGTTGAATATTTCACTACCATTTGAACCCTGAAATTGTACATTAAGGCTTAAACCTCTATAGGAAAAAGATGAGTTAATTCCCCAAACCACATCAGGAATTGCTGAGCCAAGAAAAACCTTGTCATTTTCATCATAAACACCGTTGTTGTCTTGGTCAATAATTTTGGCTGTCCCGGGTATCTGACCATATCGTTTGGCTTGTTCTTCCTCATCCAATTTCCATACTCCCTGGTATTGATAACCATAGAATGCCCCTATGGGCTGTCCTTTGATCAAATACATTACATTGCCTGTTGATAACTGTATCCGTTCTTCTTCAGGAGTAGAAAGACTTATTACCTTATTATTATTAAAAGTCATGTTGATACCTGCATCCCATTTAAAATCATTCCTATTAAGGATAGTTCCATGGATCAATAATTCCAACCCTTTATTCTCAACCTCTCCCACATTTTGCAGTACGGAGGTAAAACCTGTCTGTCCTGGCAGAGATCTGGATGACAACAGATCACTAGTTTTTTTATAATAATAATCAGCTACCAAATTCAACCTGCCTTCGAATAGTGAAAGATCAAAGCCAAAATCCGTTTGGGCAGTTTTTTCCCATTTCAAATCGGGGTTGGCTATTCTATTGAAGGCACTACCAACTGATAAGGCCCCTCCACTTGTTGGGTAATCAAGCCCTGTACCTCCGGTCTGTATGGCTGAAAGTGTTTGATAAGGGGCTATGGCCTGATTTCCTGTTACCCCATAAGAAACACGCAGTTTCAAATTATCTATTGCCTCTACGCTTTTAATGAATTCTTCATTGGATAATCTCCAAGCCAAGGCACCAGAAGGAAATATCCCCCATTTATTGTTCTCACCAAATACTGAAGAACCATCTGCCCTGACGGACGCGGTTACAAGAAACCGGTCATCAAATGCGTAATTGATCCTTCCCATGTAGGACAGCAATGTCCTTTTTTCCCTGGAAGAAAATTTCCCGGTTACGGTTTCTCCAGCTTGAATCGCATTGAAGGAGGTATTGTTATTATTGAATCCTTCAACGCTTAGTGACAATAGGCTTGTAGTTTCATATTGCTGTTCAAACAGCCCCGTAAAAGTTAGCTTGTGAAGGTCAATGCTCTTTTTGTAAGTCAGAATATTAGAGTTCTGCCAAAATACTTTTTCAAAATCACTGATGAAAGCATCGCGAATTCCACCTCTCCCCCTAGACTGTATTTTTTCATTGAAATACTGTCGATTGCCAATATTTGTAAATATTCCTCCACCTATCACTTTAAAGTTTAAGCCTTCTATTATTTCATAATCTAGGTAGGATGATAGTGTGTTCCGGGTTGTCAAAATTTCTCGTTCAGGTTCCATTGCTGCTGCCACCGGGTTCCACAAACGGCTTCCACTATTCGGGGAAGAATCCCCAAAACCACCGTAACTGCTCGCCTGATTAAAATATTGACCTACCAATGACTCGCTAAATGGGAAATCAGGGTGGTCAAAATTTTCTGGATATTTAACACCCAAAGCAACTGGCAAAGCAAATAATGCTGCAGAAACTACCCCACGATCTCCTTTTCCACCTTCTCCCACTGGATTGTCTACTTCTCTTACAGATAGTGCTGTTAACCCTATTCTTAGTTTGTCGTTGGCCTTTGCATCAATTGTACCCCTTAAGTTGAACCTTTCAAATTCCGAATTAATTACCAGCCCCTTCTGGCCTAGGTAATTACCTGAAATACTATATGACATGTCCTCGGTTCCCCCTCTTACACTCAAATTGTAATTGTCCATATTCGCTTTCCTGAATATTTCATCCTGCCAGTCTATGGCCAATTCACCTCTTCTAATTCCCTCAATGGCAGCTGGGTGAAAATAAAGCCATGTCATGTTTCTGCTACCATTAGCATCAGGTGTGAGTATTTCTTGCTCTGTAGGGTAATTATAGTCAAACAGATCATTCATTCTTTGAGAATATTTAGCATATTGCCTTCTGTCATTAGCTGCTCGGGCATACTCTAATGCACTTAAAACCTCAACTTTCTTTGGAACCTCCTGAACTCTGTGGAAATATTCAAAACTGATTTGCGCTTTACCTGGCTTACCTTTTTTTGTAGTCACCAGTATCACACCATTGGCACCACGGGAGCCATAAATTGCAGTAGCAGAAGCATCTTTCAACACTTCTATGGATTCTATATTATTTGGGTTAAGAGATGTAAAATCAGCCCCAACAAGTCCGTCTACAACGACAAGTGGGTCGTTACTTGCATTAATCGAATTTGCCCCCCTTATCCTTATAACTTGATTCCCTCCTGGTTTACCTGAGGGGGAATTAACCGAGACACCTGCAACCCTCCCTTGGAGTATTTCAGAAACCTTGGTTACTGGTTGTTGCTTAAACACTTCATCGTCAATTGATGAAACTGACCCAGTAAGGTCACTTTTTTTCTGCGTTCCATAACCCACAACTACAACTTCGTCCAATTGCTCTGCATCCAATTCCATCTGTACATCTATGATGCTTTGGTTAACCACCGTTATCTCGCTGGTTTTATACCCTACAAAAGAAATGGTCAAAACCGATTGTTCTGATACGGTCAGCTTGTAGTTGCCATCCAGGTCTGTAGTGGTGCCATTTGTTGTTCCTTTTTCTACAACGGTCGCCCCCGGCAACCCTTCTCCATTTTCATCGGTAATTTTACCAGAGATGTCCACTTCTTCAAGTATTTGGACTGGATTCGTAGGATTCTCACCTTCTAGTTTACTTTGTACATTGATATTCTTATTGATCTGCCTGAATTGCAAATTGGCTTTTTCGGATATATCCAATAGTACTTCATACAAAGTTTGACCTTTGTACTCATGGTTGAACCTAACCTTGTCCTTGAGCTCTTTTTTGTTGTAAACAAACTCAAAGCCGGTTTTTTGTGTAATCTTTTCAAAGACTGTGGTCAAATTATCGTCCTGAAAGTAAACATCTATTTGTGTTTCTTTCACACTTGTATTTTTCTGGGCTGTAGTTTCCCCCGAGGCTATCAATATGCCTGTAAATGCCAGGAAAACTATGAACGTGTTCAGCGAATACACTATAATTTTATTTATAGGTAATGGTTTAAAATTCATATCTTTACATGTTTTAATGTAGTTGAATAATTGCGTTAAATCTGATTTCCGGACTCAATTCTCTTGTTCGCGCTTGGAAATTGAACCAGGAAAAATATTCAGCAGTGCTCCTTGAGCATTGCTGTTTTTTTGTCTAGGTTTCTGTCATATCGATTCGTTTTTGAGGTTCAAAAATTTTATCTCCACATCCTTTCCGGTGATGGAGTATTCAAATCGCAGGGTATAGCCCAGTGATTTTAGTACATTCTCCAGGGGTTCATTATAATAGTTTGCGGTAATATCCCCTTCTTCATAACGGGAATTCGAGTAGCTAATGTTTACGCCATACCAGTTTTCCAGCTGTTTCCTGATCTGTTCCAGGTTGGCATTTTTCAACACCAGCACACCATCTTTCCAGCCCGTGATCTCTTCCAGCTCAAACCTTTTCCTGGTAATTTTATTTTGACCCTTTAGAAAAGTGGCCATCTCGTTGGGTTTCAGGATGGCTCTTTTGGTAATACCGGCATCCCCTCCGTTTGCATTGTGCAGTGTACCCCTCACTTCGACTTTTCCACTTACCAGGGCAACTTTAATTTTGTCCTGTTCGGGGTATGCCTCTACATTAAAGGAGGTACCCAGTACGGTAGTTTCAATCTCGCCCGAATACACTACGAAAGGCCGGTCCACATCCCGGGTTACTTCAAAGAAGGCTTCACCTTCCAAAAACACCTCCCTTTTGCCCGAATCAAATTTCGAAGGAAACTCTATCTTACTATCTGCATTTAGTTTCACTATAGTACCATCGCCGAGGGTGAAGGTCGTTTTTTGGCCTTTTGAGGTAGTTTTCTTTACTATCCTGGTAGAAGAAACCCTGACATCTGGCTCTCCTTGATAAAAAACAGTCCAAACCAATCCTATTGCCACCAACAGCACAGCTGCAACCTTGCCAAAGTATTCCCAAAAAGGCCTTTGGTTTTTATCTGGGTGCAGTAGGGTTTCTTTGCTTTCTATCCGTACACTTATCCGTTGAAACGTCCTCTCTTTCGAAGTTTGGGGAATCTCATTGGTTTTCAGCCAATGCCACTTCAGGGAGTTGAATATGGTCTTATTAACAGGTTTTTGATTGATCCATTCCTCCAAGTCGCCATTTTTTGGGCTCCTTTCCCCGGTTAAGGACCTGGCTATAATATCGTATATATCTTCTTTCATGGTATTTTCTATCGACCTGTTGCAATGAGGACGGAGAAAAAAACGGCTACCCTTAAAAGGCTATAAAAATTTATAGTTTTTTTTTTGCGGGGACTTTCGGGCTATGCGAGCAGGAAAACAGAAAATGACAGGAACCGTCCTTTATCAGCACTTTCCCTGTCTTCAAGATATTGGTGAATATCCCCGGCTATTTTCCTTATGGCTATCCGCATCTGGCTCTCAATTGTTTTTTGCGAAACCGAAAGCGCCTCAGCAGCATCTTTATAGGAACTTCCTGATTCTTTGATCAGTAAATAAACTTCCCTGCATTTGGGAGGAAGCTTTGCAATGGATTGTTTGATATGTTTTTCGAGTTCTTTATACAGTAGGGTTTCTTCGGGTGATTCCATGAAATCTACTTCGACAAGCAGCTCTTCCAATGGCACCTGCTGGATTCTTCCTTTTTCCCTTAGCCTGTCATAACATTTGTTTTTTATGGCTGTGTAGAGATACGTTTCTATGTTGTTGATTTCGCTGTACCTGGCACGTATTTCCCAAATCTTAACAAACACATCTTCCAGTACTTCTTCCGCATCTTCGTTGGATTGTATTATGGTGAAAGCGACAGTAAAAAGCCATGTGTGGTAGCGCTCAAAAAGTTGCCTGAACGCCTGCTGGTCGCTGTGCGCGCTTATCAGGTTCAATAACTGCCGGACTTCCTGCTTTTCTGCCACTGGTATATCAACATGGTGAGTATGCAATGATATACTTTTTTATCAAAACCATTTTGGTTTCCCGATCAATGAAACTGCTCAGGTCCTATCATTTTCCACCCCCTCATAATAGTCGATACTGGTGCCCATGGCTTCTTTCAATGTATTGCTTGCCTGGTTCAATTGATCGATTATTTGTGGATCAAGCGGTTCGTTGATTGCCTTTATGTTGGCCTCCAACCGTTCCACACCACGCACTCCTACCAGTGAAGTCGTAATGGCTTCATTGACCACCGCCCATTTCATGGCCAGATCGGCAGTACTGATACCTGAATCCCGGGAAACCTGGCGGATCGACTGTAGTGCCGCCTGGGTTTCTGCTTCAAAACCAGCTTCCCCATGCCTACTGTGTTCGTTTTTTCTATCATCAAAATGCCTTGTCCTTCGCATCAACAGGGGAATGTCGTCAATGGTGGGGTATCGGTCAGTAAGAATTCCTTGCAACAGGCTCATGTAGCCGATCACCCCAACGCCTTTTTCCTGGCAGAATGGGAGTATCTGAAATTCTGGTGCCCGGCACAGGAGGTTATAAGGCAATTCGTTTGCCACAATGGTTTCATTATGAGGTAGCAACCCAAACTTCTGAACCCCATGGTTGCTGACGCCAATATGCCTGATTTTGCCTTCCTTTTTCAATTTTAGCAACTCCTCCATCACTTCATCCAGTGCGGGAGGATTGTTGATGATGTTTTCATCTTTGGTGTAATGCCGGATGGAATGGGGGTGTATGGGCCAATGCACCATGTAAATATCTACATAATCCGTATCAAGCCTATTGAGGGACGCTTCACAATGCCTGGATATTTTATCAGGGTAGCAATGGGATGGGGAAATTTTAGTGCCAATCACCAATTTGTCCCTATCCAATCCCTTAATGGCCAGTCCCAGTGATTTTTCACTTCTACCGTCATTATAGACTTCCGCCGTATCGAAGTAATTCACACCCAGGTCTGCGGCACGATGAACAACCCTATCCACTTCCTTTTGATCATGGTTTTGTCCCCAGTAGTCTCCTCCTCCAAAAGCCCAACAACCCAAACCAAAAATTGACAGCTGTAAATCCGTTCTTTCTATTTTTCTGTACTTCATTTCACCAGTATTCGTTTTGACAATGCCTCCTGTATGGGTGGGACAAGCACGAAAATAACCCAATCAAACTTGTGGTACAACCCTGGGACTATGAAACTGTCACCGGTTAAAAGCCAATAGGTTTGATCTATGAACAAAGTCGGTTGGAGTGCTCTTGCCATACGCTATTGGCTGTCTAGTCCTGGTTCAACGGCATATCCGTTTTGGATGGTGATTTCAGCGAAATGGAGCAAATATGGTCACTCTATCTCCAAAAGTGCCCAGACGGGTTTGTGGTCGGATAACGGCTTGTCCAGTTCTATTATTTGGCCATCTAGAGCCTTCACCTTGTCTTTTGGGTACATGATATGATCAATCACACGGCCTTTTCCAGTGGTATCACGCCTGGAAGAACCTACCATCGAACTAAGTTTGGTGACATCTGTGCCGATATCTTTCCAGCTGGCTTCAAATCCCATTTTTACAAACAAGTCATAATACATACTTGGGTAATCGGCAGTGGAAAGGATGAAATTAAAATCGCCCATGACTATAGCTGTTTCGTCACCATCCGCTGCTTTTACCTGGCTCGCAAAGGAAGTGATCTTACCGGTGGTTTCATCAATATGCGCCTGGTCCCTCCAGCCAAAGGGAAAATGAACAGAATATATCGCAATTTTTTTCCCTCCTATCTCGGTAATGGCTTTGGTTGCACTATGCAGGGTATCGGCCATCAACACTTCCTCATAATCCAGCAATGCTGTTTTGCTCACTATGGTTTTGTACTTGTCTTTATGGCCAGCCGTTGAGTATTTTCCAACTACCGAATGCTTCATTCCCAGGGCTGTCGCTACGTCCTTAGTCCAATTTCCACCAGGGGCTTCAGAAAAACAAACAATATCAAAATCATAAGGTTTGAGCATTTCGGCTATTTCCCGGGAGGTTCCTTTATCACTAAATTCTACATTGTATGCGGCCACTTTCACGCTTAGTTTTTGATCCTGAATACCTTCTTTCTGGCCATAAGAACTGAGCGTACTGATGATAGCCACTAAAAGGCAAATGGCATAAACGATGTTGCCCGAATACTTTTTTAACTTCCTGCCCATTTCATTTTTTAATTTTAGTTATTTTATAATGAGAAAAAGAGGTAACTGTTCGTTACCCCCTTTTCTACTTTTAAACTATATGAATCACAGTTATCATCTGTACGAACTTAGTTCGACCCAGTCACCCAAAGTGGGTTTTGCACCAACACATTGTCAGAATTATCAATTTGCACCTGAGGCAATGGCTGATAATAGTTTTTGGGTCGGCTAAACGATTTACGCCCCATATCCCTATCCAGCATTTTTTCAGGCCTGGACAAAAACTCTTCCAAATCATAAATCCCTGCTTTGTCCCATCTGAGCAAATTTTGAAAGCGAAAGTTTTCACCTGCCAATTCAACACGTGTCTCATGGATCAAATCATGGATATCCGCATTGGTCACATCGGCCAAACCAGTCCTTTTGCGTACTTTGTTGATCAGGTCGTCACCGGCTCCCGCGCCATTCAACCTGATTTTGGCCTCAGCCACCAAAAGATAAGTATCGGCAGCCCTGAGAAATGGGATATTTAGCCCATGGTTAAACGCACCGTCAGATTCACGCCAATCCAGGTATTTCAAATAGCTATGGCCAGTGGTGGATAAATCTGAAGTATGCTCAAACTCGCCAAGCGATCCTTGCCTTACAGTCTGGCCATCCGAAATAATTGTCACATCCTTTCTCACATCACCTTCTTCGTATTCATTTACCAGGTCGTCCAGGGGTTCCTGAAAACCATAGGCGCCCCATGGCCTTGGCCCTCTGTGCTTGGACATCAGCCTTTGGTTGATCCACTCCATGTCGTTCATCATTAGGAACAGGTTTTCTTCCAAATGCTCATTGCCCTCCCTGAACAAAGACAGGTAAGAATCGGCCAGGGCATAGTTGTCCACCACATTCTGGCCAGCAGTTATGGCCTTGTTTAGGTTTTCACTGTCAGCATAATCCTTGGCACTGTGCATGTGCAAAGAAGTCAAAACCGCCCAGGCAGCACCTTTTCCTACCCTGCCAGCACCATTGTGCATGGGGAGCAGGCCCGCTGCTTTTTCGAGATCCGCAACTATAAAAGCATTCAACACTTCGGGGGAATCACATTTTGGCACCTTATAGTTGTTGCTCAGAACATGTTCTTCTTCAATAATGGGAACCTGACCATGAATGAGGTACAGCCGGTAGTAAGCATACGCACGAAGAAAATATGCCTCCCCCATAATCGTATTATAGGATGCGTCGCTAACTGTGCCCAACTCCTTCACTTTTGGGCCATTGATTATGATTCCATTGGCACGACTGACCACTTCATACTTGTCTTTGTATGTCCTGTCAATTTTATAATTGGAAAAACTGGTATTGAAAGTTTCAATATCCTCATCTTCTGCATGGTCTCCTGCCCTCCAGTGGTCATCTCCCTGATTGTCGAAAAACAAATCGTGCATGCCCAGGTTACGGGTAGGCCACATGCTATAGGCTCCAGCCAGGGCATCCAGCATATCCGCTTCGGTTTGCCAAAAATCAACATCCGTACGGTTGCCAACAGGCTCCTGGTCCAGTATTGACTCACACGAAAACACCGTCAAGACTGTTAATATGATTATTATATACTTTTTCATTTTATGTAGCTTTAGATGGTTAGAATGTAATATTTACGCCCAATACCAAACTCCTAGACTGTGGGTAGTTGTTGTAGATAACACCACGGGAAAGGTTGCCCCGGCCACTTTCTTCCGGATCTACCCCATCGAAACTGGTGAATGTCAAGAGGTTTCTTCCAGCCATGTATAATTTCAGGCTGCTAAAACCAATTTTCCCTACAACTGACTGAGGCAGGGTATAACCAAGAACAATGTCTTTCATCCTCATATAGTTACCGCTTTTCAATCCGAGTTCAGAAATACGATAATTTTCGTTGGCGCGTATGGTTGACATCCTCGGCCATTTGTTGGTGCTTCCCGGGCCAGTCCACCTTTCATAAGCAAGGGCATCCATATTGGCACTTTGGGTAGGATCGAGCCCCCGCATCATCATAAAATCATACAGGTCGTGACCGAATGCCCCACTGAAGACCATTGAAAAGTTGAAGTTTCGATAAGTAAGGTCAGCATGAAAGCCCAAAAGGAAATTAGGATTGGCATCCCCAATGTGTACCCTATCCTGCTCGTTGACCACATTGTCTCCATTCACATCCACAAAGCGAACATCGCCAGGTGTGATGTTTCCTTTTCTTGGATCCACCGACACGTTGGGATCACTATCGATTTCGGCTTGAGTCTGGTAAATACCATCGGTCTTCCAGCCATAAAATGAACTAATCGCTTCACCCTCGTATGTCCTGGAAACATCTCCGGAACTGATGAATTTGTTTTCCCCATAGAGTTTGGTTACTTCGTTTTTAATGAAAGTTGCATTTACTCCTATGTCGAAAGTAAGCTCTCCCACTTGTCCGAAATATGAAGGTTCAATCTCAAAACCAACATTGTGCATCTCCCCAATATTGGAATCCGGGATAGTTACCGTACCTGCCGTTCCCTGGCTCACTGTACCAATAAGCATATCACTTGTCAGGCGATCGAAATAGGCAATATCAAGGTTCAGTTTATTTTTAAACAAGCCTAACTCCAACAAAATATTCAATGTACTGGTGGTTTCCCAGGTGATGTCCGGGTTGGCAAATGAGGCCAATCTGGTGCCTGTATAATTGGTACCATCCAGTACGTACTTTTGGTCTTTGTTGTAAACATTCAGGTACTGAAAAGCCGTTACATTTTGATTGCCCAATTGCCCCCAGCCTACATTCAGTTTCATATTGGATATCACAGCGTCATTGCCTTTCATAAAGTCTTCGTTGGATATCCTCCATCCTGCTGAAACAGAAGGAAAGTAACCCCAGCGGTTGCCTTCAGCAAACCTTGAAGAACCATCTGCCCTCATGATTGCTGAAAAATAATACTTTCCATTGTAGTTGTATGTACCCCGAACAAAAGCCGATGAAATAGCCGTAGTAGGATCGTCACTGCCGTTTCCTTTTATCAAGGAAGCATTGTTCATCACCAATTGGCTTTCGGCCACCGATGCAAAACCTTCACCTATCATGTTTAAATATTCGCCTTTAAATACCTGCCCTGTTACGCCAACCGTAGCAGCGATATTGTGGTCACCAAAGGCTTGATTGTAACTACCAAACACCTCTCCCAGGGCGAAGGAAGATTCGCTGGTATTGATGGTCAACCTTGGGTTGCTGATGGACCTTGATTGCAATGGCGTTATATTGTTGAATTCATTGAATTTCGAACTGGTCTGCTGATAAGCCGCCCGTGCCGTCAATGTAATGTTTTTGGTAATGTCATAGTCGGCCTTGACATTGATCAGGGTATTGAGCTTATTGTTGTGCCTCCACTCTTCTGTAGCTTTGTACACCGGGTTCCACATGTCCCCCAGTTCAGTACTTGCTTTGCCAGATCCGTAGGTTCCATCGGCATTTTTTACTGGTATAGCCGGCATATACCTATAGGAGGAATAAATGGTTTGAGAGGTTCCGGTAGCACCATCGTCCTGGGTAAGCAAACTGTGGGTGTGCGTCACCCTTATACTTTCTTCCAACCGGAAACGCTCGGTTACTTTTTGGGTAGCCCTTAGTGAAATACCCAGACGTTTAAAATAGGTGTTGATCTGGGTCCCTTCTTCATCTCGATAAAAAATGTTAGCGTTGAAGGTAGATTTGTCGGTACCCCCACTGATGGTCAGGTTATAATCCTGAAAAAGGCCACTTCTAAACATCTCATCTTGCCAGTCTGTCCTTGTTTGGTTGTAATACGGATCTACCCATGGCCCATTGGTTGGCAAGGGCAAACCGTCCATCGTGTATCTTTCCCTTTTTAGTTCGTAAAGTTGCTCGGCTGTGGTCACCTCATACCTGTTGATCACACTATTGTATCCGGTAGAAGCATTGAGCCGTACGGAAGTTTGTTCGTTGTACCTGGCTTTGTTTGTAGTAATCAATACCACACCATTGGCTGCCCGGGTTCCATAGATAGCCCCGGATGCCGCATCCTTCAATATCTCTACCGACTGTATCTCTGATGTAGCCAATTGCGCCAACACATCAGCGCTCACCGGCACACCATCCAATACTATCAGTGGTTCAGAATTGTTTATGGTGCCCACACCCCTTATCCTTATACTGGGTGTACTTCCAGGCGTGCCCGAGTTGATCAACTCAACACCAGATGCCCGGCCTTGTAATGCCATGGCCACATTAGAAACTGTTGAGTTTTCAAAATCTTCACCACGGATTTGAGATATCGATGAAGTAACTTCGCTCTTTTTCTGGGTACCATAGCCAACCACCACTACTTCCGAAAGTGTTTCGGCATCCACTTCCAACGTTACGTCAATTTTTGACCTGCCATTCAGGGCTATTTCCTGGGATTTGTACCCCACAAAAGAAACAACAAGCACCGCATTTTCGGGGGAAAGGAATTTAAAGTTTCCTTCCAAATCGGATGTTGTCCCATTAGATGTACCTTTTACGATGATACTGGCACCTGGCAACCCCATGCCATTTTCGTCCAGTATTTTGCCCGATACCTCCATATCGGCATTGAAAACCTCCACGGCCCTGTCTTCTTCAAAACTGCGATCCAGTTTGGATACCGCAATGTTGTTGTTGACTTGCCTGAATTTGAGGTTGGCCTTTTGGGACAACTCCACCAGCAAATCAGAAACGGTCCTGCTTTGTGAAGGAGTGCTGATTTTCAGCGACCTGTCTATTCCTTTTTCATTGATGGTAAACTCATAAGAGGTTTCCCTTTCTATCACCTTAAACACTTGTTTCAAGGTGGTTTTTTCGAATCCTACTGTGATATACACTTCCTTTACACTCTGCGATTTTTGTGCTACTCCTTCAGATGCAAATATTACCTCTGTGAATAAACACAACATAACAAAAGCGTAACAAGAATATTTTGTAATCATGACGATTAGTTGTAATAATCTAAATTTCATACTTTTACATGTTTGTTAATTAATAATTAATAAATACCCAATCCGAATGTGCTGAATGATAATGTTGGACCATGACAATCAGATATTCGGACAGTTAGATGCCGATATAGATTTTTCTGTATCGGTATCTTTTTCTAAAGTGCTTCCTTTATTTTTTCATATAGCGTTTAGTTAAATGTGACATTGACTTTGTTTTTGGAAAATTCATATTGAAAGCCCAGGGTAAAACCCAGCGTTTCCAGAATATTTTCCAGGGATTGATTCGTGAATTTTGTTGATAGTTTCACGGGTGTCCCAGGCTGGTTCAACACACGGATATCCACCCCAAACCACCTTTCAAGTTCCTGTTCTATTTCCTTCATTTCAGCCTGGTTAAAAAACAGGGTGTTGTTTTTCCAGGCTAAAACCTCTTCTTCTTCAAACTTTATTTTGTTCATTTTACCACTCGACTTGCTGTAATTAGTCATTTCACTTGGAGCCAACACTATTTTATTGTTTCCACTTGCTGCCCTGCTTTCTTCCACCTGCAAACTCCCTGTAGCCAGGGCTATTTCGATATTGGCGTCTTCCTCATAGTTTCTCACGTTGAATGATGTGCCCAATACTGTTGCTTTAATATCTCCTGTTTTCACAATAAATGGGACTGACGGTTTTTTCACTACCATAAAAAAAGCTTCTCCGGTCAGCTCTACCTCTCTCAAATGCTCGTCAAAATTCTCACCATAAACCAGTTTGCTTTCCGAGTTTAATTTCACCGTGGACCCATCAGGCAAGGTGATGGTCGATTTTTGCCCTATGGCACTTTCTTTCACAACATATTGGCTCACCTGTACATCCTGTTCTTTTTCTCTTATTCCCCACTTCACCACAATACCCACAGCTATCAACAGGGCCAGTAAGGCAGCATACCTCATCCAGTTGCTGCCAGGTTTTTTAACCACCACATGATCTGCACTGTCATTTTGGAGTTTCCTTTGAATTCTTTCGGACAATTCATTTTTTTGGTTTGTTGACATTTTTTTGGTTTCAAAATCCATAGACAAGAGTATTTGTTTTGCTTGATGGATTTTGTGGGTACAATCCGGAAAATCTTTTATGAGACCTTCCCAGTTTTGGTGCGTTTTTTTATCGTCACCATAAACCCAATCGATGAAACCTTCATCCATCAGGAAATCTTCCACGGAATAATCGCTTATTGATTTTGTCATAATATAAAATTTGGCCAGTGTTTGGATGTATAGACACATGAGATCTGTTTTTTACCCCATGCGAATAAAAAAAAATGAATATTAGGATTTTAAAGAAGTTTCTTTAGCCTGGCGAAGTGAAATCAAGGAACGATCATTAAAAGAAAACGATAAAAACCGTCATTCAGAGCCTTTGGTCTGGGTTGTGCCAGGCGAAAGGCGTAGGAATCCCCACTTAGGGACTCCTACGCTCTTTTCTCAAACATATCCCAATAAAAAGGGCTCTGAGTGACGTTTTAGTAGGTTTTTATGGTTTTCTTAAATTGGATTTCAGGCTACCAGGATCAAAATCCCCATCAATATTTTCAAAGAAATATTCGACTTTAAAGTGCTTAAAGCCCTGGCCATCAACTTATAAACAGCCTTGGTTTCTACATTGAGGATTTCTGAAATTTCTGAATAGCTCAACCCTTGATAGTATTTGAGAAATATTGCTTCCCTTTGCTTGGGTGTGAGCGATAGGAGTACTGCTGCTATTTTTTCTTTTCGGTCGGCCTGTTCCATGTCCCGCAGTACTGATGGCTGCTGGACCAGTCTCAGCTGAAAATCGTAGGATTCCTGCAAACCAGGGTTTTGATAGGTATCTATCCGCTTTTGTTGTTCCATTTTCCGCAACAACCTCCGTTTTAATGCAACCAGCAGATATGTTTTCAGGTACTCAATTGCACCCAGTGTTTTTCGCTTGTTCCACAGGTCAACGAATATATCCTGGATCACATCTTCGACCATGGCATCATCATTGCTGATTTTCATCCCATAGTCATAGAGGTCGTCGGAATATCTAAAATATATGGCATCCAGGGCAGAAGGATGCGAATTGAGGACTTTCTCCCAAAGCGCCTGGTCCGTTTCCATATATTTTAGTTTACTTTCCCCTGTTTTTTTACATCACTTAATTGCACGTCCTTTCCGTTCAGACTAATTCTACAAATGTTGTTAATTCAAATGAAATGTACATTAAACGATTATTATCAAATCCTGCACATCAGGATTTTCTCTCTCGTGTCCTGTAGGCCCAAATTGCTTCGAAAGGGTCACAGACAACCGGCAGGTTTTATGATCTGTCAACCACAAACCTACACAAATTGGATTTATTGTCCGTTCACCCGTTAATTTCCAAATCAAATACTTTGTCCATGAGCATCCATTTCTGGCCAGGAGCTGCCCAGGGTAAAGCTTGCTGATACTTCCACATCAGGTCTTCCCACTCCTGTACTTTTGGATTTTCTTCGTCCATTTTAGCCTTTCTTTCGAAAGAAAAAGTTTCGTCCACCTCCAGAATCATGAACATGCGTGTTTCCAGCCTAAAGATTTGTGAGCTTACCACGCCCCCATCTTTAATACTTTCGGTGATCTCGGGCCAGATCTTTTCATGGTATTTTTCATATTCTTTGATCAATTCCGGATCGTCTTTCAGATCTAAGGCCAGGCAGTATCTTCTTGTTTTCATTGCTTATTAAGATATTTAAAATTAGGTTCAATTTTGATAAGTAGCCGGCCCACAGTTTACAGAATGAACCATGGGCCAGCTGTAAATTAACCCCAGCTTCGGGGAAAATACAACTATTCAATTTGGTTTCGGTACATCAGGCCCTGTCTATAGACCTGTAGCTGTACAAACCTACCAACAACAGGCAGATGAGTGGCAGGATAAATGAAAAATTCACCTCTGGTATATAACCAAGTAGGTTTAAATCGCTGAGGCCTGTGCCCCCCATATCGATAATCCTTCCCTGAAGTGGCGGCATCAACGCTCCTCCCACAATAGCCAGTATCAGACCAGCTGAGCCGAGTTTGGCTTCATCACCCATTCCGTTGAGGGCAATACCATAGATGGTTGGGAACATCAATGACATGGCAAAAGAAACCCCTACCAGGCAGTATAGACCGAACATCCCGTTGATAAAAATGGCTCCAGTGCACAACACTGCCCCCAGCAAAGCAAATATAAGCATCAGCTTAGCCGACGAAATGTACCGGATCAGGAATGTGCATATCCATCGTGCCACCAAAAATGAGCCCGTAGAGGCTACTACATACATGGTAGCGTTTAGTTGGTCATCTGCGGGCCTGGATTCATTGATATTGGTCACATACTGGTAGATGAACGTCCATACCATAATCTGGCAGGCCACATAAAAGAATTGGGCAAGTACACCTTCGTAATAGTTCTTATTGGAAAACAGCTTGCTCAAAGTCTCTCTAAAATTGAGTTTTTCTACGGTATGCTTGCTTTTTTCTGTTTTCAAAAAGAAGAAAACTACCATAATCGCCAAAACCACAAAACCAAGGATGATGTAAGGAGTGCTCACAATCCCAAGGTCATGCTCGATGATCTGTTGCTTTTGGTCGGCGGTAAGCATGGCTGCAGTAGCTGAAGAATCTGCTCCTATTTTGGTATCCAGCCTTTCCACCACATAGATTCGGGCAATCACCTGGCCTGTGAGGGCACCCATGGGGTTGAACGCCTGTGACAGGTTCAAACGCTGTGTAGCCGTTTCCCTGTCGCCCATCTCCAGGATCATGGGGTTGGCTGTGGTTTCCAAAAAAGCCAGACCGAATGTAAGGATGTAGAAGGAAACCAGAAAAAGGTTGTAGTTGACCATGGTGGCCGATGGGTACATCAGTAACGCCCCAATCGCAAAAAGAAAAAGCCCGAGTATAATGCTTGATTTGTAGCTGAACCGTCTGATAAAAAGCGCCGCTGGTATGGCCATGGTACCATAGCCACCGTAAAATGCCAGCTGGACGTAGGAGGCTTTAACGTTGGAAATGTTCAATACATTTTTAAAAACCTCCACCATGGGGTTTGTCAGGTCGTTGGGGAATCCCCAAAGAAAGAACAGGGAGGTCACCATAATGAATGGAATAAGTAGTTCCTTATCCACCAGTTTGGCTTTAGTTTGTGAAGTGTTGCTCATTGTTTTTTGTTATAAGTTGATAGATTATTTAAAGGTTGGCACCCGCCAGCCCCCTGTCGAGATGTACGTATCCTCCATCCACAAACAGAAACTGACCAGTAATGTGGGACGCCCTGCCCGACAGTAGAAAAACCGTCATATCGGCAATCTCATCACTGGTTGTCATTCTGTTTTCTAGGGGTATTTTATTGGTAATTGACTCCAGGGTAGCTTTGGGGTCATCAAACTTGCTCAGCCAGTTTTTATAGAGTGGTGTCATTACTTCTGCCGGTATTACGGCATTCACCCTGATTCCATACTTCAACAATTCCACTGCCCATTCCCTGGTCAGGGCCAGTTGCGCCCCTTTCGAAGCGGCATAACCTGACGTACTGCCCTGCCCCGTCAGCGCTGTTTTAGAACTGATGTTCACAATACACCCCTTGGATTTTTTCAGGGCATCCAGGCTATAGTGAGCCAGGTAGTAATAGTGGTGAAGGTTTTTGTCCAATGATGCCAGGAATGCTTCCGGATTGCCATCTTCCAGCCCTATGCTGTCGTTGATGCCGGCATTGTTTACCAGCCCCTCAATCCGCCCATATTTTCTGAGGGTGTCTTCTACCACTTTCTGGCAATTTTCAGGTGAAGCCAGTTCTACCTGTACAAAAAAGGCCTCACTGCCCGATGCTGCAAATTCCTTTACGAGCGCCTCACCTGATTCCTTGTCGCGCCCTGCGATTACAGGAATGGCACCTTCTGCTACCACCGTCCTGCTGATGCTTTCCCCTATTCCACTGGATCCCCCAGTGACTATTATTACCTTATCTTTTAATTTGAGGTCCATATTTTTCTTTTTACCAACTAAATTTCCCTATTGCCTTTCTGGTCATTTTATTGTGGTCGATCAATGATCATATATTTTCTACAGTTGTTTTTCTTCTTTGCTAGCTGGGTGATTTAAAGAGGTTCCAAATTACCCGTCAACTTCACAAATTCCCCTTTCGGAACCTCCAGTTCAATTTCATTCGGGCCATATTTTATCCGCGCCATTTTAGTCGATGTTGATTTTATCGCCAAGCGGTTCAATTTCCCTTCTTTCCAGTCAATATCTATTTCAAAGCCGCCCCTGCTTTTCAATCCTTTCACCTGACCAGTTGGCCAGGCGTCAGGCAGTGCTGGTAAAATGTGGACTGCATCCGTGTGGGATTGTACCAGCATTTCTGCCATACCGGCAGTAGCACCCATGTTGCCATCCAACTGAAACGGCGGGTGCGTGGAAAACATATTCGCATATACCCCACCGCCATCCATCATATTCACTCCATCATCGCTGGTAAACTGCATGGCCCTACGGAGTAGCTTGTAAGCATGGTTTCCATCCAGCAATCGCCACCAAAAATTAATTTTCCAGGCAATGGACCATCCAGTGCCATCGTCACCACGGGCGTTCAGGGATACTTTGGCTGCCTCGGCCAATTCCGGGGTGTCCGCTACAGATATCTGATTGCCAGGATGCAGCGCATATAAATGGGAAACATGCCTGTGCTTATTGTCCGGGTCATCCCTGTCTTCTTTCCATTCTTGCAGCTGCCCCCACCTTCCAATCTTGAGTGGGAGAAGCCTCTTTTGAGCTTCAATCAATTCTTTCTTAAATACATCATCCCCACCCAATACTTCACAAGCCTGGATACAATTGGAGAAAATATCGTACGCAATTTGAATATCCATATAGGCACCAGTGGAAATACCCCCATGCTCCGGTGAATAGGACGGAGATGACACCAGGTAGCCGTTTTCATCTTTGGTGAGGTAATCCAACCAAAAAAGGGCCGCTTCTTTCATAATAGGATAACCTTTGGATCGAAGGTACTCCTCGTCTCCGGTAAACTCGTAATGCTCCCAAACATGCCGGCCATACCAGGCAGCACCTCCCGGGAAAAATCCCCAGGGAAAGCTCCATCCAGGAGCCGTGAACCCAAAGGCATTGTTCATGGTATTGACAACCCATCCCCTGGTGTTGAAAAAATCTTTGGCAGTTTTCCTGCCTGGTGCCCTCAGGCGATCGATGTATTCAATCAGGGGTTCATGACATTCGGAAAGGTTGGTGACCTCCACCGGCCAATAGATCATCTGGATGTTGATGTTGGCATGATAGTCTGAGGCCCAGGGTGGGTTAGTCTTGTCGTTCCATTTGCCCTGCAGGTTGGCAGGCAATGTACCAGGACGAGAGCTGCTGATCATCAAATAGCGGCCATATTGGAAATACAGAGCTTCCAGTGATGGATCTGCCCCCCCGGAAGCGTATTCCTTCAGCCTTTGGTTCGTTGGGACCGCCTCTCTGTCCACGTCCCCCAGCTGAAAACTTACCCTCGAAAACAATGAAGAATAATCTGTGGTGTGTTCTGCTTTCAGGTCTTGATAGTTTGCTCCCTGTAGTGCCTGAATCGTTTTCCGGTTCAGGGCCTTGTGGTCCCTGCCTGAGTAATCAGGGTATTCATTTAGATAGTCTGTGGCAGCAGTTAGGAGTAGGGTCAGCTTTTTGGCCGATTTCACAGATAGCTTACCTTCTGAAAAAGTTACCTTTCCATCGGATTTCACCAACATTCGGCCTTCATAGGCCATCCCATTGTTTGGAAGCATGCCCGATAGTATCAGTTGATTGTCTTCAAAAACCAGCGCAGCACCTTGATGCACAGAAGTGAGGTCAACGGTATAATCGGTACCGTCAGAACTGGTATTTTTGTATTGCATCACAATCGCCCTTTTCGGGTAGCTGGCGAAATATTCCCTACTAAAATTCACACCCTCCACATCGTAGCTTACCCCACCGATTGCCTCCGCAATGTTTAGCTCCCTAATGTAATTATTGGCCTTTCCGGAATGTCCGGTTCTAACAAAAACATTACCAAAAGCCTGGTAGGCACCATATCCTTCCCACACACTGTTCCCTTTGTCCTGTTTTATTTCTCCGGTAAGCTCCCTGTTGGCAAGTCGATGGGCTTCATCAAACTTACCTTCATCCAGCAGCCTCCGCACCTCCGGCAAATGTTGATGTGCGCCTTCCCTATTTCCACCATTGTACCCTTCCCATTCGCCTTTTCCCCCCGACCACAAAGACTCCTCGTTGAACTGTATGCGCTCCTCTTCCACACCTCCGAAAAACATAGCCCCCATGTAGCCATTGCCAATTGGGAGTGCCTCTGTCATCCAGGAAGTGGCTGGCTCGTTGTACCAGATTCGCTGGCTGGTTTGCTTTTCAGAAAAGTCTGGCTTTTCGCATGAAACGAAAAGAACAGACAAAAAAAACAGACTACTAATAGTGTGGAATTTCATTTGGAGTTGATTTGCCGGATATCAGAGGTTGTAAAACTTTTGTGCATTAATTCCCATTACCCTGGCCTTTTCATCGGCAGACAGGCCTGCAATATAGCCTTCTACAATCCCAAGCCCCTGCTGATAATCGGCGGCCACCAAACATACCGGCCAGTCCGACCCAAACATAATGCGATCAGTTCCGAATGCCTCGAATACCACATCCAGGTATGGGGTAAAATCCCCTGGTTTCCAGTTGGCCCAATCGGCCTCCGTTACCATGCCTGAAACTTTGCAGTGAACATTGGGAAATTGTGCCAACTGCCGGATATCTTCCTTCCAGCCATCTATTTTGCCGTCCTTGATATAGGGTTTTGCGATATGGTCCAGCACAAAAGCCTGGTCTGGAAATTTTTCAGCCAACGCTATGGATGCAGGCAATTGCGTAGGAAATACCAGGATGTCATAGACCTGTCCAAACTGCGCCAGTTTGCTAATCCCATGCTGAAAGTCAGCCCTCAGCATAAAGTCGTCCGGCTCTGACTGAACAATGTGGCGAATGCCTTTTAGCCATTTATTTTTCGAATACACCGCCAGGCGTTCCTCGACATTATCGGCCATCAGGTCAACCCAACCTACCACGCCTTTTACGATTTCGCTGTTCTCAGCAAAACCCAACAAGAAATCTGTCTCGGCCTCCGATTGGTCGGCCTGAACGGCAACACAGCCATCTATGTTGGCCGACTTCAATATTGGGGCCAGGTCTTCAGGGGAAAAATCCCTTCGGATGGCCTTCATGCTCTCATCTATCCAGGCATTTTTTACCGGATCGTATTTCCAAAAATGTTGGTGGCTGTCTATTCTCATGTTTATTAAATTTTAGATTTTGTCAATTCTCCATTTACCAATCTCCAGATGTCCAGTTCGTTGCTATCTGTCAGTGCTTTGGGCAGCAGCGCCTCAGGGTAATCCTGGTAGCAAACCGGCCTGGCAAACCGCTTGATGGCATTGGTGCCCACTGAGGTAGATTGAGGTGCCGTGGTAGCCGGATATGGCCCTCCATGCACCATCGAGTGGCATACTTCCACACCCGTAGGGTATCCGTTCACCACTACCCGACCTACTTTCTTTTCCAAAATGTCAAAAAGCTCCTGATAGGCCATCAAGTCTTCCTGTGTGCCGTGTACAGTGGCTGTGAGGTGCCCTTCCAGATTTTTGGCTGCTTCAATAATTTGCCCTTTGGATTCGGCTTCTATCAGCACATTCGATGGGCCAAAGTTTTCATGTGCCAATTCCAGGTTTTGACTGAAGTTATCAATATTCGTTTTGAAAACAGTGGCCACAGCGGTATTTGGGTTGTCCCCGGGTTTACCCTTGGCAATGGCCTCTACCTGACCGGTAGAGGAAGTCTTTTGCAGGCCTTTGTCGTAAGCACTGCTGATGCCAGGGGTGAGCATAGTCCCGGCTGGAGATTCATTTATCTTTTGAGTCAATACCTCGCAGAATGTATCTGCCCCGGCAGATTTCTGAACGAAAGCCAGGCCGGGGTTGGTGCAAAATTGGCCTACCCCTAAAGTAATCGAACCTGCCATGCCCGCAGCTATCGCCTCAGCTTTCTCTTCCAAAGCCCCGGGCAATATGAACACCGGGTTTGTACTGCCCATTTCAGCGAAAACTGGGATAGGTTCCGGCCTTGCATTGGCCAGGTCGAAAAGTGCCTTTCCTCCACCAAAAGAGCCGGTAAATCCCACTGCCTTGATATCAGGGTGCTGTACCAGGGCCTGCCCCACTTCGTTGGTATTGCCTTGCACCAAAGAGAAGGTGCCTTTTGGCATTCCCGTGACTTCAGCGGCTTTGATTATGGCATCTGCCACCATTTGGGAAGTGCCGGGGTGTGCGGGGTGTCCTTTTACCACTACCGGGCATCCGGCGGCCAGGGCCGATGCTGTATCTCCACCTGCCACAGAAAATGCCAATGGGAAATTGCTGGCACCAAAGATCGCCACAGGACCCAATGGAAGGAGCATATGCCTGATGTCGGGCTTTGGCAGGGGGCTCCTGTCGGGTATGGCCGTATCGATGCGGGCATCTACCCATGAGCCTTCCCTTACTACTGAAGCAAACAATTTAAGCTGACCTACTGTCCTGCCGCGCTCTCCCTGCAACCGCGGCAAGGGAAGTGCTGTCTCCAGATGGCACCTGTCCAGCAGGGTATCCCCCAGGGCCATGATTTCATCTGCTGCCTGGTCCAAAAAATCGGCTATTTTATCCTTTTCTGTTTTTCTATAGGTATCGAAGGCTGCTACTGCACTTTCTACCGCCTGGTTAACGTCGTTCAGGCTGGAAATCGCAAAGTCGCCTTCCAGCGGTTCGTTGGTCGCCGGGTTTATTGCTTTAAAAATTTGTGTCATTACTTTATTCTTTAGTTTTTCTTTGAAACAAAATTGACCAAGGTACCGATGTGGTCTATGCTGATCCTGATTTCATCGCCCACCTGAAGCGTAAAATCATCGGATGGTACCAGCCCTGTGCCAGTCATCAGGAAACAGCCATTTGGAAAATCGCATTCCCTGAAAAGGAAATCCACCAACTCGGTATGCGACCTTTTCATATTGCTGATTGGAATTTTCCCCTGAAATGCTTCTTTACCATTCCTGAGGATTACCAGTTCGATTTCGGTATCCGGGTCAATGGGTTTTTCGGGTACATAGATACAAGGCCCCAACCCTGCACAGCGGTCATATACTTTGGCCTGCGGCAGGTACAATGGATTTTCACCTTCAATGCTCCTACTGCTCATGTCATTGCCCACACTATAACCTTCGATGGTTCCTTCTGAGCTGATAAAGAGCGTCAATTCCGGTTCGGGCACATCCCATTTGGAGTCTTTTCTGATGTTGACTGTGCCGCCATTCCCAACAGTCCTGTTGGCCATAGCTTTGAAAAACAGCTCCGGGCGTTCAGCATCGTACACCTTGTCGTAAAAAGTATCGCCCCCGGATTTTTTGGATTCTTCCATCCTGGCCTCTTTGCTCCTCATATAAGTAACACCAGAAGCCCATATTTCCTGGGTACCAATCGGTGCTTCATTTGTTTCGGTCAATGTGATATCACCTGAAGGAGCCAGTCCGTCAATGTCCTGGAGCAGGGCCTGATATAAGTTTTTTCTGTTGATAAAAGTATCCCAGTCTCCCACTTGCCTGGTGTAATATTGGTTGCCTTGTTCGATTATGGCTTCTTTGCCTTTTTTGTAAATTTTCATAGTTCTATTTGGTCATAAAATTCCAAACCACTTTTTTATTGTACCCGTAGGGCTTGCCTTTTTCAGGTTTTGAAATGGAGCCTTTCAGGTTTCCTTTTTTATCTTTTACTACTTTGATATCAACTTTGGAATACTCTCCTTTTTCAAAATCAAAGCTTGTTCCATCGTCATCGTACAATGTGAAATTTCCTTCCCGCATACCATAATGCCTCACTTCCAAATCCACCATTTCACCTTTGCCGGGTGCTTGTCTTCGCACCGGCATCATAGGGATAATTCCCCCGTCTTTTACGTAAAGTGGTATTTTTTCCAAACCAGGTGCTACCTTAATGATCTCATTGGAACCGGCATATTTCCCATCGTAAAAGTCGTACCATTTGCCAGCAGGAAGGATTACTTCACGTTCTGTTTCCCCCTCAAACATTGGGGCCACCAGTATGTTGTCGCCCATCATGTACTGGTCCTTTACCTGCTTTTTGATGGCCATGGCGTAAGGATTGTCTGTGGAACTCAAGGTACCTGCCGATACCTGTTCATCAAAGGCAAAGCCTTCCACCAGGTTCATGGCCCTGAAAGGCGGCAGGCCTTCAAAATGGTACTGGGAAAATGTGGAATAAATATAGGGCAATAATTGCATCCTCAGGTTGGCCACATCGCGCACCGCTGACTCTACCTCCGGAAACGACCAGGGCTTGGTGCCATCTGCCCAGGCATTGAGCATGGCCATAGGTGAAAAGCATACCGACTGCATCCTGCGCACCCATTCCTCGGCCGTTTTGGAAGCCCTAACCTCGGGTGTCCACAATACACCTATAAAGCTGCTATTGATCAGTGCCGTAATGAAATCACGGTGGCTGTAGTAATCGTTGTAAATCACATACGGCATGGAGCTTGCTCCTGCATTTGATGCCCTTACCAGTCCATACGTCCTTTGGTTCAATTCCCTGAACCAGTCTGACGTCATATCCTGCACCAGCAGCCCATACACCTGCCTCATTTGCTCCCCACTATATCCCGATGGAAAGGTAGCCACGTCGGGCCACAGCCAGCGGTCGAAACCATCCACTTCGTCTATTTTGTAGCCGCTCACCCCAATGCTGAGGTGGTTGTCCATGAAATGTTTTTTGAAAATCTGCCTTGTTTTGTCTATGGTAAAATCAGGCGCTATGCCATTCCAGACAGTATGTGAACCCGATAGCTCTTTTACTTTCGGGTATAATGACCCAATAGGTGACACAAAAGGGTTCAACCAAAGGTTAGACCTGATACCCATGTCCATCAGTTCGGTATTGAATTTTTTGGGATCGGGGAAACGGCCTTCATCCCATTCGAATGTACAGGGATAGGCCATGCTGTGCCAGCCGGGCTCTACACCAATAAAGCTCAATGGAAAATCATGTTCTACGAATTCTGTTGCCTCTTTTATAATATCATCCTGACTGTACAAGGTGGGTACCCTCTGGGTGAACCCCAATCCCCATTTAGGAGGTATATAGCCTCCTCCGTTGTACAGGTTGTAGCGCTGAACAGCTTCCATGGGCGAATTTCCACCATATATGTAAATATCCGTTCCACTGGCTGGCACCAGGATTTCAACAGCATCTGAATAAGGCGAAGGATCCCAACTCTTGTCGGTGTTCCGGTCCCTCAATTCCGGGGGGTCATCGGCATCCACACGCACACCACTACCAGCATAAACTGTAATGTAGCGCGCGGCATCTATCAGTACGCCATACCCTTTAGAGGATACATAAAATGGCACTGGCGCATGTGTCCGGCCATCATCTCTGCCCCCATAGTGGTCCACATGCAATTGCATGATCCTGCCACGCTGGTGGACCGATTTAAAGTTAAGGCCCAGCCCATAAATCTGCTCATCCCTGGTAAGTGGAAAGCGCAAATACACCTTTCCATCTACTATTTTGGTGTCTATTTTTTCCTTATCAAAGGGAAAAGAAGCTTTAGGAAGTTCTTCCAGCGCATCAGCTTTGGGTTGGATATTGGCTGCTTTGAGCAGGCTAATATCTTCGGGCTGGCCTATACTCGCCTTCCAAATACCGTTGTGTATTTCCAGCCAGGTTGGCGCTTGTGCCCATGCACTTAAAGAGGTAAATAGTAGTAATGTTAAAGCAATTGAATAGCATTTAGTTTTTAGCACTTGTGTTTAGTTTAGTTTGATAAATTTTAGAATCCGGGCATGGGCATCCTATGCCAGCCCGAATTTATCTATTTTTTTGTGTTCACTTTAAGTTTCATACTTTTTTGATTTCTAAAAACTTCAAGGTTCAACCTGCCTCTCCAATTGTTGGACTGATGGATTCTCAGCAAATCCGTAACAGTGTCTATTTCTTTTCCTTCGCAGGTAATGATCACATCCCCAATTTGGATGTCAGATTGGGAAAGGATTGAATTTTCTTCAATTTTCATAATCAATACCCCGGCTGTTTTACTCAGCCCGGAAGCCGACCGCTCCGCCATGGTTTCTATATTTTTTATTTTGCCTCCCAGCCAGTTGGTTTCTTTCATTTTGGTGTTTGCATTGGATTCTAACCACACCACAGGAAGGAAAGGGGTCTTTGCTATTTTTTTCAAAGAAGGTTTTTTCACACCAAATTGATCCATTGGAAAGTAAGTAAAACCTATGTTCAGAGCCGGTGACTCTTCCTGAACATTGTAATCACCTTGTTCAGCGTTCAAAAACAACGGATCACCAAAAATACTGTGTTGGTCCACGCCTTTGGATTTTGCATCGTTCAAAGATTTTTCGTTTGGAAACAGGTTATGGTCAACTTCCTTGCCCCAACCCGCCAACCGTATATCGGCATGGCCGGCCAAAACGATGTTCCTGCGAAAAACATCCTGGCTGTTTTTGAACCATACATGGGGATGAAAGCCATTATTGATCATTACATTATTTTCTACTGTGCGGAAAAAACCTTCCCTCAACTTGATGCCGCCATTGAGGCACACATTGTTGTATATTTTGTAATTGGACGACCCGTCATCCAGATCGATATCCCATCCATGGTCGCACCGGAAGCGGTTGTTTCTGATCTCAGTGGTATGAATGGCATCCCACCTGGGCATGTCGGGGATGCTGTCGGTCAATTGGTTCAGCCTGCCACGGTTTGGGTGCCAAAACCTATCCCGTCCCCAGGAATTGAACGACCCATGGTCGCCTGATTCCAAAACCGTATTGAATACATCGTTGAATTCGATGATATGGCCACCCCAGGTACCTTCGCTCACATTGATGCCCGCCCGCGGGACATCATAGATGCTGTTGTTGCTCACAGTTATGTCCATAGCCATGGATAGCTGTACCCCTGCGGTTTGCTTTTCTATCCTACCAATCCTATAGATCAGGTTGTTGTCCACCAGGCATCCGGCAGGGTACAGGTTGTTGGCGGGCCCTTTCACCGTATCCATTTCGTCCACAGGCACAAACTCTCCATACTGGAACGATGGGGACCTCACCGCACTCGGGTCTCCAATAAAAGATACAGCAGTAGCCCCGCAATCGTGGATATGGTTTCCACTTACCTCAACGCCCCTGTTGTATTTGCTAACCATAATAACGTTCCCGCCGAGGTTGGTGAATTCACAATCTTTGATGGTTACGTTTCGAGCCCCTTCTATAAAAACCGCCCCACCTCTATAAATGGTCCAATCGCTGCGCAGCAAGGGTTCGTATTCTTCAAAAAGTGTTCTCGCGGTATGCTCAAACCGCACCCCCTCGATCACCACGTTGCTAACTGGCTGGTCCTCCGACCCTACAATGTCTATTAAATGTTTTCGGGTGACTCCTTCAATTTTGGCCTTGTCAATATCCAACCCCTTCGGCGGCCAGTAGTACAACATATTTTCATTGGATAAATACCATTCGCCCGGGCTGTCCAGTTCTTCGAGCACATTTTCCACCATCCTGTATTTTTTGTGCATTCCGGATGGCCTGTTGTTTTGGTGTCCGCCAGTCAAAATTGGCTCTCCTTTTTCATCTGTTCCCGTCACAACATAGTGAAAACCTCCCCACTCTCCCCCATGCATGGCATGAACTATGGCCCCCTCCGGTTGCTTCCAAGAAGCCAGTCTGGCTGCAGATATGGCATCTGCTGCATACCCCTGCCAATGGCCTCCCTCTTCATCATAATTGGGATACCTTGCTAGGATTTGTTGTTTCCCATTTATATAAAGCTGGTCAAACGTCTGGGATGCACTTACCTTCGCCACCAAAATGTCATCGGTGTGCTTTTTCCAATCCAGGCTAAACTTTTGGGATCCCTTGATGACAGTCTTATCTGATCCTGAACCTTTAATGGTCAAGTTATCAAGTCCTGGGGTGATCCTTATTGGCTTGTCGAGCCTGTACTCCCCAGGATCGAGGTGTATGGTTGCAGTAGTGTTTTCATTTTTCTCCTTTTTGGCTTTGAGTATGTCCAATGCTGCCGATAGGCTGTTGACAGGTGCGCTACTGGTGCCGTCATTTTCCGGGCGGCCTTTTGTGCTCAAGTATATTTCTATAGGTTCCTGACTACATGAGGAGATTAAAAACATGGACATGAGCAAGATGCTGCCAAAAAGTTTTTTCATAAAGACTGCTATTTTGTTGTAGGTGCCAATTCCTTCTATGGTGATGGTTGATTAGCAAGCCACTGAAAAACCATTCGCACAACATTTGGAACTGGAAAATTAATCTTCAAATCTATGTTTACCCTGAAATACCTTCCACTAAATATTGTACTGATAATGATACTATTTTTGCTTTGAGGGTGGGATTAAATAAGAAGGGAGGTGATTTTTGATTCAATGTCGTTTAGTTTAGCTATCGTCACTGCGAGACCTAATTTTTGGTCAAGCCAAACACACAAAATGGGAACACGTTTATGCCATAGTGAGGGTTGCACAAAATGTCCCCGCCGTGGTTTGCCATGTCTGGCAACAGGCGGATGTCCTCACAAACCACAGTGTTTCGGTCTGTGAGGACACAGACCAAGGCGGTTCATTGAAGGGAGATGATTTCTGATTATCAATTCTATTGATTCCTGATTAAGTTTGTATTAAACAAACACTTATGAAACCACAAAGACGGGAATTCATTCAAAAAGCAGGGATAGTAGCCTCTTCTGCATTTTTTGCACCCAACGTTCTGCTGAGTGCCACAAGACGAAAAAAAGACAAACTAGGCGTTGCACTTGTTGGGCTTGGGTATTATAGTACTGACCTGCTGGCTCCTGCCCTGGAACTTACGGAGCACTGCGAACTCAGGGGCATTGTGACCGGAAGTCCCGAAAAAATCCCTAAATGGCAGGAAAAATATGGTATTAAAGACAGGAACGTGTACAACTACCAAAACTATGACGAGATTGCCAACAATGACGAAATTGATGTCATCTATGTGGTTTTGCCCCCATCCATGCACCGGGAGTACACGGTAAGGGGCGCCAATACCGGCAAACATGTCTGGTGCGAAAAACCCATGGCCCCATCGGTGGCAGATTGTGAAGCCATGATCAAAGCTTGCAAGGACAATAAGGTAAAACTGGCGATTGGCTACAGGTGCCAGCACGACCCCAACATACAGGCGTACATGAAAGTAGGCAAGGAACAGCCCTTTGGAAAACCAAGGATGATTACCTCTGCAGCTGGATATTTTGATGGAAGGACTGACCACTGGAAACAGAAAAAGGCCATGGGAGGCGGTGTAATGGGCGACATGGGTGTATATGCCCTGCAAGGTGCTAGATTGGCCACCGGGGAAGAACCGGTTTCAGTGACTGCACAGGCTTCCACCACCAGGCCGGAAGTGTATCATGAAGTAGAGGAAACCATGATGTTCCAACTTGAATTCCCCAGTGGGGCCAGGGCGGCCTGCCACACCAGTTTCGGTATCAGGATGAACTATTTGCAGGTAAACTATGAAAAGGGCTGGCTGAAAATGGAACCTCAATCCTCGTATGGCAACAACCAGGGCAGTATGTCAGACGGTACACAGATCAATTACCCGCTGGAGAGGCAACAACCCAAACAAATGGATGAGGATGCGCTCTCAATCATGAACAACCAACCCATGATTGTGCCTGGTGAAGAAGGGCTAAGGGACATTACTGTGGTAGAGGCAATCTACAAGTCCGCGTCACAAAATTGTGAAGTGAAGATTTAAAACAAGGAATCAGGCAGGTGTTACCTTCATCAACACCTGCCTGATTCAAAAATAAGAAGTATTGGCCAGCCAATAACCCGGCCTTAATACACCACCAATTCATCCATAAAAATCCTTGAAGCACTTCCCGCCCTGTGGTGTCCTTCAGGTATCGGGTTTACACTTTTCGCCTTCACTTTCAGGGCTTTCACGGCCACCTTGTCAAAGGATACAGCGGTGGTTACTTTGTTCCTGCCCTGGGTGTGGCTGGCCTCCAGTTGGGTAGTTTCCCCTAGTTTCTTAAAAGCTTGACCATCCTCAGAGCCGTAAACTTCTACGGTTTCGGGCAGATAAGTACCACTTATGGTCATGCGCAGGGCTGTCAGTTCCAACTTTTCCACCTCCGTAGTATTTTCGAAAACAATGTCCAGTTCCACATCGCCATCAATGGCCTGCCACGCAGCATCACCGCTGTTGAGTTTGGCATAATTCATATCCACCAGCGCCTGCTCTCCCCCGGCACTCTTTCTGGAAGAATAGGCTGTGTGGTACACCACCTTGGCACCTGCGGCTTTATGGACAGGGAAGGTCATTTCCGACACATTCCCTACCTGCTTTCCTCTGCGGAATGAAGTAGCTTTAATCGTAGTAGTCTTGCCGAGGGCAAAGCTTTTTTCATACTTGTTAGAATTTATGGAAGGCTCTGTGCCGTCAAGGGTATAGTAAATATCTAATCCCTCAACTTCCGTCCTCAAAGTGATGTCAACAGATTTGCCGCCCCCTTCATGCTCTATCCAAACGTTGAAAGCACTGGTAGCATAACGCTCGCCTTTTGCATCCAGGCGCTTGAATTGTGCTTGCAGGCGATGGGTGAAGCCTTCCCAGTCTTTTGATTGCTCAAGGGTCCATCCATTTTCAGCTATGGCATACAATCGGGGGAAAGACATATAGGTCAATTTGCCCCAGTCGCTGATGGACTCGGTCCAAAGGTTGCCTTGTACGCCTAGTACGTGTTTGCCCTCTTCTGCGGTCAAACTATCCGACACGATTTTATACTCATAGGCATCTTTGAGAAAACTGTAGGAATAGCCCAAATTGGGCTCCAGGTCGTCATGACCCTGTTTCAAATCCAGGTAGCAATATTTGCTGGGTGTCATGATTACATCATGTCCGGCCCTTGCTGAAGCGATACCCCCGGTTTCGCCCCTCCAGGACATCACCGTGGCATTTGGGGCCAATCCCCCTTCCAATATTTCATCCCAGCCAATCATATTCTTCCCTCTTGCGTTGACAATTTTCTCCACACGTTTGATAAAATAGCTTTGCAACCCATGCTCATCTTCCAGCCCTTCGTCAGCAATTCTTTTCTGGCACTGGTCATGTGCTTGCCAGGAAAGTTTGTTGCACTCATCTCCCCCTATGTGGATGTAGTCAAATGGAAACATGTCCATCACTTCCCCCAATACGTTCTCTACAAACTCAAAAGTCACTTCCTTTCCGGGACAATAGGTATTGTCTTTATATACCCCACCAGTGGCCACATAAAAAGGCCCTCCTGTACATGATATTTCAGGGTAGGCCGCAATAGTAGCCTGCGCATGCCCGGGCATGTCTATTTCCGGCACCACCTCTATAAACCTTTCTTTGGCATAGGCTACAATTTCACGAATATCGTCCTGGGTGTAAAACCCGCCATAGGTAGCCTTATCACCAGGTTTCTGTACCGGGCGCCCCCACCAGTTGGATACAGTTTCATCCGTTGTATTATAATCCACCCTCCAAGCCCCTACTTCGGTAAGTTTGGGATACCCTTTGATCTCTACGCGCCAACCCTGGTCATCCGCCAGATGCCAGTGAAACCTGTTGAGTTTCATCTCGGCCATGAAGTCCAATACACGTTTTACATCTTCCTTTCCAAAAAAATGCCTGGACACATCCAGCATATATCCGCGCCACCCAAACCGGGGTTGGTCTTCTATTTCTACCGAAGGTATTACCACTGGCAAGTCTGCTTGTTGATTGAAGGATGACAATTTGGTTGGCATCAGTTGCTTAAATGTCTGGATGCCATAGAAAAGTCCCTGGGCAGTGCCTGACTGGATGCGAATGCCGTTGGTTGAACTCTCCAACTGATAAGATTCCTCCCCGGAATTGTCACCAGTCAATTCTAAAACGATGCTATTGTTCGCTTCCTTTCCTTTGTCGGATGTGGCAATATCCAACTCGAAACCACTGACAGCCTGTAGGTATTGGTTCAGGTGTTTGGCCACTGGCAAAACAACAGACTCATTACCAACAATACCAAGTTTTGTGCCTTCATCAATTACAAAATATCCTTCTCCTGTTTTTAATGAAGAGGGTTGGGGAATGATAGAGACTTCTTCTACGTTTTCCACCTTTGGGGCTGTTTGACAAGCCAACAACACTACATAAACTAAAGGAATCCATTTTTTGAGCATCTTTCTTAATTGCTTTTGTGGGAATAAATTATAAATATAGTTAGAACACAGGCCAACTTCTTTTGGGTGACAAAAAAGGTGAAGATATCTCTATTTCAATACCTTCAGGCCTGAGTTCGATGAATCTATACAAGAAAAAACCGGTCATTCCGAGGCTGAGACTTAACATTTTGGTTTCCAAAACGCACAAATTGAAATGATGGTAGCATGTGCTAATTCGCTGGTGCGAGCCCAATGTCATTAAGTTAAGCTTTTCGTCTCTGCGAGCGTAGCGCGGCAGTCTTTCTGTTTAATGCTATCTGTCCATTTTGATGAGATCGCTTCGATTCCCTGTCTGACGACAGGCAGGCTCGCGATGACGGTTTAACTTAACGACATTGGGTGCGAGCCTTTGGCTCGTATCCATCAAAACCAGATACGAGCCAAAGGCTCGCACCAGCGTAACCCGTTTATAATCAATGCTTTCGTTAATAATGTCATTGGTAGTCCTTTTTGGTAGGATATAGGGAGGAAAAGTGGGTGAGAGCTCGCCCCCGTTTCGTGTCTTCACAAACGGGAATGGCATTGAAAAATGTTTGTGAGGACACCAGCCTGTCGGCAGACATGGCAAACATTGGCGTTAAATGTAAATGTAACAAAGTAGGCTTAGGCATTATTGAATATTGAAAAATTTTAAGAATTATCCCGGTTTTCCATCCATTCATTTAGGGCAATAGCCAAACGAACATTAAAAAATTAACGTAGCTCGCGCATTAAACTAACATTTGTTAGTTTTGTAGCATTCACAAAGAAAAAGCCCTTTGCAGGCAATATAATGACATTACCAAAAATACCACATTATGTTCAGGGAAAATGGACGGAAGGCTCTGGTGATGGGGAAACACTTTTCCATGCCATAACCGGAGACCCCATATTCCAACATACCATCTATGGATTGGATTTTAAGGGCGTATTGGAGTACGGAAGGAAGGTTGGGGGGCCTCCCCTGCGTAAAATGACCTTTCAGGAGCGGGGGCTTATGCTCAAAAAACTGGCCATCCACCTAAATGCCCAAAAGGAGAAATTTTATGAACTGAGCAAGGCCACCGGGGCAACCAGGACCGACTCCTGGATAGATATCCAGGGAGGTATCGGCAACCTCTTTGCCTATGCCAGCCTAAGGAGGCAATTCCCTAATGAACCATTCGCTATTGATGGCGATACTGCTCCGCTATCCAAAAATGGAACCTTCGTTGGCCAGCATATTATGGTGCCCAAAGAAGGGGTAGCCATCCACATCAATGCTTTCAACTTTCCGGTATGGGGCATGCTGGAAAAGGTGGCTGTAAATTGGCTGGCTGGGATGCCGGCGGTTGTAAAACCTGCCGAGCAGACTTCTTACCTCACAGAAATAGTAGCGAGGGAAATTATAAGTTCAGGCATTTTGCCAGAAGGTGCCCTACAAGTAGTCTGTGGCTATGGAACGGGCCTGCTTGATCATATAGATATACAGGATGTGGTTACTTTTACCGGATCGGCCGACACGGGCAGGCTACTGAAACAGCACCCAGCCATCATCAACAATTCTGTCCCATTTACCATCGAAGCTGATTCTCTCAATTCATCCGTATTAGGAGAAGACGCCACCCCTGGCACTCCTGAATTTGATTTGTTTATAAGGGAGGTGAAAAATGAAATGACGGTAAAATGTGGACAAAAGTGTACCGCCATCAGGCGGATACTGGTTCCTGAGGAATTGGTGGAAGACGTGCAGATCGCCCTGGGGGCTGCATTGGCAAAAACCACCATTGGAAACCCTGACCATGAGGGGGTGAAAATGGGTGCCCTGATCAGCAAACAACAAGTGCAGGATGTAAACGAAAAAATACAGGCACTACAAAAAGTTTCCGAAGTGGTATTCGCCAATGATGATTTTGAAGTAGTTGGTGCTGATAAAAATAAAGGGGCGTTTATCTCCCCTACCCTCATGCTCAACAGGCAACCTATGTCGGCCGATCCGGTCCACAACATTGAGGCTTTTGGGCCTGTGAGTACCATACTACCCTATACCAACATTGATGATGCCATTGAAATTTCTAAAAAAGGCAAAGGCTCTTTGTGCGCTTCCATAGTCACCGCAGATGATCAAATTGCTCGTGAGTATGTACTGGGAAGTGCCTCCTATCATGGCCGGATCCTGGTGCTCAACAGCCAAAGTGCCAAAGAAAGTACAGGGCATGGTGCGCCAATGCCACTCCTCACCCATGGGGGACCGGGCAGGGCCGGTGGTGGAGAAGAAATGGGGGGAGTAAGGGGCGTAAAGCATTATATGCAACGCTGTGCAGTGCAGGGACATCCAACCACAGTGACAAGTGTAACCAACTTCTATCAATACGGTGGGCAATACAAGGAAACCCCGGAGGCCCACCTTTTCAGCAAGCATTGGGAAGAACTGGAAGTTGGGGAAACGCTCATCACAGCCAAGAGGACCATTACCGAAGGAGATATTGTAAATTTTGCTAACCTCACCTGGGACCACTTCTATGCACACACCGATGAAACTTCCCTTGATGGAACCATATTTGAAAGAAGGGTAGCCCATGGTTATTTCATTTTGTCTGCTGCCGCCGGACTTTTTGTACAAGCCAAAAAAGGCCCGGTTCTTCTCAACTATGGCTTGGAGGAATGCCGCTTTACCAAACCCGTTTACACAGGTATGACCATTGGCGTGCGGCTGACCGTGAAACAAAAAATAGACCAGGAAAAGAAAGATGACATTGCCAAGGGCATTGTGAAATTTTTGGTAGATGTATATGACGAAACCGGGGAAACAGTGGCCATTGCGACTATTTTGACTATGATCAAAAAACTCAACCAGGACTAATGTATCAAAAAGAAAACAACGGCATGGAACAAGGAAAAGTTGATTTGAAGATAAAAGATGCTGTGGGGTGGATCACATTCTCCCACCCACGTAGCAACTCCCTTCCAGGCAAAACCCTCGCTGAACTGGCCCAAACGATTAGCGATGCTGGCATGAAAGATAGCATCCGGGTGATTGTACTGCAAAGTGCAGGTGACAGGGCTTTCTGCGCAGGGGCCAGTTTCGATGAATTGATTGAAATCAATGACACAGAAACGGGGGAACGCTTTTTTAATGGTTTTGCCAATGTCATCAACACTGCAAGAAAATGCCCCAAACTCATTATTGGCAGGATACAGGGAAAAGCCGTTGGAGGTGGTGTAGGGCTTGCGGCAGCCACTGACTATTGTCTGGCCAGCGAACAGGCTTTCATCAAACTGAGTGAACTGGCCATCGGCATAGGGCCTTTTGTGGTGGGTCCTGCCATCGAGCGCAAAATCGGGCTCTCTGCTTTCTCTGAAATGGCCATCAACGCAGCGGAATGGAAAGATGCGGAATGGGCCAAAAACAAAGGACTTTATACCCAAATATTCACCAACCTGAAGGAATTGGACAAAGCAGTTGCAGAACTGGCCAGTCAATTGAGCCGTTATAGCGAAGAAGCCATGAGGTCGTTGAAAGCTGTGCTGTGGGAAGGAACAGACCATTGGGACCAACTTCTCAAAGAAAGGGCGGCAATAAGTGGCCAGTTGGTGCTTTCTGATTTTACCAAAAAAGCGATTGAAGATTTTAAAACCCGAGCATGAATTCGTAAAGATCAAATAGCCCATATCGAAACCAACTCAAACTACAGGCATAATACCCAAGCAACAAAACCCAAAAAATGCCCGAAACAAATATCCATAGACCAAAGACCAAAATAGGGCCAAAGGTGCTGGCACGTGCATTCCGGCTAATGTGCATGGCCAAGTCTTTGGCAGAAAAATATGAAGCAAATTTCAAGTTTGTTTCCAAATATGTGCATGCCACCTCCCGGGGACATGAAGCCATTCAGTTGGCAGTAGGCATGCAACTCAAGCCTTACGATTACTTGTCGGCCTATTATAGGGATGATGCCATGCTCCTTGGGATCGGATGCTCGCCATACGAGCTGATGCTACAGCTGATGGCCAAAAAAGACGATCCGTTTTCGGGTGGACGAAGCTACTACTCACACCCCAGCTTAAAAGATAAAGACAGGCCGCAAATTCCCCATCAATCATCGGCCACTGGCATGCAAGCCATACCCACAACAGGCATAGCCATGGGCATCCAATACAAGGAAAACCGAAAGATAGGGAAGCAAACCGATCAAAAACCAATAGTGGTTTGTTCTATGGGGGATGCCTGCCTTACCGAAGGCGAGGTGGCAGAAGCATTTCACATGGCTGACCTAAAGCAGCTACCTATTTTGTATGTGGTACAGGACAATGAATGGGACATATCTGCACCGGCAAAGGAGATCCGGTCCACCGACGCTTCAGGTTTTGTCAAAGGTTTTCCAGGCATCAAAACAGTGAAGGTGAACGGCACCAACTTTTTAAAAAGCTACAAACAAGTAAAAGAAACGCTTTCATATATCAGAAAGGAAAGAAAACCTGTACTCCTCCATGCCAAGGTACCATTGCTCAACCACCATACCTCCGGGGTGCGCAAGGAGTTTTACCGGGACGACCTTTCATATCACAACCAATACGATCCATTTCCATTTTACAGGGGCCAGCTGATCAAGCTTGGGTTTGAAGAAGCTGAGCTTGATGAGTTTGAGGAAGAAGCCAGGGCATTTGTAGATGCGGATTTTGAGAGGGCAAAACAGGCTAAAGAACCATCCCCTGAAGATTTATTTACCCATGATTTTGCACCCACTCCGATCTTAGAAGAACAAGGCACCAGATCACCAGTCAATGGTGAAAAAACCATGATGGTTGACAGTGCGCTGTTTGCTATTGGGGAATTGATGAAAAAACACGAAGAGTGTTTGCTCTATGGTCAGGACGTGGGCAAGAGGCTCGGTGGGGTTTTCCGGGAAGCTGCTACGCTGGCGGAAAAATACGGGGACGACAGGGTGTTTAACACGGCCATCCAGGAAGCCTTTATCATTGGCAGTACCGTGGGCATGTCCGCAGCAGGATTGAAGCCAATTGTAGAAGTACAGTTTGCCGACTACATCTGGCCAGGACTCAACCAATTGTTTACTGAAGTAAGCCGATCGTGCTACCTGACCCAGGGCAAATGGCCTGTGAGCTGTGTAATCCGCGTGCCGACAGGTGCCTATGGCAGTGGAGGGCCATACCATTCATCGAGTGTGGAAACAGTAGTAACCAATATCCGCGGAGTGAAGATCGCCTACCCCAGCAATGGTGCCGACCTCAAAGGCTTGATAAAGGCGGCCTACTACGACCCAAACCCGGTAGTCATTTTTGAGCACAAAGGCCTGTATTGGTCAAAAACAAAAGGTACCGAATCGGCCAAAACCATCGACCCTGCCGAGGACTACATCCTACCGCTTGGCCGGGCCTGTGTAACCCTCGCAGCATCACAGCAAATGATAGATATCGGGGACTCGATAGCTGTGGTTACCTATGGAATGGGGGTTCATTGGGCATTAAATGCTGCCAAATCATTTTCTGGTAAAGTGGAAGTGATCGACCTCCGAACATTGTTTCCGCTGGATACGGATTTGATTTTCGAATCTGCGAAAAAACATGGCAAATGCCTGGTACTCACTGAAGAATCAGTCAATAACTCCTTTGCACAAAGCCTTGCAGCACGGATACAGGAAAACTGTTTTAAATACCTTGATGCGCCGGTTTTCACCTTGGGGTCAGAAAACCTGCCTGCCATACCCCTCAATTCAAACCTGGAATCAGCCATGATCCCATCTGCTGAAAAGGTTGAAAAGGCTATCAAGAAGTTGATGGAGTACTAGTGTGGTATTTCTCGAAATTATGTTTCTTTGAAAGCAACAATCCTCAGCCTTTTATAGTCAGCGAACCATTTTCCATCAGTTAAGCATTTGGGCCTCACATTTTCCTGAACTTCCGTTTTTATCTCTTCAACATCTCCTAGAGCAACATCCTGAAAAAAGCTCTCCCCAAACATAGAAATCCAGTCTTTAATACCTGACTCCTTATCTGCCAATTCAGTAGGGCGGTCAAAATGCTGGGCCATAACCACCCTAAACCCTGCTTTTTCGAGTTCTAAAGAATACCCTCCTATGGAAGGAAAGTACCACAGTTCGAGATTCGACTGCTGCTCATAGCCCCTTTTTGCCAAAGAAAACCTCAACTGCTCTACAATAGTCTGAACATTTCCTTTTCCTCCGAACTCAAGCACAAGCCTTCCGTTGGGATTCAGGTTTTCGAACATGCAATTGATGGCTGCATTGTAATCCGTGACCCAATGCAATGTGGCGTTTGAAAATATGGCATCAAATTGCCTGTCAAAGCTAAAATCCGAAGCATCCCCGGTGTGAAATTCAATATCTGGGAAATTGAACCTTGCAGACTCCACCATTTCCGGGGATTTATCCATACCAATGGCCTCCTTCGCCATCTCATGGATTTTTGCAGTGAGTTGCCCCGAACCACAGCCTAAATCCAGTATCCTTTCATGGGACTTAGGTTCGAGGTAGCTTATTAGTCCTTCTCCATGTTGGTAAACAAAGGAATGCTTTTCATTATATAATTCGGGATTCCAATTGGTGGTGATGCTCATGTTTTGGGATTGATCTGGCAGATGTCAATAAGCAAAGTTAAGAGTTTTCGATTGGCTTGCTGCCCAAATCCTCTTATCCGTTCCTGAGGCCTTAGACCAATCCTTAAATCAGCCATTTAATCATTTGTCAAACACCAGTGTCGAAAGTACTTTTTTGTTCATATCCACAGTTGTTACCGTGATTTTTTCAGGGGTTACCTGTACGTTTGCTTTGGCCGTATTGCTGCAGATGAGTATGGGAAATTCATTCCGCCCGGGATTAGCTTCAACAAAGGAATACCGGTGTGTATGTCCACAAATCATCAGGTCAATGCCTGCTTTGTTTAAGATGGGCACGAACTTGTTTTGCATTTCTATATCACCATGCCACTGGCCACCACCATAGGGTGGAATATGTGAAAATACAATCCTATGCCTGGCCTTTCTATATTGCTCAGAGTTGACGACACGATTCAGCCATTCTGCTTCTTTAGTGCGGTAGGCATCAAAATCCACCAATCCGCTGTACTCAATGTCGGAATCAGCTTTATCTTCCCCACTATCCAATACTATAAAAAAGGTATCTCCATAGCTAAAAGTATAGTAGTATTTACCATCGGGAAAATGGAAATAATCCTTCAGCAAATGCCCCATTACTCCCCGCGTTTCATGGTTGCCCCTTACTATATACAGTGGGAGCTCTTTTGCGAAAATCTGCGTCAGTGTATCAATGCTTCCTTCAAACAGGTTTTTCTCTTCATTGAAATCATTCATAAAATCCCCATCCATGATCACAAAGTCGGTGGACTCAAAATCAGTATCCTCCAGCAGGGCACCAACCTTGTCGGGTTGCTCGTGTACATCTGTCAACAACACAAATGACGTGCTTTCCTGATCAGGGTCTAACGTACTGAAATATAGTGGCCTGCTCTTGTACACCCTTGTGGCGGTGGTCTCGCCCAACAAAGAATTGCGCTGCTTGTGGGCCACCACTTCATGAGAGTAAACCCTATAGGCATATTTGGTCGTTGGCTTCAGGCCTTCCAGTGTTACCTTATGGATTTTGCCTATAGTTTTGAGGCCATCTTCTGATGCAAATGCCTTCGGCCTTTCCTTCGCGTAAAAATTGCTCCCATCCTCCTCATAAAATTCCACCCAGGAAATACTATTTTTATTGGTAGTCCATACAACAGTGGCTTCCGTGGTGGTTACGTATTGAAGGTATGGACCGTGGTTGATCTGTAGTTCTTGTGCTTGGGTGTCAAGGATGGAAATTATAAATAATGAGCTTAGCAATGCCAGACAATAGCCTCTTGATAATTTATGGAGAAGGTTCATTTCAATTCGTTTTGTTCATGTAAACAGTGGAAGGTAATTTATCACAAATTTTACTTATATGAAATTTTTAGTTCAATTAGTGATAAATACTACAAATACTGACAAGAGTGGTAATATTCCACCTATACCGAGCTGACATGAATGTGGAAACGCTCCGAATTTGGCCAATTGGTTTGTACAGAAACATAGCCTGAAATCTCTGGAGAGATGAATCAATACTGATCGAATGGCATTTTTCCTCGCCAAAAAAGGGCTGGGTTTTGTGAGAATACCGGGTTACTGTTTTATCCCATCAACTCTTCTATCATTGACCTTGAGCCAGCATAAAAAGGCACCCTCTGGTGGTGCCATTCGGGTTTTATTTCCAAAATGCGTTTTGACCCATCAATGGCCAACCCATTGGCCTGTTCAGACAGCATGGCCAACGCATTGCATTCATAGAGCAACCTCAGCTTTCCGGTGGTGTAGTTTTCAGTGGAGGGGTACAAATACACTCCTCCTTTGAGCAAATTTCTGTGAAAATCGCACACCAAAGAGCCCACATACCTGGTGCTTAGATCCTTCGCTTTGCACTCTGCAATGTATTTTTTCACCTTATCGGGAAACGAGTCCATTTGATTTTCATTGATAGAGTAGTATTCCCCATTATCGGGTTGGATGATATTGGGGTGCGACAAAAAGTACTCTCCAAGTGAGGGTTCGTAGGTAAAGCCATTGACCCCATGCCCCGTGGTATAGACCAGCATGGTAGAAGAACCATAGAGTACATAGCCTGCTGCCACCTGGGCCATGCCTGGCTGCAAAAAATCTTCATTGGTAAAATTGCCGCCCGGGGTGGTCACCCTTTTGTACACGGAAAAAATAGTACCCACCGAAATGTTGACATCAATATTCGAAGAGCCATCCAGGGGGTCAATAGCCACCACATACTTAGCATCTTTGTTGCCGGTATCGATTATGCCCTCACTTTCTTCAGATAAAATGGCACATACCTGCTGGCCGTTTACAAGTGCCCTGGTAAACCGTACATCGGCAATTACATCGAGCATCCTTTGTTTTTCGCCCTGTACATTTTCCTCATCTGTCATGCCCTCAATACCGCTCAGGCCAGCACGGTTTATTTCCCTGCTTATAATTTTTGATGCCAGGATAATGTCCCGCAACAACTGCGACAATTCTCCTGAGGCATGGGGAAATTCGTTTTGCCTTTGCAGTATAAACCTGTCAATGGTGGTTCCTACCGGGTGGGTAAAAGAGTTGATATTGGCATTTGACTTGTCAACAAACATAATTTTACTAAGCTATTTCCTCAATTAACTTCTCTTCATTTTCCATTTTCCTGATGGCTGCCTGGGCAGCTGCTATCCTCGCCTTGGGAATCCTGTAGGGCGAGCAAGACACATAATTCAAATCCAGGGTATTGAAAAAATCAACAGAACCCTGATCTCCGGCCTGCTCCCCGCACACGCCTATTTTTAGTTTGGGATTTTTCCCTTTACCCTTTTTTATGGCCAGTTTCATCAACTCCCCAACACCTTCCCGGTCTATTTCCTGAAATGGGTCGGCATCTAAAATCTTTTGATCGATGTAATTTTTGATAAATGTACCGGAATCGTCCCGGCTGTACCCCAGGGTCATTTGGGTCAGGTCGTTGGTCCCGAAAGAAAAGTAGTCCGCATGTTCTGCTATCCTATCGGCTACCATACATGCCCTGGGTACTTCTATCATGGTACCTATTTTCACCTCTCCGAGTTTATTGTCAGGATCCAGGTCGATTTTGACATGCTCAACCAACCTCCTCAACCTGGCCAGCTCCCGTTCGTTTCCTACCAGCGGGATCATTATTTCTACATTCGGTGTAAACCCTTCTTCCTTTTTCACTTCCAGTACCGCTTCAATTATTGCCCTTGCCTGCATCTCATATACTTCAGGGTAAATTAAACCTAACCTGCACCCCCGCAAGCCCATCATGGGATTTACTTCGGTCAGTTCCTCTGTTACTTTCTCAATTTGCTCGTAAGTGACATTCAGTTCTGTGGCCATATCCAGAATCTCTGTTCTTCCTTTTGGTAGAAACTCATGCAACGGAGGGTCCAAAAGCCTGATATTGACCGGGGCTTCTTTTAGAATCTTAAATATTGCTTTGAAATCCTCTTTTTGGTAGGGATACAATTTGTTCAGGGCAATCTTTCTTCCTGCATCATTTTTAGCCATGATCATTTCCCTGATGTCCATGATGCGTTTGCCATCGAAGAACATGTGCTCGGTTCTGCATAAGCCAATACCTCTTGCCCCAAATTCTATGGATTTTTGTGCATCCTGTGGAGTATCTGCATTGGCCAGCACCTCTATACTGCTGATTTCATCGGCCCAATCCATGATAGTGGAAAATTCCTCGCTCAGTTCGGAAGATTTAGTCTCAATTCTCCCATTATAAACTTTGCCAGTCCTTCCGTCGAGGGATAAATAATCACCTTCTGTAAGTTGGACATCTCCTATTTGCATGGTTCGCTTCCCTTCATCAATAACCAGATCGATACAACCTGAAATGCAGCATTTACCCATTCCCCTGGCCACAACCGCAGCATGGCTGGTCATGCCACCACGGGCCGTTAGCACACCCTGGGAAGAAATCATGCCAGTGATGTCTTCAGGAGATGTTTCAGTCCTTACCAGTATTACTTGTTTTCCTTTGGAAAAGGCGACCTCCGCAGACCTGGCATCAAAGCATATCTGGCCTGTAGCGGCTCCCGGGCTGGCTGGAAGACCTACTGTCAACTCTTTTGTGGTTTTCAATATGGCTTCATCAAACTCGGGGTGTAGCAACTGGTCGATTTGTTTCAAATCAAAACTTCTTACCGCTTCCTGCTTATCAATCATCCCGGCAGAGACAAAATCTACGGCGATTCTGGCCGCTGCGGATGCCGACCGCTTGCCATTTCTGGTTTGGAGCAGGTAGAATTTGCCGTTTTCGATGGTAAACTCTATATCCTGCATATCTCCATAGTGGTTTTCGAGAAGTTTTGAGGCTTTGAAAAGTTCTTCATAAGCCTGCTTGTCCACCTTCTCCAGGTGCTCGATACCCTGAGGTGTCCTGATTCCTGCTACAACATCCTCTCCCTGGGCATTCATGAGAAATTCACCAAAGAGCTTATCTTCACCTGTAGATGGGTTTCGCGTAAATACCACACCCGTGCCAGATGTATCGCCCATATTGCCGAAAACCATCATTTGAATGTTTACGGCTGTACCTATTTCATTGGGTATATCGTTGATCTGGCGGTAGATTTTCGCCCGATCATTGTTCCACGACTTAAATACTGCTTCTATGGATGCATAAAGTTGTTGCCTGGGCGATTGCTCGAATTCTTCGCCGGTTTCCTTGAGCACCACCTTTTTATACGCCTTGATTATGGCACTTAGGTTTTCTTCTGTTAAATCCTGATCACTGGAAACATCATGTTTTTTCTTCACATTCTCCAGCACCGACTCGAAGTGGTACATAGGAACCTGCAAGACCACATTGCCATACATTTGGATAAACCTACGGTAACAGTCCAATGCAAACCAACTCGATTTTGTGCTATCCGCCAGTATTTTCACATTTTCGTCATTCAATCCCAGGTTTAAAACGGTATCCATCATTCCCGGCATGGAATGCACAGACCCGGACCGAACTGAAACCAGTAAACACGGGCTACCTCCAAATTGTTTGTTGGTTTGTTGCTCCAACTGCACTATCGCCTGCTCTACCTGCTCTTTGATTTCGGAACTGATGCTTTCCCCATCATAAAAATAGCGGTTGCATGCCTCGGTGGTGATGGTAAAACCCGAAGGAACCTGCAAACCAATGCCTGTCATTTCAGCCAGGTTTGCTCCCTTACCACCCAAAAGGGTTTTCATGTTCCTATTCCCTTCTTCAAATGAGTAAACGTATTTTGTCATGGCTATTAGCAATTTAAGATTTATGTAGTTTCATTATTAACTCTGCGGTTTCTTCCACCGCCTTATTGGTAACATCTATTACAGGGCATTTAATTTTCTTCATGACCCTATCGGCAAACTCCAACTCTTCAATGATGTTGTTCAAATCAGAATAATCAGTGGCACTGGCAACCCCCATGGTAGTATTCCGCTCCATTCGGATTTGATAAAGCCGGCTGGCATTGATCGTAAGTCCTATGATCTTTTTGGAAGAAATATTGAAAAGATGCTTGGGAACACTCGACTCTGATACCAGTGGTATATTTACCACCCGGTAATTGTGGTATGCCAGGTAAATACTGAGTGGGGTCTTGGAGGTCCTGGATACACCAATCAAAATGATATCGGCCTTTTCCAGCGACGTTTGGCTTTTGCCATCATCGTTGTTGATGGCAAACTCCACGGCATGGATTTTTTGATAATACTCATCGTCCAACTGCCAGGAATAATCCTGCTGATATACCGGAGGGGTTTTCAGAGTATTTCCAAAAGCCTTGATCACAGGGGACAAAGCATCCACACAGTCTATCCTCATCTTCAACCCAGCCATGATGAAGGCATCCCGAACATCTATGAGCGGTGTAGAAAAGATCACCAGGGCCGGCTCGTTTTCCTTAGCCTGTGTGACTATTTCCACCGCTTTCTCTGCGGTTTTTAAATTGGGTATTTTAAACAATTCAAAATCACATTGGGCAAACTGTGCCGCTGCAGTCCTTGCTGTAGCTTCCAATGCAAGAAAGCTCATAGAATCTGAGGTAATATAGATATTTAACCGTGGCATTTACATTGAAAATGATTAACAACTGAAGATAGGCAAATATCAGTTGATTGCACAGGTATTTCTACATCTCTTTAAGCACGTTTATACACTTTATTTGCATTCATGATACACAAACTAAATCAAGTGCAAATTATTTACCTATAAATATCAAGAAATGATAATTAGGTCAACTATCCAGGGGTACAATTTCAGTGCTAAAGTACTTCACTTCCGTTGTAGCCATTTCCATCGAGGCTGGTAGAGTAGCCTTATTATCTGGCGATCTCAATTCACCTTCTCAACATCCACATAAAATGCATTGCACGGGGTGCCGTCTTCCATATCGAAATAGGCCAGTAGTTCGGTTTTACCTTCTGGTACTTCCATTTCCAATATTGCAGCTTCAATGGTATTGTCAACAGCTACTTCCATGCTGTTATCCGCAATTTTCAAATAGGCCCTGGCAAACTTCATGGATTTTCCATTGGAAATCGGTGCTTCATAGAGCGTTTCGGGTTTACCATCATCCAGCGCCGCACCAAGTGCCAACCCACTTTCCGAAGGCCACCTCCTTAGGTGAAACCTGTACTTGCCAGCGGACACAAAGTTCACTGAAAATGGGGCAGGTTCCATCGGCTTTCCTTTTCGGATCATCTGCTGGTTCCACGGTGGGTAGTAGTCGATGGTGCGGGCATCATGGCAGGTGAGCACATCCTTTTCCCCACTACCTAAATCTATCACCGAAAACTTGGTCTCTTTGATCATATCTTCCCACCAGGATTCGTAAAAAGCATTCATTTCGGCCACTCTTTCCGGGTATTGGTCGGCAAGGTTATTTTCCTGGCCCGGGTCTTCTGCCACATTATAGAGTTGGGAGCCGCCAACCAAGCGCCATTGGCCGTCCATCACACAGCTGTTCCTTCCCTTTATTGGCCAGGGTACCCTCTGCGTATCTGTAACTAAAAACCTTTTTGGGGCTTCTTCTTTTCCTAAAAGGTAGCCACTGACATCTGCTCCATCCATCGTTTTTTCGGGGTTAAAGCTGTTTCCGGTCAGCTTCATAAACGTGGGCAATACATCCACATGCGCCACCAGTTCATTGAGTTTTTTGCCACCGCTCAAGCCTCCATCCGGCCACCTGATGATAAAAGGCACCCTATGCCCCCCATCGTAGTGGCTGCCCTTGGTGCCGCGCATACCCGCATTGTATCCATACACTTGAGCAGTTTTTTTATCGACACTATAGCCCCTGGCAGTGCCATTGTCGGTGGTAAACACAACGATGGTGTTTTCGGCCAGCCCCAGGCTTTCTACTTTGTCCAGGAGTTTGGAAAAGTTATCATCGATATTGGTGATCATCCCATAAAACCGCTTCTGAGTCTCCTCTATCCTGGTTTCGTCTTTGTAGATATTGTAATATTCCTCTGGCAGGTTATATGGGCCATGGGGCGCATTGAGGCTGAGATAGCAAAAGAAAGGGCTGTCCTTTTTACTTTCTATAAATTTCATCGCCTCGCTGAACCACACATCGGTGCAATACCCTTCTTTCTTTTCCGGTTTTCCATTTCTAAAATAAGTATCGTCGAAGTAGTCGTTGTTCCAGTAGTCGGGTGTCTGGCCCACTCCACCACCGCCGTGGTAAAAGGTCTCATCAAACCCTCTATTCTCGGGGTGAAAAGGGCTATTGTCACCCAAATGCCATTTACCAAACATTCCGGTTTTATAGCCATTTTGCTGTAGCAGGTTGGCGATGGTCACCTCCTCACGATTGAGGATGGAAGCCCCCATAATGGTATGCCACACGCCATTTCTATTGCAGTTTCGTCCTGTCATCAACCCTGCCCTGGTAGGTGCGCAGGTCGTACCTACGTGATAGTTGGTCAGACTCACTGCCTCAGCCGCGAACTTGTCAATAGCAGGTGTTTTGATTACTTTATTGCCTGTATGGCCCAGGTCCCCATAGCCCTGGTCATCAGTGATGACAAAAATAATGTTGGGCTTGGGTTGGTTTTTGACTTCTGCCTTTTCTTTGGTCTGTGTGCACCCTGCTGAAAAAACCAAAGCCAGCACCAACAGCCCTGCCAATTGCAGCGACCTGCATTGAGTATTCATTTTCATTTTCATTGGTTATCTAATTTTTTATTTCACTTCGTGTAAACCGTGGAGGCTGTCTCAAAAGTATTTCGTCATTGCGAACGGAGTGAGGCAATCTCATTATACAGTGTGCAATTCAAGGTTGAGATCACTTCGCTGTGCTCGTGATGACGGTTTGTTGGACTTTTGAGACAGCCTCATTGTCCAAAATTCATTTATTTGCTGCCTCCTGTCCCGCCATCCAGCCAAGTTGTGGCCAGGTTTCAGGCCCGTCATTCTTCTGAGGTGCGCCATCGGTACTCCTTCCATTGGTCACGACCAACGCCAGCTCCTCACGGTATTGTTCAAATAATTCCGGCTTATCGTTGAATAGGTTTTTTTCTTCTTCTATATCCCTGGAAAGGTCATAGAACTGGTATGGAGGCAGGGTTTTTATAGTATCATCATTTGGTCTTGGAAAACTCCAACCTCCAGAACCCGGGCAGAAAATAGCTTTGTAGTTTCCCCTTCTGTAAGCGAATGAGCCATTGATGGAATGATGAACTATGCTCATTCTGGTTTCGAAGGACGACTCCAGACCCATGGCTGACAGGTAACTGTAGCTGTCCTCTGCAAAAGTATCACCCGGTTTGGTGCCTATCGCGTCAGCAACAGTCGCAAAAAGGTCGGTAGTACAAACAAGTTGGTTGGATTTACCCGGCTTCACTTTTGCTGGCCAACTAACCACATAGGGCACCCTGTGGCCGCCCTCAAAAATATCCGCCTTGTGTCCCCTGAATACATAACTCGGGTCATGGCCTTTGGTGGCCAGCTGGTCATAGTCGGCCTGGTTGGAGCAGCCATTGTCACTGGTAAATACCAGGATGGTGTTTTCTGCTACCCCTTGAGCTTCCAGGGCTTTCATCACCTCACCTACTACCCAGTCCACCATGATCACAAAATCCCCATAGGGGTTGTCCAGGCCGCTCACGCCCTGGAATTCCGGGGTGGGCAGGATGGGAGTATGAGGTGCTGGTAAAGGCATGTAAACAAAGAACGGCTGCTCTCCATTCGCTTTTTCATTTATAAACTGGACTGTCTTTTTTGTAATATCCGGCAAGACCTGCTCATGGTCAAAGTCATCGGAAGTTGGCCCTTCCCTCCACCAGGATTGTTTTCCCTTATTTACGGTTGTTTTGGTGGGTACCATGGTGGCTTGCCCATTTTCTACCCACACATAAGGGGCCATATCCAGAGAGCCGTTGAAACCATAGCTGTAGTCAAAACCCCGGGTGTTTGGACCGTTTTTGACCGGCACGGAATAGTCCACCGTGGTTTTTGCATCCCACTTGTCCTGACCTAACGAATCCTCATTGACGAAAGCCCAATCCCAACCCAGGTGCCACTTGCCAATGTAAGCCGTTTGGTAGCCTTCTTTTTGGAGAAATTTTCCAATGGTTACACGTTCCGGTGCGATCAGGGCTTTGGAGTAGCCGCCCAACACGCCTTTTTTCAACTTCGAGCGCCAGTTGTACCGGCCTGTCAATATCCCATAACGCGTCGGGGTGCACACAGAACTGCTTGTATGTGCATCTGTAAACATCACTCCGCGAGAAGCCAATTGGTCTATGTTTGGTGTTTGTATCCTGGAGTTTTCATTGTAGGCAGATACATCGCCATAGCCCATGTCATCGGCCAATATAAAGACAATGTTTGGTTTCTTTTCTGCTTTCTTTTCTGGTGCGTTGCAACCCACAATTCCAATGATAAAGAGTAAAACAATTAATTGAATGCCTGATTGATGTGTACTCCTAACAAGATTTAAAATGTATGTATATGACTTCATTGCTTTCGAATGTTTAAAATTTGTCTGTTCTAAAAGGGTAAGCTGGCAATCCCATAGCGTTGACGAGGTTGACCTTCGGCTTGCCGGCAAAGGCGTAACGCACATAAACCGGGCGCTCAATTTCCTGCACACTCAAAACAACCGTTTCTCCTTCAATTTTCGCTGCTGCCCTTTTCCAGTTGCCAGAATCATCGGCTATCCAAAAACCGGAAGGGGCTTCTTTGTCGTTTGTTCGCAGGCCAGTGGCATTTGTGTACCGAACTACCAACTGGTTTCCGTTGGTTTCTACGCTCTCCATTATGGGCCCTTTGGACAAAACATCCTGGCCAAGGGTATTTTTAGCAGCAAGAAGTGCCAGACGTTGGCCAATGGGGAGTTTATCTTTTGGATGAATATTTGTTACATCACCCAGGTCTATGGTATTGGCAACAGCTGCATTTGGCAAACCAAGTACCTGCAACTGGGATTCACGCATCCATGCCCAGGAGTCTGCTGTCGGGTCTTCAGGATCAATGTCAGGATTGTCAACTGTTCCCTTGCCATAGCCGGGCAACATCACTATCATAAAGTTCATCTTGTCGTTTTGCCACTCCTGTCGATAGCGCAAAATCCACTGGCTCACAATATCTCCGTACTCCTTCATACCAGCGACGCGATGAAACCAATTTTCCTCAGTTACTTCAGGCATCCCGGAGAGGTATCGGGTGTTGCGCTCGCCCTGGTACCATACGAGCCCCCTGTTGGCAAATGGCGACAAGGGCTTTATCATCGCATTGTAGAGGATGTTGGGCTGTCTCCTGAGAAAAATATCTTCCTGCCTTGACCAGCCATTGGGAGTAGTCAAAATTTGTTTTATTCTATTTTGAGTGGCATTATCTGCATCAAATTCCTCCATGATGGTTTTGAAATGAGGCAGATTGCCAGCCATATCGCGCGGCATCCAGGCCTCTATGGACGAACTGCCCCATGACGCATGAATGATTCCCACCGGGATATCAGCAATATTTTCCAGAAAAAAAGCAAATGAAAAGGCCACTGCACTGCTTGGGTTGGTAACTTCCCAGCGTCCTTGCACATCCTCTTCTTCTTCTAATGAAACGGTTCTTTTAACTTCAAAACTTCGAAGGTTTTTGGCAAAAGGCTGCAAGGTTTTCAATTCCGGCACAGAACTCACCCCAAACTGCATGTTGGACTGTCCGGAACAAATCCAAACTTCTCCTACCACTACATCCGAAACAACCACCTTGGTTTTGCCCGAAATAGTCATCTGTCGTCCTTCTTTGCTAGCCGTCAAAGGATCGAGTTTAACCATCCACTTCCCATCCTTATCTGCCCTTGTGGATTTTGTTTGGCCGGCAAAGGCCACCGCAACTTCCTCTTTCGGAGCAGCCGTACCCCAAACAGGTACGGGCATTTCCCTTTGCAAAATCATGTGGTCGCTAAATAGCCTGGCAGGCCTAAGTTCCTGGGCACTTGCGTGAAAAACCGCAAGTATCACCATAAAGAAAAATAAGGAAATTCTTTTTTTCATGAGTTTTTTATAAATCTTCAGGAGCCCAGCTGGGGATTCCAAATTCTTGTTTCTGTTTGTAATAGAGTTTTGCAAAAGGCTGATCGTCTGGTTTTACCACTGGCAAGCCCTCGTTCACCATCAGTGGCTGAACAGACAACCACCATTTGTCATAAGACTTCCTCAGACGCTTAATTACTTCAGGATTGGAAGCAGCCACATCCTTCTGTTCTCCGGGATCGGAGGTAATATCATATAGCTCCGTATTATTTACGAACCGCCATTGTGGTGTACGCACGGCACATTTCACATACTTTGCGTCGCTGCGCTCTCCTGGTTTCCACCGCCCACAGTGTACGAACAACTCCCTGTCATGCCATTCTGAATTTGGGTTTTCCAGCAGAGGCAACAGGGAACGCCCATCCATTTCCTGCATTTTTGAGGGCAGTTTCACTCCTCCCAGTTCACAAAAGGTTTTGTACAGGTCGATATGAGCTGTCAGTGCATTGACATCAACCCCTTCGCCAAGAATACCTTTCCATTGCATAAAAAATGGCACGTGCGTACCCCCTTCATAGGGTGAGTTTTTATAACTTCTTAATCCCGCATTGTACCTTTCCACTTGCTCTCCGTTTTTGGTAATCGGACGCATCGACATGCCATTGTCTGTCATGAAAATCACCAGGGTATTTTCCTGTGCGTTCCACTCCTCCAGTTTTTGCATAAGCATCCCAAAGTTGTCGTCTATGTTTTCGATCATACCATATCGAGCAGCGGTATTTTCATCATATCCATCATCAAGAAAGCGTTTTTTGTATTTATCCGGTGCAATCATGGGCCCGTGTGGCGCGTTGAGCGCTATATAGGCAAAATATGGATTTTTTGACTCGTGTTGTTTTTTGATCCAGGCCAATCCGGCTTTAAAAAATAGATCCGTGCAAAAGCCGCTGGTCTGCACAATGGTGTCGTTACGCAGCAACACATTGTCGAAATAGGTATTGTCACTATTGGGAGGAAAGTCTCCATGTTTTTGCTGCCCAATACCGCCTGCACCATGCATCAGCACCTCATCAAATCCACGGTTTTGAGGCAAATATTCCTCCTCATCGCCCAAGTGCCATTTGCCGAAAAGACCCGTTTCGTAACCAGCCGACTGCAAAGCCTGCGGCAATGTAAAAACATCCAGGGCCATGCGTTCCCGTTGAAAAATAGTGTGGGTGACGCCATTCTTAAATGGTGCCCTGCCACTCATAATTGCCGACCTTGTTGGAGCGCATGTAGGGCTCACATGAAAATCGGTAAGCCGGGTAGATTTTTCATAAAAACGGTCAATGTTTGGGGTTTTGAGTATTGGGTTCCCCATGCAGGACAGGTCGCCCATACCTTGATCATCGGTCATCACAAGAATGATATTGGGGCGGCTTCCTTTCAGTTTTTTTTGTTGGGCCAAAGAATCGTTTAGACCAACTATCGACAGAAAGCAAAAAACAATAAGTATTTTGGTAGTATTCATTTCGATCTAGTTCATTGCTGCCAACGAAGGTGCTGGCATCCCATTCATGAAATTGTCAAATGATTCGGTGATGTCCACGGGATCATTCATTTGCTTCTGAAGTTGTTGGTATTCTTCGAAAAGCTTTTTGAGCAAATCGGCATGTTTTTCTTTGTCCCCTGCCAGGTCATTTATTTCCTTAGGGTCATTCTTCATATCGTAAAGCCGCACCATATTGGCTGTGGGGTAAATAATCATTTTGTAATCTTTCGTCCTGTACATTCTTTGCGAACCGAAATAGGCGCCATATACGGTGGGGTAGTTGCTCTTTTTGGTTTGCCCGGTCGCCAGTGGCATCAGCGAGTTAAAATCTACCTGTTGGGCTTTTTCTGATCCGGCCAGGTCGAGTGCAGTAGCCATCACATCCTGAAGGTACACAAACTCGTCAACCACCTTTTGGTTGGGGATTTTAGGCCCCACTACCATCAGGGGCACGCGCATGCTGCTTTCATACATATTTTGCTTGCCCACAAAACCATGGTCACCTATGGCAAGACCGTGATCTGCTGTGAAAAAGATGTAAGTATTGTCTGCCTTGCCTGAAGCCTCCAATGCATTCAGTATCCTGCCGATTTGCTCATCCATGTGCGTGATAATGGCATAGTATTCCTGCCGATTGACCTGTATGGAGTATTCGGTCCGGGGGAAAGGGGCTAGTTTTTCATCCCTCAATGTGCGGCCAGCACCGGCATATTCGTTGTATGGATACTCAGGAAGAAAACTCTCTGGAACCGCTATATCCTCCAGCGGATACATATCTACATACTTTTTAGGAGACTGTCTGGGATCGTGGGGCGCATTAAACGCCACATAAGCGAAAAAAGGGTCGTCAGTGGTTTTCGCATCTTCAATAAAAGTGATCGCATTATCGCCTACAATTTCACTCCAATGCTTTCCACCCTTCCAGAATCCTCCTTTGGAAGTATCATATGGCGACCAGGTATCTTCTTCATTTGGATCGAATGTGCGCGCATACCTTTCTTTGGTTTGGTTTGGCATGCCAGGCCTTACGTGCATCACAGTATCAAATAATTCAGCGGCATTTACACCCGGCACATGCCACTTTCCTGTCATATAGGTCTTGTAGCCAGCTTCCTTCATAAACTGGGACCAAAAACCTTCAGGTTTTTGTGGCTCTATATGGTATCCTTTTGTAGATCCCGGTGAGTTCTTGTCCCGGTGGTTGGCTTTCGGGGAATATGAAGCAGCTTTCCATAAAAAAGCACCCGAATTCAGCATTGTTCTGCTCGCCACACATACTGCAGCCGAAAAAGAACCCATATTGTAGGCATGTGAAAACAAAACACCCTGGTCCACAAGCCTGTCCAGGTTTGGGGTCTTTACTGGGCAACCTTCCAAAGCCCCTATGCTTTCGAACATTTGGTCGTCCGCGAAAATAAACAGTACGTTGGGCTTTTGCTGGGTTGTTTCAGCTTGCTTTGCACTACAGCCTGCGAGTACAACCAAGAGCACAAAAATTTGAACCCTGATGTCTTTGTAAAATGTTATTTTAATATGATTCATAGCCTGGTTCATTTTATTCAAAAAAGGTTGCTTCATAGTGGCCTCACTTTAATATTTCTCCAGCCCATCGTGAACTGTCGCTGGCCTTTGATTCCATGGATTTGCAGGCCAATAAAACCTTTCGAATGCGTTTCATACAGCTCTTCATGGGTAAGGTCTTCTATCAGGTGTCCATTTACATAAGTCTGCATGCGTGGGCCATCGGCCACAATGCGGAGTGCGTTCCAGCCGTCTGAAATATAGTGGTCATGGCCTTTCTCAATGGTTTCTTTGGATGAAAGCCATTTGAAAGGTGTGGCCTCCCCGTAGAGCATGCCAGTTGTGATCATTTTTTCACCCATTTTCCTCCTAATCTCCAACTGGGGGCCCCATACCCTTCCAGCTCGCCAGAGGGGATGGTCCCGCTCAGAGACAGGACGGGCAGAGGATCGAAACTGGATGCCCTGGTTCGTTATATCATCCACAAATACTTCGCATTCCAATTCGAAATTGTCGAACTCCTGCAATGAACATAGAAAGGAATTTGGGCTGTTTGGGGTTGTCCTGCCAATAATGGTCCCATCTTCTACTGTGTAGGTGTGAAATCCGTTCATCCTAACCCACCCATCCAGGGTTTTTCCATCAAAAAGGGAAATCCACCCCTTATCATCGGCCTCCCTGGCTTCCTTCTCGGTACCTTCTTTTTCCGGCAGGGCAAAAACCAAAATGTTATCTCCTGATTTGGTACGGTTTTTTCCACCTCCCCCAGCAACAATTGCTATATATTGACGGCCATTGTGCATATAAACGCTGGGTGTGGCGTACCCACCAGCCGGAAGGTCGTATTCCCAGAGCAATTTTCCCCGGCTCGTTTCGAAGGCCCTAAATTTCTCATCGGCAGTGGCTGCAATGAAAATAATTCCGCCAGCAGTGGCTACAGCCCCGCCATAGTTGAGGGTGCCTGTGTTGCTTATGTTTTTCCTGACTAAATCCGGGTATTCACCAAGCGGCTTTCTCCATAAATAGTCGCCGGTAGTAAGGTCAATGGCATTGAGGGTTCCCCAGGGTGGTGCTGTGGCTGGGTATCCGTCCTGATCCAGGAACAGGTCATACCCCATGTGCAGATACCTGAATTGTGCCTTGGCTGTATCCTGGCCATTCTGTGCCAGGGGTTCATCGCTGGCTATAAACTTGGTAATGGCTGCAAGTTCCCTATTGTTCAACTGACCAAACGCCGGCATGATGTTTTTACCATTCTTGATCGTGTTTTTGATTTCATCTTCTTCTAAAGCTAGCCCTACAACCGGTGGAAATGTAGGAGGAACCCCACGCCGGTCATGGCCGTGACAGCTAGCACAATTGTTTGTATAGATGATACGGCCCAGTTCCAGGTCCGTCAATTCTTCGCTGGCAGATTCGTAAACTTTTTTCAACCTCGATATACTGGCTGCATTGTTGGCATTGACATAAAGGACATTGCTGTATGGATCATAAGAACCTCCCTGCCATTCTACACCTCCAAGAAGACTGGGGCTGGTAAGCGTACCCCTGGCGGATGGCGGGGTAAAAATGCCTGCCGCCCCATATTGCTCAAATTCTGCCAAGGCATGTTCATAGGATTCCGGTGACACCTGGGTCAGGTCTGCCTCTGTGATTCCCTGCCTGCTGAGAGGGAGTGGCTTTACCGGTATGGGTTGGGTTGGCCAGGCCTCCTCCCCTTCTACGGTCGAGGCTGGAACCGGCATTTCCAACGTGGGAAAAAGTGGCTCGCCAGTTTCCCGGTCGAGCACAAATACCAGGCCCTGTTTGGTCAGTTGTACCACCGCATCTTTTTTCTCCTTTCCCTCTGTTGTGGTGACCAATATTGGGGCAGAAGGGTTGTCATAGTCCCAAATATCGTGGTGTACTGTCTGGTAGTGCCAGATACGTTCACCGGTCATGGCATTCAAAGCCAATACACAATTTCCAAACAGGTTGGCTCCCTTTCGGTTGGCCCCATAAAAATCGAAGGATGGCGAGCCCGTAGCGCAGAAGACCCACCCACGACGTTCGTCGATGGTAAATCCACTCCACACATTGGCACCTCCGTAGCGCTCTCCTTCTTCGAATTGCCAGGTATCGTATCCGTATTCACCTTTTTCTGGTATGGAATTGAATGCCCATTTAAACTCCCCGGTGACAGCACTAAAAGCCCTGATGTTCCCTGGCGTGGAGTTGTAACCTTCTGGCACCCTTGCCCCCACAATCAGCACGTCTTTATAAACAATCCCGGGGGAAGTGACCTCAATCGAGGCTTTCTGTGGATCCATCCCGAGGTTTTCGCGCAAGTCAATGTAGCCCCCTTTTCCAAATGATTCTATCAATTTACCCGTTTTTGCTGCAATGGCATAAACGCGATTTTTGACAAATAAAAAAATACGCTGATCTCCCCCATCATCTGACCTCCAATAGGTGACCCCACGGGTCCTTCCCCGAAAAAGTGTTTGGTCCTCATTGTACATGGCTGATTTAAAAACCCAAAGCTCCTCTCCTGTACCGGCATCCAGAGCAACTGCATTGAGCGATGGTGTGGATATATACATGACGCCATCCACAATGATCGGGTTTACCTGCATAGAAGAACTTTTGGTTGCATCGCCGGTTTCGTACTTCCAGGCCAACTCAAGTTTGTGCACATTGGCGGCATGTACCTGGGCAAGTTCTGCAAACTGATTGGCTTTTTTATCGCCCCGATAGATGCCCCAATCCACATAATTGTCCAGAGGGTCAGCGGATACTTCCTGCGGTATCGGCTCCTCCTGTACCTTTTCTTCAGAGGTGCAGGAAACCAATATTGCCAAAGCCAAAACAATCAGGACAGGTGACGACCTGAGCAAATTATGGTTTTTAATATGGTACAGACCTGGGTTCATGGTTCGCTATTCTTTCCAGTTGATTTTGGCCTCTTTCGTTTCCAGGTTTACACGCACGGAGGCATGTTCAAATTCCCTTGTGAGCGTCCATCCCGATTGGCTGGCATCTGCCAGTGGATTTCCCAATTTCTTGTCCAACTCCGGATACCATTCCAGGCAGCCCATTTCCATTCGGTAGCCCCAGTTGTAAATGAAATAGCAGTTTTCCTGCGCTCCAGCCAAAAAGGCAGCCAGCGGAAATTCTATGTTCTCCCTGGCTATTTTGCGCTTCTCATTCAATGGTCTTTTCATGGCTTCTTTATCGATCCAGGCAAACCCCGGCCATGCTTTGAACACCACTATCTTGCCAGATTTCCCTGCCTTCTCCATCTCCCGGATATCGAGCAACATACTTTCCTTTGTACCGCTATTAAAATGGCCAAAATGTTCGATCATCACAGCGTCGGTGGATTTTTGGTGGTCATCCCCTATCTGAAGTTGTGGGGTTGACCTTATGCCATTATAAACCAGCAACTTGTTGTTTCCAAGTTTGGTCCTGGTTTCCTCTATGATATCCCTGAGGCCCTGTTGGACCTCTTCGAATTTTTTATCTCCCCATAGTTGGCGATTGGCCGTGGCTTTGATTTGGGGAAAAGCATCCATAAATACCCCATCGGTGCTGCCATCTACAACTGCCATTTTAGCGACCTCTGTCCACCAGTTTCTAACCTGGGCATTCGCCAAGTCATAACGCTTCAACGATCCTTTTTTCAAATCTAAATCACCACTTTTAGTTTTCAACCACCATTCAGGGTGCTTTTGATATTCATTGTGCGCCCTAAACATGGAATAGTCCAAAAAAGTATTCCAATAAAAAATGACCTTCATATCAGGATTGTACTTTTTCAGCTGTTTGGCTTCTGCCTCTATGGCATCTTCAGTGTATTCAAATTGCTCATTGGCATGGGCTTTTTCCAGGCAGATAAAGTTGGATTTTGAAGCTACAAATTGGGCTTCCTCTTTTGTCATCAATGCCCCTTTCTTTCCAAAATGAAAAGCTACCGGTACGGTTTCCCAGCTAAATGCAGGGTAGTATTGCGACCTATCAGAGGTGCTCTGGGCGGTTGTTGCATAACAGCAAACCAACAAAAGAATGCATAAAAGCCATGGGCCGAGGTATTGTCTAAATTTCATCAGATTGGTCATTTTTTTGTCCAAAATTTGAATTCCTTATGATTGGGGTTTTAGCTAATTTTTTTAAGTGAATATACCACACCTTTCTGTGGAGGCATATGTTGCTGTATGAATGATTGCCCCATATAACATGTGATTTGAACTGGTTATCGATTGAAAAACTATGACGCTTTGCCAATAACATGGCCTTTGCTTTCAACATGTAATTTGCAGCAATCAAAAATGCTTTTCCACTTAAAAATTGATATAAAGTGATTCATTTTTTGCACATAAATTACTTATAGCAATAAATTAGGCATATTATTAACCATTTATATACATTTGTTATATGAACATAAAACCACTTAAATTATGCGAATCATCAATTTATTCCTGACTTTATTTATTGTTTGTTTCAGCTGTAGTCCTCAGCCAGAAAACCGAACTGTGGAAGATAAACCTACAAAGCCCAACATCCTTTTCATCTTTGCTGACGATTGGGGTTGGGGCGATCTCAGTGTGCATGGACATCCCTATGTAAAAACACCAAACATAGATCGTTTGGTCAGTGAGGGGACGGATTTTCAGAGGTTCACAGTCGCCAGTGGGGTTTGCTCTCCAAGCAGAACAGCGGTGATGACCGGGCAATTCCCAGCAAGGCACAATATAGACGGACATTTTGCGTGGGTTCCCCAAAACGCAAAAAGAAATATGCCTGACTGGTTGGATTATGAAACTACGCTTCTACCAAGGCTATTGCAACAAAGCGGCTATGCCACAGCGCACTTTGGTAAATGGCACCTATCAAACAACATGGTGGTGGATTCGCCTTCCCCTGGAAAATATGGATACGATGCTTATGGTGCCTTCAACTGCTCGGGAGAGCAAATGCCTTTTTATGAAGATGCAGACAATACCATTGCATTTATAGAAAAAGCCCAGAATGACAGTAAGCCATTCTTTGTGAACTTGTGGGTGCACGAGCCGCACACCCCACACCATGTGGTGCCAAAGTACCAATGGGGTTTTAGGGAATTAGAAGAAGCAGACAACATTTATGCCTCAGTCCTGGCCCATGCCGATGAAAGGATTGGCAATGTGCTGGATGCACTGGACAGGCTAAATTTGACCGACAACACCCTTGTTGTATTTTCCTCCGACAATGGCCCGGCAAGATCAGCGACTGCAGGTGAATTGAAGACTTATCTGGATACGGCTACCGGTGTTGGTTACAACATCGCCGGCTCCAAAGGGATCACTGGCGGAAGAAAGGCTTATAAAGCAGCCCTCTTCGAAGGGGGTATTGGCGTGCCATTTATTGCCCGCTGGCCAGGAAAAATCAAGGCGGGGGCCATTGATGATGTTTCATTGATGTCTGCAGTAGATCTGCTACCTACCTTCTGTGAAATTGCCGGTGTGGAACTGCCACAAACTTACCAACCAGACGGTATCAGCCAGGTTGCTACACTCCAGGGCAAGCCCTACCCTTCACGAACCAAACCACTTTTCTGGAAAATGAATGCAGGGTGGCCTGCCAGCAAAAGCAAGCCTGATCACTGGGTGTCGTATGCCATTGTGGACAAAAACTGGAAACTGGTAGCAAACGATGACCTGAGTTATGTGGAACTTTATGATATTGCTACGGATGTTTATGAAAAAACTGATTTGAAAGAAGGGCAAAAGGACATTGTGCAAGGCCTGATCGGCCAAATTCAAGATTGGCAGAAGACCCTTCCCGAACAGCCAAGCGAGAAACTGTTTTCCAAGGAGAGAGCATCTCTGTAATTTTGATTTAAGTAACTTATTTAGCCAAAAAATAAAATGGACAAATTGAAAAACCCAGACCTAGGCCTTTTACTCCTTAGGCTATCTGTAGGATGGTTTATGATTTATGGGCATGGCTGGGGAAAGTTTATGAAACTCTTTGCCGATGGGCCGATCAAATTTGGTGATCCCCTGGGTCTAGGCCCGGAACTGAGCCTGGGCTTGGCTGTTTTTGCCGAGGTGATATGCTCAGTGCTCTTAATGCTCGGGTTATTTGCACGATGGGCCACTATTCCTCTGATCATCACCATGCTGACAGCCTATTTTATGGTTCATTTCGATGATGGTTTTAGCAAGCAGGAAAAGGCACTGTTGTTTTTGTTTTCGTACCTGGCCTTGTTTTTTACAGGCCCTGGCAAATACTCAATGGACGCTGTTTGGAGAAAAGTAAGTTGAAAGAAATGTCCGCGTTTTACGTAAGCCTGCGGTCGTACACATCTGGTTTAGTTTGATGTGTGCGTTTAGTTTAGCGGGATGTTTACCTTATCTACTGAACACCGCTACCTGCTTTACAGCCAGCCTACCGATATGCGCAAGAGCTTTGACTCCTTGTCTGGGCTGATTAAAAATGAACTGACCCTGAGCCCTCACAATGGAGATGTGTTTTTGTTCATCAACAAAAACCGTGACAAGGTCAAGCTGCTTCACTGGACAGGTGGAAGTTTCATTTTGTACTACAAGCGTTTGGAACGTGGCACTTTCGAATTCCCCGGATATGACAAGAAAGCTGGAAGCATCAAATTGGACTATGCCCGGATGGTCATGTTGATCGATGGCCTTTCGATCAAAAACATCCATCAGCGTAAACGCTGAAAATAAATCTTAACAAATAGTTCTGTTGCCTAGTTTTTTTCTTCGTTGATTGTATTTTCGCTGTGTGCAACAAGGCCAATATATCGTTGAAGAAACAATCACTATTCCCCGTTCGGAATACGAGCAATTGAAGGCTGACCTAGCCGAGTTGAAGCAACAGTATGGCGACCTTCAACGATTGGTTTTCGGGAGCAAATCCGAGCGGTTTATTCCCATTAATAATGATCAGCTAGGATTGTTTGACCTGGAAAGTGAAGTGGTCGGGATTGAGCCATCGGCCCAGACAATTAGCTACCAAAAACAGGTAAAGCCTAAAGGGAAAAAACATCCGGTCCGGGCCTTATTGCCTGCACATTTACCCCGTACCGAAGAGGTGATAGAGCCTGAAGGTTTGGAAGAAGGCATGAAAAAGATCGGCGAAGAAGTCACCGAAATACTTGAACATGTTCCTGCCAAATTGTATGTAAGGCGTATTGTACGTCCTAAATATGTAAAGCCCAAGCAGGATAAAATCATTGTTGGGCAGCTTCCAAGCCTTCCAATACCCAAGGGCAATGCAGGTCCCGGGCTACTGGCCCACATACAGGTAAGCAAGTGGGTGGACCACCTTCCATTTTACCGCCAGGTACAGATATACAAAAGAGAAGGTATAAAGTTGGCCGAATCCACTATCAATGGTTGGTTCAATGCTACTTGCAGCCTTTTAGAGCCACTTTATGATCGTTTGGCCGAACAAGTTCAACAACAGGATTATTTACAAGCCGATGAATCCCCGATCAGGGTACAGGACAGCCACAAACAAGGCACTACCCATATAGGTTACCACTGGGTTTACCATGCCCCGGGAAAAAAGCTGGCTGTTTTTGATTACCAGCCCAGTCGTTCCCAAAAAGGGCCCCATGATTTTCTGAAAAGTTTCCAGGGGCATTTACAAACCGATGGATATGCTGCTTACAATGAACTGGGCAAACGCCCGGGTGTGACCTTATTGGCCTGTATGGCACATGCCCGCAGGTATTTTGAAAAAGCATTGGACAATGACCGTCAGCTGGCCGAACATGCATTGGAAGTGGTCCAATGCTTGTATGCAATAGAACGTACGGCCAGCGATGATCAAATAAGCGACACTGACAGAAAGCTGGCCAGGCAGGAAAAGGCCCAGCCCATCCTCAAAAAATGGAAACAATGGCTGGACACCCAACAAGATAAAGTTGCCCCTAAGAGCACTATAGGCAAAGCTATCAATTATACCTTGGGCCTATGGCCCAGGCTTGTCGGCTACACTGAAAACGGGCACTATCGGATAGACAACAACCTGATCGAAAACGCTATCAGGCCATTGGCGTTGGGCAGGAAAAACTATTTGTTCGCCGGGTCACACCCTGCCGCTCAAAGAGCTGCGATGATGTACTCTTTCTTTGCTACCTGCAAGCTCAATGAGGTAGAACCCTATCAATGGCTAAAAACAACACTGGAACAAATCCCTGATGCCAAGGTCAATGACCTGGACAGGTTCCTGCCCCAGAATTGGCAAGCACCCTAATTTGGTCAAGGCAGTTTTACC